>JAHDHS010000064.1 GCA_020631215.1 Hellea sp. | reverse complement strand
TTTCTGAATAATCTTCAGATCGCAGTCTTTATCGTAGTAAATATCAAGTGACATGATTGGGTCCTGTTAGTTTGAAACTGAAAAATAAAGGGGTCTTTCCCTCTCCCTCGGGGAGAAGGAGAACGTTTGTGTAAGTGATCGTCACGACACATCTCCAAATGGGAAGCTCGTAACTGCGCCTTTCGACGCGGAGCCGACTAATTTGGCAAACTTCGCGTAAGCGCCATTGGGGTATTTGGGCTTGGGCGGTGTCCAGTTTTTGGCGCGCGCCTTTAGATCGGCCTCGACATTGATCGTACGGGCCTCGACATCGATGGTGATTTTATCGCCGTCCTGCACAAAGGCGATCGGCCCGCCATGGGCGGCTTCGGGGGCGACATGGCCGATCACGAAACCATAGCTCGCGCCGGAAAAACGCCCATCGGTGATCAGCGCAACATGATCGGCCAAATCCTGCCCGACCAGCGCCGCGGTCACGCCCAGCATTTCGCGCATGCCCGGCCCGCCCGCCGGGCCTTCATTGCGGATGATGATCACATCGCCTTTTTCAATGCCGTTATTTTCAACGACCTCGAAACAGGCTTCTTCGGACTCAAACACACGCGCTTTGCCTTCGAAGAACAGCGCGCCATGCCCGGCCAGTTTGACGACGCAGCCTTCGGGGGCCAGATCGCCGTAAAGAATGCCGTAACCCCCGCGCGATTTGACCGGGTCATTAAATTGCCGGACGACATCCTGTCCGGCTTTTTCTTTACCGTCCATAATTTCGTCAAACAGGCTGCGGCCGGTCACTGTCGGGGCGTCATCAATACGGCCGTCATCCATCAGGCGCTGCCCGATCAAAGCCGAGCCGCCCGCCTCATGAAGGTCAAAGGCCATATATTGCCCGCCGGGTTTCAGATCGCCGATCACCGGCGTCGTGCGGGAAATTTCGTCAAAGGCATCAATGTCAAAATCTGTGACGCCTGCCTCACTCGCTATGGCCAGTAAATGCAGGATCGCATTGGTTGAGGCGGCGGTGGCGGAGAGCGCAATCGCAGCATTCATCAGCGATGTTTTGGTCACCAGCTCTCTTGGCGTTCTATTTTGCTTGACGCAATCGACCACCAACTCGCCCGCCATAAAGGCGGCTTTGTTTTTAGATTCGTCGACGGCGGGAATGTCATTCGCGCCCATAGGCGACAGCCCAAGGAAGGTCATCGCCATGGCCATAGAATTGGCCGTGAACTGCCCCCCGCAGGCCCCCGCGCCGGGGCAGGCGGCTTTCTCGATTTCTTTTAACTCCGCGTCATCAATAATACCCGCCGCGCAGGCCCCGACGGCTTCGAAGACGTCCTGGACAGATAAGTCTTTGCCTTTGTGATGACCCGGCATGATCGACCCGCCATAAAGCACAACGCCCGGCACATTCATGCGGGCCAGCGCCATGCCTGCCGCCGGGATGGTTTTATCACAACCCACTAAAATAATGACACCATCCAGAGAGTGTCCTTTGACGGCCAGTTCGATGGAGTCGGTAATGACTTCGCGGGACATCAGGCTCGCCCGCATGCCTTCACTGCCCATGGTGATCCCGTCCGATACGGCGATGGAATTGAAATCGACCGGTGTTCCGCCCGCCGCCCGAATGCCCGCGCGTACCGGCACGGCCAGCTTGTCCAGATCCATATTGCAGGGACCCATATTCGTCCATGTGTTGAACACGGCAATGATCGGGCCTTCGAAATTTTCGTCATCCATGCCGGAGGCACGCAGCATCGCCCGCGCGGCGGCGCGGGAGGGGCCTTTGACAATGGCATCACTACGTTTAGTCATCGCGTGGGGTCTTTCTGTCTATTTTGTGTCTCATAATATTTTTGTTAACCATAAATGCATCGAAAATTGCCGTTTTTGAGCGTTTTTCCTGTCTCCATGCCATAAAAAAACCCGCTCATTTCGGAGCGGGCTTTTCTAGGCTTTTACTTATCCTATATCCCGCTAAGCGTGCTCCACACGAGTAGAATCACCACAGACACAAGAATAAGCGGCACAAGCGAAACATTCGCAGTTTTCGCTGCGACTTTTACTTTGGGCTCTTCTTTGCGGTAAGAATGCATAACTTCCTCTAATTCAGGCCATCCCTTATCGACTCTTTTTAGGTCGCTCAAGGGAAAAATTACCGCGCCACAGCATTTTTTTGACAGTGATATTGGGGCAATCTTGCGCAGTATCCTATATCAACGCAAAAATATGCTTCAAAGCGGCGATCAAATCGTCCTGCGCTTCAATACCGACCGACAGGCGCAAAAGATTATCTTTAATCCCCGCAATTTCTCTCGCGCTTTCCTCCATGCCCCGATGGGTCATACTGGCGGGATGACAGATCAGGGATTCCACCCCGCCAAGGCTCTCAGCTAATTGAAATAATTCAATATTTTCAAGCACGGCTTTGACGGCCTCTTGTCCGCCTGCCAATTCAAACGAAATCATGGCACCGGGGCCGGATTGTTGTTGTTTCATCAGCTTATGCCCCGGGTCGGATCGAAGGCCGGGATAATAGACATGGCTGACTTTCTTTTGCTTTTTCAGCCACTTAGCAATGGCCATGGCGCTGGACTCCGCCGCGTCCATGCGGGCAAATAATGTGCGTAATCCCCGCAAAGTCTGATAGCTGTCAAAGGGCGAGCCGGTCACGCCCGTACAATTAGCCCACCAGGCGATTTCCTCGGCTGTTTCCGCGCTTTTAGACACGATACATCCGCCCACCACATCACTATGACCGTTCAGATATTTTGTGGTTGAGTGGATGACAAAGTCCGCGCCAAGCGAAAGCGGCAGCTGCCGCGCCGGCGACAGGAAGGTATTATCCACGGCAATGAGTGCGCTAACCCCTTTGGCAGCGGCGCTTATGGCTTTTATATCCACCAATCTCATCAGCGGGTTGGAGGGCGTCTCTATCAGCACTAATTTAGGATTTTTTGCCAAAGCGGTTTTCAGGGCGTCCGGATCATTCTGGTCGACGAATTCCACATGAAAACGGCCCTGTTTCTGGCGGTGGGTTAAAAGCCTATGCGTCCCCCCGTAACAATCATGCGGCGCTATGATCAGGTCATCGCTTTGCAGCAGATTGGTCAGCAAGTCGATGGCCGCCATGCCCGACGCAGTAATGGTTGCGCCCGCCCCGCCCTCTAATTCGGCAATGGCTTTGGCCAGTGCATCCCGGTTCGGATTGCCGCCGCGTCCATAATCATACTCGCCTTCAGTTTCAAAGCCTTGGAAACGATAAGTCGAGGATAAATATAGCGGCGGCGTCACCGCGCCATAGGCTTTATCCTGTCCGATGTCGGCCTGAACGAGTTTTGTGCGTTTATCAGTCATAGCAAAGCCTCACAAAACGCTGCGATCCGCGGGGCCATGGCATCATACTCTTTTAGGAAGGCATCATGGCCGTAAAGCGAGGTAAAGGTGTAGAGCTCGGACGGGCCTTTTAGGCGATCGCGCAATTCCTGCATATCGGGCAGGGGGGCGAGTTGATCTGAAATCGCGGACATCAGCAGGGTTTGCGCAGTGATGGCCTCGGGCTCAACGCGGTGCAGATCGATGGATTCTGACAGTGCGAGAAAACGGCGCGCATCCATATTCTCGGCGAACACATCTCCGCGGCTGCCGAGATAATCACAAATATCAAATTGTGACGGGGACTTAGCGGTTTCATGAAGTGCAAAGCGGTCGGCAAATTCCTCCGGCGTCCGGTAGGTTGTCATGGCCAGCTCCCGGGCGAGCTTCAAGCCTTGTTCGGGCTGCCCCGCCTCCAGCCCCAGCCGGACAATGCGCCGCTGTATCCCGCGCCAGGCAACGCCAATGGGATAGGGCTTATGGGCTGCGCCAATAATACAAAGATTTTGGACGGCCTCCGGATATCTCTGCGCAAACGCCAGCGCCATCATTCCGCCATAGGACGATCCGATAATGGCGGCGATTTGGTCAATGCCCAGATGGTCTATCAACACTTTTAAGCGCTCGGCTTGGTCAAAAGTCGTGATTGTGTCGGGGCAAAATTTACCGCCGAGATTTGGCGCAAAATCCAACCCTATAATCTGGAATTTCTGCAAATCTATCGCGCCGCCGGGCCGCACCAGCCGCGACCACCATCCCCGGTTCAGCTTCCCGCCATCCGCCACAAACCGGTCAGCCGAAATCCCGCCCAACACGACAATGACAGGCGAATCTTCCTTTCCATATACGCGACCCATCACAACGTCGCCAATTAATTGGCAATTACGCTCCAGGGCGATATCGCCTCTTTGAACTTCTATGTCGCGCGGCATATGCCACTCCTGATAATGGGCCTAATCACGCAGATAACAGGAAGGGGGACGGGCGATCATCGCCTATCTCATCTTCCGGAAACGTCTCCGCAGGATTTGGCACCTGACGTAAATTGCTTGAGCAAATTACGATGGTTGCCCCAGCGTCTAAGGGCCTGTCCCTCAGCTGGTCTTGATGAGTGTTTCGGGTATGAGCGTTATCAGCCAAGTCGTCAAGCAATTTAGGAATCCGAGGTTTCCTTGGCCCAAACAATGGCCATGAACAGGCCTTTCATGCGCGGCAAGACAGCCAAACATATAGCCGTCGCCAGCAGGCATAATATTGTCAATTGCTGCCAATTTGGCAGCTCACTGCGGAACAGCACGAAATGATAGAACGGCACAATAAAATGCGCCGCAATCGTCATGGAGGCCCAGGCAGGCCCAAGATCCGCACGGATATGTTCCCAGCGTACGCCGCATTCCGGACATTGATCGACAGGTTTTAAATAATCGCGCAGCAGCTTCGCCTGCCCGCAATTGGGGCAGCGGCCTTTCAGGCCCCGGGCCAAAGCGGTTTTGAATGTCGGTTTGGGATAATCCATAAATTCTTATAACAGAGGTTTGACAGTCTTGTCCCTGCGGCTTAGAGGCCTCATTCAATCTGCGCCGATTTGGCTTTCCGCTTGCGGGCGCTTTGATAAATGCCGCTAAAGTGAGGTTTTATGCCCGTACCTATTATTGTTCTGAATTTCGGTCACAGCGTTTTAAAGTCGCTGGAAGATTACACGCGCGCAGCAGATGAAATTTACTGGCATTATCGTCAGGGGCAAAATGTGATTGCCGTGACCTCTGCGCAAAATGATGCGACGGATGTCCTGATCGCGGAAGCACGCCGCATCGGTCCGGAAGGCGCGGCCAAAAACCTGCCGGAATTACTGCAATTGGGCGAGCGCAAATCGGCCGCGCTTCTGGCGCTGGCTTTGGAGCGCATCGGCGCGCCGGCCTTTGTCCGGCAGGCCCGCGATCTCGGCCTGACAGGGCGCGGGTCTTATATGGATGCGGAATTGACAGGGCTGGATGTGGGGCAATTGCGTGATGATTTGAAAAACCACGATATTGTCGTGATGCCCGGTTTTGTGGCCATTGGCGAGAAGGACCGGCCGGTTTTGTTAGGGCAGGGCGGAGCCGATCTGACGGCGCTTTATGTGGCGGACAAGCTGGGCGTTGAAGCCATCCTGTTAAAGGATGTCGACGGCGTCTACGCCCATGATCCGAGAGAACAGGGCGAGGCCCCGCAGAGATATGAAGCGATCTCTTTTGATGAAACAGCCAAACGAGCGGCACCGCTGATTGCGCCCAAAGCCCTGTCCTTTGCCAAGGAAAACAACAAATCATTCCGCATCGGCAAGCCGGGCCTGCCGAGATATACAAGAATTGGTCATGAGACCTCAGGCCTGTCATCGCCGCCTCGCATCAAGAAACTGCGTGTGGCCATGCTGGGCTGCGGCATAGTTGGGGGCGGTGTGTATCGCCGGATCAAAGCCAGCCCGGATCACTTTGAGATGGTCCGGATCATGGTACGCAATGTCGATAAATATATTGATCAGGGCTATGATCCCGCGCTTCTGACAACCGAGTCCGGCGATCTCTTTGAGGCCAAGCCGGATATTTTCATCGATGTGTCCGGGCCGATTGATCCGGCCCTGCAAATCACCCGGGATATGATCAAGGCGGGTGTGCATGTCGTCTCCGCCAATAAGCAGGCCATTGCCGAAGGCGGGCAGGGGCTGATCGATTTGGCAGCCAAACAGGGCGTGCAGTTGCTCTTCTCCTCGGCGGCGGGGGGCGGCATGCCTGTGTTGGAAATGTGCCTAAGAGAAAAAGGGCGGATCGCCCGGGTCGAAGCCCTGCTGAACGGGACGACGAATTATATGTTGGGCGAAATGGATAAGGGCAAATCCTATGAAGAGGCCTTGAAAGAAGCGCAGGATAAAGGCTTTGCCGAGGCCGACCCGACCGCCGATGTCGGCGGCGCGGATGCGGCGGCCAAGATCCGCCTGATTGCGCTACTGGGCTTTGGCGAGACTTTGACGCTGGAGGATATCCACCGTGACACGATTGAAGGTTTTGCGCCCGAAACCCCGCCTAAAGGCGTTATGAAACGTGTCGCCACAGTCTGGCGGGACGTGAACGGATTTTCAGCAACTCTGGAACTTCGCGATCTCTCGCCCAATAATTTTATTGCGCAAGCGGATGGCGAAGAAGCCCATGCCGTGTTCGAATTTGAAGACGGCGATGAATACAGGATTCGCGGTAAAGGCGCGGGGCGCTGGCCAACCACGGCGGCGGTCATGGCGGATATGTTCGACATTTCCGCAACTTATTTAAAATAACCCGATACATTTCCGCGCCAGCGCGTATGATAGAGGCATGTCTGACGCTCCGATTATAGTTTGGTTTCGCCGTGATTTGCGTATGGCGGATAATCCGGCCTTGCACAAAGCGGCCCAAAGCGGACGGCCAGTCGTTCCGCTGTATATTTATGAGACCAACCGTGAGCGCGATATGGGCGCGGCGCGTAATCTCTGGCTTCACTATGCGCTGGAAGATTTGGCGAGCTCTCTGAAATCCGTCGGGGCGCAGCTGGTTATAAGGCAAGGCAAGGCCGCTGATATATTGGCTGACGTAATCAAAGAAGCCGGGGTCGATACGGTCTATTGGAACCGCCGTTATGCCAAGGATGGGCGCGATATTGACGAGGCGATTAAATCTGATTTGAAATCTCGCGGCCTGACCGCAGAGAGTTTCAATGCCAATCTGCTCTCTGAGCCTTGGGAGGTCGAAACCAAGACGGGCGGCTATTACAAGGTCTTCACGCCTTATTGGCGGGCGGCCAAAGATCATCTGAATTTGTCCGAGCCTCTGCCAACTCCCGAAACGCTCAATGGCTATAATGGTCAGTTGCAATCCGATCAGTTGGATTTGAAAACCAATGGCAAGGTCAATGGCCAAGCTTGGACGGATATGGTCATGACGGATTGGCAGGCGTCCGAAGCGGGCGCGCATGAGCGGCTGGCCGATTTTCTGGATGGCCCGATTGAAGATTACGCCGAGGACCGCAACCGCCCGGATAAAGAAAATGGCACATCCCGCCTCTCGCCCTATCTGGCGCATGGCCAAATTTCGCCGCGGCAAATCTGGCATGCCGTCAAAGATAATGATTATTCCAGCACGAAATTTCTGTCGGAAATTGGCTGGCGGGAATTCTCCTATGTCCTTCTTTTTCATAACCCTGATTTGGCGACAGAGAATTACAAGAAGGATTTTGACGCCTTTCCCTGGGATGTGGATGAACAGGCGCTGGAACGCTGGCAACATGGTCTGACGGGTTACCCTTTTGTGGATGCCGGCATGCGCGAGCTATGGCAGACGGGCTGGCAGCATAATCGCGTACGGATGGTTTGCGCCAGTTTTCTGATCAAGCATTTGCTGCTGGATTGGCGGGCAGGGGAGGACTGGTATTGGGACACATTACTGGAGGCCGACCCGGCTTCCAATGCGGCGAGCTGGCAATGGGTCGCGGGCAGCGGCGCGGATGCCGCCCCCTATTTCCGGATTTTCAATCCCTTCACCCAAGGCGAAAAATTTGATCCCAATGGCGATTATGTTCGTAAATATGTCCCGGAACTGAAACATCTGCCCAATAAATTCATCCACCGTCCATGGGAGGCTCCTGAGCTTGTTTTGAAAGAGGCGGATGTCAAGCTGGGCCAAACCTATCCCAAACCGATCGTCGACCATAAACACGCCCGCGAACGCGCCTTGGAAGCCTACAAGGCAACCCGCGGCGAGTAAGGTGGATAATGCCCGTCTGGGCAAACATCTCACCTCGCGGCAGATACCGGCCCGAGTTTTATCTCCTGCCGGCGATCTATGTTTCAAATAAATCCCCGGCGGGGATTTATATCTCGGCACCAGCCCACTCCCCCTCCTGACCACCCATAAGTGTGACCCTGTGGGTAGTCGGGAGGGGGAGTGGGCTTTGATTTCCTCTACCATTGTCATCCCGGACAAGCCGCGGAGCGGCGCGATCCGGGACCTCTTGACTGTTTGTGGGTTAAGAGGTCCCGCATCTTCGCGGCAAGCCGCTGCGTGCGGGATGACAAATAATAAGTGACAGACATGCGATTTCTCCCGCTGGCGATCTGGCGCTCAGCCTTGAAGCGATAAGCGGGGCGGCCCGCGAAGCTCGTGCCCCCGATGGAACACCAAAAGGGGGAAAATATTTTACGAAGGCATAAGCTTCGCAGCGGCGTCTTCTACCAGCGGCCGAACTAGAGAGTCGTGCTCTAATCAGCTCGCGC
>JAHDHS010000063.1 GCA_020631215.1 Hellea sp. | reverse complement strand
ATTCCACAAAATATAAAATTGATCGCCGTATGGGCGAAAATATCTGGGGCCGTCCAAAGTCACCGGTCAACAAACGGTCATACGGCCCGGGTCAGCACGGCCAAAACCGCCGCGGTAAGATGTCTGACTTTGGTACGCAGTTAATGGCGAAACAAAAACTCAAGGGTTATTACGGCAATATCACAGAGAAACAATTCCGCCGCACCTATGATCAGGCAACGCGGATGAAAGGCGATGCCTCCGAGAATCTGATCGGTCTGCTGGAGCGCCGTCTGGACGCGATTGTTTATCGTTCTAAGTTCGTCCCGACTGTTTTCGCTGCGCGTCAATTCGTCAATCACGGCCATGTTTTGGTCAATGGCAAGAAGGTCAATATCCCGTCTTATCGTTGCAATGAAGGTGACGTGATCGAAGTGCGCGAGAAGTCGCGTACGATGGCTCTGGTTCTGGAAGCCCTGGAAAGCGCCGAGCGCGAAATCCCGGATTATGTCAGCTTGGACCCCAAAGCTATGAAAGCCACTTTCACGCGCGTGCCAAGTTTTGATGAGGTGCCATATCCTGTCATGATGGAACCCAACCTCGTGGTCGAATTCTACTCTCGCTAAGCGGGACAATCAGACAAAGAAAAACCCGGCAAATTGGCCGGGTTTTTTTATGCTTATTTGCGGCTCCAAATCACGCGGTAATGCGTCTCGCCTTCAGGTAAAGTTACCTTATCTTGGAAATGATAAAACCCGCTGTCCTGAAAGGTGAAAGCTTGCGTACCTATCCTGTCGGTTACTTGAGTATAATCTTGCGAAATTGTCTGGCAGTGAAAGATTTCGACCAACCAGAATCGCCGGCATTGTTGAATATGTAAATCCAGTTGGCTGCCTTCCGGCAATACATATTGAGCCTGAATGGTTTGGCCGGAGCGCAAATAAGTGCGTTGCATGTCAAACGCATCCAAATAAGGCGCGAATAGACGCTGGAGGGCATTGCGATTATGCAAACGTACGGCAGATTCATCCAGCGTTATACCTGATAACCCCAGAATTTTTTGCGGTTGTACCAAAGCGGGTAAGTAATGCAGTGAAACATAAAACATCGCCCCGCCCATTATGAGTGAGATGGCCGTAAAGACTGTGCGCGCCGGGCCCATCGACTTGCGCTTGCGCTGCTGATTAATTTTTTGATCAATGTAGTCAGCGTGAAACCCGCCCATACCGACGGCTTTTCGTTTGCTAAACAAAAGACTGAATCGCGCCATAGCTGTCTCCTTTCGCCCCCACGGCAAAATTTGAGACATTAATAGTCTATTTCGGTTTCAACGGGATTAATTGCCGATTAAGCCAAGCTTAACCATAAAGACGACCTAGGCAGCCATCTCCACGCCTTTTTCCGTCAGCAAAGTACGAAGTTCGCCGCTTTCGAACATTTCCCGCACAATATCACATCCGCCAATAAATTCGCCTTTGACGAAGATCTGCGGGATGGTGGGCCAATTGTTGAAGTCCTTGATGCCCTGACGAATATCCATGTCTTCCAAAACATTCACGCTGGCATAGTCAACGCCCAGATAATCAAAGACTTGAACCACAGTTGATGAAAAGCCGCATTGCGGAAAGACAGGTGTGCCTTTCATGTAAATCACAACATCATTTTCGGTGACTGTTTTAGAGATTTGATCTTTTACGGACATGGTGTTTTCCTTGGCTGGATTACCTTTAAGATAGGCTAGGGCGCGCGGGTTTCAAGAGCTAGTGCGTGTAATTCGCCGTCGGCCCCGTCCATTTTGCCTTTCAGTGCGGCATAGACAAGCTGATGTTGCTTTACACGGCTTAAGCCATCAAAGGCCGCGCTAATAATCACCGCTTTCCAGTGATTATTATCTCCTGCCAGATCAATCATTTCTACCTGAGCATCCGGCAGGGCTTCTTTGATCATGGCCGCGATATCGTCTCCTGCCATTGCCATGGATCACGCGTCCGTTTTATTCATGAGTGCTGGAAGCCACGCTTCGTGTTTCTCGCGCAAGCCCTCTAATGTCACGTCAAAAGCCCCATCAGCGATGATACGGTTACCGCCAACTTTGCCGACGACTTGCGCCGGAATGCCTTTGCTATGCGCTGTTGATATAACCGGGTTAACGCTATGTTCTTCAACGGCCAGCAGGTAACGCCCCTGATCCTCACCGAAGAGCCAGGCATGTGTCGGGATATCATTTGAACGGCTAAGCTGCATGCCTATATTAGAACCAAACGCCATCTCGCAAGCCGTGACAGCCAGACCGCCATCAGAACAGTCATGCACGGCATGGACACGGCGACCGCGGATAAGGGAACGCACATAATCGCCATTTCGTTTCTCAACTTCCAGATCGACAGGCGGCGGCGCGCCTTCTTCACGTGAATTGATCACAGATAGATAAATAGACGCCCCTAGCCAGCCTTCAGTCTCTCCGATCAAAACCAGTGTATCGCCCTCTTGCGCGCCCTTCAGCGTCGCAAAATGCTCTAAATCCGGAATAAGACCGACACCGCCCACAGCCGGGGTTGGCGGGATCGCAACACCATTGGTCTCATTATAAAGTGAGACATTGCCGGAGACGACGGGGTAGGCAAAAGCGCGGCAGGCTTCGTTCATGCCTTCGATACAGCCAACAAACTGTCCCATAATGTCAGGGCGCTCAGGGTTGCCGAAATTCAGGCAATCAGTAATCGCGATAGGATCAGCACCGACGGCGGTCAGGTTTCGCCAAGTCTCGGCTACGCATTGTTTGCCGCCTTCATAGGGGTCGGCATAGCAATAGCGGGGTGTGCAATCGGTTGTGATGGCGACAGCTTTGTTCTTGCCGTGAATGCGCACAATCGCAGCGTCGCCGCCCGATTGGCTGCTGTCGACCGTATCGGCCATCACGTGGCGGTCATATTGTTCCCAAATCCAGCGCTTCGATGCGATATTGGGATGGGACATAATTCTAACGAGTGCGTCATTATAATCCTGCGTTTCCCAGACTTCTGAATGGGATAGCACGGGCTGTCCTGCCGGAATGACATAGGGTCTGTCGAGATTGGGCGCGTCATCGGCGAGCGGCGCGATCGGGATATCGCAGACTTTCTTGCGGTTATGCTTTAAAACAAGGCGGCCTGTATCAGTTGTCTTTCCAATCAGCGCGACATCCAATTCCCATTTTTCGAATATCTCATAGGCCAGCTTTTCCTTGCCGGGTTTGATGACCATCAGCATGCGTTCTTGAGACTCGGACAGCATCATTTCATAGGCGGTCATATTGGGCTCGCGCTGCGGTACTTTATCCAGATTCAGCTGAATACCCACGCCGCCCTTATCGGCCATTTCAATCGAAGATGACGTCAGGCCCGCTGCGCCCATATCTTGAATGGCGATGATGGCATCTGTCGCCATGAGTTCCAAACAGGCCTCAATCAACAGCTTCTCCGTAAAGGGGTCACCGACTTGAACCGTTGGGCGTTTTTCTTCGCTGTCATCGTCAAATTCAGCTGATGCCATGGTAGCGCCGTGTATCCCGTCACGGCCTGTTTTGGAACCGACATAAAAGATTGGATTGCCAACGCCTTTCGCGGCAGAATAGAAAACATTATCCGCATCGGCGAGGCCAACACACATGGCATTGACGAGGATGTTACCATTATAGCCTTTGTGGAAATTGGTTTCCCCGCCCACAGTTGGTACGCCCACACAATTACCATAACCGCCAATGCCCGCGACCACCCCTTTGACGAGTTGCCGCGTCTTCCAATGATCGGGTTCGCCAAAACGTAAGGCATTCATCAGCGCGATCGGGCGCGCGCCCATCGTGAAGACATCGCGCATGATCCCGCCGACACCCGTCGCTGCGCCTTGATAAGGTTCGATATAAGAAGGGTGATTATGCGATTCCATTTTGAAAATAATCGCATCGCCATCGTCAATATCAATGACGCCCGCATTCTCGCCGGGGCCCTGAATGACGCGCTTGCCCTTGGTTAGGAACTTACCCAGATGACGGCGCGAGGATTTATAAGAACAGTGCTCCGACCACATGACTGAGAAAATACCGAGTTCCGTCAGGTTCGGCTCGCGACCCACGCGGTCGAGAATGATCTCATATTCTTCCGGCGTCAGCCCATGTTCGGCCACGATTTCCGGCGTGATCTCTGATTTTTTCTTTGCCATCTTAGATGCTCTCAATGATGGATTTAAACAGGCCAAGGCCGTCCGTGCCGCCATGCACGGGGTCAATGGCGCGTTCGGGATGTGGCATCATGCCAAAGACATTTCCGCCTTCATTGACAATGCCTGCAATGTCGCGGGCCGATCCGTTGGGGTTGCCTGCATAGCGGAAAACGACACGGCCTTCTTTTTCCAGTTGGTTTAGCGTCGCGTCATCCGCGTAGTAATTCCCGTCATGATGGGCAATCGGGAATATGACTTCCTTCAGCCCGGCATATTGGCTGGTATAACGGGTATTGCCGTTCTCAATGGTCAGTTTTTGCGGACGGCAGACGAAATTCAGCTGCTTATTGCGGAGCAATGCGCCGGGCAGCAATCCGCTCTCAGTCAAAACCTGAAACCCGTTACAAAACCCGGCAATCGGCAGGCCTTTTTCAGCCTTGGCGACCAAATCTTTGACGATTGGGGAACGCGAGGCAATGGCCCCGCAGCGCAAATAATCCCCATAGGAAAAACCGCCTGGCAAGACGACAAAATCTATATCTGACGGGATTTCAGTTTCACGGTGCCAGATCATTTGCGCCGGACGTCCGGTTACTTTTTCAAGCGCCATAGCGGCATCACGGTTACAGTTAGAGGCCGGGAAGGTAATGACAGCGGTTTTCATATCCGCCTAATCCTCGATCTCGATACGGTAGCTCTCAATCACCGTATTGGCGAGCAGTTTCTCGCACATTTCGGTGACCCGGGCTTTGGCGTGATCTTTATCGTCACCGCTTAAATTCAGCTCAATCACCTTACCTTGGAAGGCGCCGGTGACCTCATCAAAGCCCAGATCATTGAGCGAGCGGGCGATCGCGCGGCCTTGCGGGTCAAGAACGCCGGGCTTAAGGCCGACATAGACGAGGGCTTTCATGGTCTCTCCTAATCGTCATTAGACACGACCGATAAAACGGGCGCGGTTTTGTTATTGGTTTCTTTTAATATGCCCAGTCGCTGCGCAACTTCGGTATAGGCCTCGGTCACATCGCCCAGGTCACGGCGGAACCGGTCTTTATCCAGTTTTTTATTGGTGTCACGATCCCAGAGGCGGCAGCTATCCGGACTGATTTCATCGGCCAACACAACGACATGTCCGGTGTCAGTCGCCAGACGCCCAAACTCGATTTTGAAATCAATGAGATTGATCCCGATCCCGGCAAACATGCCTTGTAGATAGTCGTTAATCCGAAGGGTCATCGCAATGATTTCATCCAGCTCGGCGGGTGTGGCCCAGCCAAAAGCGTGAATATGTTCTTCGGCAATCAACGGATCGCCAAGATCATCGCGTTTTAAGCAAAACTCCACGATAGAGCGGGGGAGCTTCTCGCCTTCTTCTATGCCCAATCGTTTGGCCATCGTGCCTGCGGCGACATTACGGACAATGACTTCCAGCGGGATAATTTCCACTTTTTTGATCAATTGTTCGCGCATGTTCAGGCGCTTAATGAAATGGGTCGGAATGCCGATTTCCGCCAGGCGCAGCATCACAAATTCGGAAATACGGTTGTTCAGGACACCCTTGCCATCCAGCACGGCTTTTTTTTGGGCGTTAAACGCTGTGGCGTCATCCTTAAAATATTGCACGAGCGTGCCGGGTTCAGGTCCCTCAAACAGGATTTTGGCTTTGCCTTCATAGATTTGTTTGCGGCGGCTCATATGGCCCTCATATCTGAGAGAGACGCTGATTCCCGTCTCTAAAATGGCCTCATAGACGAGGCGGGCGGGCACGGCAATGCGCCTTATGTAAATTTTGGGGATTTTGCACCTTGCGCCAGCCTATATGGATACATAGGTAGCGTGTAAGACCCGATTTGAAAGAGGAACCACTATGTCAGGCTTTGATGAGCGCGAAAACGCACAAGAAACCAAATTTGTTATGGATGCCGCCAAGGAATTCAAGGCAGAGGCCAAGCGTAACAAAGCGCTCGGCGTATGGGCGGCTGAGCTTATGGGCCGCGAAGATGCGGATAAATATGCGCTGGAAGTGATCATGGCCGATATGGAAGAAGCTGGCGATGATGATGTCTTCCGGAAATTGCGCAAAGATTTGACCGTTTCCGGTGTGGATGTGTCCGATCAGGCCATTCGGGACAAAATGAATGAGTGCCTAAACGCCGCGCGCAAAGAGGTTTACGGGCTGGAAGCCTAACACCCTAAATCGGGTTGTTAGGCTCCGGACAGGTCAGATCAAAAGCGGGCGCGTTTTGACGGGCCTGATTTTGCAGATTCCGAATATGAACCGCCATATCATTGGCTTCGTAGGTCATATTTACACAGCCTAGGGTCTGTTTTGTGTCGCCATCAATAATGGCGGCAAATCCGGTGACGCCCATCCACATATTATATTGCGGGACAAGACCGCGATCAAACACCGTATGCGCGTTATAATCTCCTTGACCGCCGGAAATGTCGATATTGATAAATTCAATGCGCGGGTCCCGCAGATTTGACAGGGCTTGCGCCAGACGCGGCTCAACAATTTTGCAGGGCGCGCACCAATCCGCCCGGAACATCACGACATAAACATCGGGTGTAGGCGGGGCATAGGCATTGGCAAAACTGCCAAACCCAAAGGCGAGGGCGGCGGGTGCCAAGAAAGTTTTAAGTGCGTTTTTCATAAGGCTATTCTATGCCGTTTAGTCTCTGAATGGCAGCTGAAAATACAGCTGCGGTGCTACACATTCACGTGAGCACATAAAGAAAAACCCGGACGCGCGGGGCGTCCGGGTTCTCATCCTCCCCTAGACGGGATTACAGACCAGCCGGATCAACGTTGTGAGCAGCCGGGCACTGTGTTCTGCTATTGATTGAGGCGCGGCTCATATAAGCTGAACCAGCGGCGCGTGCAGCCATTTTGCGCAAGTCTTCCGCCATAGCTGTGGCTTCAACGGAGCTGTTAACGCATCCGATGACACGCTTTGTTTTAGCGTCAACGACGGCCGCGAAACCTGGCAGACCAACCCATTTGTTAAAGACAGGAACGATGTCGCGGTCAAAGGCTTCGTGAGCCCCTTTTTCCCACTTGGCGGCTGTAGTTGTGTCGATGATGACTTCCTCGGCGTTAACGCCGGCAATCGCCATGGCAGTAGACAGCTGACCGTCCAATTGTTGTGATTTTACGTCTTTAGCGTTGCGAAAGTTCACAACATAGACATCAGGGGAGCTGGCATAAGCAGTTGTGCCAAATGCAGCAGTGATAACGGCAGCGCCGATCAAAGAAGATAACGTTTTCATTTTGAGCATCCTTTATTCACTCTAGGGGTTACACGTTTTGTTTTTGTTTTTGTTATGGGTCGATGTGTAACGCGCATTGGTAAACAAGCCGCAAAACCGGCGTTAGGAGACTCTTTACGATGCTTTCCAAATTCGTTAATTTGGCTCTTAAGTCATTGATTCAATTTGATAATATTTTTTGAAAAAAGATGCAGTGCCCGCATAAGTCACCATATAGGCAAGCATAGGCGCCAATTTAGGCCGGAATTTTAATCCTTATTAATCATAACTCGGGCTGCTGAAACGGAAAGCCAGCCATGAGGCTGGCGGCGTCAGAGAAATCTTACGCCTTGGCGGAGGTCACGCCAGAGTAAAGAATGGAGTCATCTTGAAGACTGCCGGTCATATAAGCTTGTGAGCGATTATCCCGCTTTTAAGCGTTCGCCGCGCTCATGCATTTCTTGGGCTTCAATCGATAATGTCGCAATGGGGCGGGCATCCAGGCGTTTGACCCGGATCGGGTCACCGGTTTCTTCGCAATAGCCGTAAGTCCCGTCTTCGATTCTTTGCAGGGCCTTATCAATTTTATTGACCAGCTTGCGCAGGCGGTCTTTCGTGCGAAGCTCCAATTGGCGATCCGCATTGGCCGCGGCCATATCCGCCGGATCAGGATGGGAGACATTATCTTCTTTCAGATATTCAACCGTTTCCCGTGTTTGCTCTATGATTTCAGCTTTCCAGGCCAGCAGCTTCTGACGGAAATATTCTTTCTGCTTCGGATTCATGAATTTCTCATATTCCGTCGGCTTATAGTTTTTAGAGATTGTGACAGGCTTTTTCGCGGCCTTCTTAGGCGCGGCTTTTTCGGCGGACTTTCCTTTGGCTGTCTTGCTCATTTCAACTCCCCGCATTTAACTGTTATTTGCGAATCTACGCAGCTTTCATGCCAATTTGGCGGCCTCATATAACTTTGTGGATTTTCGGGCAATAGATTTGCGCATATCTTGATAAAAATTTCATGCTCTGTAGAAGAACGGCTGATTTAGAACGGATTTACACATGAAAACCTCTGAGAGATTCACCGGCACGGATAATTATGTCGCGACCGAAGATTTGAAAATGGCCGTCAATGCCGCCATTACGCTGGAGCGGCCCTTGCTGATCAAAGGTGAACCCGGGACAGGTAAAACCGTGTTGGCCCATGAAATCGCCAAGGGGCTGGGGGCGCCGCTGCTGGAATGGAACATCAAATCGACGACCAAAGCGCAGCAGGGTCTGTATGAATATGACGCAGTCGCGCGCTTGCGGGACAGTCAGCTCGGCGAAGACAAGGTTCACGACATTTCCAATTACATCAATAAAGGCAAATTATGGGAAGCCTTCGAAAGCTATGTCCGCCCGATCCTACTGATCGATGAGATTGATAAAGCTGATATCGAATTCCCGAACGATTTGCTGCATGAGCTCGATAAGATGAGCTTTGCCGTTTATGAGACTGGTGAGACTATCACGGCCAAACAGCGTCCGGTCATTATCATCACATCCAATAATGAAAAAGACCTGCCGGACGCGTTTCTGCGCCGCTGTTTCTTCCA
>JAHDHS010000062.1 GCA_020631215.1 Hellea sp. | reverse complement strand
CCTAAACACGCTTTCCAAGCGTGCGCCTTAAACCACTCGGCCACCTCACCTCTGAAGTGTCTATGTCATTTCCAACTTCCCGATGTATTTAGCAAGGCGCCCGCTTCATTTTAAAAGCTTGCGCCGCTGTGCGGCGCGGGCAGTGCGCCTTAAACCACTCGGCCACTTCACCTCTGAAGTGTCTGGAAGGCCGCTCTATAAGCATATCAATTTTAAAATTCCATCCTTTTTTACGTCTATTTCACCCGGCCCCCGCCCTTGACCGCTCTCCCCCCCGCGCCTATCTGAGGGCCATGGCTATACGACCTATATTAACGGTTCCCAATCCGATCCTGAAACAGGTGTCCAAGCCTGTGGAGGCTGTGACAGATGACATCCGCGCGCTGATGGATGATATGCTGGAAACCATGTATGACGCGCCGGGCATTGGCTTGGCCGCCGTGCAAATCGGCGAGCCCATCAATGTCATTGTTATGGATCTGGCCCGGGACGGCGAAGAGGCTGCGCCGCGTTATTTCGTCAATCCTGAAATTCTGGAAGTGGATGAGGAATTTGTCCCCTATGAAGAGGGCTGCCTGTCTATCCCGGACGTATTTGACACAGTCGACCGCCCCAAACGCTGCAAGATCACCTATCTGGATTATCAAGGTGAGCGCGTGACCGAATGGGCCGAAGGGCTCTATGCGGTGTGCATTCAGCATGAAATGGATCACTTAAAAGGCGTCGTCTTTATTGACCACCTCTCCCGCCTGAAACGTGACCGCGCCGTCAAAAAAGTCGTCAAAGCCGAGAAGCTGAAAGCTACGGGTTAATGAATGTCGTCTTTATGGGCACGCCGGAATTTGCGGTGCCAAGTCTCGCAGAATTACTGGCGAACGGATATAATGTTGTGCGGGTCTACACACAGCCGCCGCGTAAATCCGGGCGCGGGCAGAAACTGACCAAATCACCTGTTCACCAATTTGCTGAAATTATGGGACTGGATGTTCACACGCCCGAGAGCTTTCGCAAATCCAAAGTCATTGACGGGCTCGAAGATTTGAACGCGGATGTCGCCTGCGTTGTGGCCTATGGTCAAATCCTGCCGCAACGGGCTCTGGAAGCCCCGAGCTATGGGTGCTTGAATTTACACGCATCGCTCTTGCCGCGCTGGCGCGGGGCTGCGCCCGTGCAGCGGGCGATCATGGCGGGCGATCAGCAGACCGGCGTGCAAATTCAGCAAATGGAAAAGGGTCTGGATACGGGCGATATATTATTGTCGGAAACCGTTGATATTCGAAATACGGATACGGCAGCGAGCCTGTTTGACCGGCTTTCACGTATCGGGGCCGGCATGTGGCCGCGCTGTCTGGCGGCCCTGGAGCGCGGCGGGTTGAAGCCCACCCCACAAGAAGGCGAGCCGATTTACGCGCATAAGATCGACAAAGCTGAAGCGCGCATTGACTGGTCCCGGCCCGCACGGGAGCTTGACTGGCATATTCGCGGTCTCTCCCCCTTTCCGGGCGCGTGGTGCGAAATCGCAGGC
The DNA here is from genome assembly GCA_020631215.1 of Hellea sp. Taxonomy (GTDB): domain Bacteria; phylum Pseudomonadota; class Alphaproteobacteria; order Caulobacterales; family Maricaulaceae; genus Litorimonas. Next base: position 7,510 of record JAHDHS010000062.1, on the reverse strand, counting down.
AAGCGCGTGAAAGTTCACTTGGCGCGCCCTGAAGAAGGTCAAGGCCAAGCCGGCGAAGTGCTGGATGATCATCTTTTAATTGCCTGCGGTGAAGGCGCGCTCCGCCTAACCGAGGTGCAGCCCGCCGGGAAAGGCAAGATGAGCGCGGAGGATTTCCTGCGCGGGGTGACTATAAATATCGGCGATCTGTTACCATGATTATTCGCCATGAGACGCCTGAGGATATCCCCGCCATCGCTGATTTAAATGACCGGGCTTTTGGCGAAACCACGCAAAGCCGGATCATAGCCGAGCTACGGGATGAAGATCAGGTTGTTTCATCCTGGCTTGCGATAATGGATGAAAAGATTGTCGGGCATTTACTCTTTTATACGATTGGGCTGGATGGCCAAGATATCACCATAGGGCTTGGCCCGGTCTGCGTCAGTCCTGATCACCAAAAATCCGGAATCGGCAGCGCTTTGATAGAGCATGGGCTGTCGGAAATTGACAGACAAAAATATCTAATCTGCTTTCTGCTGGGCCATGTCAGCTATTATCCGCGCTTTGGCTTCTCATCAGAACTTGGGGCGCAATTTGTCTCGCCTTGGCACCGCCCCGCTTTTATGGGCTTGTCGCTGACAGATGACGCGCCCAAATCCGGCACGCTAACCTTTCCCAAGGCTTATCTCTGATGCCCCGTTACAAACTGACCATCGAATATGACGGCGCACCTTATCAGGGCTGGCAGTGGCAGGATCACGGGCCAAGTGTTCAGGGCGTGCTGGAGGCCGCCGGGGCGAAACTGAATAAGAATAATCCTGTCGAAGTTTATGGCTCCGGCCGGACGGATAGTGGTGTCCATGCCCTCGCGCAGGTCGCGCATATGGATCTGGATAAAGAACTACGCGTGGACAAGCTGCGCGATGCGATGAATTTCCATATGGTCTCTGAACCTGTGACTGTGCTGTCTGCCGAGCTGATGCCGGATGACTGGCATGCGCGTTTTGACGCCACTGAGCGCCAATATCTCTACCGCATCATGGACCGCCGCATGAAGCTGGCTCTGGATCGTGGCCGCGTCTGGCGTATTCCCGTTAAGCTGAACGACGACGCGATGCATGATGCAGCGCAAATTCTGATCGGAAAGCATGATTTTTCGACCTTTCGAGATACACAATGTCAGGCCAAATCGCCCATCAAGACAATTGATGAAATCACTGTGCTGCGCGCAGGCGCGGAAGTCCATTGCCATTTCAGGGCGCGGTCTTTTCTCCATAAACAAGTGCGGTCCATCGTCGGCAGTCTGGCGGAAGTGGGCATGGGCAAATGGGATGAGGAGGACATGAAGGTTGCATTAGAGGCCAAAGACCGAACAGCCTGCGGCCCCGTCGCCCCGCCGGATGGGTTATATTTGACGAAAGTCAGCTATTAATTTGATCGACCCCTAACACGACCAGGCTGAGGCCAATCGCGATCACGACACAGCCCACTAAAATCGCCGCGCCCCATTTTAGGCCCACCACTTTTTGGGCCAGCCGGATATCTATCGCGAGTAATCCCATATAGGCAGCAAAGGCCGCGCCATTGGCTGCGGCAATTGGCAAGGGTGATATCTGCGTGAGACCAAACAGCGCCGCAACAATCAGAGACAGCAGCAGCACCGTCCAGTGCCGCGTTATCACCCAGGGACGAAAGCGGTCAGGCTTATCAAACACCATGGTGATGATCAGGGCGATCATAGAAAAGCTGAGCATGAAAATGACGGCAATCGCCAGAAAGGGGATAAGAGACGGGGCTACGAAATCTGTGTCCAATAAACGGGCCCGCTCCTGCCCCACAACATAAGCTATCAAGTAAAGTGGTGGCAGAGCTAGGGCCAGCGCGGCGAAACTGGCCTTTAATCCATTCCGGGTCAGATCAAAATATCGTTCCCAATTGGGCCATGTCCCGATCACGGCAAAAACGCCGGTAAAATATCGGGCCAAATTAAAATTGGAAAAATTCATGGACTGCCCTTATCGCGCCCTGCCCCATCCGCGCAAGAATAATGACCTAAATGCTTGGCGTAAAACCGGATGGAGATTGGTTAATTTGCGTTTACGAATAAATGGCTTTGGTTCAAAGCTTATTCAACCACCCTGTTATAAATGAAAATGGAACAAGCGTTACCCCTCTCTTGTTCTTCCCTTTATTAACTCGGCCCGCCTTTTGGCGGGCTTTTTTTTGACCGCAGATTCGGGTTTAACCTTTGTTTATGATGAATCGGAATTCATGATATTTAGTTGAAATTTCAAGTATATATTCAGCTACGCGCTTGTATACAGTTCATAAGTTGGAAATCATGATGTGATTGGCATGTCAGGGTTTCAACGCAATAAACAAGGCTGGAGACGTCAAATGATTGTGGGCATTGTGAAAGACTGGCTGGAGGGCTTACCTCAGGATTTAACGCCTCCAAGTGAAGCCGAAACACAATCCACACTCTCAGCCGTCATCGCCGAAATGGGCTATGGGGCCCCATTTGATCGCGAACAAAAAACGATCAATGCCTTGTTACTTCAGCACCGCGCCAGCCGGCTGGCCTGTCTTGTAGCCTGGGGCTATTATCATGACGCGAAATTAATCGAAGCGCATAGTTTGGGACAATCTTCTGACGTCAGATTAGCCGGCTAGGGAAACATCCAAATCCCAGGCACGGCAGGCGACCACGAGTATCCGGTCTTCGAGTACGTGACGCTGCCCATCCGCGATCGCGATTTTCATCAGAGCCACAATGATGTCTTTCTTATTGGGAATCTCATTCATGCGCTCCATCAATTTTGCCAGAGACGCATCATAATTCCAAGGCTTCAGGCTTTCGACAATCTCATCCTTATGCAGCTTGAACCATTCGGACAGCATATGGTTTGTCAGCATCAAATTGGGCGTCACAATGTCACGTAGTTCCAGCGCCGCCTTTTTAAACGTATCGACTTCTTCGGGATAGACTTTCTCATCGGCGAAAATCATCATCGCCAGCAAGGTCAGCGTGTCCTGCCATTGTCGTTGTTCCATAACAGCCTCCGCAGCATTCATGCCTGCGCCCATATAACTAGATGATTGCATAATGTAATTTTTTAATTAACGCTCAGGCGGTATTTGACCCGCAAATTTATGACCACAGATTTTGACATTATCATTATTGGCGCCGGGGCGGCCGGCATGATGTGCGGCGCGCAGGCCAAGGGGCGCTCTGTTTTGATTGTCGATCACGCCGATAAGCCGGGCGAAAAAATCCGGATCAGCGGCGGCGGGCGGTGCAATTTTACCAATCTCTATTGCGGGCCGGATAACTTCATTTCCGAAAACCCGCATTTTTGTAAATCCTCCCTGTCGCGATATACGCAACATGATTTTATCGCGCTGGTTGAGCGACACGGCATTGCCTATCATGAAAAGACCAAAGGGCAGCTTTTCTGTGATGGCAAAAGCCAGCAGATCATAGATATGCTGCTGGCGGAGTGTGAACGGGCCGGGAACGAGATTCGCCTCTCCACAGAGATATTGGGCGTTGAAAAAAAAGACCGCGACTTTGTGGTAACAACAGAACATCAAACCCTGACGGCAGACAAAGTCGTCATGGCCTGTGGCGGGCCCAGCATTCCGAAAATGGGGGCCAGTCGTTTCGGCTATCAAATCGCGGAGCAATTTGGATTAAATGTCATCGAGCCCGTCCCTGCCCTCGTCCCGCTGACCTTTACCGATGGCCTAAAGGCTCCCATCAAAGCCCTCTCCGGCGTCAGTGTGGATAGCCGCGTCAGCCATCCGGGCGCTGTCTTTGACGAAGCCTTGCTGTTTACCCATCGCGGTCTTTCAGGCCCGGCGATTTTGCAGATCAGTTCCTATTGGTCGCCGGGGGATGCAATCACGCTGAACCTGGCCCCGCAGACGGATTTGCTGTCGGTGCTAAAAACCGCCCGCATAGAGACCCCGCGCAAATCCCCCGCTGTCTGGCTCTCGCAATATCTCCCGCAGCGTCTGGCGGACTATATCGCCGGATATGTCAAACAAACGCGCCTGGCCGATATGCCGGACAGCGCGCTGGCCAGTCTGGCGCTGATGGTCAATCAGTGGCACGTCAAACCAGCGGGCAGTGAAGGTTTTCGCACCGCCGAAGTCACCAAAGGCGGGGTGGACACGGCGGAGCTGTCCTCCAAAACCATGGAAACCAAATCCGTCCCCGGCCTGTATTTCATCGGCGAAGTCGTAGACGTCACCGGCCATCTGGGCGGCCACAATTTCCAATGGGCCTGGGCCAGCGCCGTCGCCTGCGGACAGGCGCTCTAATCGATCTAAGCTTGGCCTAATGGCTTGCGACAGCTATGCCGCTTAGCGTGTGATTTACATGAGTTTTACGTAAATATATCCTGCGCCCTGAACAATTTAGGGCGCAATGAGCCATCCGTTAAAGACTTTCTATGTGACTGAATTAGTTCGAGTCGCAGTCACCCATCGGTGTTGTACACTCACTCCGAATTGCCTCAATACGCGCCTATACATATGCAAGGGCCTCTCAAATATCGCCGCAAAAAGATAGCATATGACAATCGTAAGACCCAATAATATGGCGTGATTAACCCATAGATGAGCTGTTTCCGGCAGTCCGGCCCCTAAAAATTGCAGGACCGGGTAGTGCACAAGGTATAGCGAAAAACTGCCGCCTGCGAGCCATCGTATGGCCCGACCGAATTTGGGCGTTTTGGGTCGTAATTTCATCCATTCATAGACCCCTATCAGGTGAATGGTGAACAGCGCCCCAATCAATCCATTCCATAGAAATTCATCCGAGAATGCGAGCCTGTAAAAATTTTGCTCACCCATCATGGCATAGGTTAAATTCTTAAGGAATATCGCAACGCCCCCGATCTGCATGAGGGTGTAAATTACAACCGGCATTATCATACAAGCAAGTGTTCCCCAGCTTGAGACTTTTTCAGTATCGGGCCGATTTTGTAGATAGGCATATGCCCATGCGCCCATGATCCAAGCAGGCGCCAGCAATAATACCTTTAGTCCGAACAAGCATAAAGCCAGACCGGTCAAAGCCAAGCGTTTTAAGCCCGTGGTGAACATAATAATGGCAAATAGGACATAATAGGCGGCCTCATAACTCAGAGACCAGAATGGCCCATTGCTGCCTAATCTGACGGCATCCCCTAACCAGAAATTAGAAAATGTTAGGCCACGCCCCCAAAAAACAGATTGAGGCAGAGCATTATAATATGGCGAATTTAGATACATCCCCGGATACAAAGATCGCCCAAAGGAATCACAGATCAAAGTAATTAAAAGTGCTGGAATGGCGACCGTATAAAGCCGCGTCAACCGTGAGAAGGTAAATCTTCCAAGAGTCTTGTCTTTGTGACGCGCCGCATAATGAATCACAAATCCTGATAATACGAAAAACAATACGACCGCATCACTGCCCAGATTATAATCTCGAATGAACATATAGTGTTCGCCGGTAAACCGGCTATAGGCAAAATGGGACAGCAAAACGACAAAGGCCGCAACGAACCTGACAAGGTCGAGATAATGCGAAAAACGCGAGGGCATCACAGAGTCTCGCTGCGTAATTGAGGGGGTCTCGCCTCAACCGCGTCAACCGGCTCTCGCAGAGAATTCCAAGACTCGCATAACGGGCGATAGAGACTGCTTCGTAAAGTCGGATAGGGCTGCTCAATGCGCTGACCATCTTCGGTCGATAAGCCAAACTCCAGATTTTCATCGCCATGTGTCACATAAAGTGTACCAAACATCCAATCCCAAATCGCGAACACCTCACCATAGTTTTTATGCCAATGTTTCCTAGCAAGGCTGTGATGGATTTGGTGCTGCGCAGGCGAGATGAAGATATGCTCTAATACGCGCCCATAACTTATCCATATATGAGAGTGACGGAAGTTGGAGCCAATAAAATTGAAAACGACATAGAAAATATTCGCGCCCGCTATCATGGTGAAAGAAGGTTGCCCGACAAACAAAACGACCACTAAACCTTGCATAACGCCCAAAATTGGCGCTCTGACAAGTTTTGATAGAATTGTGTAAATAGGATGTTTTCTATAGACTGTGATTGGCGTCATCACCTCAGCACTATGATGCACGGCATGGAACGGCCAAACCCATTTCACCTCATGATGAACGCGGTGCACCCAATATGTACAAAAGTCATTCGTAACCAAGATGAGCGCAGCAATGATGAGCGGCGTATATTGCCCAGTCTCAGCTTCAGAGCGGCCAAATGCATTCGAAATACCGTAAGCAACGGCGCTGGTAAGAAGCGTCGTCTTGATGACCCCTGTCAAGGTTATAGATAGGTCGACCACCCATAACTTAATATCCGTCATATTGGACGAATGTGTGTAAATTTTCTTCGGAAACAGCCAGGCCAAAAAAGACCCTTGAGGACGGCGGTACAGATAGAGGCCAAATGCTATCACAATCATGGCCGCAAGGAATAATGGATTTAATCGGGAATTCATCCCAAATGCCGGCTCCACCAGACCCTGAAATTCTGACATCCATGTCTGAAACATTTGACACCTCACCTGATGCATAGATACCCTAAAGTCATTTAAAAGAGGTAAAGTTTACAAAGTGCCGGCACCGCGCCTATGACAACATAAGACTTCACGAACAGGCTTGCTAATCCTGCCGCCTCCATTAAATAGCGCGCAATGAGCCATCAAAAGAATATCCGTAATTTTTCCATCGTCGCCCATATCGACCATGGCAAATCCACCCTGGCTGACCGCTTGATTTCTTTCACGGGCGGGCTGTCCGACCGGGAGATGTCCGAGCAAGTGCTCGACAATATGGATATCGAAAAAGAACGCGGCATCACCATCAAGGCCCAGACCGTGCGCTTGGATTACACCGCCAAGGATGGGGAGACTTACATCCTGAACCTGATGGATACGCCGGGCCATGTGGATTTCGCCTATGAAGTCTCTCGCTCCCTCTCAGCCTGTGAAGGCTCGATCCTCGTGGTGGACGCGTCACAGGGCGTAGAGGCGCAGACGCTGGCCAATGTTTATCAGGCGATCGAGCATGATCATGAGATCATTCCTGTTCTGAATAAAATCGACCTGCCCGCCGCCGAGCCCGACCGCGTGAAACAGCAGATCGAAGAGGTCATCGGACTGGACGCCAGCGACGCGATTGAATGTTCCGCCAAATCCGGCATCGGCATCGAAGACGTGCTGGAAGCCATCGCCATGCGCCTGCCCCCGCCAGCCGAGGGCGATCCCAGCGCACCGCTCAAAGCCATGCTGATCGATGCCTGGTATGACACCTATATGGGCGTGGTCGTGCTGTTCCGCGTCATGGAGGGCACGATCAAGAAAGGCATGCGCATCCGCACCATGAATACGGGCGCGAGCTATACGGTCGACAAAGTCGGCGTTTTCCGTCCCAAACCCGAAGATATGAAAGAAATCGGCCCGGGCGAGGTCGGCTTTCTGACGGCTTCGATCAAAGAAGTCGC
>JAHDHS010000011.1 GCA_020631215.1 Hellea sp. | reverse complement strand
CGCTTTACCACGCCGCCTTCTGACCCGGCACCGACTAGTACCTGTCCCAGGATCAAAAGAACCTCTATCTTGACCCCGCCATTGCCAGCCGGGCCAACATCACCGGCAACCAAGAGCAACCTCGCTCACCAACAACCTCTAAAACATAGGGCAAGATCAAAGGGTGAGGATTCAAATGGGTGATTATTTTATAAGCGGCTGAAAACGCACCGGAAACTTTGGGGAAAAATGTGGATTAAAGAAGAATTGCTATTTCCTCATTAGAAATGCTATTTCCTCATTATAAAACAATCATAATCTCTAGGCAGTCTTGCAGGCAAAGGCAATCACCCAGCCTATTCCCCTCTACGCAAGATCATGCCTTTATGCCGCCCGATTGAGCATGGCTTTTTTTTCGGGGGTTGATAGGATAACATAAAACAAAGGAATATATTATGCGATTTTTGGCCAGTTGTTTGATCTCTACTGTCTCTGCTTCGGCGCTGATGTCTTGCGGGGATGATAGAGCCGCAACGGATAATGCCCTTTTGGAAACGTCAAAGATATCAATAGCGGCCATTCCTCATGCGCAATTGCCCGATACAGCCATACCGCAGGCTTACCGCATTGATATGCGGATTGATCCAGATGCCGACACAATGTCCGGACAGGTTGAGATTGATGTCAATGTCCCAAAGGCGACGGATATTATCTGGATGCATGGCAAGAACATGACCGTGTCTTCGGCCAGTTTGACTTATGATAATGGCGATGTCCATGAGGTCACCTTCACGGAACTGCCCAAGAGCGAGGCGCCATCCGGAATTGCCAAACTGACCTATGATGAAATCTTACCCACAGGCAAAGCGACAATCACGCTCGATTATGTCACGCCTTATAATCAATCACTGAATTCCGCCTATCAAGTCAAGCGCGGCGAGGACGCCTATATCGTCACGCAATTTGAACCGCTGGGGGCTCGCGAAGCCTTTCCGAGCTTTGATGAGCCGAAATATAAGGTGCCGTTTACGGTGTCGATTACAGCGCCTAAGGATGATGTTGTCATAGCCAATACACCGGAAACTCTATCTGTAGAAACCGATGAGGGATGGATCAAACATGACTTTGCCACGACGCGCCCTCTGCCGACCTATTTGATCGCCTTTGCTGTCGGGCCCTATGACGTCAATGACTGGGGGAATATCCCGCCCAATGCCATTCGTAGAACACCGCTCTATCAGCGCGGCATCACAGCCAAAGGCAATGGCGGCCATATCCAATACGGCCTTGATAATACCGAAGGCATTCTGACGGCGCTGGAGGAATATTTCGGCACGCCCTACCCTTATGAAAAGCTCGATATTATTGCCGCGCCGGATTACGCCTTTGGCGCAATGGAGAATCCCGGCGCGATTGTTTACCGCGAATATCTGATGTTGATGGATGAGAATAGCTCGCTGTCGCAGCGGCGGTCTTATGCCCGCGTTCACGCCCATGAGCTCGCCCATCAATGGTTTGGAAATCTGGTCACGCCCGTCTGGTGGGAAGATATCTGGCTCAATGAAGCCTTCGCCACATGGATGGGTAATAAATCCCTGACCATGTGGAAGCCCGGCGAATATGACAATGTCACGCTCAACGCCTCTCTGGGCGCGATGAATATCGACACGCTTTCCACGACCCGCAAGGTACGAGAGCCTTTGCTTCGCAGCGAGAATGTGATGGATCAATTTGACGGCATTACTTACCGCAAAGGCGGCGGGGTGCTGTCCATGTTTGAGTCCTATGTCGGCGAGGACAAGTTCCGCGATGGCGTGCGCCTGCACATGGAACGCTATGCAGATGACGTTGCCACAGGGGATGATTTCTTCCAGTCTATCGCCGACGGATCAGGCAATCCTGATGTCGTCGATGCGATGAAAAGCTTTGTCGATCAACCGGGCTTGCCTTTGGTGACATTTGAAACTTACTGCGATGATGTAGAGGTTAATTTCGGTTTTTCTCAATCGCGGTACGCGCCACTGGGTTCGAAAACCGAGCAAGGTCAATTATGGAAAATCCCTGTGTGTGCTAAGTTTATCTATGCGGATGGAAACTCTCAAAAAGCCTGCAATCTTCTTAGTAAGAAAGAAAGCAATTTCTTCCCGGAAAAACCAACTCCATCTTGTCCTGTCGCAGTCATACCCAATGAAAATGGTGCGGGTTATTACCGGTTTACGCTGGACAGTGAGGGGTGGAATAACCTGCTGGCCAATATCGGCCAATTAAATGACCGCGAAGTTTTAGTCACTCAAGATAGCTTGGTCGCCGCTTATCGCGCGGGTGAAGTCGAAACCTCTGTGCTGCTTGAGGGCATGGAGATTTTCGCCAAACACCCGAGTTATGAGGTTGCCGGTAAGGCCGGTAATTTGCTCGGCTTTATGTATAACCAAGTGCCTGAGGCGCGTGACGATCTGGCCAACCTCGTGCAGGATATGTATAAGCTTCGTTACACCGAAAATCTGGGTAAAAACACGGTGGAGGCGAATTTGCTACTGCCAGATATGGCGCGAATACTCATGAGTGCAGGGCAAGATGATGCCTTACAGCGGGAATTTGAAGCCAAGGGCGCAGCCTATCTAGGTTTGGATGGCCCGGCGGATAAAAAGGCCGTCGCGCCTAACCTTCTGTCACGTGCTTTGCGGGCGGTGATGAAAGCGCGCGGCGAAGCCGCGGAAAAGCCCTTGCTGGACATGGTCAAAAACGGTTCAGCCTTTGAGAAAGGCGCGGCGGTCTGGGCTCTGGCTTCGACCACTGAGCCGAAAATTGCAGCAAGTCTGCGCGAATTGGCGTTGACGGATAAAGACACCATGACCGGGCGTCAGGCCCTGAGCATGATATCCGTCATGATGGGCAATGATAATGTATCAGGCGAGACTTGGGAGTGGGTGAAAGAGAATTTCAACAGCTTTGTGGAAAAGCGAGTCGCCGATGTGCGCAAAGGCGGAATGCCCGGCCTGGCCGGAAATTTCTGCTCGTTGGAGAGACGGGATGAAGCCAAGGCCTTCTTTGAAAGCCGCGCCGACATTATTCCAGGATATGAGCGGAGCTTAAAACAAACCATCGAAAGAATTGAATTGTGCGCGGCGCTGAAATCTGAAAAGAGCGATGAAATACGAAATGCTTTGGCATCTCGTTAGTTTAGATTTTTAGACTTAACAAAAAGGGACGTAAACATGGCAGAGAATAGCGGAGCCAATAAGGGACTTTACTTCATCGTCGGCGCCTTGGTCGTGGCGGTGGCCGTCATTGCCTATCTGATGATGGGCGGCAACGACGAACCTGATCTCAGCATAAAACTGGGTGAAGATGGTATCGAGATCGACACCCCGAATTAAAAATAAAGGCGGCGTAACGGCCGCCTTTATTTTTATCTATTCAGCGGCATCAGCCAGAGGTATTTCAAGCCGCGTGAGCATTTCCTTGGGAACAATTTGCCAAAACTTGCCACGCTCCAAATCCCAGTCCTCCAAAAGCTTTTTGGAAAACTCTGATCCTGTCTGCGCCGCGTGGCGGCGGATCAGGTCTTTGAGCTCTTCCTCATAATGCTCGGATGACAAGCGTTGCCAGATGACACTGTCCGGATTAACAGCTTTTTCAAAGTCGCCTTCCTCATCATAAACATAGGCCATGCCGCCTGTCATGCCCGCGCCGAAATTATCCCCGACATGACCGAGGATGACGACCGTTCCGCCCGTCATATATTCACAGCCATTCGTCCCGCAGCCCTCAACAACGGACACGGCACCGGAGTTCCGCACAGCGAAACGTTCACCCGCCCGGCCCGCAGCCATCAGGCTACCCTTGGTCGCGCCGTAAAGGCAGGTATTGCCGATAATCGCCGATGTGTGCGCGTCAATCGGCGTGCGGCCCTGCTTGGAAACAATGATCTCCGCGCCCGACAGGCCCTTACCCACATAATCATTGGAGTCGCCATCAACGATTAAGCGCAGGCCGCTAATCCCGAAGGCCCCTAAAGACTGTCCGGCAGAGCCGCGCAAATGCACGGTGAGTTGACCGGCGGGCAGGCCTTCTGCGCCGAACTTTTGATAAATATGAGAGCTCGTCCGGGTGCCGACCGCGCGGTGCGTGTTCTGCACTGCATAGGTCAAATGGGTTTTGTCCCGGCGCTCAAACAACTGTCCAGCATCGGCTATGATTTGCGTGTCCAGAGTTTCCGGCACATCTACGCGCAAATTCCGTGTGTCCTTGACTTTGGCCGTATCGACACGGGCCAAGATTGGATTCAAATCCAGATCATCGAGATTCTCTGCGCCCCGGCTGACCTGCGCCAGAAGGTCCGTCCGGCCAATGATATCTTCCAGACGCTCGACACCTAACTCCGCTAGGATTTCGCGCACATCTTCGGCGATAAAGGTCATCAAATTGATGACTTTTTCGGGCGTGCCGGTGAATTTTTCGCGCAAGCGTTCATCCTGCACGCAAACGCCGACCGGACAGGTATTGGAATGGCACTGCCGCACCATGATACAGCCCATAGCCACAAGGGAGAGCGTGCCGATGCCATATTCTTCCGCCCCGAGCATGGCGGCAATAACAATATCCCGCCCTGTCTTCAGTCCGCCATCTGTGCGCAAGGTCACCCCGTCACGCAGATTGTTCAGCGTTAAAATTTGATGCGCCTCTGACAAGCCAAGTTCCCACGGGATGCCCGCAAATTTCAGGGACGTATTGGGCGACGCACCCGTGCCGCCATTATGACCCGCGATCAGGATTGTGTCAGCTTTGGCTTTGGCCACGCCCGCCGCAATCGTCCCGACACCTGAGCTGGCCACAAGTTTCACGCAGACCCGGGCGACCGGATTGATTTGCTTTAGATCGTAAATCAGCTGCGCCAGATCTTCGATGGAATAAATATCGTGATGCGGCGGCGGGCTGATCAGGGAGACGCCCGGCGTTGCATTGCGGAATTTCGCGATCATCTCCGTGACTTTAAAACCAGGCAACTGTCCACCCTCGCCAGGCTTGGCACCTTGCGCGACCTTGATCTCAATTTCGCGGCATTGATTTAGATATTCCGCATTCACGCCAAAACGGCCGGAGGCAATTTGTTTGACGGCAGAGTTCGGATTATCGCCATTGGGCAGCGGTTTATAACGCTCCCGATCTTCGCCGCCCTCACCGGAGACGGATTTGGCCCCGATCCGGTTCATCGCGATATTGAGCGTGCCATGCGCTTCGGGCGACAAGGCCCCGAGAGACATGCCGGGCGTGCAGAAACGCCGCCGGATTTCATTAATGCTTTGAACCCGCGTGATCGGGATGGGTTTGCCGACAGGATTGATATCCAGAAGATCCCGAATTTGAATGGGTGATGCGCTATTCACCGCTTCAGCATAGGTTTTGTAAAGTTCAAAATCTTCACGGCCTACGGCTTCTTGCAACATATGGATCATGTCGGCTTGATAGGCATGACGCTCGCCCTTGGCCCGAACTCGGTAAAGCCCGCCAACCGGCAAGCGAACCACGGCACTGTCATAAGCGCGGTCATGCTGCTGCACGATCTTGCTTTCAAGGCCCGCGAGGCCAATACCGGAAATCCGGCTTTTCATACCCGGAAAGTTTTCACCGACCAAAGCCCGTGACAGCCCCAAGGCCTCAAAATTATTTCCGCCGCGATAGGACGAAATGACTGAGATACCGGATTTGGAAATAATCTTCAAAAGCCCGGCTTCGATCGCTTTCTTATATCGCTGCGTCGCCTCATCCACCGACATATCCAGCAAGCCCCGGCCCACGCGTTCGGCCAGCGTGTCCTGCGCCATATAGGCATTGACCGCTGTGGCGCCCGCGCCAATTAAGACCGCAAAATAATGCGTATCCAGACATTCCGCGCTCCGCACAATGATTGAACAGGAACTACGCAGACCCTTGGAAACAAGATGAGTCTGGACGGCCCCAACGCACAATATCATAGGCGCGGCGGCTTTGGTTTCATCTGTGAATTCATCGGTCAGGATGATGTTTTCGGCACCGCCTTTCACGGCTTCTTCTGCCTCTGATGCAATGCGGGTCAGTAGGGATTTTAAGGCGCGCCCTCCTGACTGATTGCTGACGTCACCAATGTTAAACGTGCAATCGACCGTATGGATTTTGGATGCCCCAACCAAGTCCTGAAACCGGGACAACATGCCGGTTGTCATCACCGGACTGTCCAACACCAGCATCTCATTTGTCTGGCTTTTGTCCTCGGCCAGAATATTACGCAGGTTTCGGAACCTTGTCTTAAGGCCCATGACGCGGGTTTCGCGCAGCGGATCAATTGGCGGATTCGTGACCTGCGAGAAATTCTGCCGGAAATAATGCGAGAGCGGACGATAAATATCCGACAACACGGCCAGAGGCGTATCATCGCCCATAGAACCAACGCTTTCCTTGCCAGTTTCGGCCATAGGCGAGAGAATTAATTCATGGTCTTCCAGCGTCTGACCGCAGGACATTTGCCGACGCGCCAGAGCTTCGCCGGACAAAGTGGCCAGTTCAGGCCCGGCCAGTTTCGCATCCAGATCAATAGATTTTTCCAGCCATTTTTTATAAGGCCGCTTGTCAGCGAGCTCATTCAAGATTTCCGCTGAATCGTAGAATTTGCCTTCATCCAGATCGACCGCGATCATACGTCCCGGCTTTAGTGCACCTTTTCGGATGATGTCCTCTTCATTCATCGGGCACATGCCGGTCTCTGAGCCGACCGCCAAAATACCGTCATTAGAGATCGAATAACGCAGAGGCCGAAGACCATTACGATCCAGCCCAGCCATGCACCAGCGGCCATCATAGGCGGCCAGCGCCGCCGGCCCGTCCCAAGGTTCCATCACGGCATTGCAATATTCATAGAGCGCGCGCCAGCTATCGGGCATTAAATCCCCGCGTTTGGAATAGGCCTCGGGCACCAACAGCGTTTTCGCCATCGGGGCCGTGCGGCCCGCACGAACGAGCAATTCGAATACAGCGTCCAAGGCAGCGGAATCAGAGCTGCCCTTTTGGATAATCGGTTTAACATCGCTGGCGCGATCACCAAAAGCAGAGCTGGCCATTTTAATTTCATGGCTTTTCATGTGATTGCTATTGGCTTTCAGCGTATTGATCTCGCCATTATGGGCGAGCATGCGGAAAGGTTGCGCCAATTGCCAAGACGGGAAAGTATTTGTCGAAAAGCGTTGATGGTAAATTGCAGCGCGGGAAATAAAGCGCTCGTCTTTCAGATCGGGATAGAAATTATCAATATCCTGCGCCAGGAACATACCTTTATAAATGATGGTCTGCACAGAGAGCGAGCAGACATAAAAACTTGGGATAGCCGCTTTGATGACGCGTTTTTCAATTCGGCGGCGGATAATATATAATTCTCTTTCAAGCGCATTTCCCTTGCGGCCCTGTGGATCACGGAACATGACCTGCTCAATGGCCGGACGGGTGGCTTTGGCCTTTTCGCCAATAACATCAATATCAATCGGCACTTGCCGCCAGCCATAAATATAAAAGCCTTCCTTCAGCAATTCATGTTCGACAATCGTACGCGCCGTTTCCTGAGCGCCGAAATCCGTACGCGGCAAGAAGATCATACCGACGGCAATTTTGGCCGCCGTGGGTTTATGGCCTGTGCGCTCAACTTGGCCGCGGAAAAATTCCTGCGGGATATCCAGACGAATCCCGGCTCCGTCACCCGTCTTGCCGTCCGCATCAACTGCGCCCCTGTGCCAGACATTTTTTAGCGCCTGAATGGACTTTTCAACCACATCCCGGCGCGCCTCGCCATGGATAGATGCAACAAGCCCCACACCGCAATTGGCATGCTCATCCATCGGGTCATAAACATGGGCGTCGATGAGTGCATCACGCTTCACTGTATGTTCGGAGAGCCATTCAGCTTTAACCTTTGTCATAATCCTCTCCTATTCCGCGGCTACTTTTTGATCGGCGGCCATTTGCGCCTTCAGATATTTGTGCATATGGGCGGCGGCGTCGCGGCCTTCACGGATGGCCCAGACGACGAGGCTGGCACCACGCACAATATCTCCGGCCGCATAAACGCCCGGCAAATTGGTTTCGAAAGTCAGCGGGTTCACCCGCAAAGTGCCCCAACGAGTGACTTGCACTTCCGGCGTCAGAATTTTCATATCTTCCGGCGTAAAGCCCAGCGCCTTAATGACCAGATCAGCTTTGACGTCGAAATCCGCCCCGTCAACAGGCTCAACACTCTCGCGGCCCGAAGCATCTTTCTTCCCGAGACGCATTCTTTCCGCGCGAACGGCTGACGCCTTGCCGCCATCATCATAAATGGATTTAGGACTGGCGAGCCATTCAAATGTCACGCCTTCTTCTACAGCATTAGCGGTTTCGCGGGCAGACCCCGGCATGTTGGCTTGATCCCGGCGGTAAAGACAGGTCACAGATTTTGCGCCTTGACGAACAGCCGTGCGCACACAATCCATTGCCGTATCACCGCCACCAATTACAACAACATCCTTGCCCTCAGCTGTTTCAGCTTTGACCTTATCGCCCAGCCCCCGGCGGTTGCTTTCGATAAGATAGGGCAGCGCGGGCGTGACGCCTTCCGCACCGGAACCGGGACAATCCAGATCGCGGGCTTTGTAAACCCCTGTTGCGATTAAGACGGCTTGGTGCTTTTCGCGCAATTTTTCAAAACTGATATCCGCGCCGACATCACAGTTCAGGACAAATTCAATCCCGCCCTCTTCCAGCCGTTTCACGCGGCGCTGCACAATCGCCTTGTCG
This sequence comes from Hellea sp., assembly GCA_020631215.1. Lineage (GTDB taxonomy): Bacteria > Pseudomonadota > Alphaproteobacteria > Caulobacterales > Maricaulaceae > Litorimonas. The sequence continues at coordinate 47,948 of JAHDHS010000011.1, read as the reverse complement.
AGTTTGAAATTCGGGATACCATAGATAAGCAAACCGCCCGCCCGGTCATGACGATCATAGACCGTGACCTGCCAGCCATTGAGGCGCAGCTCTTCCGCGGCCGCCAATCCAGCCGGGCCCGCCCCGATTATACCGACGGAAAGCGGGCGCTCTTGGCGCGGCTTAATCGGCTCCACCCAGCCCTCTTGCCAGGCCGTGTCGGTCAAATAACGCTCAACGGAGCCAATGGTTACAGTGCCGTGGCCGGATTGCTCGATCACGCAAGAGCCTTCACATAGGCGGTCTTGCGGGCAGATGCGCCCGCAAATTTCCGGCATGGAATTGGTCGCGGCGGAGACGCGGTACGCTTCCTCGATCCGGCCTTCAGCGGTCAATTTCAGCCAATCAGGGATATTATTGTCTAGCGGGCAATGGTTTTGGCAGAAAGGCACACCGCATTGAGAGCAACGAGACGCCTGCTCTTCGGCCTTTGCGTCAATGTAATCGCCATAAATTTCTAGGAAATCGTCTTTGCGAAGGCCAGCCTGACGTTTTTCGGGCATGTCCCGATCGGTCTCGACAAATTTCAGCATTTTGGATGCCATGGTCATTCCACCTGATGATTGAATTGCGCCTTAGAAGCGTTGCTACACTATACGAATTGGGTGGAGAGTCTATTGGGTGTGACAATTTGTCAAAATTGGATAAAAAACAAAAATAAAACGACATCTATACCATTGATTTTAATCATATATTTCTTGCGGTCATAAAAAAACCGCCTCAAAGGAGGCGGCTCTTGCAGTAGAAAAATAAAAGTTAGTTTTTGGCGTCTTTTGCGACTTCTTCGACTTTCTTGCCTGCGCTTTTGGCGTCTTTGCCAACACCTTCAATCGTATTGCAAGCCGTTGTTGCCATGGCTGCGAGTGTGAAAGCCGCTATGGTTAAATTGCGGGCGATAGTTTTCATGTCGGACTCCAATGTTAGCATAATAAAGAACGGTCAATTTGCCCAACCGTTCTCTAAAAAGCCAGATGAAAAAAGAAGATTTTCTATTCTTCCGCTTTTGGCTCTTCAGCCGAAGCCTCTTCTGCTGGCGTCTCTTCGGCTGGGGCTTCTTCAGCCGGAGCAGCCTCGGCTTCGGCTTCTGCCGCCTTGGCAGCCTCAGCGGCTTCTTTAGCCGCCTGCTTGGCCTCTTCCTCAGCCGCCTTGCGCGCCTCGGCCTTTTCTTTCTTCTCTTCAATACGCTCTAAGGCTTTGGCGCCCGGCTTACCCTTATTCGGGTTGTTGCCGGCTTTCCATTCCCACAGGCCTGCATCGCCCAGGAAACGCGCCACGCGGTCCGTCGGGCGCGCGCCTTTGGACAGCCAGTCCTTGCATTTTTCGACATCCAGCTGCACGCGGTCCGCGCTGTCTTTTGGCAGCATCGGGTTGTAACGCCCGACGATATCGATAAAGCGGCCATCGCGCGGAGCGCGTGAATCCGCCGCAACAATACGGTAGTAAGGACGTTTTTTGGCGCCGTGACGGGCCAGTCTAAGTTTGAGTGCCATGAGAGTTTCCTTTTTAGATTAGCAGTTCAAATTTGGTTATTTCTTCTTCCCAAAGGGATTTCCGCCCAGTCCGGGCAGTCCGCCGCCAAGACCCGGGAGTTTCGGCCCCTTCTTTCCCAGACCGGGCAGCATTTTGCCCATGCCGGGGGGGAGTTGTTTTTTCAGTTCTTCGAGTTGTTCGGGGCTCATATCAGCCGGGTTTGGCATCCCGCCGCCTTTGCCAGGCATCATACCTCCGGGCATTTTCGGCATACCGGGCATACCTGCCATTTGCGCAGCCATGCCTGCCATGCCGCCCTTGCCCATCTTCTTCATCATATCGGACATCTGGCGGTGCATTTTCAGCAATTTGTTCACTTCCTGCACGGACATACCCGAACCCGCTGCGATCCGTTTCTTGCGTGAGGCTTTGAGCAGCTCTGGTTTTTTACGCTCTTCAGGGGTCATGGACAGAATGATAGCGCGTTGGCGCGAGATCAACTTGTCATCCACCCCGCCAGCCGCATCGAGCTGCTTTTTCATCTTGCCCATGCCGGGCATCAGTTTCATCAGGCCGCCCATGCCGCCCATTTTTTGCATTTGACCGAGCTGTTTCTGTAGGTCATCCAGATCAAACCGGCCCTTGGCCATTTTCTCAGCGGTCAGCGCCGCTTCTTTTTCGTCTATGACCTGAGAGGCTTTCTCGACCAGAGAAACAATATCGCCCTGCCCCAAAATTCGGCCCGCAAGGCGTTCGGCATCAAAGGCTTCCAGCCCGTCCAACTTCTCGCCCGTGCCGAGGAATTTGATCGGTAGGCCTGTCACCGCCCGCATGGACAGGGCCGCGCCGCCGCGCCCGTCGCCGTCAATCCGCGTCAGGACTAGCCCGGTCAAAGGCAATTGTGCGTGGAATCGCTTGGCGGTCTCGACCGCATCCTGACCCGTCAGCGCATCGGCGACCAGTAATGTTTCAATCGGCTGGGTTTCCTTGGCGACGGCTTCGACTTCCGCCATTAGCTCTTCATTGATCGTCGTCCGGCCCGCCGTATCCAGAAAGACGATATCATATCCACCGTCTTTGCCTTCTTTCATCGCTCGTTTGGCAATGGTCAGAGCGTCTTGCCCTTTGACAATGGGCAAAAAACCAACCCCGGCCTGTTCAGCGAGCATACCCAGCTGATCCATCGCAGCCGGACGGTTCGTATCCAGAGAGGCAAAGAGCACTTTTTTCTTGAGCGCCGTGCGCAAATACAGGCCCAGCTTACCCGTCGTTGTTGTTTTACCCGAGCCCTGCAAACCCGCCATCAGGATTGTCACTGGGGGTTTGGCGGCGAGGTTTAAATGCGTTGCCTTGGCAGCCTCTTCAATATCAGCTTCGTCCTCCGACAGCGTTCCGCCCAGCGTTTCCACCAGCGCGTCATGGACGATTTTAACGACCATCTGACCGGGTTTGATCGATTTGATAACTTTCTCACCGACCGCTTCCTTGCGAACGCGCTCTACGAAGTCTTTGACGACAGGCAGGGCGACATCCGCCTCGAGCAGCGCCACGCGGATCTCGCGCATGGCGGCATTGACGTCCTTTTCCGACAGCGCGCCGCGCCCGGTTAGTCCGTCAAATACATTGCCTAACTTATCGCCTAAGGCTTCAAACAAGTCTCAATTCTCCAAAGCAAACAAGCCTCGGTGAACGAAACTCGTCGACCAAGGGACCCTGTCTGCATCCTGCACAGCTCAGAGCGCAGTTATATCTGCGCGGATTTGGGCGGCATATATGGGCCGCGGCGCAGAGTGTCAAGCTTTCAAAATGAGGGATAATGAATGCTTGATAGGCAGCAAAGCGCGCTCGTATAAGGCTTTCTAAGACATTGGATAGCTTATGATGGATGAACTGGACGCACAGGTGGATTTGGCGGAGAATTTGATCCGTGCCGGTAATCTGCCCCGAGCTGAGGAAATCTGTAGGGACGTCCTGAAAGAACGCCCCGATGATCTAGGTGCCTATGATGCTCTTTTTAGTATTCATCTGAGGCGTGATGAACTGCAAGCCGCCTATGAGCTATGCGATTGGCGACTGGCACGCTGTCCGGAATGCCCGGATACATATCTGAACAAGCTGGTGGCCTATGGAAGACTATCGGCGCTGGACATGGATTATGAACCCATGCGTTTGGCCAAGGGAGAGTCCTTCATGACAAACATCCGGCCAAGATTATCAAATTACCCGCTGCGTTTGGCGCAAGCCGAAATTCTCCATGCCGTCTACTTCAAGGACACTCAGGCCGCGCTTAAATTGGTGCGTTATGAGAGAGATAAGGGACACTTGTCGCCGGATTGGCTGAATATGATTGAAGCGTCTCTGGGCGTGTATGCAGGTGATAGCGCCTTGTCACGCGATCTACTTGTTCAACAACTCACTGAGAATGCGCAGGATTTCAGCGCATTAAATGGGATATCGGTCATTGACTATTATCGCGGCGCTTTATTCTCTGCGATGAAATATGCCCGCCGTGCCAAGCGCGCAGATCCCGAACAGGCAGCCTTAAGTCAGGAGGTCATAGTCGCATCTCTGATGGGTATGATACCCGTCTTTTGGCCCGCCCAAATCATCATCACGTTAAGCGTATTTCTCTCAAGCAAGCTGGAGGATTATCTGGCTGTTGTCGTCCGATATGGAGGTGTTTTGGCGACCATGCTGCTTTATGGCTTTCTTTCAACAAAGATTATGGAAATGGGATATGGCAATAATAATCTGATGTTACTGAGCGTCATCCTCATGGGCGCTTGGACTTATTACATCCTGTTCGCATTTCACGATGTTGGCAGCTATTTCTCAGGGCGATCCAAATCCATCAAGCTCTCCGATAAGTATTAATCCGAATGTCAGCCGAACAAAGTCTGAGAGCCAAAATCGAGCATGCAGAAGCCATGCACCGAGCGGGCAGTTACAAACGCGCCAAAGAATTATGTAAAGAAATTCTTGAAAAAGAAGACGACAATCTTGATGCTTTTCAGATTTTGTTTCAAATTCATATGGACGAGAAAAATTATGCCAAGGCTCATGCGGCCTGTAATTGGCGTCTGGAGCGCGTACCGGAATGTGTCGAGGCCCATATGCTCAAACTCTTGCCTCTGGGGCATTGGAAAAGCAAAAAAGAGGCGACGGAGCTGATCGAAAATATCAGGCACAGATTTGGTGACCGCCCGTTCCATCTGGAACAAAGTGAAATCCTTTACAGTCATTTCTTCAAGCCCTCCAGCCACACGATGTGGCTTCTTAATAAAGCCCGCGACCAAGGCATGATCGATCCAGACTTTCTTGACGAAATTGAAAATTATGAACGGGCGAAATCCGGCCAAATATTTGGTAGTCAGAAACTGCTGACGGAAGCTTTGCAGAAAAATCCCGAAGACTATGACACCGTCTTCAGCCTGGCGGTGACGCGCTTTTATGTCGGGCGGTTATTCTCTGCGATCAAACTGTCTCGTCAGGCCATGCGCCTAAAACCGCACCGCGCGGCAGAATGTAAAGAGGTTATATTTGCGAGTATCGTCGGCCTAATTCCCATGTTCTGGGGCGCGCAGCTTTTCATTATCTGGGTGGCCACCATCACGACACGTATCCCCTGGTTCATTCGCGGACCCTTTAACGTAATTGGTTTCTTTCTGGCCTTCCTTCTGCAAAGTTTCATCATGATGCCGTTTGGTTTATTGTTGGGCGGAACAACAGACGAACCTTACACAGGTGTGATGAGCTCGTTAGTAGGCATATCTGTTGCTATCCAATTTCTCTGGATTATCTATTTGCTGTTCGGGTTTCAACATATAGGGTCTCGCATGGCAGATTCCCGTAAGCAGGTTAAGCTTTCGAATAAATATTAGGGTCTTGGATAGATGTCTCAACACACAGATTATATGACAACCATTGAGCAAATGCGGCAATCCGTTTTGCGCTCCAAGGGCCAAGTCGGCGTTTTGTCCGGCCTTGTGGCTCTGTTGGAAAATGCCCCGGACAGCTCCATGATTGCCAAAGGTTTGCGCGATATTGAGCCGGCCGCCTATCAAGACAATAAAGTGAGATTAAAAATCGCGGATATGCTGCGCGATGCCGACGAAAGAGCCTTCGCCGATATTTGGGACCCAACGATTGCGCAGGCCTTGCCGGCTAATGTGATTGACTTTTCCGCACGTCAAGCCTCGGATGAGATTTCCGGCACATCCATCGCGAATGCCAGCGGTCCAGTCATTGGTTTTGATGATGTCGGCGGGCTGGAAAAGGTCAAAACCCAAATGCGCCGCCGCATCATTAATCCGTTTCTGAAAAAAGACCTGTTCACGAAGTTCAAGCGCCGGGCGGGCGGCGGGGTCCTCATGTATGGCCCGCCGGGTTGCGGTAAGACCATGCTCGCCAAAGCCTTGGCACATGAATGCCGGGCCAAATTCGTGAATATCAAAGCCTCTGATGTGCTGGACGCCTATATCGGTATGACAGAGAAAAATATCGCGACCTTCTTCGCCGATGCCCGCGCCAATAAACCCGTGGTTCTGTTCTTTGACGAGATTGAGGCCTTAGCCCAAAAACGCCAATTCGGGGACAGCCATAAAATCAACACCTCGATCTCTACCATGTTGACGGAAATGGACGGGTTTGAGAGCGATAATGAAGGCGTCTTGATTTTGGGGGCTACTAATGTGCCGTGGTCACTGGACTCCGCCTTCCGCCGCCCCGGGCGATTTGACCGAACAATCTTCGTTCCCCCGCCGGATAAATTGGCGCGTAAATTCATTATCAAAAAAGAACTGGCAGACCGACCGGTTGATCCGGACTTGGATATTGCCCCGCTCGTTAAGCGGACGTCGGGTTTTTCGGGGGCCGACCTTGTTGGTCTGGTCGATACAGCTCTGGATTACGCAATCGAAGAAAGCGAAGATGTCGATAATATCGTCCCGCTGGCTGGGCGGCACTTTAACGAAGCCCTCTCAGAAGTCCGCCCTTCAACCGGAGAATGGCTGGCGCAAGCCGACGCCTATGCCGAACACGCCAATAAGGATGGTCTCTATGATGATCTGTCAGACTTTTTGAAAAAGTTTGGGCGATAAGGCTCGAAGACAGATGCGTGGTTGTAATTGCGCTCGCTCTGCCCCATTTAGCCGTCATGAGTAAGAACAGACCTCCATCCCAACGCCAGCTTAAAGCTGGCGAATTAATCCGCCGCGCTTTGGCTGAAATCATCGCGAAGGAGAATCTGCGCGATCCTGACTTACAGGGCGTCTCCGTGACAATATCAGAGGTGCGGGCCAGCCCGGATTTGAAACACGCCATTGTCTATGCCGCGCCATTAGGCGGAGGCGATATGGACAAGACAATTGCAGCCTTGCAGAGATGCGGTCGCTTCCTGCGCGGCCGTCTGGGCAAGGAAATGGAAATGAAATCCACCCCGCGCCTGAAATTCGTCGCCGACCGGAGCTTTGACACGGCCGAAGGCATGGCCAAGCTGCTCGAAGACCCACACATCAAACAGGATTTGGGATAAAAAGCCGCCTTTATTCGGCGGCTCTAACTCAGCATTGTGATTCTTTTTTATGTAACTGGTTCGCCCGTAACCGTCGGTGTTTCAATGCCTATTTTTTCCATCTCCAGCATAATTGTGTCTGGATATTTGAACATAGCCCCTGTCATCGCATCTACACCCAAACCAACAAAACCACCTGCAAGCACATTGCCGCCAGTAGAGCCTTCCATTTTAGATTCTACTCTGCGCGACGCAGTTTGATAGCCTGCTTTACTACATTCGACATCGATGGCCGCTTTAGCTCTGCGCACTTTTACTTCTGCTGGTGTTGTAAAATTCAAGTTTACGGCTCCATCACGGCCGCCCGTAACTTTGCAGTCTGCACCTTGGACGTCACCGGTTGTGAACTTAACTGCCTGATTCTTGCCATTGGCGATAGATGAGCAAGCGCTCGTTGACATAGCAGCTATAGCAATGACTGCGACTTGTTTGATATTCATTATTTGGCCCTTACATTTTTCTTTGTTTAAGCAGACAAGATCATATAGCCCGCCTTGTAACAGACTGATACATAGCTCAACCCCACATTCAAGGAGTATTTTTGACCCGCAAGCGCAAAGGAAATTCCGTTCATGGCTGGGTCGTGCTGGACAAGCCCTATGAGGCGGGGAGCACGTCTATGGTTGGGAAAGTGCGCTGGCTCTATCAAGCGCAAAAGGCCGGACATGCGGGGACGCTCGATCCTTTGGCGACAGGTATTCTGCCCATCGCGCTGGGCGAAGCCACCAAAACCGTGCCCTTCATGATGGACGCAGCAAAGTCCTATGATTTTACCGTCACATGGGGCGCGACTACGGACACTCAGGACGCAGAAGGAAAGGTCATCGCCGAAAGTAGTGCTCGGCCCACACACGAAGAGATAAAAGCTGCCCTGCCCGAGTTTCGCGGGGCAATCGAGCAAGTGCCGCCCAAATTCTCGGCGATAAAAGTCGACGGCAAACGCGCCTATGACCTCGCGCGGGGCGGCGAAGCTGTGGAACTAAAATCCCGACAAATTCGGATTGACCGCTTTGATTTGATAGAGACCACAGCCGACACAGCCACATTTTCCGTGGATTGCGGCAAAGGCACCTATATCCGGTCTCTGGCACGGGACTTGGCGGCCTCTTTAAATGCCTGCGGCCATGTCACAATGCTGCGCCGCACCCGCGTCGGGCCGTTCAAATTGACAGAGTCTTTTACACTGGACGCGCTCATAGATTTATGCGAGAGGGGCGCCGCTGATGAGGCTTTGCGCCCTGTTGTGACCGCTCTGGACGACATCCCGGTGCTGGCCGTGACAGATCAAGACGCAGAAAACCTGAAGCACGGACGGGCAATCGGTCTGTCATCTCCTCACAGTTATAACCCTAATGATTGGGTTTTGGCTATGGGGCCGGACGACAAAGCGGTGGCCCTCGGATATGTCCGCGGCGGAGAATTCTCTCCCAAGCGGGTGTTTAATTTGTAATCATAACGGAGAACACGATGTCGATTACACCAGAGCGCAAAGCTACGCTGATCGCAGAACATGCCACTAAATCCGGCGATACCGGATCCCCCGAAGTTCAAGTTGCCATCCTTACGGAACGCATCAAAAATCTGACGGAACATTTTCAAACCAACAAAAAAGACAACCACTCACGTCGGGGTCTTTTGCTAATGGTCAATAAGCGCCGCACATTGCTCGCTTATCTGAAAAATAAAGATGAAGGCCGCTATCAGGACCTCATCAAAAAGCTGGGTCTTCGCCGCTAAAGGTGATTTGCGAAGCAAAACACCGGCAAGGCGAAAGCGAAACGCCGCGCGTTTCGCGGGCCACGTAAATATACAAAGAATATTGCGTCATCCTACCGGGTGACCTTTGGCGCATCATGATGATGCAAAACGAGCGCATTCTGTGCTCATAATGAAGGCAAGGGGATAAGCCCCTAGCCAGTATGTACGATGAAGAAAGAAACTGTACGATATGTTTGATAAACACACTGTAGAAATGGATTGGGCCGGCCGGACGCTGACCCTGGAAACCGGCGGGATGGCCCGCCAAGCTGACGGGGCGGTATTCGCCACTTACGGCGACACAAAACTTTTGGCGACCGTCTGTGCCGCCAAATCTGAAAAGCCGGGACAAAGCTTTTTCCCGCTGACCGTCAATTACATGGAAAAATTCTATGCCGCTGGTAAAATTCCTGGCGGCTATTTCAAGCGCGAAGGCCGCCCGACAGAACGTGAGACATTGATCGCGCGTCTGACGGACCGCCCTATTCGCCCGCTCTTCCCAAAGGGCTTTAAAAACGAAGTTCAGGTTGTCATCACGGTTCTGCAACATGATCTGGAAAATGAGCCGGACATTGTCGGCATGGTTGCCGCTTCTGCGGCGCTCGCCATTTCCGGCGTGCCGTTCCAAGGCCCGATTGCCGCAGCCCGCGTAGGCCTGATTGATGGTGACTATGTCCTGAACCCTGAAATTTCTGAAATGGAAGAGTCAGAGCTCGACCTCGTTGTCGCCGGGACAGATGACGCCGTTATGATGGTGGAATCCGAAGCCAAGGAACTGACCGAAGAGCAAATGCTCGGCGCGGTTATGTATGCGCATGAAAGCTGCCAAGATGTGATCAAGTTGATCAATGAATTGGTCAAGAAAGCCGGTAAAGAGGTTTGGGAATTTGAATCCCCTGACCTGTCGGCTGAAAAGACAGCCATGAAAAAGGTTGCAGAAAAAGGCATCAAAGCCGCCTATAAGCTGACCGATAAAATGGAACGTCAGGACGCGCTGCGCGAAACACGTGACGCAGCTTGGGAAGCGCTTGGTAAATCCGACGAAAACGAAGATGGCATGGAAGCCAATGTCTTCTCTGATGTCTTCAAATCCATCGAGTCCGCTACAGTGCGCGGCTCTGTCATTAAGACAGGCAAGCGCATTGACGGCCGTAAGCTCGATCAAGTTCGCCCGATTGTTTCTGAAGCCGGCCTTTTGTCACGTACACATGGCTCTGCCCTGTTTACGCGCGGCGAAACACAGGCGCTTTGCGTAGCTACTCTGGGCACATCAGATGATGAGCAATATGTCGATCAGTTGACGGGTACGATCAAGAATAAGTTCTTGCTGCATTATAACTTCCCGCCCTATTCTGTTGGTGAAGCGGGCCGTATGGGTGGCACATCCCGCCGCGAACATGGTCACGGCAAATTGGCATGGCGCGCTTTGCAGGCCGTCCTGCCAACTGCAGAAGACTTCCCTTACACAATCCGTCTGGTATCAGAGATTATGGAATCCAACGGCTCGTCTTCAATGGCGACTGTTTGCGGCTGTTCTCTGGCGATGATGGATGCAGGTGTGCCGATTAAGCGTCCGGTTTCCGGTATTGCGATGGGCTTGATCAAAGAAGGTGACGATACGGCCGTTCTGTCTGATATCCTGGGCGATGAAGATCACCTCGGCGATATGGACTTTAAGGTTGCGGGTACATCCGAAGGGATCACCTCTTTGCAAATGGACATCAAGATCGCCGGTATTTCCGAAGAGATCATGACAACAGCTCTTGAGCAAGCCAATGCTGGCCGCCTGCATATTCTAGGCGAAATGAACAAAGCCCTGACCGAGTCCCGTGATGAGGTTGGTGAGTTCGCGCCGCGTATTGAAACGATGAAAATTCCGGTTGATAAAATCCGTGACGTCATCGGTACAGGCGGTAAAGTCATCCGCGAAATCGTCGACACAACCGGCGCGCGCGTCTCTGTCGAAGATGACGGCACAATCAAAATCGCCTCAACCGACAAGAAGTCTATTGAAGCGGCCATGGAGTGGATTACAGGCCTGACAGCCGAGCCGGAAGTCGGCGTGATCTATAAAGGCAAGGTCGTCAAAGTTGTCGACTTCGGTGCCTTTGTGAACTTCTTCGGGCCAAAAGATGGTCTGGTCCATGTCTCTCAAATCAAGAAAGAGCGCGTCAATCATCCCTCGGATGAACTTTCCGAAGGTCAGGACGTCTATGTCAAATTGATGGGCTTCGACGATCGCGGCAAGGTTCGCCTGTCTATGAAATTTGTCAATCAGGAAACGGGTGAAGAATATCCGCGCGAGCCTCGTGACGATAAAAAAGACGGCGATGATAAACCAAAGCGTAAGCGCCGCGGTAAAAAGCCCGCCAAGAAAGAGGAAGAAGAGTAACCTTCCCTCTCGCTTTAAATAAAAGAAACCCGGCCATTTTGGCCGGGTTTTTTCTTGGCGCCTTGATCACATTAGCCTGCAAGTTTTGTCACAAGCATATACTGCCAACTAATATGCGATGGATGCTCTATGCAGAGCTATCTTAGGGTAGTTTCGTTTCGAGTTGATCCAGCAGGGCATTTAGCTTTTGGTTACGGCGAACCCATTCGGGTTCTTTAGACACCGGCAGTCTGGCTTGCGGCATCTGGGCCATTTGAACCGTCATATAGTCACTGAAAATCTCAGCAGGAATGGAACCGCCAGTGACGTTATTCATTGGACTGTTATCGTCAGACCCAACCCAGATTGCGGTGACAATCTCGGGCGAATAACCGATAAACCAAGCATCCCGAAAATCATTGGTCGTACCGGTTTTACCGCCAATATGACGGCCTTTTACCCGCGCGCGGCGGCCCGTGCCTGACTCAACTGCATGAGTCATCAGGCGGTTCATATCGAACAGCTCATCGGGTTGCAGGACAGATTGCGGCTCCGCCGGGATATGGTCATAGAGCGGCGTTCCATCGGCGGTGGAGATCGACAGTATGCCGTAAGGCTGTTGATAATTTCCCCAATTCGCAAAGGGCAAATAAGCGCCTGCCATTTGCAGAGGCGTGGCAGATTGCGCGCCCAGAGCCAGACTTCGGTAGGGTTTCAATCCAGTCAGGCCAAATCCATTGGCTGTTTCAATCACAGCCTGCCGTCCAACCTCTTCCCCCAAAGCCACGGCAACTGTGTTTATGGATTTAGCGAAACTGTCTTGCAGGCTGATCGCCCCGGCATGTGTTTCTGAAAAATTAGCCGGGCTCCACTCTTCATCTGAATGCGGGTCGGCAATGGTAATGGGCGCATCCATGCGTGTATCCCATGGGGTCATACCTTGGCGCAATGCTGTCAGATAAACAAAGGGCTTGAAGCTTGAGCCGGGCTGCCGCTGAGCCTGAACGGCGCGGTTGAACTGGGAATGTGTGTATGAAGTACCGCCGACCATCGCCATGACCCCGCCAGTACCATCCAGACTAACCACCGCACCTTCTGACGCTCCGCGCGTGGTGTCCAGATGGGACAACATAGCCTGATGCGCAGTCTGTTGCGCGTTAATATCCAGTGTTGTTTGCACAACAATATCCTGTGCCGGAATACCGATGGCCGCCTCTAGGTCATCCCAAATCCAATCCACAAAATATTGCCCTGTATGATCGGATTCAGGCCGGTTGATTTCAATTTGCTCCATCAGAGCCCGCGCTTTCAAATCACTCGACAACAAACCCTGCCCCTCGAGCATGGATAGAACCGTGGATGTACGCTTGGCCGCGCGATCCGGATGTTGCACAGGATTATAAGCCGAGGGCGCTTTGAGCAATCCTGCCATCATAGCCGTTTCAGCTAGGGTCAGCTCTGCGGCAGGCTTGGCGAAATAGGTCTGGCTGGCGGCCTCGAGGCCCCACGCGCCGCTGCCGAAATAAACGCGGGATAGATACATTTCCAGAAGCTCATTCTTGGTGAAATCACGCTCAAGCCAGATAGCCAGCATCATCTCTTGAGCCTTCCGACGCAGGGTTTTGTCAGGCGAGAGGAAGATATTCTTTGCCAGTTGTTGCGTAATTGTAGAGCCGCCCTGTACATAGCGGCGGGCTTTGATGTTCTCGGCCATGGCGCGGGTCAAGCCAACCGGATCAACCCCCATATGATTATAATACCGGCGATCCTCCGCCGCCAAAATGGTCATAGGAATGTGAAAGGGCAGCGCGTCGATATCTACAGGCTGTTCCTTCGCCGCACCTCGCACAACGATGTCTCTGCCATTGCGGTCAACAATCTGCACTGAGACAGGCCGCGACCGCTCCCACAGTTTTTTTGGATCAGGTAAATCCTTGGCAGCAATAGCAAAAGCCGACAGCCCGGCCATGCCAAGCAGGTAAGCGAAAGCCGTCCCGCCAAGCGCTAGGTTTCTCACAGCGGATTTATAGCGGGGCGCAATGGTAAAACGCGGTAATGTCACGCAAAGTCTCGCACAGACGGCCTTAGGGTTAATGAACCTTAACCCTATGCCAGCCTAACCCTTAAGACTGGGTTACGAAGAGATGTATTTAGCCTTAACTCGGCAGCGGCGAACTCGGCCCGGCCATACCAGAACCGCTTTTCGCGCCCTGTCCCCGAGCCCCCTCTGTGTCCTTGGCAGGACAGAATGACAGGACCATAGCCCCTTCGGCGCGCGCTTCTTGACCTGGCTGGATCATTTCCAACTGACCGTCGGGCCGTCGTCCTAGAATCAAGTCCAGATCATCGCCGCGGTCTTTATACAAATCCTCGAGCGTGTAGCTCTCAGACAGAGTTGTCGCCCGGAAGCGCCATCCACTCCACCAATCGCGGGTCAAAGAGTCAAAGCTACGCCCGCGCGAAGTCAATGTCCGACCCCGGGAGGTGAAGGCGATTGCATCAGACTCGTCCTCGTCAATCTCTCTGGCGCCAACTTGGAAAACCCTGTGACGTCCCAACTCCGGGGCAAACTCCACGCAGACAAGTGCATTATAGGCATCATTCGGCGTCGCCGCGATGAGATAATTAAAGGCGCTGTGGTCTAAATTGTAATTGGCATTTTCAGAAAGGACTTCACCATAGAAGGTTTTATGCCCCTCCAGCCGCGCGCCTCGTAATCGTCGCCAGTTGGTGTCAGCCACCAATACATTGATGTTCATATCTTTCAGGGCCTTGGCCAAACCAAGCGACCAGGGATTGGCTCCAACGATCAAAACGCCATCACCGTCACCAGCATCCAGTCCCAAAGCATGAGCCAGTGGGCCGATAAAGAAACCTGCAAAGAGCACGGTCGCGAAGACAAGCGCGAATGCTAAAGGCGTGAAATAAGCGCCTTGGGTATAAGGGTCGCCCAAAGCGTTTAGCTCTGCCGCAAAAAGACCGGCTACAGCCACGGCCACAATGCCGCGCGGAGCGATGAAACTAATCAATAGGCTTTCACGCCAAGACAGACCAGACCAAAGCGTGGAGAGCATAACAGCAATAGGTCGTACGAATAGCATCATCGCCAGAACAAAGCCGATTATGCGCCAATCCTGAACCATTGCCGTCAACACGCCAGGTGTTAGCGTCGCTGTCAAAATCACAAAAACGCCCGATACAAGCATGATCGCGATGTTTTCTTTGAAACGGCGCATCTCCACCATGGAGGCGAACTTCGTATTGGCCATTGTCATCCCCAAAGCCGTAACAGCCAGAAGACCTGTTTCATCGGCGAGCGAATTAGCCAACACATAGATTGCCAGCACCCAGGCCAGCACAATCGGAGCCTTCAAATATTCAGGAATATGGCCCCGCCGGAAGGCCCAAGCCAAACCATAGCCGGAAATAATTCCCATCACAGTGCCGATGATTGCCGCGAATGCCAGCTTACCAAAGACGACAAATACAGACGCTTCGGTCATCGTTAAGCGGATAAATTCATAGCCTCCAACCGCAAATAATGCGCCCAACGGGTCATTCACAATGCCTTCCCATTTCAACACGTTGGCTGGCCGTGATTTCAGATGAGCCTGCCTAAGCAAGGGCATAATAACGGTCGGGCCTGTCACAACAAACAAGCCTCCGACCATGGCGGATATATCCCACCTCAGCCCAACTATGTAATGGGCGGCGCAAGCCCCCAATATCCAAGCAATTGGAGCCGCAACAAACACCATTCGTGTGACAGCAGAACGGGCATTGCCCAAATCTTTGAATTTAAGTGTCAGACCACCTTCAAAAAGAATGATCGCAACCGCCAGGCCAATCATTGGGCGGTAGAGGTCTCCAAAATCCCTAACAGGATCGAGCCGTAAAGTTTCGATCACTTGCCGTAAAGAATCAGGCATTCCAAAGGTTAAAACCCAGCCTAAGAGCGGCCCAAATATCAGGCCTGCTATCGCCATTAGAACGATGGCCGGACGCTGCAAGCGCCAGGCAAGCCACTGCGCGCCGATTCCCAATGCTCCGATCAAAGCAATTTTGATCGGCAAGACATTCACCACATGATGGGCAACATCACCCGCCAATATCTGCATGATTGCTCCGTTCCGCTTAAAAGTTGATTCTAGAGTTTTTGAAACTACTCAGCGACACGTTGAATATCAAATCCGATTTCAGATGTGCCGTAATCGCCATGATCATATTCTTCAACGCTGTGAGTGAAAAAATCGATGATGTGCGAGTAAATGCCTTCGAAAAGCGGCATGAGTCCATCTTGCGTCGCAGGGAGAGGCACGCGGACATCTCGACCGCCTTCTACGCTGACAAACATCGCGTCGCCTTCTTTGCGGCATGTTACTTTCAAGCGCATAAAGTCCTTATCATGAGAAATCCTCACAGCCAGACCAAAGCTAATCGGCTTCAGAGGCAAATACCCCTGACCGGACACATCATAGGCAGCTGATCGGTAATTTTGAGCTCCAAATGGGCCTTCCGCCGGCACAAGAAAGACACACTGCTCTTTGGGGCTCAGCCAAACACATAATTCATCACGGATTGTTTCGGCGACAGAGCGGATTTGAGCATAATTATCAAAACTACGCTTTCCGTAAATGTCAGCCGCCGCCGCAATATGATCCAAGCGATCTAACTCTTTTGCCTTGGATTTAGATGATTTTTTTTTGGCCATAACTTCCTACTTTCACGCCGTAAACGTGTCTTGCCGAGGGCGGCGCTTCTGTCAATGTGCGTTCTGTGAAAGTTGCGAATAGATTTTGCGCAGACCTTCTTTGTATGTCGGGTAAGCTGGTGACCAATCAAGTTCTCTTCTGGCCCGGCTATTATCAATCCGCTTGCATTCAGCATAGAAACTCCGCGCCATTTCAGACAAATCCGCCTCTTCTATTGCAACGCGCTTAGGTGCAGATAGGCCAGCCAACTCAGCTGCATGATTGAGCACATCCTGAGGCGGAGTAGGATTACCATCAGCTAAATTATAGATCCTCTGAGGGTTAGGCGCTTGCATAGAAGCAACTAAAGCCGAAACGATGTCATCGACATAGATACGGTTTACGACGTGATCTTCTTTGATAACCGCACGCGCTTGTCCTTTTTGAAGCTTTCCAAACGGTCCTCTTTGGGGCCCGTAAATTCCGGCAAGCCTGAATATATGAACCGGCCAGCCAGTCTCGATCCAATCTATCTCAGCCGCAGCACGTCTACGTCCACGTCTTAAAGTCGGACTCGGCGGCTCATCTTCAAATGCCCATTGCCCTTGGCGGTCACCGTAAACCGAAGTCGCAGAGAGATAACCAACCCAAGCGGCACCGCAATCTTGGCCACTCAGTAAGTCCAATACCGGATCTCCCAGATCTGTGGGCGGGATGGATGAAAGGATGATGTCGGCATGTTTAAAGGCCGCCAACATATTAGCAGACCCAAATTTGACCATTCGAACATTTTGAATGTTGTGCCATTTCTTATGATAGGTGCCTGCAATCCGGTAGCCGCTTTGAAGCAGAGTTGGAATCAACCGCCGTGCCACATAGCCTGTTCCGAGCAACAACACGGATTTTTCAGAGCTGTTTTCTGACTGCAATTTAACGCGATCCTGCATTGCGGCTACAAGTTCCTCTCTGATAGGAGGCTGTCATGAATATGAAGACACCAGCCCGGATTCTCAAACTCGGCCTTGCCATGAGCGCGACAGCTTTGGCAAGTCCGTCCTATGCGGCGGATTTGACGAGCTCCTTTGATCAAAAACACAAAGAGTGCCTAGAGCGCATCGCGGTTGACAGCGAACTGGCCTATGAAGAAGCCATGATTTGGCGGGATGAAGGCGGCGGAAGACGGGCCAAGCATTGTGAGGCAATGACGTTATTTGCGCTTGGGCATGAAGGCGAAGCGGCCCGGCGGCTGGATGAACTGGCCAAGGCCTCGGATGGTGGATCGCCTGAGATGCGGGCGGATTTTTATGCTGAGGCCGCCAATTTCTGGATCGCGGCAGATGAAATGCGCAAGGCTTTTGATAGTGCTTCGGCCGGATTGAAAATCAAATATGATCATGAGGACCTTCGTATTGCCCGTGCCCGTGCTTATGCGGGATCGGGTCGATATGATTATGCGGAAACCGACTTAACCTCTGTCCTCGCGCTTGCGCCCAACCGCGCGGATGTGTTGCGCTACAGAGCCGACGCAAGGTTTAAACAGGACAAGCTTGATGAGGCGAAAGCTGACATCGAAGCCAGCCTGAACCTCGATCCAACCCAGGTTGAAACCGCGCTTTTACGCGGCCAGATCAATGAGGCCATTCGGCTTGGTAAGATGGCGCCTGTTGAAACTGAATAGTTAGGCTGCAAGGATTTCGCTGGTTTCCGTAAAGTTTCCTGTCAGGATAAAAGATAGCTAAAAAGGAGACAGGCATGATTGCATATACAACGATTGGCACAAATGATTATGAAAAAGCGCAAGGCTTTTACGACTCGCTGTTTGGCGAAATTGGCGTGGGGCAGATGTGGTCATCCGATACGTTTACGGGATATGGCACTGACCCATCCAAACCCATGTTTGCCGTTTGTAAACCCCATGATGGGCAAGACGCCACGGCTGGCAATGGAACCATGATTGCCCTCGCCTGCCCGGACAAGGAAAGCGTTCAGAAGCTTTACAACAAAGCAGTTGAGCTTGGCGGCACTGATGAAGGCGCCCCCGGTCCACGCGGAGACGCTTTCTACATGGCCTATGCCCGCGATCTCGACGGAAACAAATTGGCGTTCTACACTCCGAATAAGTAGCATCTATTCTTCTTTGACATCTAAGGTCTCAAGGAAAAATTCTAAGATTTGACGATCCCGGTGAATGCGGTTGGCGGTTTGCCGGAAGCCGTGTTTCTCGCCGGGATAGGTCATAACGCTCATATTTTGTGCCCCGCGTTTTTGCATCTCGCCCATAAGTTTGATCGAGTGGCGAAAAACCACATTATCATCGGCCATGCCATGTATCAGCAGGAACGGCTCGGTCAGGCCGTCAAGATAAGGGAACACACTTCCCTTTTCATAAGCGCCTTCGGTGTAATTCGGCGTGCCGGGATTGGGATCGCCTAAATATCGTTCCGTATAGGCCGTATCATAAAGC
Source organism: Hellea sp. (assembly GCA_020631215.1). Classification (GTDB taxonomy): domain Bacteria; phylum Pseudomonadota; class Alphaproteobacteria; order Caulobacterales; family Maricaulaceae; genus Litorimonas. Next base: position 29,583 of record JAHDHS010000011.1, on the reverse strand, counting down.
GCCCAATCGGTAACGGGCGCTCCGGAGACCCCGCTGGCATAGAGATCCGTCTGCGCGAGCATATGCAGGGACATATATCCCCCATAGCTCCAGCCATAAATACCCATACGGTCAGGATCGATAAAGGATTGCGTTTTTAGCCATTCGGCACCCGTCCTTTGATCCACAACTTCCGCCTGCCCCATGGCCCTGTAAAGCACATCTTCATAGGCTTTTCCGCGATTGGTCGCCCCGCGCCCATCCAGCATAAACACGACAAAGCCATGATGCGCCAGCATCCGGGCAAACCCCTTACGGTTCCAACCCTTATAGACCCGCTGAACGCCCGGGCCGTTATAGACTATGGTAATGCTTGCCCGTTTTTCCCCGGGCTTTAAATCATCCGGCTTGAACAACCAGTAATCCATCATAGTTCCGTCATCAGCCGGAATTTGCCCATATTCAGGCACGATATGCGCGTCTAAAAATTCATGATAGGGATGAGACGCGTCCAGACGATTTTCATTTAACCAAGCCAAAGGCGTGCCATCCGCCTGATAAGCACGCAATTGCGGCGGAGTCGTTTCGCCCTGATAATAGCCCAGATAGCGCGTACAGGCGTCGTTGAATTTTGCGCTATGTTGGCCCTCAGCATCAGTCAATTGCGTGACCAATGGCGTCTTCATTTCAGCATCTGCTTCGACAGCTTCATTCGCCGCAAAATTGATTTTGAAGATATGTTTGGACAATGGATTGTCCTGCCATCCGGTTACGAAAGCCGTATTTTCGGTCAAACACTCAATATCCCGAACCATCAGAGTTTCTGGAGTCAAAGCCGTGACCAACCCATCGGCTTGGACTTTGAAAAGTTGCCGTTTTTCCGATTGCTCGGCGGTAAATATCAAACCTCCACCCTCGGACGTTTTAAACTCACTTCGTATATTCAACCATGTCGGGGACGTTTCTTCATAGAAAACTTCGGATTCGCCCGTGCGGCTATTGATCCGGTAAATACTATGCGTTTTGTGATCCCGGGACAGTATACCGGCAAACAATGTCTCATGATCGGCCGCCCATGCCACCCGAGTTAGATAAATATCTGCCTCATCACCAATATCAAGCCAGCGCGTTGGCCCGCCTTTGGTACTGACAACTCCCAGTTTGACCGTCGCATTTTTTGTTCCGGCGAAAGGATAACGCTGCGCGATATTTTCAATCCCGTCTGCGCTAAATTCAATCCGGTGCTCAATGGCGATTTCACTCTCATCAATCTGCGTGTAGGCGGCTTTGGAAGCGTCCCCAGAGAGCCAATAACCGGTATTCCGATCCAGTTCTTCCTGCACAACAAAACTCGCCGTGGCATTGCGGATTGTGTCGGTGGCGCCGTCAGTCAATTGACGCTCTAATCCCGTCTCAAGGTTTTTGACAAAGAGCTCATTGCCGCGAACATAGGCCACAAGACGGCCGTCTTTGGACACTTTCGGGTCCGTTTCAAACCCTTTCGTGGCGGTCACCTGGCGGGATTCTTGGGCCTCCAAATCATATAAATAAATATCACCGCCCAGCGGGAATAAAAGCAAGTTCTCACCCGCCCAATCATAGGTGATAATACCTTTGCCATATTGACGGGCCCGTTCCCGCCGGTTTTTCTCCTCGGCAGATAATTCTTCCGGCGCATCAAGCAAATCGGTTGAGCTTACCAATAAGCGCCCATCTCCTGTGGTTAGATCATAGGCCCAGAGATCCAATTGTGAGGGATCTTTTTCGCGGCCCTGTAATACCGTGACAAACTCGCCGGATGGCGCAATTTTAGCCGCTTGCAGAGTTTTGCCGCTCAGGGACGGCGCTGAGTTGATCCGCTCCGGCGTTAAATAGCCGGGGCCTGGATCAGTCTTTAAATAGCTGAGCGATGTCACGGGCTGTAGGGCCTCTTGCGCCGCTTGTTGTAAATCCGAGGCAGTTGACGGGGCTTCTTGGTTGTTCTGGCAAGCGGCCAAAACTGTCATAAGAGGCAGACATAAAAGAGATTTAAAGCGCATATGAAGCCCTTTTGGCTAAAGTCATGGGTTTGGATGTTATCCCTAAACCCCTATATAGACGCTGTCCATTCATGAAGTTTCTCGCAAAAACATTTGCATCATGTTTAACTCGCGCTAGACCCTCCACATGCCGGATTTGCGCCCCGTATTTTTTGTCATCGGGCTGATGACCGCCGCCTTGGGATTGGCCATGCTGATCCCTATGTTCGTGGACTTGTCTTATGAGGCCCGGGCCTGGAAAGCCTTTGGCATATCCAGCCTGTTTACCACCTTGATTGGATCGGCTTTGGCACTGGCGACCTATACGCCTGAACCGGATTTGCGTGCACGCGGCGCATTTCTGCTGACTGTCTTTGCGTGGATCACGCTTTCGGTCATGAGCGCTATTCCGTTTCTGCTGGAGCCTATCAATCTGTCCCTGACAGACGCATTGTTTGAGGCAACCTCCGGCATCACCACGACCGGATCGACAATCCTGACAGGGCTCGATGATATGCCGCAAGGCGTGCTGATATGGCGGGCAATCCTGCAATGGATTGGCGGGATCGGTATCGTCGTCACAGCCATGGCCGTTTTGCCAATGTTGAAAGTCGGCGGGATGCAGCTCTTTAGGCTGGAGTCCTCTGATATGGGAGAAAAAATCCTGCCCCGGGCCGCCTCTCTCGCGGCCGGCATATCCTGGATTTACTTGACACTGACCGTGTTGTGCGCGGCAGGTTACATGCTGACGGGGATGAGCGGCTTTGATGCCATTGCCCATGCCATGACGACCGTGGCAACAGGCGGCTATTCCACCTCTGATGCGTCCATGGGCGGCTTTATGGATAATGGCGCAGATCTGGTTGGCATTGCCTTTATGATGGCGGGCGGCATGCCCTTTGGCGTTTACTTGCTGATGGCCACGCGGGGGCAGATTTCCGCGCCCTTCCGTGATCCGCAAGTGCGAGCGTTCCTGGTCGTCATGAGCGCATTGATAGCCGTCATCACGCTTTCTCTTTATCTCTCTGACCAAATGGATTTCAGCCGGGGACTGAGGCTGGCCGCTTTTAATACCGTGTCGATCGTGACGGGGACGGGCTACGCCACGGCGGATTATAATTTGTGGGGGCCTTTCGCGGTGAGTGCGTTTTTCGGTTTCATGTTCATTGGCGGCTGTGCGGGCAGCACGGCCTGTTCGGTTAAAATTTTCCGCTACCAAGTCGCATTTGAAGCCATGCGCGGCTATCTGTTTCGTATGCCGCGTCAACATGCGATCACGCCGCTGCGATATGGAAAACAACCCCTGCCCGATAGTGTTGTCTTTTCAGTCATGAGTTATTTTTTCGTCTTTTTTGGATGTTTTATTATCGTCGCGATTTTGTTGTCTTTGATCGGGCTGGATGCTGTGACAGCCTGGTCCGGGGCGGGCAGCGCCATCGCGAATGTCGGGCCGGGTCTAGGCGATATTATCGGTCCGTCCGGCACCTATCAGGCTCTGCCCAATAGCGCGAAATGGGTGCTTCTTACGGCCATGATTATCGGGCGGCTGGAGATCGTCACGGCGCTGGTCTTACTGACCCCGTCTTTCTGGAAATCCTAAAGCGGCCGATCTTACGTAACATCACCCAGATCAAAAACATATTCGGTCGCGCAAAATTCGCAGGCCGCCTTGATCACCCCGTCTTCGGCCATATCCATCAGGGCCTGATTTTCAAAACTCTTTAGCGTGTTTTCGAGCCGCTCGCGTGAACACCGGCACTCCGCCCGCACATCATGCGTCTCCACCACCCGCACACCGTCTTCGTGAAAGAGACGAAACAGCAGACGGTTTTGCGACAAGGCCGGATCGATCAGCTCCGCATCCGTCAAAGTCCCGAAAAGCGAGCGCGCTGTCTCCCAGGCATTTTCCGTATCGCCGCGCAATTCATCATCGGCGATCTTTTGAATCATCATGCCGCCGCCGCGCCAATGTTTGCCCTCGCCGTCAATATTCTGCCCGCAAGCCAATCTGATCTCAGTCGGAATTTGCTCTGACTGCGTAAAGTAATGCTCCGCGCAATCGGACAGGCGCGCACCCTCAATCGCGGCAATGCCCTGATATTGATCCATATCCGGACCTTGGTCGATGGTCATGGAAAATGTACCGCCGCCCAGCAGCACATCCGCCCCGGGATTACGGCTGTCCAGCTCGATTTCTTTCAGGCTTTGGGCGTCCCAGCGGGCATAGCCTCGGATCGCCCCATCCGTGGAACAATCTGCCATTAACAGGCTAATGGCGCCCTCATTCGTCCCGTGACATTGCACCACCAAACGCCCGTCAAATTTCAGCGACCGTGCGACTAACGCCCCGATCATCATCGCTTCGCCCAACAGTCGGGCGACGGCTTCGGGATAACGGTCTCCAATCGCTTCATCCAGCGCACGCCCCAAATGCACGGCCCGCCCCCTCACCGGCTGCCCGTCCAGCTGAAAGACGGTCAATTGATCATCGGTCATATCATCAAGTGTCGGTGTCTTGGTCATAGCTTTATTCCTTGGCCGCGCATGTGGGGGATGTCACACGCAATTGCAAGTGGGCACTATCATCTCCATTTCATTCGCGCTTAATAAAGGTTTCTACAATTGTCATCCCGCACGCAGCGGCTTGCCGCGTCCCAGCCTTCGCTGGGATGAGCGGTGCGGGACCTCTTGACCCACAAACAGTCAAGAGGTCCCGGATCGCGGGCTGGCGCCCTTGTCCGGGATGACAGATAAGAAATAGCCGAGCTTCTCCTCCTACTGGCGATCTGGCGCTCAGCCTTTGGGTTAAATCCTTGAGGTAAGGACAGCCCGCGAACCCTGGCGTTCATGATGGACACCATTGGGTTAGAATCATATTTTACACGAACGCCAAGGTTCGCGGCGATGCGTTTTCTACTGACGGCCCAAGGTTACCTCGCAGTCGTGGCAAGTGGGGCTCTCGCCAGCAAGCCCGGCACAACCGAATGTGTCACCACCCGGCGCTCAACCCGCACCGTCTCTTGATCAGGTAAGTGACGTCTCACCCGTCCCGTGACCAAAAGAACAAGTTCAATATAGGCCCGTTTTCAAAGGGGAGGATTCAAATGGGTGATTATTTTATAAGCGGTTGAAATCGCGTGGGAAAATTGTGGGCAAACGAGGATTCAAACACATATCTCCTCCCCCGTTTACGGGGGACGTGACGTGAGAATTGATCCAGTGAATCAATTCGCTGTCACGCCCCGAAGCGGCGGAAGGGGGAGAGAGACTTGAGGATGTAACGTTTTTGTATTTCATCTTTTTTGATCAGTTCTCGACGCTCCCCTATCCCCCGCCACGCGGCGGGTAATTCCCCCGCAAGCGGGGGAAGAAAAGATTACCCTCACCTGCCCCGCTCATCTCTGCGGAGGCAGGGACGCCGCACCCTCTCCCTCAAGGGAGAGGGGTGGTGTAGAACCAAATGAAATGGATTATATTTGTGCGTATTTTGAAATACTGCCTTAATATAAAGCCCTAGAGACTGATCAGTTCAGTTACATCAAGGATTAAAACCGAAATGACCATCAGTGTATCCCAAACGACTCCCTATCTCGTCTATGACGTTTTCACGGAAGCTCCCTTTGGCGGCAATCAACTTGCTGTATTTACGGATGCACGAAACATCCCGGAAGCGCATTTGCAGTCCATTGCGGCAGAATTTAATTTCTCGGAAGTCACCTTCATCTATCCACCTGACAATCCTGATCACACAGCAAGGGTGCGCATATTCACGCCAACCTCGGAGATCCCTTTTGCCGGTCATCCGACCATTGGCACTATCTATGCTTTGGCAGGTTTGGGTCACCGCTCGCCCATGACATTAGAGCTGGGCGTAGGGCCGCTTAAATGCGGGCTGGACGAAAGCGGCGCGAAATTTACGACTGAGGCTGAGCTAGAAATTTTATCGCGCCCCGAACCCGCCTTAGTGGCGCGATGTCTGGGCCTTGAAGCGCGTCAGATCAAAGAAACCACACACGGCCCAGTCCAAGCTTCATTAGGCCTGCCGTTTGTAGTATGCGAACTGACGGATCGCGCGGCCCTGACCGCATGTCAGACAGATATAGCGGCCATTCGTCAGGCCGCGCAAAAATACCCGACAAGGCTGGATTTCGCCATCTTTGCCTATTTCAGGCAGGATCATATTATTCATTCGCGCATGTTCGCTCCGCTCGATAATATCACTGAAGACCCAGCGACGGGCAGCGCCTCTGCCACACTGGCCGCATTACTGGCACAAATTCATGGCGCGCCGCAAAACCTGACATTCCATCAGGGCGAAGATATGGGCCGCCCTTCGATCATTCACGCACGCGCCATAGCAGCGCCGCTCTCTGTTACGTTGTCGGGCAAGGCCGTTCAAACCATGTCAGGTGAATTCATCCTGCCTACATAATACTCACCCATAAAAAAACCCGCCCCAGAGACTATCTGTGGGCGGGTTTTTTATAGGTTCTGTGACAGCGCTTTACGCTTCGGCAGGAATTTCTTCGGCCATGCGCTCGCGGTCGGCTTTGCCTTTGGCATCGACGTCGCGGTCGACGAATTCGATAACGGCCATAGGGGCGTTGTCACCATAGCGGAAACCGGCTTTCATGATGCGGATATAGCCGCCCTGACGGTCTTTGTAACGCGGGCCGAGCACTTCGAAGAGTTTCTTGGACTGCTCTTTATTCCGTGTGCGGGCAATCGCGATACGGCGGCTGGTCAAATCACCTTTCTTGGCGAGGGTGACAAGCTTTTCAACAAATGGGCGCAGCTCTTTGGCTTTGGGCAGGGTCGTAACGATCTGCTCATGCTCGATCAGGCTGGATGCCATATTCGCAAACATCGCCTTACGGTGGGATGCTGTGCGGTTTAATTTACGATGGGCCATTTTATGACGCATGGCTTTATCCTCTTAAGTTCAGTTGCGACCTAGATATGGTCGTCATATTTCTTGGCGAGTTCTTCAATATTTTCCGGCGGCCAGTTCGGCGCGTCCATCCCCAGATGCAGACCCATAGCGGCGAGCACTTCTTTGATTTCGTTCAAAGACTTACGGCCAAAGTTTGGTGTGCGGAGCATCTCAGCTTCGGATTTCTGGATCAAATCGCCAATATAAACGATATTGTCGTTTTTCAGGCAGTTGGCGGAGCGGACAGAGAGTTCCAGCTCATCAACCTTGCGCAGCAGCGCCGGGTTGAAGTCAAGTTCCGGCTTCTCTTCGCCACGGGAAATGTCTTCCGGATCGTCAAAGTTGACGAAGACCTGGAATTGATCCTGCAGGATACGGGCCGCGACAGCAATCGCATCTTCGGGCGTGACCGCACCATTGGTGTCGATGTCGATGATCAGCTTGTCATAATCCAGAACCTGACCTTCGCGAGTATCTTCGACGCGGTAAGCCACGCGCTTGACCGGTGAGTAGAGCGCGTCAACGGAAATCAGGCCAATCGGCGCATCTTCGGGGCGGGACGCCGCAGCCGGGACATAGCCTTTGCCTGATGTGACGGTCAATTCCATGCGGATATCTGCACCCTCATCGGCGGTGCAGATGACATGGTCTTTGTTGAGAATTTCAACATCAGCGGTTTCTTCGATATCCGCGCCGGTGACAGGGCCAGGGCCGGATTTGCGAAGCAGCAGCTTCTTGGGGCCATCAGCGTGCAGACGTACCGCCAAACCCTTCAGGTTCAGCACGATATTAGTGACGTCTTCGCGGACGTTTGGAATGGATGTGAACTCATGCACAATCCCGTCAATCTGCACAGCGGAAACAGCCGCGCCTTGCAAGGATGAAAGCAATACGCGGCGCAGCGCGTTACCCAGAGTCATACCAAAGCCGCGCTCCAGCGGTTCAGCTATGATCAGTGCTTTGCGTTCCGGATCCCGTCCCGGTTCAATTTCAGGATTGATCGGACGGATAAGTTCTTGCCAGTTTTTTTCAATCACAGTTTTCGCCTTATTGTTAGCGGTTGGCGCGATCCTTGTGGCCACGCCTGTTATTTAGTCCCGAATTTCGGGTTAATTAGACGCGGCGTCTCTTGGGAGGGCGGCATCCATTATGCGGAATAGGTGTCACGTCACGAATCGTCGTGATGGTAAAACCGGCAGCCTGCAGCGCGCGGACAGCACTTTCACGGCCCGAACCCGGCCCGTTCACATTCACTTCCAATGTGGTCATACCATGCTCGGCGGCCTTACGGCCCGCTTCTTCAGCCGCGACTTGAGCCGCATAAGGCGTGGATTTGCGAGAGCCCTTAAAGCCCATCGCGCCGGCACTGCACCAAGATACGGCATTGCCCTGGGCATCCGTGATGGTGATCATTGTGTTGTTGAATGTCGAATTGACATGCGCGACGCCGGACGTGATGTTCTTCCGATCCGCGCGGCGGACGCGACCTGGTTCTTTAGCCATCTTAGCCTACCTTACTTCTTCTTACCGGCGATGGGTTTCGCCGGGCCTTTGCGCGTGCGCGCATTTGTGTGAGTGCGCTGTCCACGAACCGGCAGCCCCCGGCGGTGACGTAGCCCGCGATAATTACCCATATCCATCAGACGCTTGACGTTCTGTGCCACTTCGCGGCGCAGATCACCTTCGACCTGATGATCAGCATCAATCGTTTCCCGTATCTGAAGGATTTCAGCATCCGTTAAATCCTGAACACGGCGCTCACGCGAAATGCCCACTTTTTCGCAGATCTCTGTGGCTTTGGACGGGCCAATGCCATGGATATAGCGAAGCGCGATTTCTACGCGTTTATTCGTCGGGATATTGACCCCAGCAATACGAGCCACGAGCGGCCTCCTTAAAAAAATTCCGTTTCGCCGGTCTAAGCGCTATTACCCCATAGCAAAAGGGGCGGATAACGACTCTGCCTTCCGCGAAAGCGGGTTACTTAGTCCTAGTCAAGGGCGGCGTCAAGCGCCCAAAACCTTATATTTTACTTGCCAAAAAGTCGGGCCCAAAAGCCCTTCTTCATGACGTCTTTTGCGCCGTTTTGACGGTCCAAAACTTTGCGGATAGACACTGCAACGGTTTCTTCATTTGCCATACCATCAACTTCGGTCAGTTTACCCTGCGCAGAGTAATATGGCAGCAGCCTAGCAGTCTGTTTCTGATAGTTGCCCAAACGCACTTTAAACGCGTCAGGATTGTCATCCTTGCGACCTTCTTCTTCGAACCTCTTGATGATGCGAGCGACTAGCGCCTCCTCATCGACTTTCAAGCGGATGACACTGTCCACTTTCATATCGCGTTTGGCCAGAGCGGCATCGAGGGCTTCGGCCTGCGCGACCGTGCGCGGAAAGCCGTCAAAGATAAAACCAGCCGCGCCTTTATTGCTGTCCAGCTGTTCTTCGATCAAAGCCACAACGATTTCATCAGTGACCAAATCTCCGCGATCCATGATACCGGCGACTTTCTTGCCCAGCTCTGTCCCGGCAGCGCGGGCCGCGCGTAACATGTCCCCGGTGGAGAGTTGAATCAAACCGCGTTCAGCCACCAGGCGCTTGGCCTGTGTGCCTTTGCCCGCAGCGGGCGGGCCGAAAAGTACGAGGTTCAATCCCATGGCCGCCTCTATTTCTTCCGGCGCCGCATGCGGGATTTTTTGATCAGCCCTTCATATTGATGCGCAATCAAATGGGATTGGATCTGTGCCACAGTATCAAGCGTCACTGAGACAATAATCAAAAGGCTCATACCGCCGATCAACATGGCGACAGAGGGCGGAATGCCTTTATTCTGCGCAATGATATATTCCGGCAGCACACAGACAAAGGCCACATAGAACGCGCCGATAAATGTCAGGCGGGACAGCACATAAGACAGATATTCTTCCGTCCGCTTGCCCGGACGAATGCCTGGCAGGAAGCCGCCATTTTTACGCAAATTATCCGCAACATCATCCGGCTTAAAGACATAAGGCACATAGAAGTAACAGAAGAAGATAATCAACAAGCCGTAAAGCGCGAGATAAAGCGGGGAGCCATAGCCGATATAGGCCAGCACATTTCGCGTGCCTTGGGCAAATCCGCCCTCACCTGTTGCCACAATCGGAGCGATGGTGGCTGGCAGTAGCAAAAGCGAGCTTGCAAAAATCGGCGGAATAACCCCAGCCGTGTTGAGTTTAAGCGGCATGAAGCTGCTCTCGCCGCCAAAGGTCTTACCACCGGCCATCTGTCGTTTCGGATATTGTACCAAGAGCCGCCGCTGCGCTCGCTCGACGTAAACAATCAACATGGACAGGCCGACAAACAGGACAATCAGGAACAGCAGGAGCAGTTCAGAGACCGTGCCTTGCTGATTCAAACTGAAAGTCTGGAAAATCGCCTTGGGCAGTTCTGCAACAATACCTGCGAAAATAATCAAGGACACACCATTACCCACGCCGCGTGCCGTGACCTGTTCACCCAGCCACATTAGGAACATCGTGCCACCCACGAGCGTAATCACCGTTGAAGCCTGGAAAAACAGGCCCGGATTGATGACGGCGCCTTCAGTGCCCTGCAAAGCGCGCGCGATGCCAAAGGCTTGGAACGCAGCCAAAAAGACCGTCAAATAACGCGTATATTGGTTAATTTGCTGACGACCCTGCTGGCCGTCCTTATCAAGTTCTTTCAATGAAGGGATCGAGCCCTTCATCAAGGTCATGATGATCGAGGCCGAAATATAAGGCATAACGTTTAGCGCAAAAACGGCCATCCGTTCCACCGCACCGCCGGCAAACATATTCAAACGTGTCAGCAGCCCGCCGCCGCCTGATTCAAAGGCCGATTGGAAGGCCTGCATATCCATGCCTGGAATCGGGATAAAGGTCCCGATGCGGTAAATCACCAGAATCATCAGCGTGAACAGCAGTCTTTGTTGCAGGTCTTTGGCCTTGGCGAAGACGCCAAGATTCATATTCGCCGCTAACTGTTCAGACGCTGACGCCATATTTCACTCATCCCTGATATAAAGACCCCCATATGGGGGCCCGATCTCAGTTTTAAAGGGGGCGATTAAAACTCACCCAGTTTACCTTCATTTTTGGCAAGCAAATAATAGAAGGTTACGCGGTTTTTCATTCGCGTTGGTTTCATTGTTTCGCAAACTGCTTTGATTTTTTGCATCGCCGCATCTTTGTCATCAATGCCCATTTTCTTTTTCATGAAGCCTTTGGCGATTGTTTCCAGCTCTGTTTCATCAGAGCAAGCAACATATTTCGCGTCACGGTTTTTGAGCGATGCACCCAGATATTTTTCAATCTTGGTGACAACAGCTTCATCAACTTTGGCATCATATTCGCGGGTGACGCGTAAATATTCCGACTCGTCGCTATCCGTTTTCTTTGCCGCAGCCTTCTTGGGAGCCGCTTTTTTGGGCTCAGCTTTGGCTTTTGGTTCTGCCTTAGGCTTAGGTGTAGCTTTTGGCTTTGGTGCGGCCTTTTTCGGCTCGGCCTTGGCAGGCTTGGCGTCAGCTTTTTTAGCTTTCTTTTCGGCCTTGCTTAGCTTGCCAGACTTATCCGCTTTCACGCCTTTGGCGCGGTACTCAACGGCATCATCCACGATTGTGATCGAGCCTTTGGCGGCTTCAATAGCTTTGGTGGCACCAGCAGATGCCCCGTTCACCGTCAATTTGACAGGCTTGGACACTTTACCATTGCCGATGACGCGAACGCCGTCACGTGAGCGGCGCAAAACGCCTGCTTCGACGAGCGCTGCCGCATCATAATCTGTTTTGCTGTCCAGCTTACCACTTTCAATCGCGCGATTGATATTGGCGATAGACAACTCGGCCCAACGCTTGCGGTTCGGCTTGTTAAAGCCGCGCTTTGGCAGGCGCATATGGATAGGCATTTGACCGCCTTCAAAGCCGTTAATCGCCACACCGGAGCGGGATTTTTGACCTTTGACACCACGTGTGGCTGTTTTGCCCATACCGGAACCAACACCACGGCCTACGCGTTTGCGAGGCTTGGTTGCGCCGGGATTATCACTTAATTCGTTTAAACGCATTTTCTTACTCCAAGGAGGTTTCCTTTCCGGATTGACTTCCGGTCGGGACTACTCTTCGACAATTTCTACCATGTGGGCGACCTTAGCGATCATACCACGGACGGAAGGTGTATCTTCCAATTCACGAACACGGCCAATTTTATTCAGACCTAGACCAATTAAGGTCGCGCGCTGATCCGGCTTACGGCGGATCGGGCTGCCTGTCTGGCGAACTTTTACTGTTGCTTTCTTTGCCATGATCTTACTTTCTTATGCCTCTATTGCATCCGGGGCGGATGCACCGTCTTGGCGACGGGATACAATATCAGCCACTTTCTTGCCGCGCTTGGCAGCAATCGTGCGAGGGCTTTCCATACGCTTGAGCGCATCAAAAGTGGCACGCACCATGTTATATGGGTTGGACGTACCGACAGATTTACCAACAACATCCTGAACGCCGAGACATTCCAGAACCGCGCGCATTGGACCACCGGCAATCACACCCGTCCCTGGAGGCGCTGAGCGCATCAGGATTTTACCGGCGCCGTGACGACCGCGCACATCATGGTGCAAAGTCCGGCCTTCGCGTAGCGGTACGCGGATCATTGTTTTCTTGGCTTCTTCCGTTGCCTTGCGGATCGCCTCCGGCACTTCGCGGGCTTTACCCTTACCGAAACCAACACGGCCTTTTTCATCACCCACAATCACAAGCGCGGCAAACGACATGTTGCGGCCACCCTTAACAGTCTTGGCAACACGGTTGATGTGCACCAAGCGGTCGATGAATTCATTATCTTCTTCTTCGCGATTGCGACGATTATCTTCTCTACGAGCCATAGTCTTCGCTTTCCTTAGAATTTCAGTCCGGCTTCGCGAGCCGCATCAGCCAGAGCTTTCACCCGGCCGTGATAAAGATAGGCACCACGGTCAAAGACAACGTCTTCGACTTTGGCTTTCTTGGCGCGCTCTGCGATCAGCTTGCCGATTTTTGCGGCAGCTTCGGTATTAGAGCCCTTGGCTTTCTTGTCTTCCAAAGTGGAAGCCGAGGCCAAAGTTACGCCTGTTACATCGTCGATGATCTGCGCGGAGATATTCTTTGACGATCTGAAAACAGACAGACGCGGACGCCCATTGGCGTGTTTTTTGAGGCGGCGACGAACGCGTTGCGCGCGGCGCTGCATAAGAGAACGAGCACTTTTCATTACTTCTTCTTCCCTTCTTTCTGACGAACATATTCGCCGACATAACGCACGCCTTTGCCTTTATAAGGCTCTGGCTTACGGAAGCTGCGAATTTCAGCGGCGACTTGGCCGACTTGCTGCTTGTCAATGCCTTCGACTTTGATTTGCGTCGGCTTGGCAGCTGTGATTGTAACCCCTTCGGGCGGCGTGTAATCGACGTCGTGAGAATAGCCAAGCTGCATAGACAATGTGCTACCCTTCATTTGCGCGCGATAACCCACGCCGCGAAGCTCAAGTTCTTTAGAGAACCCGTTTGTGACGCCTTCGACCATATTGGAGATCATTGTACGGCTCATGCCCCACATGGCGACCGCGTTTTTCTCACCTTCGACAGGCGCAACAGTGAACTCTTCACCGTCAAGCTTACCTGTTACGGCATCCGGCAGGGTGAAGCTGAGCTCACCCTTAGAGCCTTTGACCGTGATGGCTTGACCATTTTGCGTCAGCGTTACGCCTGACGGAATGGTGACTGGTTTTTTACCGATACGAGACATCTTAAGACACCTGACACAGCACTTCGCCGCCAACATTGGCTTCGCGGGCAGCTGCATCGCTCATCACGCCCTTTGGCGTGGAGAGGATAGCAATACCCAAACCATTGCGGATTTGCGGAAGTGTTTTCACAGAAGAGTAAACACGGCGACCCGGCTTTGATACGCGTTTAATTTCGCGGATCACGGCTTCGCCTTCGAAATATTTCAGCTCTACGTTAAAGGCACGGAAGCCATCCTGCTGGATTTCTTCATAGCTGCGAATGAAACCTTCATCGACCAGCACGTCCAGAACACGGCCGCGCAGATTAGAGGCCGGTGTTGTCACAGATGTGCGGCCACGCATGATCGCATTGCGAATACGTGTGAGCATATCTCCAAGAGGATCAGAAAAAGACATGTGATTCCCTCCTTACCAGCTTGATTTCACAAGACCCGGGATCAGGCCGTAAGAGCCAAGCTCACGCAGAGCGATCCGGGACATTTTCATTTTGCGATAGTAACCGCGCGGACGGCCGGTGACCTGGCAACGGTTGCGAACGCGGCTTGGCGCGGAGTTACGCGGCAGGGCAGCCAGCTTAAGCTGGGCGGCAAAACGCTCTTCCACGGGTAGGTCTTTGTTACGCGCAATATCTTTTAGCAAAGCACGCTTGCCCGCATATTTTGCGACAAGGCGCTGGCGCTTTAGATTACGCTCAACTGCACTGACTTTAGCCATTCATTTTTCTCCTATTTGCAGGGTCATAACCGAGGTTTGGGGCCCGCTTAGCTTGTTGCGTTCGTTTAATTCCGAAACGGGAAATCAAACGCGGCCAACAATGCTTTGGCTTCTTCATCTGTCGTGGCGCTGGTTTGCACCACGATATCCATACCACGCACCTGATCGACTTTATCATAGTCAATTTCAGGGAACACGATGTGCTCTTTCAGGCCCAGGGCGTAATTGCCATTGCCGTCAAAGCTTTTACCGTTCAATCCGCGGAAGTCGCGCACGCGCGGCAAAGCGATGTTGATCAAACGATCCATGAATTCATACATTTTATCACGGCGCAATGTGACCTTCGCGCCAATGACCATGCCGTCGCGCAGTTTAAAGCCCGCAATGGATTTCTTGGCGACAGTCGGCACAGGCTTTTGACCCGCGATCAATGTCAGTTCCTCAATCGCGGCCTGGACTTTCTTTTTGTCAGCCACGCCTTCACCCAGACCCATATTCAGGACGATTTTGTCGACCTTTGGGATCTGCATTTCATTTTTATAGCCAAACTGCTCTTTCATCTTGGCGCGAATTTCATCGCGATAGAGAGTTGCCAGGCGGGGTTCATAAGGTTTAGCCATCGATGACCTCCCCGGATTTTTTCGTCACGCGGACTTTCTTGCCGTCTTTCAACGTCTTAAAGCCAACCCGTGTCGGTGTGTTATCTTTTGGATCGATATGCGCCACATTTGAAATGTGAATCGGCGCTTCGAATTGCATGATGCCGCCATCAGGGTTTGCCTGAGACGGAGCCATATGGCGCTTCACCATTTTGACGCCTTTGACGATCACGCGCTGTTCTTTGGGGGAGACCTTCAGGACTTCGCCCTTTTGACCTTTATTGCTGCCGGAAATGACAACAACATAGTCACCTTTTTTAATCTTAGCCGCCATGATTACAGTACCTCTGGAGCCAGAGAGACGATTTTCATCAGGTTTTTAGTCGGGCTTGATTTCGCGCGAAGCTCACGCGGGACCGGGCCAAAAATCCGTGTGCCAATCGGCTCACCATTATTATTGATGATCACAGCAGCATTACCGTCAAAGCGAATAACAGATCCGTCACTGCGCTGAATGTCTTTGCGCACACGCACAACAACAGCCCGGCGAACATCACCTTTTTTCACTTTACCGCGCGGCTGAGCCTCTTTCACGGAAACGACAATGATGTCGCCCACGCCGGCATAGCGGCGCTTTGATCCGCCCAGCACCTTGATGCACTGAACGCGACGCGCGCCGGAATTATCGGCAACGTCTAGATTTGTCTGCATTTGAATCATGCGGCTCTCCTAAGCTTGGCAGTTTCGCAGGCGGCAATTAACCGGCCACGACTTCCCAGGTCTTCAATTTGCTTTTAGGCGTGCATTCGACGATGCGAACCTTATCACCCACTTTGTGCGCATTTTTTTCATCATGCGCGTGATATTTCTTTGTTTTACGAATGGTCTTCTTGAACAAAGGGTGCAGGAAAGACCGCTCTACGAGAACGACGATGGTTTTGTCACCCTTGTCTGACACGACTGTGCCTTGCAAAATACGCTTTGGCATGGCCTCTTTCCTTATGCTTTCGCGGCTGATTTTTTCTCAGCCTGAATCGTTTTGATCCGCGCGATATCGCGGCGCACCTGACGCACGCGCGCTGTCTTTTCCAACTGGCCTGTTGCCGCCTGGAAACGCAGATTGAATTGTTCTTTTTTCAGCTTGAGCAGCTCGTCTGTCAGCTGATCATCGCTTAACGCTCTGACATCTGTCGCTTTCATCACTTCTACTCCTATTCGCCCGGACGTGTAACGACTTTACACTTCACAGGCAGTTTGGCCGCGCCCAGACGCAACGCTTCACGCGCAACTGCATCAGAGACGCCGTCAATTTCAAACATGATCCGGCCCGGCTTGACCTTACAGGCCCAGAATTCCACGGAACCCTTACCTTTACCCATCCGGACTTCTGTCGGCTTTTTCGTGACAGGCACATCCGGGAAGATACGGATCCAAACGCGTCCGGCCCGTTTCATGTGACGTGTAATCGCCCGGCGTGTTGCCTCGATCTGGCGCGCTGTGACGCGCTCGGCTTCCAGTGACTTCAGGCCATATGTTCCAAAGGTCAGCGATGTGCCCCCTTTGGCCATGCCCTTGATCCTGCCCTTATGAGCCTTACGGAATTTTGTACGTTTTGGCTGTAACATTGCTCAATACTTCCCAATCGGGCCTTCTAATTAATTCGCGCGGGCCGGACGACGATCACGTCCACCGCCGCTGCGCTGACGCGAGTCACCCTGCTCGGTCATACGTTTCTCGTGGGCATATGGATCATGCTCCATGATCTCGCCCTTATTGATCCAAACCTTGATACCGATGATGCCCATGGCCGTCATCGCACGGGCTACACCATAATCGATGTCAGCACGCATAGTATGCAAAGGCACGGAACCTTCCTGATATTGCTCAACACGGGCAATTTCAGCTCCGCCCAAGCGTCCACCCAGTTTGATCTTGCAACCAATCGCGCCCATGCGCATGGCGGACTGCAAAGACCGCTTCATAGCGCGGCGGAATGATACGCGGCGCTCCAGCTGCTGCGCGATACCGTCAGCCACCAAATTAGCGTCGACTTCCGGCTTGCGCACTTCAACGAGGTTGATGAAAACCTCACCGTCAACCATGCCGGCAACTTTCTTGCGCAGGACTTCGATATCCGCACCTTTTTTACCAATCACAACACCCGGACGTGCCGTGTAGATAGTGATGCGGCATGTTTTGTGCGGGCGCTCGATGACAATTCGGGATACGGACGCATTTTTCAGCTCATTCATCAAGAAAGAGCGGATAGCCAAATCCTGATGCAACAGATCGCCATATTCCGCCGTATTGGCGTACCAGCGTGACGACCATGTGCGGTTGATACCGAGGCGCAAGCCAATTGGATTAATCTTCTGACCCATTACGCAGCCTTCTCTTTTTTCTTCTCAGACTTCTTAGGGGCCGGAGCCGCCTCTTCTTCCTGCTCGCGGACAATAATTGTCAGCTCTGAGAAAGGCTTCAAGATGCGGGCACCACGGCCGCGGGCGCGGGCACGGAAACGCTTCATGACGAAGTTCTTCCCGACATAGGCCTCAGCCACGATCAAGCTATCAATGTCCAAGCCATGATTATTCTCGGCATTGGCAATTGCGCTTTCCAGCACTTTCTTAACTTCACCGGAAATCCGCTTATGCGAAAATTCCAGATCAGCCAGAGCCGTCTCAACTTTCTTGCCGCGGATCATCTGCGCAACGAGGTTCAGCTTTTGCGGGCTGATGCGGATCATACGCAATTTGGCCCGGGCTTCTTTCTCGCCTACGCGGCGTGGATTTTTAGCTTTAGCCATGACTATTTCCGTTTCGCTTTTTTATCCGCGCCATGACCGTAATAAGTCCGCGTCGGCGAAAATTCACCAAGCTTGTGACCCACCATATCTTCGTCAATCAGCACAGGCACAAATTTTTGACCATTGTGAACCTGAAATGTCAGACCCACAAAGCTTGGCATGATTGTGGAACGGCGCGACCAGGTTTTGATCGGCTTGTGACGTCCCTCAGCTTTGGCCGCTTCGGCTTTTTTAAGTAGATACCCGTCAACAAACGGGCCTTTCCAGACTGAACGTGGCATCTTCCGCGCTCCCTAGCGTTTCTTCTTCGCGTGGCGCGAACGAATGATAAATTTGTCGGTCGCTTTGTTTTTGCGAGTCCGAGCTCCTTTTGTGGGCTTACCCCATGGCGTCACTGGGTGACGACCACCGGAAGTCCGGCCTTCACCACCACCATGAGGGTGATCGACCGGGTTCATGGCTACGCCGCGCACTTGCGGGCGCTTACCCAACCAGCGCTTACGGCCAGCCTTACCCAAATTGATGTTCATGTGATCCGGATTGGACACAGCGCCGATTGTGGCGCGGCATGTTTGATGCACCATGCGCATCTCACCGGACTTCAAACGAATTTGAGCGTAACCTTCAGAGCGGCCAACCAGTTGCGCATAAGTACCGGCAGAGCGGGCAATCTGACCACCTTTACCGGGCTTAAGTTCGATATTGTGGATGATTGTTCCGATTGGCATCAAACGAAGCGGCAGGCAGTTACCAGGCTTTACGTCCGCCCGGTCAGCTGACAAGACAACATCACCTTCCGCCAAGCGTTGAGGCGCAAGGATATAGGCCTTTTCACCATCCTTATATTCGATCAAAGCGATGAAGGCCGTGCGGTTGGGATCATACTCCAAACGCAGAACCGTCGCTTCCATGTCGAACTTGTTCCGCTTGAAATCAATCTTGCGGTAAAGGCGCTTATGACCGCCGCCTTGACGACGCATAGTGATCCGGCCCGTATTGTTCCGGCCACCTTTTTTCGTCAGGCCTTCAGTCAGGCTCTTTTCCGGACGCCCTTTATGCAGACCCGTGCGGTCCACCTGTACAAGGTGACGGCGGGAGGGTGACGTCGGATTGAATGTCTTTAAAGCCATGGCTCTATTCCTACAGTCCAGTTGCGATGTCGATGCTGTCGCCGTCTTTCAACGTAACGATAGCTTTTTTGACATCCTTGCGGCGACCCGGGCGACCCCGGAAGCGCTTGGTTTTACCTTTAACGCGGATCGTGTTCACGGCCGTGACAGACACTTTGAACAGTTGCTCCACCGCTTCCTTGATTTCAGGCTTTGAGGCCTCGAGCGGCACTTCAAATACGACCTGATTATTTTCGGAAACAATCGTTGTTTTCTCTGTGATGACCGGCGACAGCACGGCATCATAATGACGGGCGGCTATGCTCATTTTAGTCGAGCCTCCAGATCTTGGACCGCCTGCTTTGTCAGGACCAATGTATGACGCTTTAAGATGTCATATACATTGGCGCCCTGGCTTGGCAGCACGTCGAGGTTAGGGATGTTGCGGGCGGCTTTGGCGAAATTTT
The DNA here is from genome assembly GCA_020631215.1 of Hellea sp. GTDB lineage: Bacteria > Pseudomonadota > Alphaproteobacteria > Caulobacterales > Maricaulaceae > Litorimonas. The sequence continues at coordinate 10,159 of JAHDHS010000011.1, read as the reverse complement.
CGTCAATGTTGTTGCCGCCTACGATCAGGCCGTTGGTCACACCGAGTTTTTCTAAAGACTTGCGCAAATCCGCCGTTTTAGATGACTTGGCAACCGCATCATCAATGACGATCAATTCCTTGGCACCTGCCTTCGCAGATAGGGCGTGACGCAGAGCCATGGCACGGACCTTTTTAGGCAGGTCATGCGCATGTGAGCGAACACGCGGGCCATGTGCTTTCGCACCACCACGGAACTGGGACACAGAACCGTTACCGTGACGCGCCGTACCGCCGCCCTTTTGACGACCAATACGCTTCGTTGTCTTGGACACTTCGCCGCGCTCCTGCACGTGATGTGTCCCTGCCTGGCGCTTGGCCAGTTGATAACGCACCATACGGTGCAAAATGTCTTTACGAGGCTCTTGACCGAAAACGTCTTTGTCAAGATCAACAGAGCCGGACTTCTTGCCTGCTAATGTTTGAACGTCGAGTTTCATTATGCGTCTCCACCTTCTTCAGGCTTGGCGTCATCAGAGCCGCCTTCAGCAACCTCTGCATCCGCCGCATCCATAGCCGCTTGGCGTTCCTCAGCGATACGCTTGGCTTCCGCCTCAGCTTCCGCTGCCGCCGCCGCTTCAGCTTCTTCCGCTGCTTTTTCAGCCGCTCTTTTATCAGCCAAAGTTGCAGCAGGATAAATCAGGCCTTCCATGGCTGGCAGCTTGACCGCGTCACGAATTTCAAGCCATGCGCCTTTCGCACCGGGCGTTGCACCTTTGATCAAAACAAGACCTTCGTCATTGTCGACGCGGGCAATCTCCAGATTTTGGTTGGTCCGGCGAACAGCGCCCATGTGACCCGCCATCTTCTTACCTTTAAAGACTTTACCCGGATCCTGACACTGACCCGTTGAGCCATGTGATCTGTGAGAGATTGAAACGCCGTGAGTAGCGCGAAGACCGCCAAAGTTATGACGCTTCATTGCACCTGCAAAACCTTTACCGACAGTTATGCCTGATACGTCAACTTTTTGACCCGGCAGGAAATGACCCGCGATAAACTCCTCGCCAACAGCGATCATGTTTTCTTCTGCTACGCGGAACTCAACCAGCTTTTGCTTTGGCGTGACTTTGGCCTTGGCAAAACGCTCACGCTCAGCCTTGGACACGCGCTTGGGCTTGGCCTCACCGGCCCCCAGCTGAACGGCTGTGTAACCGTCTTTTTCCATCGTTTTCTGCGCAACGACCTGACACCCTTCCAGCGACACAACGGTCACAGGAATGTGGTTTCCAGCGTCATCATAGACATGGGTCATGCCCAGTTTTTTCGCTAATAATCCAGTGCGAGACATTGTCTTACGCCCCCAGCTTAATTTCGACATCCACGCCAGCGGCCAGATCGAGCTTCATCAGCGCGTCCACTGTTTGTGGTGTTGGATCAACGATATCCAGCATACGTTTATGTGTGCGGATTTCGAATTGTTCCCGTGATTTCTTGTTCACATGCGGCGAACGGTTCACCGTGAACTTCTCAATGCGTGTCGGCAAAGGAATAGGACCACGGACAGTCGCGCCTGTACGCTTTGCGGTCGACACGATTTCTTTCGTCGACGTGTCGAGGATGCGGTGGTCAAATGCCTTTAACCGGATGCGGATATTTTGACGATCCATAACGGAGCCCTAATCTTTACGCGTTCAAATAACGATGCCCGCATGTCGCCATGCGGGCGGGTTTAACTTAATTAATTCTACTCAACGATTTTTGAGACGACACCGGCGCCGACTGTGCGTCCGCCTTCGCGGATGGCGAAGCGTAGCTTCTCTTCCATCGCGATTGGCACGATCAGCTCAACATTGATGTTCACATTATCGCCCGGCATCACCATCTCTGTGCCGCTTGGCAGCGTCACAACACCTGTCACGTCAGTCGTACGGAAGTAGAACTGAGGACGATAGTTGTTGAAGAATGGCGTGTGACGACCGCCCTCATCCTTGGTCAGGATATAGGCTTCGGCCACAAATTTCTTATGCGGCGTCACAGAGCCCGGCTTACACAGAACCTGTCCGCGCTCAACGCCTTCACGGTCAACACCGCGCAGCAATGCGCCGATATTGTCGCCCGCTTCACCGCGGTCCAGAAGCTTACGGAACATCTCAACACCGGTACAGGTTGTCTTGGATGTGTCCTTAATGCCGACGATTTCAATCTCGTCACCGACATTGATCACGCCGCGCTCAACACGTCCGGTCACAACCGTACCCCGGCCGGAGATTGAGAACACGTCCTCAATCGGCATCAGGAAAGGCTGATCCACAGCGCGCTCCGGCTGCGGGATATATTCATCAACAGCGGCCATCAGCTTCTTGATTGACTCTTCACCGATCTCAGGATCGCGGCCTTCCATCGCCGCCAGAGCAGAACCGGCAATCACAGGAATGTCGTCGCCCGGGAACTCATAAGAGGACAGAAGCTCGCGGATTTCCATCTCGACCAGCTCAAGCAGCTCTTCATCATCCACCTGATCAACCTTGTTCATGTAAACAACCAGAGCCGGAACACCGACCTGACGGGCCAGCAGGATGTGCTCGCGTGTCTGAGGCATTGGGCCGTCAGCGGCGTTCACAACCAGGATCGCGCCGTCCATTTGCGCCGCACCCGTGATCATGTTCTTAACATAGTCAGCGTGACCCGGGCAGTCGACGTGAGCATAGTGACGCTTATCCGTCTCATACTCAACGTGAGCCGTAGAAATAGTGATGCCACGTGCCTTCTCCTCCGGCGCACCGTCAATCTGATCATAGGCCTTGAAATCACCGAAATATTTCGTGATCGCCGCCGTCAAAGTCGTCTTACCATGGTCAACGTGACCAATCGTGCCGATATTCGCATGAGGCTTATTACGCTCAAACTTCTCTTTTGCCATTTTCGCTCTCCGTTTCTCTTCTTGGAGTTAAAAACCAATAACAGGGCCGCGCCTTACGCGCCGCCCTGCTTTGAAATTACTTCATCTGCGACCGCTTGCGGTGTCGCCGCATAGTGATCAAATGTCATTGTGAACTGCGCGCGACCTTGCGTTTTAGAGCGCAGATCATTCACATAACCAAACATATTTGCCAAAGGCACCATGGAGTTAACAACATTCGCGTTGCCGCGCATCTCTGTGCCCTCAATCATACCACGACGTGAGTTCAGGTCACCAATGACGTCACCCATATACTCATCCGGCGTCACCACTTCGACCTTCATGATCGGCTCAAGCAGCTTCAGCTTACCTTCCTCCTTGATCTGGCGGAATGCAGCACGCGCCGCGATCTCAAACGCCATCACGGAAGAGTCAACATCATGGTATGCACCATCATATAACTCAGCCCTAAAGTCGATGACAGGGAAGCCCGCCAACAGGCCGGTTTCGGCCATAGAACGGATACCCTTCTCAACACCCGGGATATATTCCTTAGGCACATTACCGCCGACAACAGAGTTTTCGAAGACAATACCTTCACCCGGCTCTAGCGGCTCAAATTTAATTTTTACACGACCAAACTGACCGGAACCACCAGACTGCTTTTTGTGTGTGTAATCAATGTCGACTGGACGCGCGAGCGCTTCGCGGTAAGCCACTTGCGGCTGACCAATATTCGCCTCAACACCGAATTCACGCTTTAAGCGATCCACCAGAATATCCAGGTGAAGCTCGCCCATACCCGCCATGATCGTCTGTCCGGATTCTTCATCCGTAGAAACGCGGAAAGATGGATCTTCAGCCGCCAAACGCTGTAGGCCAACACCCAATTTCTCTTGGTCAGCCTTCGACTTTGGCTCAACCGCAATCTCAATAACCGGATCAGGGAATTCCATACGCTCAAGGATAACAGGATCTGATGTCGCGCACAGCGTATCACCTGTGGTCGTGCGCTTCAGACCCGCAACCGCGATAATGTCGCCCGCATAGGCCTCTTGAATGTCTTCACGATCATTAGAGTGCATCATCATCATACGACCAACGCGCTCTTTATTCTCTTTGACAGAGTTCAGCAGCGTCGTACCGGTTTCCAGCTTACCGGAGTAAATACGGCAGAATGTCAATGTACCCACGAATTTGTCGTTCATGATTTTGAAAGCCAGCATAGACAGCGGCTCTTCATCAGAGGCTGGACGCGTAGTTTCTTCACCTGTCTTGGCGTCGATGCCTTTGATCGCTTCAATATCAAGCGGTGACGGCAGATAAGCCACAACCGCATCGAGTAAAGGCTGTACACCTTTATTTTTAAAGGCTGTTCCACAGAAAACAGGAACAACTTTGTTAGCAATCGTTGCCTCACGGACGAGACGCTGAATGGTCTCCACAGACGGCATCTCACCTTCGAAATAGGCCTCCATTACCGCATCATCCATCTCAGCAACAGCTTCGATGAGAGCTTCGCGATACTCAGCAGCCTTCTCTTTCATGTCCTCAGGAATATCGACCGTTTCATATGTCGCGCCCAGATCGGCCTCAGCCTCCCAGACATAAGCAACATTTTTAACAAGATCGATCACACCCTTGAACTGATCCTCAGACCCGATCGGCAGCTGCATCTCAAGCGCATTACCGCCCAGACGATCCTTCACTGACTGAACAGAATTATAAAAACTCGCGCCGATTTTATCCATCTTGTTGATGAAAATCATACGCGGGACATTATATTTGTCAGCCTGACGCCAAACAGTCTCTGTCTGCGGCTCAACACCCGCATTGGCATCCAGAAGCGCAACCGCACCGTCCAAAACCCGCAAAGACCGCTCAACTTCAATCGTGAAGTCAACGTGACCCGGCGTATCAATGATATTCAAACGCTTGCCGGCCCAGAAACAGGTCGTCGCAGCCGAGGTAATGGTAATACCACGCTCTTGCTCTTGCTCCATCCAGTCCATTGTGGCCGCGCCGTCATGCACTTCAGCAATCTTGTGGTTCTTCCCCGTATAATAGAGAATACGCTCTGTGCAGGTTGTCTTACCTGCATCAATATGCGCCATGATACCAAAGTTGCGGTAGTCTTTTAATTCGTATTCGCGTGCCATGATCTTAACCTAAGTCCAAATTACCAGCGATAATGCGAGAATGCCCGGTTGGCCTCGGCCATACGGTGCGTGTCTTCGCGTTTTTTGACGGCTGTGCCGCGATTATTTGAGGCATCCAGAAGCTCACCCGCCAGACGCTCACGCATGGTGTTTTCATTGCGAGAACGTGACGCAGACACCAACCAGCGAATAGCCAAAGCCTGACGACGATCGGGACGAACCTCAACCGGCACCTGATAAGTCGCGCCACCGACACGACGGGAGCGAACTTCAACAGACGGCTTAATGTTCTCTAGCGCATCGTGGAACACGCGAAGCGGCTCAGTTTTGGCCTTATCCTCAACGATATCCATAGCGCCATAGACAATCTTCTCGGCTGTGGATTTCTTTCCATCGAGCATGATGGCGTTCATAAACTTAGCCAGAACCAAGTCTTGGAATTTTGCATCAGGGAGAATTTCCCGTTTTTCTGCGCGGTGACGACGTGACATCTTGCTCTACCTTATTTCGGACGCTTGGCGCCATATTTCGAACGACGCTGCTTACGATCTTTAACGCCCTGAGTATCCAGAACGCCGCGAAGGACGTGATAGCGCACACCCGGAAGGTCTTTCACCCGGCCGCCGCGGATCAATACAACACTATGTTCCTGGAGGTTGTGACGCTCACCCGGAATATACGAGAGAACCTCAAACCCGTTGGTCAAACGCACCTTTGCCACTTTCCGCAAAGCCGAGTTCGGCTTTTTCGGTGTTGTTGTGTAAACACGGGTACAAACACCGCGCTTTTGCGGGCAGCCCTCTAGCGCCGGAACCTTGTTCCGCTTGCGTTTGTCTTTCCGCGGTTTGCGGATCAGCTGTTGAATCGTAGGCATTCAATCACTTCCTGCGTCAAAAGCAGACATCCTGACCGACCCTTCGGCCAAGCTACCTGCAACAAAAACACCCCTGTCGCGGATAATTCCCTATCCACGCGGGCTGTTTGGTTATTCTTTCTTTTGCATCGAACAAGGTTTCCAAGGTGTCCCTTGGACAGCATGCCCATCAGCGAGGCGGCGTATAGACGGCGATTCTGGCTACGTCAACAGCCCTTTATCAGGTTTTTTAGCCAAATAGAAAATGTTTCAAAAAAGCCCGAACAGTCCGACTTGGAATGAAATTTGCTTTCCGTATTCATATTCGTTAACGAAACCTTAAAAGTGAGGCGCGAATGTCAGGGGTTGGTCATCATTCCACCGGAGTGCCCGGTTCGGGCAACATCTTAATCGACGGCCTCCTCGCGGGCAGCCGTTGGACGGATGCTGTCATCACCTATGGCTTTTCATCCAGCACAGACGACTACGGAGCGGGATATCCCAGCAATTTTGCCTTCCTGCCAACCTACAGCCCCATGTCCACTCAGCAGCGTGAGGCCGTATCGCGTATAATGGACGCAGATCATGGTGATGGGTCATATGCCGCTTTTTCCTTTGAAGGCCTAACAAACGCATCGGTGGCATTCACGAGCAGCCCTACGCCGCACATCCGTGCCGCCAATGCAGATGCCGCGCCTTATGGCTATGGCTTCTTTCCTGCGGGTGGGCGTCAGCAAGGCGGAGACTTCTGGATCGGGGATAATTATGAGGGCACGAGCTATGATGCCCGCAACCCAATTGTCGGCAATTACAGCTTTATGCTGCACATACATGAAATAGGTCACGCATTGGGCCTGCATCACCCCCATCACGGCAGCGATGACTTGCCACATGAGTTTGATGCCTATGAATTCACGGTGATGTCCTATAATTCCTATCCCGATGGCCCGCATGCCTATCGCGGCGGCGGCAATGAGTTCCCGCAAAGCTTCATGATGCTGGACATACAGGCTTTGCAATATCTCTATGGGGCAAATTTTTCGATCAACAGCGGAGACACGGTTTACAGCTGGACTCCTGACAATGGTGACACAGTTATTGATGGACAAATTGCGATCTCTCCCGGCACTAACCGGATCTTCGCCACGGTCTGGGATGGCGGCGGCATCGATACCTATGACCTCAGCGCATATGACAGCAATCTCTCCATTGACCTGCGTCCCGGCGAAAGCAGTCAGTTTTCCCAATCCCAAACCGCCAATCTCGGGGACGGTCATTTCGCGCAAGGCAATATATATAATGCGCTGCAATATCAGGGCGACACCCGCTCCCTGATCGAAAATGCGATCGGCGGCTCCGGTCACGACACCATCACCGGAAATGCAGCCAATAACGAAATCACAGGCGGGGGCGGCGATGATGTCATGTCCGGCGGGGCGGGGCAGGATATTTTCGTCTTTGAACTGGGTCACGGTAATGACGTGATTTTAGACTTTTCTGTTGAAGACATTATTTCTGTGACCCTAAGTCCTTATCTGGACTGGACCGATTTACTTTCCATGATGACGGAGATTGCATTCCAGACGGTCGAGATTGATTTCGGACTGGGCGGAACTCTGCGTCTTGAGGGCATCTCGCTGGATGATTTAACGCCGGATAATTTTATGCTCACAGCCGCTTCCGAAGATGGCTTTGGCCCTTTTCTGGATCCTGGAGCTTTTACGCCCTGGGAAGAGAAGTCTCCGCCGGCACAAAAACCCCAAAGTGATCCACCTGTTTCAAAGGTCTTATCTGATTTTGACGAAGTTGCGGCAGAATATCCGTATGATGACAATCCTACAGGCGCGAATGAAACAGGCCTGCCCGATTTCACTTTGAATTTCGACATGGACGCCTATGAAATTTGGTCCGGATTTGAATTCTTCGCGCTGCTGTAACCCTACCGTCTTTACCGCCCTGCCCGCTCTGCCGCCTCCATGACGCGCAGTAAATTACCGCTCCAGATTTTCTCAATCTCTTCTTCGCTATAGCCGCGGCGCTCAAGCTCTGCCGTGACATTGGCGGTTTCGCTGGCATCCTGCCAGCCGTCAATCCCGCCGCCGCCGTCAAAATCAGAGGCAATGCCGACATGGTCAATCCCGGCCACTTTGACCGCATGATCAATATGGTCAACAAATTCCGCGACTGTCGCCTCAGGCGCCATAGCCGTGATCGCTGCGCGGCGCTCGCCATAACGGTCCCGCTTGGCTTGATCCCATCCGGCCCGATCCCCAAATTCCGCATCCAGCGCCTTGCGCGCCGCCGCCTGTTCCGCCGTCGGCAATTTCACATAAGCCCCCAAAGCGACCATTTGCGCCACACCGCCAACGTCTTTGATTTTCAAAAGCTGCTCATCATCCAGATTTCGCGCCGTATCGGCCATGGCTTTGACCCCGCTATGGCTGGCAATGATCGGGGCGCGCGAATAATCCGCTGCCTGCATCATTGTTTCTTTGCCTGTATGGGAGACGTCCACCATGACGCCATTATCATTCATCGCACGGATGAGGCGTTTACCAAGATCGGATAAGCCGTCATGGCGCGGCCCATCATCACGCTTTGGATTGGCGTTAGAACTGTCCCCAAATTGATTATGCCCGAAATGGGTAATGCCAATATAGCGCACGCCCCGCCTCGCCCACAGCGCCACATCCGGGTTTTCGCCCATCGGATAGGCATTTTCCATACCGATCAAAACCGCATGACGCCCATTATCCACGGCATTGCGCACATCAGCCGCTGTCAGCGCCATCTCAACCTTCTCCGGATAGCTATTGACCAGATCCGTAATCGCGCGATACCGCGTCTCGGCAATCTCGCGCCCCGCCGCATAACCCGCCTCGGTCAATTCGCCCTGCGGGGTATAGATAATCCAAAACCCGGCATCCAAATGCCCGGCAGCTAATTTGGGCAAATCCACCTGCAAAGCCGTATCAAATTGCGGATCAATCTCTGTCATATAGGTCAGCGGAATATCAATATGCGTATCCAGCGTCAGAACCCGCTCATGCAGGCTCCGCTCCGTTTGCGGCGTCGCCGCCTTATCCGGCAAACATCCCGCCAAAATCACGGCGGCTGACAATAAAAACACATTACGCATTCCAAGCCCTCTCTTACGCCCTACATACCCACACCAAAAAAATTCTCAATCATATTATGCGACATGGGCGCGGGCCCTTCCTTTAATGTCACCCCGGACAAGCCGCAAAGCGGCACGATCCGGGACCTCTTGACTTTCTTTTTCAAATAAATTCCCTTCGTGAATTTATATCACGGCACCTGCCCACTCCCCCACCCGACCACCCATAAGGATACACTGGTGGGTGGTCGGGTGGGGGAGTGGGCAGGCGCAGTCGGCCGCGTCCCGGTCTCTCGGAACACGTTCGCTCGCCTGCGCGGCAAACAAAAAGATTAAATCGGCGGTCTGTCTATCGGGGGAGAGTGGCCCGAGGGTGGGTAGCCCCCATCCGGCGGCGGGGAATAGCCGCTGCTGAATTGATGGTTAGGTCGCAGCTCGTCGGGTGTGACTTCCAGCGGCAGTTGCCGCATTTCGTAGCGTCGTTTGACGTCTGTCTTTTTAGGCTTTGTCCGTTTTGACTTACTGGCCAATTTCCCCGTCTTAATGACCGCCAATCTGTAATGCCCAAAGCGGTCTGTCTTGGGTTTCCATTTACAGGGTGTCTTGCGCGGATATGGCTTTGCAGGCCGATCAAAGCTCGGCCTTGGCGCTTCGGGATAAGTATCTTGGGCTCTCGCAGCAGACTGCATGACCTTCGCCTCACGCCTGCGCCGTTCCCATAAAACCATAGCGACCTTCCCGCCCAGATCATCATGCACGCGGCGTCGGACATTCGGGTCATAGCGCAAAAGCTCTCGCCGTTCATATTGACGCAAATTATAAATATGCCGCGCCATACGCCGGGTCATTCGCTGCATGCGTTGAGCATAGCGCAGCACCAATTTCATATCCGGCATAGCCCGGTTCATCAGGCGCAGATAGACCATAATCAGCGTATCCATCAAAGCCGAGGCGTAATCCGCCGTGCTCAGGGACTCAGGCTCAGGTGCGATATGTCCGTCACTTTTAACCCTCTAAGGGTGACATAGGAAATCAAAGCGGGGATACAATTTCTTTAAACGCCGGAGAATATGAAGTTAGGCGATATATTAAGAGGAAATATGGTGGGCGGTAACGGGTTCGAACCGCTGACCCTCTCGGTGTAAACGA
>JAHDHS010000061.1 GCA_020631215.1 Hellea sp. | reverse complement strand
TAATAGGCGATGACATCATCATCCAGATTTCTGATTAATATCTGTCCCATAATATCAATGATATCACAATGCTATCACATGCGCAATGCGAAACTGTTCTGTTTGATCATTATGGCCCTATCAGACTTATTCCCGATACATGGCACAGATTTTATTGCCGTCGGGATCGCGTAAGTAAGCCAGATAAAGGCGCATACCGGCCCCTTCGCGCCAGCCGGGCGGATCTTCGATCGCAGTACCGCCTGCGGCAATCCCGGCGGTGTGCCATTTATCCGCAGCCTCTGTGCTGTCCGCGGCAAAGCCAATCGTCATGCCATTACCATGACTGGCGGGCGCACCATCAATCGGCTCTGTCACCAGAAACACAGCCCCCTTACGCGTATAAACCAGACGGCCTTTGGCATCCATCACCCCGGCTCTGCCGCCCATGGATTCAAATAAGGCGTCGTAAAAGACTTTGGCTTTCTCCAAATCATTCGACCCGACCATCATATGGCTGAACATATTGATTTATCCTTCTTTTGTTACTCGTTATTTATTGATGGAGAGGGCTTTCATATAGGATCGCGAGATATATCGATTTGGACAACATCATCCAAATAATGATCAATTAATAGTCTTTCCAAAAACTTTGTAACATTCGGTTTCATCTTTTTTCGAAACCTAAAAGATACTGCTACCGTGGCCCGGTCAAATTCTTCAAGATCGCAATGTACGTCACGCGATTCGAAGTAGACTCGGGCTATCTCATCGATCATGTTTGTAAACTTGTGAATTTGATTTTGAGATTTGTCCGTATTCGTCAATGTCGCCACTAACCAACCCACTTAAAGCGCCTCCAAATAAAGAACTTTCTGCACCCCGCCGTAGGATTTTTTCGCTGAAAGGGTTTTCGTGGTCATAGGAATTCACCTACATTATTCAAACTTTCAGGTAAATCGGAAGCGAGAGAAAAAAAATTTATCAATACTTTCTTTGATTCTTCAACCGCCTCAAGTCTTTGTAGCTCAAGTTTAGATTTTCGCCAGTCATCATATGATGGGCCAAATAGTGTTTTTTTGTAAGTCCAGTCATCGCTGGAATAGTAAATTCCATATAGTTTCTCTATGCCCCACGCCTGACCGGCAAATTCGCTGGCGGCATACTTGTATTTCTTTTTCTGTTCAGCGAAACATTCATCGCAATCAGGTCGATTAAACAACTCAACTGCTCTAAACCCATTATCAAGATTGATGATTTTTGAAAGAGTTTGAATTGCCGTATCAGGAAATTCTATTATCTTGTTTAAATAATATCTGACGGCCAACCAAAGGCTTTCCTTTTTAGAAGGCAATCGCGGTAAGCCTGTATCCAACAATGCCCTCCCAAAGCATTCCTCATCATCCATATCGGGATGCCCTATGTCAAAGGCAATGGCTGCAATATGCTCACCATCATAGCCTTGCTTTAAAAACATTTTCGCAACAGCTTCGACATCTCCGGTAATGAATTGTCCCAACTCATAGAATGCCGAAAATTCTGCAGGATTGGCGTCTCGAAAGTCTTCAATCAATTAAAACACCACCACAGACCGAATACTCTCCCCCGCATGCATCAAATCAAACGCTTTATTGATCTCTTCGAGCTTCAGGACGTGGGTGATCATGGGGTCGATTTGAATTTTGCCGTTCATATACCAGTCGACGATTTTGGGCACGTCTGTGCGGCCTTTGGCGCCGCCAAAGGCGGTGCCCTGCCAGACGCGGCCTGTGACGAGCTGGAAGGGACGCGTGGAGATTTCCTTGCCGGCTTCGGCCACGCCGATAATGGTCGACACGCCCCAACCACGATGACAGGCCTCGAGCGCCTGGCGCATCACTTCGGTATTGCCCGTGGCATCAAAGGTATGATCAGCCCCGCCATCGGTCAGCTCCACCAGATGCTGGACGATATCGCCTTTGATATTTCTCGGGTTGACGAAATGGGTCATGCCGAATTGCTCGCCCCATGATTTTTTATCGTCATTAATATCGACGCCGACAATCATATTGGCCCCGACCATTTTCGCGCCTTGAATGACGTTCAGGCCAATGCCGCCCAAACCAAAGACGATGACATTATCGCCCGCCTGCACCTTGGCGGTATTGGTCACCGCGCCAATGCCCGTCGTCACACCACAGCCTACATAGCAGGATTTATCAAAGGGGGCGTCCGGGCGGATTTTCGCCACAGCGATTTCCGGCAAGACGGTGAAATTGGAAAAAGTCGAGCAGCCCATATAGTGATAGATGGTCTCGCCCTTATAGGAAAACCGGCTCGTCCCGTCCGGCATCAAGCCTTTGCCTTGGGTCGCGCGAATGGCTGTGCAGAGATTGGTCTTGCCCGACAGGCAGGATTTACATTGCCGGCATTCCGGCGTGTAGAGCGGGATGACATGATCACCGGGCTGAACCGATGTCACGCCCTTGCCGACTTCGCGGACAATGCCCGCGCCCTCATGGCCGAGGATGGATGGGAAGATGCCTTCGCTGTCAAATCCATCGAGTGTGTATGAATCCGTATGGCAAATCCCGGTCGCCATGATCTCGACCAGCACTTCGCCCTCTTTCGGGCCCTCCAAATCGACCTCGACAATTTCCAGCGGTTTTTTGGCTTCAAAGGCGACGGCAGCGCGAGTTTTCATGATTTTCCCCTCGTGTAATTTGCGAATGTGCAGATTCAAAAAATGGGCAATCTTCGCCCAATTTTTGAATCTCTTCGAAAGTGCTTAAATGCAAAATGCACTAACTAACAAGACCAATCCAGCGCAAAGCGAGCCGGATAGCGACGATTAAGATTAGCAGCCCTGTCAGGCGCTTCAACCATCTATCAGAAATTTTAAAGACACCCATATAATTTCCGATAAAGCCGCCGAGCAGCACGGCAGGGAAAAGCGGCCAGTATGCGGCAGCGGCGGCGAGCCTGTCCAGATCGCCGAGTTTGGCCGCCTGCCCCAACAGCCCCGAAATGGAATTGACCAGAATGAACAGGCTGCAGGCTGCGGCGATGGCTTTGGCCGAGCCCCAGCGGATGAAATGTAAAATCGGGGCGAGGAATATCCCGCCGCCTATGCCGACCAATCCCGAATAAAAACCGATCATTCCCCCTATGAGGGCATTTCGAATAAGCTCGCCTTTGGACGCCGTATTGTTAACCATAAATGCATCGAAAATCGCCGTTTTTGGACTAAAAATCAGAAGCCGGATCGCGGCCAGAAACAGGGCGATACAGAGCAGGCCAATGAATAATATCTCTGAAATTTGCAGACGCCCGCCCAGCCAGGCTGCGGGAATAGAGAGCATAATCAGCGGCAAAATACGGGGAAACTCGATCAGCTTTTGTCGCAAATAACGTAAGCTATTGCCCGTAACCACTAATATATTGCAGGCCAGAGAGAGGATCGGGATGAGGATATAATCTGTGCCGGACACGGCCAGTAAGGCGGTATAAGTCGAGCCGCCGCCAAAGCCGACAGAGGCGTAAAGCAGCGCCGTGACAAAAAACAGCCCCGCCAATATCAGTTTCATGGCAGGCCGTCATAAAGCGGATACACATCCACCATGTCCCCCGCTTTCCACGGTCCGGCATTTTTTTTAAGGTGGATTAAAGCATTGGATTTGGCCAGCGGCGTAATCAAAGAACTATCCGTGGCTTGGAACGGCGTGACCGATAAATGGCTGCCTTTGCGAATGATTTGGCTGCGCTGGAAATGATCACGTGGGCCATTGGCGCGGATATCTTCGGTCACAGGCAGGGAAAGCGGCGGACGGCCGCTATCTGAACCCAGCAGAACTCTGAGGAAAATATGCGCGCAAACATAGGCGCTGGCGGGGTTTCCGGGCAGACCCAGAACATATTGTTCCCCCTTTTGCGCCAGCCATGTCGGCTTGCCGGGGCGGATTGCGACTTTTTCAAAGGCGAGTTTATAATCCAGATCGGCAAAGACGCGGCGCATGTGATCATGGTCACCAACCGACGCCCCGCCTATGGGCACAATCACATCCGCCGCGCCCGCGCGGGCGATATGGCTGCGGATGTGCTGCGGATTATCCGGCGCGATGCCAAGGTCCTCTGCAACATGCCCCCATGAGGAAATCAGAGTCGACAGAGCCGCTTGATTGGAGCTGACAATTTGACCATCCCCTAATTTACTGCCCGGCTGGACAAGCTCATCTCCGCTCGCCAGCAGGGCGATATGCAACGGTTTGCGAATTTTAATCCGCGCATGATTGGCCGCTGCGGCCAGCGCGATATGGGCGGGGCTTAGTTTTGTCCCCGCTTCGATCAAAATGTCTCCACGTTTGAAATCTATGCCCGCGCGGCGGATATTGCGCGGAACGCGCTGCAGCTCTGTCACGGTGATCACGTCATCATCACGTTTCACATCTTCCTGTATGATGACATGATCCCCCCCTTCGGGGACAACCGACCCCGTATAAATCCGCACCGCCTCCCCTATGCCGATTGGGTTTTTGAAGGGTGTTCCCGCAGGGGCCTCGCCAATGACCTTAAACCTATCCCCGCTTTTTATGCCGGTGCCGAAATTCACCGCATAGCCATCCATCGCCGATGCCGGGAAAGGCGGCTGGGTCAATTTTGCGGTCACATCCGCCGCGCAGAGCTGCCCCAAGGCGTCATCTAACGCAACATTCACAGGCGGCCGCTCCGGACGGCGCTCGCGTAGGATTTCCACAGCATCAGAAAAGCTAATCATGCCGCCCTATAACGCTATCTGGCCGCCATTGCTATCTTGTAGAAAGCCGCAAAACCTCTTTATAAGGAGCTATGATAAAGATCCTGTATTTTGGACGGTTCACAGATGTCGCGGAAAACGCTGACATCGCCTTGCCCGATGGTGTGGAGGATACAAAGGCGCTGATTGCCTGGTTGACTGAGCAGCATGACGGATTTGAACCGGAATGGCATCGCCCCGGCGCGCGCATCGCGATCAACAAAACCATCGTCAATGACATGCAATCCCACCCCATTACAGATGGGGATGAGATCGCCTTTATGTCAGCCTTAAGCGGGGGATAATGCAAGCAACCATTTCCATATCCGATGCAGTGTTCGACCCGGGCGAGTTGTTGGCTGAGTTTACAAAAAACTGCGGCGGCGCAGGCGCTATCGCCTCATTTACGGGCTTGGTGCGGGCCGATGAGATGACGCAAAGCCTAACCTTATCGCATTATCCGGGCTTTACCGAAGCGAGGATTGAAACCATTCTGGAGGATGCTTTTGCGCGCTGGCCGCTGCTGGGCTGCCGGGTTCATCACCGCACCGGGGAAATGAAAATAGGCGAGGCCATTGTCTTTGTCGCGGCGGCGGCGAAACATCGCCGGGACGCTTTTGAAGCCTGTGACTTTGTGATGGATTATCTGAAATCCGAAGCGCCCTTTTGGAAACAAGAGTCGACGGCAACGCAAACACATTGGATTGAACCGCGCGAGGCGGATTACAAAGACAAAGAAAGATGGAGCGCCTGAGTGCCCGGCATTGACGAAACAAAAGAATTTAAGCCGATCAATATTGCTGTGCTGACTGTCTCAGACACCCGCAGTTTAAAAGACGATACATCCGGCGATATCCTCGCAGACCGTATCACAGCAGCAGGGCATGATCTGGCAGACCGCCAGATCCTGCGCGATGATATTCCACAAATTCAGGCCCAAATCCGGCAATGGATGGCCAATCCCACCATAGACGCGGTCATCACCACAGGCGGCACGGGCCTGACCGGGCGGGATGTGACACCTGAAGCGATCAAGCCTTTATTTAGCAAAGAGATTGAAGGCTTCTCTGTCATGTTTCACATGAAAAGCGCAGAGAATATAGGCCTCTCGACCCTGCAATCCCGGGCCTGCGCCGGGCTTGCTGAGACGACTTTTATCTTCTGCCTGCCCGGTTCTAACGGGGCCGTTAAAGATGGCTGGAGCATCATCGGCCCGCAACTGGACAGCCGTTACCGTCCCTGTAATTTCATCGAAATTATGCCTCGATTGTCTGAAAAATGAGCGATTTAACCCATTTTGACAAGGACGGCCGCGCCGCCATGGTCGATGTCGGCGGCAAAGCCGTCACGCAGCGCCGCGCCCTCGCCAGCGGACAGGTCGTTATGGACCGAGAAACACTGTCCCACATCAGGGACAATAAAAAAGGTGATGTCATATCCGTGGCAGAACTCGCCGGAATTATGGGCGCGAAAAAAACGTCTGACCTTATTCCGCTCTGCCACCCTCTGCCTTTGTCAAAAGTTTCCGTGAAAATCAGCGTTGATGAAACACTGCCGGGCCTGAGCGTTACCGCCGAAACCAAAACCAACGGACAAACGGGCGTGGAAATGGAAGCTTTAACCGCCGTTTCTACGGCCTGCCTGACCATTTACGATATGCTCAAAGCCGTCGATAAACATATGGTGATCGGCGAGATAAAATTACTGGAGAAGCAAGGCGGTAAATCCGGGGATTGGGCACGCTAATCGTCACAGCCTCGTGACTTGCAGATGGTACTGTCCAGATTTAAGGGCGAATAAAAGAGGAGAGACACATGCAAAAATTATGGAAAGCCATAACTTGGATTGGTGCATTATTTATCAGCGGAATTTTTCTGGACAGTCTGCGGTTTAAATTTACCAGACATCCGACCCCCAAGCATATTTTTGAAACGCTCAAAGACTGGTCTGGTATTGATCTGTTCTATCCGGCAGGGCCATGGGTGATTGGGCTCGCTGAACTGGCATCAGCTATTCTTTTGATAGGCCTGCCGCTGATTTTTCTGATCACCAAGAAACACCGGCTTTTGAAACTCTCTCAGGGGGCAGGCGCTTTGATCGCGCTGGGTGTTATGAGCGGGGCCATCATCTTTCATCTCTTCACACCGCTCGGGATTGATACGCCGGTCGAATGGGCGAATGGAGAGCCCACCAAAGCTTCGCCCGCTTTATTCTATTCAGCCTGCGTCAGCTGGCTTTTTGCGCTCTATATCCTGCTGCGGCGGCGAAAGGATTTGCAGGAATTGGCCAATACGACCGCTTAGAGACAACCACTTAGTTAAGTTAAGCTGCGTCTGAGATGAGCCCCCAGAAAAAGCAAAGCCGCCCGCGGTCGTGATGTGGAAACGACGTTGTAACGACTTTGCCCCGGACTTACGCCCTGATTCGTGATTAGGCCAATCGGCTCATTATTCCAAATAAAGAAAACAGTGAAGCGAAGTTAACGATGCAAACTCGCCTAGAGCGACCCATTGATCAGCTTCATCACACCGGAAAAGTCCAAACCGTCCTTCCCCGCCGCCTCCATCAGCGAATAAATCGCCTCGGCCTGTGTGCCCAGCGGCGTGGCGGCTTTGGCTTTGGTCGCGGCAGATTGTGCCAGACGTAAATCTTTGAGCATCATAGCCGCCGCAAAACCGGGTTGATAATCTTTATTGGACGGGGCGCTCTCAACGGGCCCAGGCGCGGGGCAATAGCTGGTCATAGACCAGTTCTGCCCGCTGGCTGTGCTTGAGATATCGTAGAAAGTCTGCGCGTCGAGGCCGAGTTTCTCTGCCAGATTAAAGGCCTCACAGGTGCCAATCATATGAATGCCCAACAGCATATTGTTACAAACCTTAGCGACCTGTCCATTGCCCGCATCCCCGGCGTGGAAAATATTTTTACCCATTAAATCAAGAATTGGTTTCGCGCGGTCATAGGCCGCCTTGGTTCCGCCGCACATAAAGGTCAGGGTTCCGGCCGCCGCGCCGCCGACCCCGCCGGAGACCGGCGCATCGATCATGTCGAAACCTTTGGCTTGGGCGGAAGCAATCACTTCACGGGCATCGGCCACATCAATGGTTGAACTGTCGATCATCAGCGTGCCGGGTTGGGCATATTCAAAGACGCCGTCATCCCCGCCATAAACCATTTTCACATGCGCCCCGGCGGGCAGCATAGTGACGACTATATCTGCGCTCTCAACAGCATCTTTGGCATTTTTGGCGCCGACACATCCGGCCTCAACCGCGCGGGCGATCGCGTCTTTGGAGATATCCAGCGCGCGCACTTCATGTCCGGCATGCGCCAAATTGCTGGCCATGCCAATGCCCATATTCCCAAGGCCGATAAAAGCTATAACGCTCATGGATGAAACTCCTGCGGGGGGTTGGCCGTCTGCCGAAACAGGCGCTGGATGTGTGATTCCTGAACTGAGGCGGCGTCTTCATGAGACCAGCCCGGATTACGGTCCTTGTCAATTAATTGCGCGCGAATGCCTTCATAGAAATCCTGTGTCTTGAGGAAGTTCAAGCTGATGTCCAGCTCTTGAGTCATGGCTTCGCGGAAGGTCATTTTTGCGCCGCGCCGCAGAGCTTCGAATGAGACGCAACAGGCCAGCGGCGATTTACGCCGGATGCTGAGCGCCTGTTTCTGCGCCCATTCACTGCCGTCCTGATCCAGCGCGCGAAGGATAGCGGGCACAGTCTTTTCTCCGAAAGCGGATACAGAGGCCGGAACGCCTTCACCTACAGGCGGTGATTTGACAAATTTGACCATAACATTCGCCACCGCCGAGTCAGAGCCGTCAAGACTCGCCTTGCCCAGCGCTTCGATCAGGGCTGCATGATCGGCGCTGGGCACATAGGCATTGGCGACGCCGAGCTCACAAACCAAAGGCGTTTTCAGCCGCGCGCCCGTTAGGCCAAGCCATTGCCCGATCTCCATGCCAAGCCTTGGTAGGAAATAAGACCCGCCAACATCGGGGAAATAGCCTATGCCGGTTTCCGGCATGGCAAAGAGCGTATCATCCCCCGCCACGCGCAATCGTCCATGCACAGACAGCCCAACGCCGCCGCCCATGACGATACCGTCAATCAAAGAGATATAAGGTTTGGAATAGCGGTGAATTAATTCATTCAGCGCGTATTCGATCCGCCAGAAATCTTCGGCGCGGTTATCACCCACCTTACCACTATCATGGAGCAGGATCACATCCCCGCCCGCGCAAAAGGCCCGGTCGCCTGCGCCGTCAACAAGCACGGCCCCAATCTTCGGATCGGCTTCCCACGCCAGAAGAAGCTTCGTCATCTCCTCGCACATGGCATAGGTCAGCGCATTCAGTGCCTTGGGCCGATTCAGTGTAATATGGCCAAGATTGCCAATTACGCGGGATTTGATTTCATTGGTCATTCAGCTCTCTCAATCTCTTTAATAAATGGTTCGTCGAAAGTACCGACCAGTTTTGGTTTCAGTAAAACAAAAATCAACAATAATAATGCAGCTAACGCCATGAAAGCCGATAAGAATTTTGGCTTCCGTTTCATTGCCTTAGGAGTGAGCGGCTCACGATCATGCGCATAATTTGATTGGTACCTTCCAAGATTTGATGGACGCGGAGATCGCGCACGATTTGTTCAATGCCATATTCGGAGAGATAGCCATAACCGCCATGCAGCTGTAGCGCGTCATTGGCGATTTTGCTGCACATATCTGTCGCAAATCTTTTCGCCATCGCGCAGGCCGCACCGGCATTGGGCAGTTTCTTGTCCAGCATATCCGCCGCGCGATAGATGAGCATACGGCTGGCCTCCAGCTCTGTTGCCATATCGGAGAGCATGAATTGCGTGTTCTGAAAATCGGAAATACTCTTGCCGAATTGCTTGCGCTCTTTGGTATATTGCAAAGCCGCGTCCAGTGCCTTTT
>JAHDHS010000060.1 GCA_020631215.1 Hellea sp. | reverse complement strand
CGGAGGCTTAAGCTTCGCGGGCATGTCCTGCTTTGTTTAACTCAAAAGGCTGAGCGCCAGATCGCCAGCGGGAAAGGAAACTCGACTGTCTATCATATGTCATCCCAGATGTCGGCGCAAAGCGCCTCCTCCGGGATGACAGAGGAAGAAAGGCTGTGTTCCGCTACGTCAGCTATGATTGGAAAACTTTGGAGGCACCACCCGGAATCGAACCGGGGTACACGGATTTGCAATCCGCTGCGTCACCACTCCGCCATGGTGCCTCACAAGCGCCGCTCTATAGTCTGCCCCTGCTGTGGACGCAACGGCAATTTGTCGCTTGCGCATGGGAAATATGCAGCAATCCGCCATTGCGCCGCCCATGAGCCAAAGGCTATAGGGCTGACAGCTTAACATCGATGAGATTTCTCTATGTATAATTACACAGCGGCCCGCGAACATATGGTCGAAAGCCAAATTCGAACCAATGATGTGACCGACATAGCTTTATTGTCTGCATTTCGGAAAATTCCCCGAGAAAATTTTGTCCCCAAAGCCAAAATGGCTCTGGCATATGGGGATGCCCACATAGAGCTGGATGATGGCCGGGTGATGTTACGGCCGCGCGATTTGGCGAAAATGATACAGGCCGCCGGGATCGGGCCCAATGATGTGGTTCTGGATTTGGCGTGCGGACGGGGTTACTCGACCGCGATAATGGCGCAACTCGCCGATATGGTTGTCGGACTTGAGACCAGCGAAGAGGCGGTCACGCGCGCAACAGAGCTGCTTGTCGGGGTGAATGCTGATAATACAGCCGTTGTGGCCGGAGGGCTGAAAGCGGGCGCATCGGAACATGGCCCGTTTAATGTGATTTTCGTCAATGGCGCTGTGCATGAGGTTTCCAAAAGCTGGACAGAGCAACTGGCCAATGACGGGCGCTTGGTATGTATCCTGCAAAAGGGTCCTATCGGTCATGCCAGTGTTTTTCATAAGACCGGCGATGTGATTGGAGAGCGTATTGTTTTTGATACATCCGCCCCATATTTGCCGGGCTTTGTACCGGAGGCGCAATTCGCCTTTTAGGCGGTGTTAACAGCTCTGCCCTAAAGGGGCTGGAGCTAAAGGGACATGTCCGTGACATTTAGAACGCCAAATTATCGTAGATTGAAGGCCTGGGTCACGTCATCCGTGCTGGCGCTAAGCGTTGTATCCGTGTCATCGCCCGCTTTTGCCGATGATCTGCGCGATACTTTGGTGTCGGTCTATCATAAAAATCCACGCCTTCAGGCAGAACGGGCCCGGCTGCGGGAGATAGACGAGACTTACATTCAGGCCCGTGCGCAGGGCCGCCTGAGCGCGACAGCATCGGGGAGCTATTCCGGAACTGCGATCCGCACGCCCAGAGTCCCAGGGTCATTTTTCACACCGCCAAGCGGCGGCTGGGAAGACGGCACGCCTTATAATGGACAGCTTCAGGTTATTCAGCCGGTTTATCAGGGCGGTCGGGTCAAAGCCTTAAAACGTCAGGCCAAGTCAGGCATTCTGGCTGCCCGGGAAAATCTCCGGGCTGCCGAGAACAGTATCTTTGTAGCGGCGGCCAATGCCTATATTGATGTTATCCGCGACGAAGAGGCGGCCTCTATCCGCCGCAACAATGTTCGGGTTCTGTCGCGGCAATTAGTGGCCGCGCAGGAGCGGTTTGATGTCGGGGAAGGCACCCGCACGGATATCGCGCAGTCGCAAAGTCGTTTGGCAGCCTCTGAAGCGGGACTAGCGCAGGCGGAAGCGCAGCTGCAAATCAGCCGCGCGGCTTTCACACGGATTGTCGGGCGAATGCCGGTGGATTTGCAGCCCACGCCCAAATTTGTAAGGCCGAGAGACCTTCCGGCAGCTATAGGACTCGCGCGCGAGAATAACCCGCAACTGCTCTCTGCCATTTTTAATGAGGATGCCGGACGCGCCGCAATTGATGTCGCCAAGGCAGCGGGCCGCCCGACCTTATCCTTGAATGGGTCTCTTTCGGGGTCTCGCGACCAGATATTTGGAGTTGAAGAGTCAGATCAAGCCGCGATTGCGGCGCAGGTCACGATTCCGATCTTTTCCGGCGGGCTGAACCGGTCCCGCGTGCGGCAGGCCAAACATGCCAAGACGCGTTTGGCATTTGAAACGCGGGATACTGAATTGGCGGTGGATCAAACGGTTAAGCAGATCTGGGCGCAATTAGAGGCGGCAGAGCAAACACTGATCGCCAGCCGAAAACAGCTGGCCGCTGCGGAAGTGGCATTTGAAGGTGTGGATTTGGAGCTGAAAGTCGGCACGCGGACACAGCTGGATGTGCTCAATGCCGAGCAGGAAGTGCTCAATGCCAAGCTCTCAGTCGTCAATGCGGAGCGCGAAGTTGATTCGGCCACATTCCAGCTTTTATCGACCATAGGTGTGTTTGACGCCGAGGGGATTACATTGCCGGTGAATAAATATGACCCAGAAGATAATTTTGAGGCTGTGCGTTATAATGGCTTTAATGAAACGATAGACACCTATGTCCCCGAAGCGGTTCAGAAGATTGGCAGCCAGGTGCCAGACATGGTTGAGGATATCGTGTCTGTGCCGGGTTATGTGCTGAAAAAATCGGGCGCAAACAAAATATTACGCCAAGTTGATGATATTCCGGAAGAGCCCGGGAAACTTGTGAAAAAGGGGATCGACTTTGTTACGGGCCAGGACGGGGAATATAACCCGAATAAGGGGAAACCACTGCCTGAAATCGACACGGAACCGATCCAACCACCCTCTAAACCCCCAGAATAGTTGATTTCTCCTGTGAATTGAACGCAGCCATCCCTAGACAAGCCTCGCGCGTTGTCATAATCCTGACAGAAATAAGAATGGGTGGGGCCGTGAAAGCGGTGAATTGTAAATGTCGGAACATACTCCGGAAACGCAGGATGAAATCATGAGCGGTGAAGAGCCGACCATGGAAGACATCCTAGCGTCCATACGTAAAATCATAGCCGATGATGACTCTACGGCTCTTGAATCACCGGAAAGTGCTGAGTTGGCAAAGCCCGGGCTTGCAGCCGGCCATGATGATGCGGGTGGTGTGACAGATTTAGAAGTGATCGATTCTGATCCTTTGGGCGTCATACAGAACGGAGCGCCTGAACTCGATAAGCTGGCAGATGACCCGCTTCCGCTCGATATAGAGGCGATCGTTAATGATGCGCAGGATGATGCGCCTGAACTCGATTTTGACCTTGTGGCAGATAGGTCAAGCGATGTGGTTGATCTGGAAATCCCCGAAATTGAAGAGGCGGATGACAATATTGTTCAAGCCTTTGAAGATGACGTAGTAGATTTGTCCCAACCCGTTAATGACGATGTTGAAGACGTCTTGTCGGAGCTGGAAGGCCTGCTGGCCGAAGTTGAGGAAGAAACCAGTGCCATTGAGCGCCCGGATGTCGCGCAACTGCCAGAAGTCGTAGAACTATCTGAGGATGTGCCGGATGTTGCCGCCCCGGCCCCGGATGCAATCGCAGAGCTTGATGAGTTACTGGCTGCGGTTGATGCTGAAACGCCGGTGAATATGGCTGCCGAGGCTGAAACAAATTTAAGCCGCGAAGAGGATGCAGATCTGGATTTGGTAAAGTCGCTTATGGCGGATTTGACCGATGCAGATGATACAGATGAAGTCGAGGGCTTTGCCGAAGCAGATTTAGGCGTTGTGGACGACATGAATGCTTTGGCGGATGAAGACGATAATATTCTGGATGAAATTCTGGATATGTCCTTAGAGGATGAACTGGCTATACCGCCGGATGCGGATGATGTCGCTGAGATGGAAGCGGTCAATGTTCTTGAAAACCAAGATCAGACGCCGAGCCTGTCCGATATTGCAGCCGCAGCAGAGGCAGATGCGGATAAGTCGGCAACCGCTATTCTGGGCGCTGGAGCTACCATGGTCGCCGGCGCTGCGGCGATTACCCGTCGTGACGACGAAATAGATAGAATTTTAGACGTGGTTGAAGACCAACCGTCCGAAAACGTAACTGAACCTGAACCCGAATTAGCTCAAGAGGAGACAGAGCCCATGGCCCGCACTGCAGCGAATAAAGAGACAATCATCGAAGGCGCAACGGAAACCGCCACCGCAGACGCATTCGCGTCGCTTAACAGGGTGGTCGAGGAAAAGGCTGTGAAAGCCGAGCGCGGCGACCGTATCGGCGACTTGGTCATGGAAGCGCTGCAACCCATGCTGAAAGAATGGCTGGACGCCAATCTAAAAGGCATAGTCGAGCGGGCTGTGACCAAAGAGGTCAAGCGGATCAGTTCAGGGAAATAGACTCTTTAACTCCCTGCCTAATCAGGGTAGAGCGCAAATAACCAAGCCCCGCCCTTTGAAAAGGGGGCGGGGTTTTCGCTATTAGGAACACAGATGCTCGATAAAAATTTCAATCCGAAAGACGCCGAGGCCCGCCTTTATAAAATGTGGGAAGAGGGCGGTTATTTCAAACCGGATATGTCCAAAAAAGACAGTTTTTCCATCGTCATTCCGCCGCCCAATGTGACGGGCAATCTGCATATGGGCCATGCGGTTAATAACACGATTCAGGATATCCTTGCGCGATATCACCGGATGACCGGTAAGGCTGTGCTGTGGCAGCCTGGCACTGACCATGCGGGCATCGCCACGCAAATGGTGGTCGAGCGGAAGCTGGCCACTGAGGGCCGTGCGCGTAAAGATATGAGCCGGGAGGATTTTCTCTCTGAGGTCTGGAAATGGAAAGAGGAATCCGGCGGAAATATTGTCAATCAACTGAAACGGCTTGGCTCATCCTGTGACTGGTCGCGTCTGAAATTTACCTTGGGTGATCCCGATGACAGCCAGATGGCGGACGCGATCACAAAGGCGTTTGTTGAAATGTACGAAGCCGGTCTGATTTATCGCGATAAACGCCTCGTGAATTGGGACCCGCATTTCCAAACCGCGATCTCTGATTTAGAGGTCGAGAATATCGAAAAAGACGGTCATTTCTGGCATTTCAAATATCCGCTGGAGGGCGGCGAGACATATACTTATGTCGAGAAGGATGAGGACGGAAATGTTATCCTGACAGAAGAGCGGGATTATATTTCTATCGCGACGACGCGGCCTGAAACCATGCTGGGCGATGGTGCGGTGGCCGTCCACCCCGATGATGAACGCTACGCTCCGATTGTGGGTAAGATGGTGCGCCTGCCACTCGCGGACCGGTTGATCCCGATTATAACGGATGAATATCCTGACCCGGATTTTGGCTCCGGCGCGGTGAAGATTACGGGCGCGCATGATTTTAACGACTATGAAGTAGCCAAGCGCAATGACATTCCGATGTATTCGCTGATGGGGCCAAAGGGCGAAATGATCGCCAGCGAAATCATGCCGGAGAAATATGTTGGCATGGATCGTTTCAAGGCCCGCAAGGAAGTCGTGGCTGATATTGATGCCGAAGGCCTGTTGATACAGGTTGAAGATAAGAAAATCATGCAGCCTTATGGTGATCGCTCCGGCGTGGTGATAGAGCCCATGTTAACCGATCAATGGTTCGTGGATGCGGAGAAGCTGGCGGATGAGGCTATGGCGAAAGTCGATGATGGCTCCACCAAATTCATTCCGGAAAATTGGAAGAAAACCTATGATCACTGGATGAAAGACATTCAGCCTTGGTGTATTTCACGGCAATTATGGTGGGGGCATCGTATTCCGGCTTGGTATTTCCCAAAAATTAAAATTGAAAACGGTACCCTTTCTCTAGCTGAGGAGGCCGAATTTGATATTCACGTTGATCCCGACGAGGGTTTCGTAAGGATGGAACAATTCTATAAATATCTGGATTTGGTCGAAGCGAGTGGTTTCCAGTTCCACATAAACACTGCTATCGCAGCTTCACGAGAGGAAGCAATTTCCAAGAATGCTATACTTGAATTGCCATTAGATATTACTAAGAATGAGACGCAGCTAGATATCAATTCGTACCAGATTACAATTTATGGATGGCGCGACCCCGACGTCCTAGACACATGGTTTTCCTCCGGTCTTTGGCCGTTCTCCACACTTGGCTGGCCGGAAAATACGGAAGAGCTAAAGCGCTTCTACCCCACTTCCGTCCTCGTGACCGCCTTTGATATTATCTTCTTCTGGGTGGCGCGGATGATGATGCAGGGGTTGCATTTCATGGATGAGGTGCCGTTTCACGATGTCTATATTCATGCGCTGGTGCTGGATGAGCAGGGCAAAAAAATGTCTAAGTCGATTGGCAACACGCTTGACCCGCTGGACTTGATTGACGGCGTAAGCCTTGAGACCCTCGTCGCCAAGCGCACACGCGGTCTGAAAAATCCTGACAAAGCCCCGCAAGTCGAGAAGGCCACACGCAAAGCCTATCCCGATGGGTTTGAGGCTTATGGCGCAGACGCCCTGCGGTTCACCCTTGCCAGCCAAGCGGGGCAGGGGCGCAATATCCGCCTGTCCGTAGACCGCATTGCGGGCTACCGGAATTTCGGAACCAAGCTGTGGTCTGCCGCCAATTTCGGACAGATGAATGAGTGCAAACTGGCTGCCGATTTTAAACCGTCGGATGCGGTCACGCCGATCAATCAATGGATCATTTCTGAGGCAGTTAAAGCCGTTCAAGAGGTCACGCGCTGCATTACGGCTTACCGCTTTAATGACGCAGCGGATGCGATTTACAAATTCACATGGGACACATTCTGTAGCTGGTATCTGGAACTCACCAAGCCGCTGCTCTCGGGCGCGGACGGCCCGGCCAAGGATGAAACGCGTTCGACATTTGCTTGGACACTGGATCAAATCTTAAAGCTGCTTCACCCCTTCATGCCCTTCATCACCGAAGAGCTTTGGGGGAGCCTGTCTGATAATCGCGAGAGTCATTTGATTGTTGCTGATTGGCCGCAATTGGGTGATGATTTGATCAACCAAGAGGCGGTGACGCAAATTGAATGGCTGCAAACGCTGATCACGAATATCCGTTCTGTGCGGGCCGATATGAATATCCCGCCCGCCAAGAAAGCGCCTCTGCTGATGCTGTCGGGTCAGCTGGATCCGCGTCTGGCGACATATGCGCCGCAGCTCTCGCCCATGGCCCGCGTTGAAGAGGTACGAACCGCAGATACGGCCCCTCAAGGCGCGCTTCAAACCGTGGTTGATGGTGTGACCTATGCTATCCCGCTGGAAGGCTTGATTGACTTGGAGGCCGAGCGTGCCCGGTTGTCCAAAGCCATCGATACGGCGCAGATGGAAATCGACAAGATCGACAGGAAATTATCTAATCCGAACTTCACAGATAAGGCCCCGGAAAAGGTCGTAAACCTGCAAAAGGAACGCCGTGCAGGCTATACTGCCGAGGTTGAAAAGCTGAAATCCGCGATCGACGCATTGGGATAAAATTTGCATCAATTTGACGAACATCACGCCGAATTTAAGGGCTTCTCGGAATATTATCATAACGAGATATTCCCGGTTCTGGCCGCACGTGATGGCAAGCGCCGTGAGGCCGTGCGAAAAACCAAATTATATGGTGGCTTGATAGCCGCAGGAGCTGGGGTCATCGCCCTTGGACTGATGGCCGTTTTGATGCTTCAAGGTGCGATGTTAGCCGTTGCCTTAGGCGGTATGGCGATAGGCGGCATTTATCACTGGCAAACCAAGACCATTAAAGCCGACACCAAAGACACGATTGTCGGCGGTATTTGCAAATATCTGGGCTGGAAATTTTCTGCCCAGGCGACAGAAAAACCTGATCTGGAATATTGGGCGCAATTGGGCCTGCTGCCGTCTGGCTACAACACCGAGTCGCGTACAGCCTCCAAGCGGGCGGCTTTTGAAGATCAAATGAGCGGCGAGGCTCATGGCGCGCAATTTCGGTCTCTGGAAGTCCTGATGGAACGCAAAGGCGATAAGTCCTATAATACCGTGCTGCATGGGCAGATGATCATCATGTTTTTTCCGCGCAAATTCTTAGGCCGTACCGTGGTGTTACGTGACAAGGGACGGTTCCAGCGCAAGACCAAAGGCGAGATGAAACGGGTGGGGCTGGTGGATCCGGTCTTTGAGAGAATCTTCGAAGCTTATGGCACGGATCAAGTTGAGGCGCGTTATTTATTGACACCTGACTTCATGCAGACCTTGGTGGATTTGGAACATTCCGTTGATGGTAAGAATATCCGTTTCGGTTTTATTGATGGGCAATTGCTCATCGTGGTGGAAACGCCCAACCGTTATGAGGCTGGCTCCATGTTCGAGCCTTTGACAAAGCCGGACCGCACACAGAAAATTTTAGACGAAGTGGGCGCAATTTACGATGTGGTCGACGCCGTCTTGGCCAAAGGTTAGGCGGCCGCCTAGGGCTCTGTGAAATTCAGAACATAGCTTGTGTCCAGGCGTCCCTCACGCTCGAACAATTGGGTAAGCGTGCCAAAGGTCGTCGTCAGGATCTCTCCGTCGTGATCTTCCATAATCAGACGTTCATCGATTTTTGGGCCGATATGGCGGCGGATAGGTGAGGCTTTCAGTTTGTTGGGCTCAATCGTTTTCATCAGGCGTTGACGGATTGCTTCGGTGTCGGTTGTCTCCCAGAACATGGCGGCGACGACGTAGAGCATAAACTCATTGCAGTTCTGAAAGCGCAGATCGAATGGGTTGGAGATAAGTGAGTAATTCACTTGGTGCACGGCTTTGTATTCGGGGCTTTCCAGAAAATCATAAAGTTGGTCTTGGGTTGCAGCGTCCGGGATTAAAATGCCTGCATCTTTTTCCTGTAGCAAACGCAGAAAATCTGCGGGCCGGTCAGTTACGAGAGAGGATATCAACCTGTTCTCTTCACCGTGATAGAGATTATAAACATCATAGCCGCCCTGATCATTCCGCCGAAAAAATGCGCTATGGGTAAACATAACGCCTTCGGGGAGCTTCTCTCGTTTCTGACCAGAGCGGGAGATAATCGCGGTTTTGACATCCTGCCGGATAAGTTCATCCAATATTTGTTGTCCGTAATCTTCCAGCACATCCCGTTCAAATAAGGCGTCGCCCTGATCGGTGGAGGCTACAAAGCCGCTATAGACCGTTTTCAAATGCCAGCCAAAACCAAAGACCGCAATTAAGAGCGCCAAGACCTCGAAGGCCGCGACTTTGGCCATTGAGCTCATAGATCAAACGTACCTATGACAGGGACATGGTCAGAGGGCCGCTCACCTTCGCGTACCATTTTGTCAATGACGATGGACTCGGCTGTGTCGATGGCTTGAGCAGAGCATAGAAGATGGTCAATCCGAATGCCGTGATTGTTTGGCCATGCCCCGCCTTGATAATCCCAGAATGTATATTGTCCCTCTCGCCCGTCAAACAGGTCGAACATGTCATAAAGCCCGATATTACGAAGCGCATGAAACGCATCCAGTGTTTCCTGCCGGTAGAGCGCATCACCCCACCAGCCCTTCGGGTCATGGGTATCGCCGGGCCGGGGGATGACGTTGTAATCGCCAGCCAGAATGAGCGGCTCTTCATGTGTGAGCAGCACTTGCGCTCTGGCGCGCAGGCGATCCATCCAGGCTAGCTTATAGGTGTATTTTGGATGCTGCCCGTCTTCGACCGGGTTGCCATTGGGCAGGTAGATCGAGGCCACACGCAACGCGCCTTTGCCAGTGCTGACGACAGCTTCGAGATATCGAGCTTGCTCATCATTATCATCACCGGGCAAACGCGGGGCGACCTCATCAAAGGGCAGCTTGGATAGAATGGCGACGCCATTATAGCTCTTCTGGCCATGCACGGCGACATTATAGCCCAGCGCCTCAATCTCCATGCGCGGAAAACCGTCATCAACTGTCTTGATCTCTTGCAGGCAGACAATGTCCGGCTGTGCGGCTTTGAGCCAGGCCGTCAGAGCGTGCATGCGGGCTTTGACTGAATTGATATTCCACGTGGCGATTTTCATAGTCTTTTGGTCGGGCAGGGCAGCGATAAAGTCAAGGAAGTGGCCATATATGGACGGGGACAATTATGGTTAATCTAATGTTAACAACCTTGATGGAGCCTGTTTATTCAAAGGAATCAGTAGGCGTATATGCGTAACTTCAGTAAATGTTTCTTGATCAGCTTGGTCTCAGTGTCTGCCGGCCTGTCGGCATGTTCGGCTCAGCAAGTTACAAGCCGTTATGGTGAGGCTTATGCTTACTCCGAAATGGCAAGCAGCGGTGCTTATGGATCCGAGTGCGCTGTCGCTGTGCAGCCATGCGGCTATTATATGATCCCGACTTATCACGTCATCACAACTTTCCCGGAGCCAGCCCCGCAGCCTGTGCCGGAAACGCCAATATATGAGCCTCCAGTCATTGTCGAGCCAGAGCCCCTGCCGCCTGTCGTTATCCCGCCAATGCCGGAGCTGCCTGTTATAACTCCGCCGCCTAGCTGCCCTGAGGGCCACATTCCGGGTTATGGCGGAGAGGGCTGTATCCCGCTCACAATCCCGCGTAAGTAATCCGCCAATTACCCTTGCAAAATCAGGTGATGCGCCTCATATGGCGCTCGAAGAATTCACCTGACACGAAGAGCGAATAATGGCCCGTCAATTCTGTTACCATATGCAAGGTCTGACGAAGAAATTCGGCAATAAGACCATTCTCGATAATGTGCATCTATCATTCTATCCGGATGCAAAAATTGGTCTGATCGGTGTGAATGGCGCCGGTAAATCGACGCTGATGAAAATCATGGCGGGCCTTGATACCGAAGTGACGGGTGAGCATTGGGCCGCAGAAGGCGTCAAAGTTGGCTATCTGCCACAAGAGCCGCGTCTGGAAAAAGGCAAATCCGTCTGGGAGAATGTGATCCAAGGCTGTGAAGATAAGAAAATCTTCGACGAATATAATGCCGTGGCGATGAAAATGGCCGAAGAATATT
>JAHDHS010000059.1:3902-11755 GCA_020631215.1 Hellea sp. | reverse complement strand
TTGGGCGTGGTTTAGACGCCGAAGCCTGCGAATTTGTCTTTGAATTTGGAGACGCGGCCGCGGTCGGAAATGCGGCTCTCTCCGCCTGTCCAAGCTGGGTGAGTTTTGGAGTCGATATCCAAAGTCAGCGTGTCGCCTTCTTTGCCCCAAGTGGAGCGTGTTTGGTAAGTTGATCCATCCACCATTTTGACGGTGATCATGTGATAATCAGGATGTGTGTCTGCTTTCATGTCATTACTCCTGCCGGTTAGACATCCGGCTCTGGTCACGGGTTTGCGTTAGGTGGTCCCCCGCTCGGTGCGCGGCATATAGGTTACCTCCCAAATCGCGTCAAGGTTATATTACGGGAGGGGAGAGGGCCGGTGCCGCATCGCAATAAACATATGCAAAGCAGATGTTTTATTGCCACAAAAGAAAACACGTTCTACACATGTTCTATGTCGGATTTATTCCAAGTCACGGGTTTAGAAGACCAAGCGCCGCGTCCGCTGGCCGATCGATTGCGCCCGCGCGCAATTGCAGATGTGGTCGGGCAGGATCATTTGATTGGGCCGGATGCCCCCATAGGGCGGATGCTATCCAGTGGGCGGGTGGCGAGCATGATCCTGTGGGGGCCGCCGGGCGTTGGAAAGACGACGATTGCGCGCTTAATCGCGGATCACGCCGATCTGGAATTTGTGCAATTATCCGCAGTGTTTTCAGGCGTAGCAGATTTACGCAAAGCCTTTGAGGCGGCCAAGCTGCGCCGCGCGGCGGGTCAGGGGACGATGCTCTTCGTGGACGAAATTCACCGGTTTAACCGCGCGCAGCAGGACGGCTTCTTGCCTTATGTCGAGGAAGGGATTGTGACCCTGATCGGGGCGACGACGGAAAACCCGTCTTTTGAGCTGAACGGCGCTTTGCTCTCCCGGGCTCAGGTCTTTGTCTTGGAGCGTCTGGATGAGGCGGCCTTGGGAGGCTTGCTGGCCCGGGCCGAACAGGAAGTCGGGCAGGTTTTGCCTCTGACGGAGGATGGGCGAGAGGCCTTGATTAATTATGCCGATGGCGACGGTCGATATTTGCTGACCTTGGCGGAGGAGGTATTTGCCGCGCCTGTCCGTGAGAAAATGGACGGGCAGGCTGTGGCGGCGCTGCTGCAAAAACGTGCCCCGGCCTATGATAAATCACGCGAAGAGCATTATAATCTGATCTCGGCCTTGCATAAATCCATGCGCGGTTCGGACCCGGATGCGGCGCTTTACTGGCTTGCGCGGATGCTGACAGGCGGAGAGGACCCGCTTTATATTGCGCGGCGTGTGATCCGTTTTGCGTCAGAAGATATCGGACTGGCCGACCCAACGGCGCTGATGATTGCCAGTGAGGCGATGCGGACATATAAAATGCTGGGGTCACCGGAGGGCGAACTCGCCATCGCCCATGCCGTTGTGCATCTGGCCAGTGCGCCTAAATCCAATGCGGTTTATAAGGGTTTCAAAGCGGCCATGGTTGCGGCCAAGGAGACGGGTTCGCTCGCCCCGCCCAAACATATTCTCAATGCCCCGACCAAGCTGATGAAAGATATCGGCTATGGCAAAGGCTATGCCTATGACCATGATACGGAGGAAGGTTTTTCCGGGCAGAATTACTTCCCCGAAGGCATGGCGCGGCAGAATTTCTATGCCCCCAAAGGTGAGGGGCGGGAGCGAATGATCAAAGAGCGGCTGGACTATTGGGCCAAAATCCGTCAGCAAAAGATGACGGATTAAGAGGAACGCTAAATGTCATATGAAACATTATTGATCAACCGCGACAGCGAGAATGAAAGCGTCATGATCATGACCCTGAACCGGCCGGAACACATGAACAGTTTTAATGTGCAAATGTGCTATGACATGATCGACGCCTTTGAAGCGGCGGAGGCTGACCCCTCTGTGCGGGTTATCGTGGTGACGGGGGCAGGGCGCGCTTTCTGCGCCGGGGCCGATATTTCGCAAGGCTTTGGTGCGGTCGCGCCTAAAGAGATCGATGAGGCCACTGGCATTGGCCGCGATCTGGGCGGCGTTTTAAATCTGAAAATCTTTGATATGGACACGCCCGTCATTGCGGCGATAAATGGCGCCGCCGTGGGCATTGGCGCGACGATGACTATTCCGATGGATTTGCGGATTGCGTCCAAGAAATCCAAATTCGCTTTCCCCTTCGCCCGGCGCGGCATTGTCTTTGACGGGGCGGCCAGCTGGTTCCTGCCGCGCCTTGTTGGTTTTGCCAAAGCCAGCGAATGGATTTTAAAGGGCGACATAATCATGGCCGATGAAATGCACCGGGCGGGGTTCATATCCGAGGTGCATGAGCCGGAGGATGTTTTACCGCGATCACTGGAACTGGCCCAAGATATCGCGGCCAATTGCTCCCCGGCAAGCGTCGCGCATAACAAGCAGCTTCTGCGCGCCTCCATGTTCGGGCATGGCACACAAGACGCTGTGCCTTATCAGATGCATATGATGGAAAGTGAGATGCTGAACAAAGCTTTCATCTCTCATGATTGCCAAGAAGGCGTGAAGGCGTTTTTTGAAAAGCGCGCGCCAAAATTCAAGGATAGAGACTAGGAGTAGATCATGGATAGACGTACACTCATTTTAAGCGCTCTCGCGCTGTCGGCCTGTGAAACGCTGGATCCGGCCGTCATTGACGGCGTGTTAGGCGGTGTGGGCGGATTATCTCAGGCGGATGCCGCCGCCGGGATACGAGCGGCGCTGGATAATGGTGTGGGCAATGCCATCAGCGAAGTCGGCGTGTTGGACGGGTTCTGGCGCGATGATCTGGTGCGCATCCCTTTGCCCAAAGTGCTGCGCGATGTGCAGTCTTATCTAAAGCCCATTGGCGCGGACGGGCTGTTGGTGGAACTACAGCAGCAACTGAATCGCGGGGCCGAGAAAGCCGCGCCCGTCGCCAAGGATATATTTCTGGGCGCGATCCGTGATCTGACCATTACGGACGCCATTAATATTGTGCGCGGCCCCGACAATGCCGCGACCAGCTATCTACAAGATCGAACAACATTGCGTCTGGCGCAGCTATTCTCCCCGATTATGGAAAATGCGCTTAATCAGACCGGGGCCTTGCGCCTAGTCGATCAAGTCTCCGGACAGCTATCCAGCGTGCCTTTCGCGCCGCAATTGGGCAATGACGCCCGCTCGGATCTGGTTAAACATGGCGTTGATTACGGGCTGAAAGGCGTTTTCCACTATATCGCCGAAGAAGAAAAAGCGATCCGCACCAACCCGGCCAAGCGGACATCCGAAATTTTGCGGCGTGTTTTTGGTTAATTGAATATTAAATTCTCTATTTTTGAATTTTAGGCTTTATTTCATCCGCCGTTCATGTTGTTAATGTCACCAAGGATCGGGGCGCAAACTTGAGACTTAAGGGATGTCATTGTGCTTCGCGATCTTATTGCAGCCTATGAATTTGATACCAAAGACGCCCAGGCCGGCTTTGTCGAGGGCGCTATGAAAGCCTTGGCACATGCCAATGACCGCCAAAAGCCTGTCGTTTTAAGTGATCTTGCGGACTATATTGGCTGCGAAACTGAAGAGTTGACTTTCCTAACAGAACCGACCGCCCATGATGATGATCTGGTGTTGCCGGAATATCGTTCGGTATTGATTGCGGCTGAATAGCCGCCCCAAAACCGCCCAGAATTTACCGCTTTGCTAACAGGCTTTTGTCCATATAGCGCCACAGACCCATCCTAGCCTGTCCTCCAATTTAAATTTTGAGGGGACAATTCCATGTCTGATTTTAAACCCAATCCCAAACCGCCGCGACGATGGCGCGTGCCGGGCCGCTCCAGCGGATTAAAGCTTATACTTGTCTGCGGGCTTGTTTTGCTGATGGCGATACCCGCCATGTTCATCTCTTTCATCAGCTATGAGCGCAGCAACCGCGCGGATCAGGTCGCACATGATGTATCGAGAGATTATGGCGGCCAGCAATTAATTGTCGGCCCGCATATCGTCGTGCCTTATGTCAACCGCAATGACGATGCGCGCGTCATGACGCTGGGTGATTATGTCTATTCGGCGGAGACAGGCGAAGTGAGTTTAACTGATGTCAAAGTCGATGAGGTCAGCTTGTCTTTGTTTAAAGTTCCGGTTTTTAAGACCGATGGCACGCTGACCGCTAGCTTTACAGACCCACGCAAAATTGACGTAGATGAGCGGTTAAAGCTGGATTGGTCGCAAGCCATGATCGTGTTTAACCTGTCGGAAGTCAAAGGCTTGCGGGGGGATGTGAAATTGCAATATTCCGGGCAGTCACATCAGTTTTCTTATCAAAACATCAGGCGGCCCGATGCGCCAAGCTGGACGCAGAGAACACGTGGTAAAAACGGCGAAATTACTGAAACGCAGCGCATATATGACCTCCGCATGGACATGATCTCACAGCGCAGTGGCCGTTATCTGGCGACATCCGCCGCGCCGCTTTTGGCCGAGTTTGACGCCGGAAAATCCAGCGTAAATACCACTATCAAGCTCAGCCTGTCCGGGGCGCAAAAACTCTCCATCACCCCTTTCGCCAAACTGACGGAAATCAGCTTGAAATCCAATTGGCCGCATCCGGGTTTTGATGGCCCGTTTCCGCCGGATGATCGCGAGATTACGGAGACAGGCTTTGCAGCTGACTGGACAATCCCCTTACTACGCCGGGGCATCATCAGCCATGGTTCCGCCGAAAGCTTTAATCAGCTTTATCAGCCGGGCAGTGGTATGTCGGTTAATTTTGTTTCGCCGCTTGACCCTTACCGGACCGTCAATCGCGCTCTAAAATACAGCGTGCTGTTTATCGGTATGGTGTTTTTGGCTTATTTCCTGTTCGAGGTGATTGTCGGTGTGCCGGTTCATCCCGCACAATATATCCTGATCGGATTGGCGCAGAGCATTTTCTACTTGCTGCTACTGGCCTTTTCCGAACGGATAGGTTTTGCCAGCGCTTTCTTGATTTCAGCCGGGGCAACGATTGCGGCCACAGCGGGTTATGCCGGAGCCGTTTTTGGCGGCAAGGTCTATATCATCAAAGCCGGGATCGTCTTTTTGCTCGTATATGGATTACTCTTTGTGTTGATGCGCATGCAGGATTTTGCCCTGATGATTGGCGCTTTGGCCAGCTTCATAGCCATCGCAGCTACGATGTATCTAACTCGAAATATCAATTGGTACGGCACGAAAACAACAAGCTAATCTAATAAAAAGCCGCCCTGTCACAAACAGGGCGGCTAATTCAAAATAGGTTGTGTGCGTCTTTATTTTTTCATCAAGACCCGTGTTGCCGGATATGGCGTGGTCATGCCGGCTTTGCCCAAAGCTTTCATGACAGCTTCTGGTACAGAATACCGCACATCAAAGTAATTCGCGCCGTCTGTGAACGGACGCACAACCAATTCGGCAGAGCGTTCTGTCAAGGTTTCAACCTCCACAAATGGCGCCGGATCAGCAACGATTTGCGGATGAGCCGCCAGAACTTCATTGATAACACTTTTGGCTTTTTCGATATCATCATCATAGGCAACGTTGAATTTCATTTCGACGCCGCGGACAGGATGATGGCTATGATTGATGATTTTCTCACCCCAAATTTTACCGTTCGGGATAATGATTTTTTGATTGTCAAAAGTCTGCATGTCAGTTGTGAACAGATTGATGTCTTCGACATTACCAAAATGACCACCTGCATCGACAAAGTCGCCGACTTTATAAGGACGGAACAACATCAGCATGACGCCTGCGGCCATATTGGACATGGCGCCTTGCAGGGCGAGGCCAACGGCTAAGCCTGCCGCACCTAAAAGCGCGACAATGGATGTAGTCTCAACGCCAAAACGGTTGAGGATGGCGATAATAACAAATGCCATGATGACCCAGCGGACAATACTTCCCAGAAATTTGAAAAGTGTGTCATCCAGGTGCGGGCTTTTTTGCGATAGTTTTACGATTGTATTCTTGGCTTTTTTTGATACCCAAAGACCAACAATCAGTATGGCGAGCGCGATCAGCACATTGACCCCGAGCGCGATGCCTGAACTCGTCAGGCTTTCCAGCCTGTCCGGGTTTAAGAAGGCTTGTAATTTTTCCATGATAATTCTCCCAGCTTCATTAAGATGACGGTTTATCCATTAAGCTAGATGAATAGAGTTTGAATGTATTTTGGCGAACTCTTAGGCATAAAAAGCGACAAATTGCCTAGCAGGAAAGCCGTAAAATTGCTTCGCTTTGCCTGCGCAATCCCTTATATCGGCCCTAAGCGAAGAGGAAATTCATCATGGTCCAATTGACCCTGCCCAAGAACTCCAAAATCAAGCCCGGGAAAACCTGGCCTGCGCCTGCGGCGGGTAAGCGTCTAAAGACGTTTAAAATTTACCGTTATGATCCGGCGGATGGCGGGAATCCTTATTGGGACACCTATCAGATTGATCTGGATGAATGTGGCCCCATGGTTCTGGATGCCTTGTTCAAGATTAAAAACGAAATCGATCCGACACTGGCCTTCAGGCGCTCATGCCGTGAGGGCGTATGCGGGTCCTGTGCGATGAATATTGGCGGGCGCAATACGCTGGCCTGTACTAAGGGCATAGATGAAGTTGGCGGCAATGATACCATCACAATATCGCCTTTGCCGCATTTGCCGGTGGTGCGTGATCTGGTGCCGGATTTATCCAATTTCTACAAACAATATGCGTCTATTGAACCTTGGCTACAGACCAGTACGCCTCTGCCCACCGAGGAAATCAAGCAAACGCCGGATGACCGCGAAAAGCTGGATGGCTACTATGAGTGTATTCTTTGCGCGTCATGCTCGACGTCTTGTCCGTCCTATTGGTGGAACGGAGATCGTTATTTGGGGCCGGCGGCTTTATTGCAAGCTTATCGTTGGTTGGTAGACAGTCGCGATGAGGCCAAAACAAAGCGGCTGGATGCGCTTGAAGATCCGTTCAAGCTTTATCGCTGCCATACCATCATGAACTGCGCCAATGTTTGCCCCAAGGGGCTCAATCCGGCCAAGGCGATTGCTGACGTCAAGAAAATGATGGTTGAGCGCGCCTAAGCGGGCTGCGCAACGCGGGCCAAAGCTTCGCGGATCAGGCCGACAAGCGTTGCCATACCGCCAGTGATCACCAGCAAGTGCCCGATTGGCAGTAAATAAAACAGCTCTTGCAAAACACCTTCTGAATCAACATGGCCACCGCTTGCGTGAAACAGCCCGATCAGGATGAGTCCGGTCACAGTAATAGCGATAGATGTGGCAAGTGTTTTCATAATATGGCCCAGAGTAATTCAGGCTTTGAACATGTGCATGGTTAAGGCAGAATTAAGGCTGATCTGAAATTTCTTTGCTTAAAGGCCTTCAACAATTTTACGGATCATGGCAGTGGCCTCATCGGGGTTTTTGGGCAGGTTTGCGGGGGGAATGGACTCGCCGAATGTCAGGTTAAATGTCTGGCCTTTCTTGTTTAGAAGTTCATGAAACAGGGTGATATCGCGCAGTTCTGAATTCGTCCAAGAGAAGAGGTAATAAAGCCAGCTGTTTTTGGCGCGGATTTGCAAGGGAATGACGGGGGCGTCATATTTTTTGGCAAGCATGGCGGCAGAGCTTTCCCAGGGTTTATCGACCAATCCGTGCCATGTCATATTGGCCAAAGCGCCACTAGGGAAAATCACGACGCAGCGTTCCTCTTGAAGCGCTTTTTTCACAGATAACAAAGTCTGACGGGTCTTGGCCATGTTCCGTTTTTCTTTCACCCACTCAACCGGAATAATGATGTCGTCTCCGTCCGGAATGACGCGTAAGGCATCGGCATTGGCCAAATAAAGGTGATC
>JAHDHS010000059.1:0-3802 GCA_020631215.1 Hellea sp. | reverse complement strand
CGTCTCCGTCCGGAATGACGCGTAAGGCATCGGCATTGGCCAAATAAAGGTGATCTGGGCGTCTCTCGCGAATGGCCTGAAAAACCGCCATGCCGTCAGCCAGGCCGGTTGGGTGATTGGCTATAAGCACGCAGCGGCCTTTTCTAGGTAAATGCTCCAAATGCTGCACGGCAACGCGCGGGCTGATATGGCGGGCCACCATCTTAAAGGCGTCATGTCCGCTCATAGGCCGAATGGCGTCAGCCAGAAATACAGCGGCATCATAAGCCAGCATCCGGTAAAGCGCCGGACGCACAGCTTTGAACAGGCGCGGGCGTCCCGTAAGCTTTGGCGCACGTTCCGCAATCAATTGCTCCACAATATGCATGAAGGCTTATTGACGAAGCCGCGCCAAATTGGCAAGCGCGGCCTATGAGCAAAATGATAAATGTCCTTTTTCTGTGTACAGGGAATTCCGCACGGTCTATTCTGTCCGAAGCCTTGATGAATGATCTAGGGCAGGGCAGGTTTAAAGGCTGGTCGGCGGGGAGTCAGCCAAGTGGGCAGCCTCATCCGGACGGATTGATAGAACTGCAAAAGCGCGGACATGTGACCAATCAATATAGCTCTAAATCCTGGGACGTCTTTTCAGAGGTGGGCGCACCTGAAATGGACATAGTCGTCACGGTTTGCGACAATGCGGCGAATGAAGTCTGTCCGGTGTTTTTTGGCCCCGGTCTTAAGGTGCACTGGCCTGCGCCGGATCCGGCTCATATTGAGCCGTTGGAAGTCAGGCAGAAAGCCTTTTCCGATGTCTATGATTTATGCCGCGCGCGGATTGAAGCTTTGATTGCGTTGCCAGAAGGGGCGCTGTCAGACCGCGCGGCCTTGCAGGCCATCGCCGACATCACCACATAAAAAACCGCCCCCCAATTTCTTGGAGGGCGGCTTCTATTTTCAGCTTAAGTAAGGATTACTTCTTACGAGCCGCTGTCTTTTTGTTTGGAAGCCACTCTTGCAGCTTCTTACCGGCCCATTCGCGGCCGCCAAGACCAAAGGCAATCGCGCCGCCAACGCCAGCCGCAACAGCCGCCGCCATGACAGAGTAACGGAAGGCTGTATCAACAATGCCTTCACCCAGTTGCATGGTTTCCAGACCCATAAATGTGACAATCAGGATTGTCGCATATTTGATGATCTTACCGGCCAAATCGCCAGATGTCTGTGCCACAATCTTCGAGATGAAGTTTGCGATGAACAGACCTGCACCGATGATGATGGCGCCAAGAACAACACGTCCGCCGACTTCCAGCAGCGTATTAAAGACATTTGTCAGCTCAGGAATACCCAAAGCTTTCATAGCCGCGGTCAAGCCCATCAGAACGATACCGACAAAAGCCACAGTCGCGATGACATTGGAAGGTACGAAGTTCGGGCCTTCACCGTCCAGGCTGGCAACGGTTGACAATGAGTTGTCTACGCCCAGAGCCGGCAATGTGCTTTTCGCGAGATTTGATACAAATTTACCAATAAAGACGGCTGCCGCCAGGATGATGGCCGCACCGGCAATGCTTGGAATGTAATCAAGGATTGTGCCGAGCATGGCAGTGACTTCGTCAGAGAAGCCTGGAATATCCCAGATACCAATCGCTGCAATCGCGAATAGCAAGATGACAATCGCTTTTGCCAGGCCGCCAAGGCTGCTGGCAATTGAGCTTGTTGGAGCCGTTTCGTCACCGGTGACACCAAATTTTGTCGCCAGACGGTCAACTTGTGCCACTTCCAAAATGCTGGAAAGTGCATTTTTGACGACATTGGCGAGCATAACGCCAACCGCCAGAACGACGATACCGACGATCAATTGTGGTAGATAGCCAAAGATGTTGTCCATCATGCCGTTCAAGAACCCAAGCTCGTTAGAGATCATTGGGAAATGTGACAGGCCCATTAGGATGAAGACCAACCAAAGCACCCAGAAGACGGCTTTGGACAGAGATTTACCGATATTGCCGCCTGTAGTCTGGGCTTGTTTGCCAATACCTGTTTTATTGATTGCGCCAGCGACGATAGCCGCAGCGATTTTAGAAATGAAATAGCCTATAACGATCGTCGCTAAAGCTATCACCGGGCCCACGGCCCAAGCGGGCAGAAAGCTAAGATGTTGTGATAGTTGATCCATTGGATGTCCCTCTACTCCGTGCGCAAGTTCGACCCCCTTGGCCCCAGACGCACCTTATGATTTTCCTATGCTTAATCTTACATAAACGTAACATGAACGGCAAGGGGGCATTTGGCATGCCTATATGATATACAGGGCTTGACCCTACATCCAATGCAGGCATTGATACAGCTATGAAAAGCCGCCAAATCCGTAACAAATTACTCTTTGTCATCGTGACAGTCGCCGCTTTTTCGCTCTTTGGCGGTGCGATTTTACAGCTGAGCCTTAGCCGGTAATGGGCCCGGTCACAGAACAATTGCGTGCGCGAATAGATGAAGGCGTGCTGACCAAGGATCTGGCGCAGCTGGAAGCCGCCCGTGCGCTGGATGCCCGATTGGAGCGCCTCGCCCAAAGCCGGAAGTCCAGCGGCTGGCTCTCCCGTAAAAAAGAAACGCCCAAGGGGCTTTACATGTGGGGCGGGGTCGGGCGCGGTAAATCCATGTTGATGGACTGGTTCTTCGACGCCGCTCCGATCAAGGCCAAGCAGCGCGTGCATTTCCACGCCTTTATGCTCGATGTACATGCCCGCATTGCCAAGGCCCGGCAGAGCGAAGAGGGCGACCCGATCAAATATGTGGCCAAGTCTATCGCGGCGGATGTCAGCCTTTTGTGCTTCGACGAGTTTCACGTCACAGATATCACCGATGCCATGATCCTCTCCCGCCTGTTCAAGGCGCTGTGGAAACGCGGGCTTGTCGTGATCGCCACA
Source organism: Hellea sp. (assembly GCA_020631215.1). Classification (GTDB taxonomy): domain Bacteria; phylum Pseudomonadota; class Alphaproteobacteria; order Caulobacterales; family Maricaulaceae; genus Litorimonas. The sequence goes on along the minus strand of JAHDHS010000059.1, from coordinate 893 downwards.
TCCAACCGCCCGCCGCAAGATCTTTATAAAAACGGGCTGAACCGGGCTCTGTTTGAACCTTTTATAGAAATGATGCCCAATCATTTGATCATTCATGAATTTGCAGGTGAGGTGGATCACCGCCTGCGGCAGCTCTCCGCCGCGCCTGTCTATTATACGCCGCTGGGCCCGGACTCGGAGGCGGCACTGGATGCGGCCTGGGATCGCCTCACCGGAGAGGCGCTGGGCAAGACGACTGAGTTGACCGTACAGGGCCGAAAGCTGGTTTTGAAAGACACGGCGGCGGGCGTGGCCCGGGCAAGCTTTAATCGGCTCTGCGGGGAGGCTCTGGGCGCGGCGGATTATCTGCGCCTGTCCCATGCTTTCCAAACGCTGATTCTTGAAAATGTGCCTCAAATGGGCCCGGAAAACCGAAATGAGGCCAAGCGCTTTGTCACGCTGATTGATGCGCTGTATGAAACGCGCACGAAACTGGTCATGAGCGCCGCCGTTCAGCCCGAAGCGCTTTATGTGGACGGCACAGGGGCGTTCGAGTTTGAACGCACAGCCAGCCGCCTGATCGAAATGCGCAGCGAAGACTATCTCGGTGCCCGGCGCATCATGGGCGAGGAGGTGTAGAGGCATTGAAAGCATCCCGTGGCTACATGATTTAGAGTAGATTCTCATTTCCTCTTTCCCTGTCATCCCGGACAAAGGCTACAGTCTGCGATCCGGGACCTCTTGATTTTCTTGTCTCAAATAAATTCCCTTCGTGAATTTATATCTCGGCACCTGCCCACTCCCCCTCCCGGCCACCCATAAGTGTGACCCTGTGGGTGGTCGGGAGGGGGAGTGGGCTGGAGATGCATGCCGCGTCCAAGCGTTTATGTTACCTGCACGGGTAGCCGCGCGGC
>JAHDHS010000058.1 GCA_020631215.1 Hellea sp. | reverse complement strand
GTGGCGAGGACCCAAGCAAAGATTGCGAAGAGCGGGTGACGTAGGGCGACCAAGGTCATAACCGCAATGATGAATCCAAGTAATAAGGCGTAAGGATGTAATTTCATGTCTCTAATTCAACGTCCCAGTAAAGATAGTCAAGCCAACTTTCATGTAAATGATTAGGCGGAAACCGGCGGCCTTGGGCTTGGAGTTGGTGCATATTGGGCTGATAAGGCGGCACTTTCGGCATCATACCGGCATCTTTGGGCATCCGCCCGCCTTTTTTCAGATTACAGCGCGAACAGGCGGCCACGATATTTGTCCAGCTGGTTTTACCGCCAAGCCGGCGGGGCGTAACATGATCAAAGGTCAGTTCTTCACCGCTGCCGCAATAGACGCATTCAAAGCCGTCGCGCAAAAACAAATTAAAGCGCGTAAAGGCCGGGCTGCGGTTTTGAGCGACATAATCTTTCAGCGCGACAACGCTGGGCATTTGCATTTCAAAAGTGGGGCTGCGCACACATTGTTCATAATGATCGATCACATTCACGCGATCCAAAAAGACGGCTTTAATGGCGTCCTGCCAAGACCAGAGCGAGAGCGGAAAATAAGACAAAGGTTGATAATCAGCATTCAAAATCAAGCAAGGGTAATTGCCTTGCGTGACAGGCCGGACGGCCTCCATAGGGTCACTGATCAGGCCCATAGCATACCCTCATATGCGGGTTGGCTAAACGGAGACTGTCGGTAAATCAGACTATAAGTGATAATTTTATGACTGAAAATCGTCTCCTATGCACAATCAATGATTCATCTATAAACAGAAACAGGTCAATCTGACAAGCCAATGACAGACTCGCGAAGTATTTACGATTTTCTGAAAAATGGTCATGAGCAGTTCATGTAAGATTACGCAAAGAGGTCGGATGCGATTCAAAAGCTACATGATAATCGGGGGCGCAATCCTGGCCTTGGCGGGACAGAGTTTTCCCGGCTATGCGCAATCCAGCTATGATGATTATACCAGCCTGACCGAGACACGGGCCAGTGAGCCGCGACAGCAGCGCGGGCGGCAGGTTCATCAATTGCGAACAGACCCTGCCCTGCATCATCATCTCTTTGCCCGTCGATTAGGCGAGATTTCCGCTATGGACAGTAAGGACGGAACGCTGTTCGTCGCCGATAAACGCAGCGGGCAGATTTTCCGCCTGCCCGACCGCGACGGCAACGGACAAACCGAAGGCGCCCGGCCCATGCCGCACCGTTTTGATGAACCGACAGGTTTGGCGGCAGCGGAAGATGCACTTTATGTGGCGGATCGCAGTGCTGTCTGGCGGGTCAGCCCGGCCGGAACGCCCGTTATCCTGGCCGGTTTAACCAATGCCGATACGACGGGTCTGCATCATTTGGAGAAAAGCGCGACGGCAGCGTTTTTATGGCTCGGCCTGACGACGCAATCAGGACAGGCCAAATTGCTTCGCCTGTCGACTCTGACCGGAGAAGCGGAACTAATCGATGAAGCGGAAGGCACCTTGCTGGATATGAGCGCGCAGGATGGCGCACGGCCATGGATGCTGCTTCAAAAAGGGGCGGATGTGTTTTTGGGACCAAGCTTTGAATTTATGAGCCCGGTCAGCCTGGAGCCCGGCCATATGGTCTTACCGGCCAATGAAGCGGGCCAGAACTGGCCACCCGAGCTCTCACAGCATGTTGTGATATCGCGTGATTATTCCGGGGACGTCATGGCCGCGCCCATCGTGATTGCCAAACCTTTGCCGATTGGGCGGGCTTTATTGTCCGGTTTTACGGCCCCCTCCGGACGACAGAAATGGGGCGAGACCGGGTCGCTTCATCTGGATAGCCGCGGGCTTTTTGTCGCCGATTCGGTCAATGGGGATTTATGGCGGCTGTCACGATCTGCCAATCCAAAACTGACAGTGCCATCCAACTCATCATCCAAAAAGGTGGACAATAAGACTGAGGATGAGAGCAGCCGTGAAAGCTCTGCTGCAACCGCGCCCGACGACATCTCATCAGAGGTGTCTACATTTTCCAGCTCGATCGAGCGCGGGTCTACTATAGATCAGCTATCGACCATTGATCGCGGCTCTTTAATCGGACGGGCTTCGACATTGCGTCCGCGCGAGGAAATAGAGGCAGAAAAAGAGAAAATCGGAGAGACGGCGGCGGATTAAATGTGGCTTGGGTAAGCTTAAGCGTGGCGCGTCTCTGTTTCACATCCCAAAAGCTTGCCGACGCGTTTCAGGCGAAATTCCACTTGCTTTGTGATCAGATCTTTCTCAGCTTTGGAGACCGACAAAATCAATATGTTATTTTTGCGTTTAAGCTTCAGGGATTGCAGCAAATTCGAAGAATGCCCCGCCGCAACAATCCCAAGTCGAATGATCTCCCCCAACATGCAAGCCGCGGAAATTTGATCTTCGGTCAGCAAAAGGGTGATCGCTTCGGCATTTGGAACAGCGCGCTTATGGGAATAAGATCGCAAAAGTGTCAGGGCCAGAAACGCCCGTTCCGGATGGGTCAGCCCGGCTACGGGCGCATAAAGCACATCATTAAAAACCAATTCAGGCCGGTAATCCGGATGCAGGTTCTTACCAAGCCCTGCGAGAAGGCTCGCCGCCTTTGCCATACGCATATTATTGGGAGCCGGACTAGACTCGTCCCCAAACATATCGCCGAGCGTTTCAAGCAACGGCGTCATGAAAGTCATCAGAGGCTCTCCGAAATTCTCTGTCTGAACCGCGCCATAGGCAAAGTCCCGGCACCCATCAAACAACCCGTCCTTGGCTTGCAGCTCATCCGGAAGGGCGTCATAAACCAAGCCCTCGCGCAAGCCGGTCGTGGATATAATAATTTGTTGTGGTTTGACGACATTCAAAAGCCGGGTCAGCATCAGTCCCGAATAGGGCAGTGTTTCAGCCCTCGCCTGGCGCAGGCCCGGCCAGGACAGAACCGTCTCTCGCCCTTCCCCATAGGCCCAGAGTCCCAATGAATTGGCTTGATCATATGACAGCCTGTAATCCTGTAGGGTTCGCATGGGGTAATTCGTGCGTTGTTGGTGAATACTGGCCAGATTCCGCCAAGCGCCGCCAACCAGATAAAGCATCTCGGCGCAAAGCAGTGACTCCGGTAAAGCTTCGATTTGCTGATCAATATCCGTGCGAACAGTTTCATAATCCGCCGTTGTCAATGCCGATAGGTCTGAGCCTACCACATCAAACGGACCCAGCGTCAGAGATACGCCATCACCCGGCCGGCCGGAAGATATTTGAATCAGCTCCAGGCTGGCGCCGCCTAAATCCGCGACCAAGCCTGCGTGTCTTTTGTCTGAGGAAATCACCCCCATCGCAGACAACCGGGCCTCTTCCTCACCGCTTATGGGAGAGATATTTAAGCCGGTCTGTATTTTCACTTCTGACAATAACGATTTGGCATCTGAAGCTTTGCGTAAGGCGGCGGTCGCCCCGATTAAAATTTTGGAGATGCGTCTTGCTTTTATAATACGCTGGAAACGCGAGAGCGCCTTGATAGCCTGCTCACGCCCTGTAACCGAAAGGCGGCCGGTGTGACGCAGGTCCCGGCCTAAACCTGCCAGAACTTTTTCATTAAAAATCGGCGTGAAATGTGCCCCTGAGGTTTCATAAATGACAAGTCGCACCGAATTGGAACCAATATCCATCACAGCTATTTCGCGTGATGATGTTTTCTCCAGCCGGCTCAAAATATCATCCCTGCACTAACTTTGGCCGAAATTTTTGAGGCCGCTCCAACACCCTCGGCGCCGAAGATTTCAGTGCATTCCCTCGGCCTGAAAGCGATGGGTTTTTCATAAAGTACTCGTGGGCGGAGAATACTTCTTCGGGGGAAGTCACCGTGCGCCGGATATATTTCCCGTTAGGCTGCAAGTCCCAACTGTTTTTATTATCAAGCAAATTGGCCATCATGATTTGATCCAAAACCTGATTATGTACGGTCGGATCATGAATCGGGACCAATGTTTCAATCCGCCGATCCAGATTACGCGGCATCCAATCGGCGCTGCTCATAAAGACCTTGGCAGTGTCACTTGGCATCACATCGCCATTTCCAAAACAAACAATTCTGGAATGTTCCAAAAAACGTCCAACAATGGATTTCACTCGAATATTTTCGGACAGGCCTTCCACGCCCGGGCGCAGACAACATATCCCCCGGACAATCAAATCTATCTGTACACCTGCCTGGGATGCTTGATAGAGCTTATCAATAATCTGATTGTCTACGAGCGCATTCATCTTTGCCCAAATCGTCGCAGGCTTACCCGCTTTGGCATAGGCAATTTCATCATCGATGAGATCATTTAGTTTTTGCCTAAGACCATAAGGAGCCGTTACGAGTTTCTTCATGTCGCGAGGCCGTGAGTAGCTGGTAACAAAGTTAAATAATTTTCCAACGTCCTGACCTATATCCGGGTCCGCTGTGAACAGCGCTAGATCAGTATATATCTTGGCATTCTGCGCATGGTAATTGCCTGTTCCCAAATGGGTATACATTCGTAATTTATCGCCCTCCTTACGTATAGCTAGGCTAACTTTGGCATGGGTTTTAAAACCGACGAAACCGTAGACAACTTGAACACCGGCCCGCTCCAAATCCCGGGCCCAACGCAAATTTAACGCTTCGTCAAACCGTGCTTTAAGCTCAACCAAAGCTGTAACATTTTTACCGGATTCAGCCGCATCTATCAACGCCCGAACAATTGGGCTGTTATCAGATGTACGATATAAGGTTTGACGTATGGCCACAACATCCGGATCCCTGGCCGCCTGCTGCAGAAATTGAATAACAACATCGAACTCTTCATATGGGTGGTGAACGATGATGTCTTTGGCCGCAATTGCGGCGAAACAATTTCCATCAAACTCCCGAATGCGTTCCGGAAAACGGGCCGTGAAGGGAGTAAATTGCAAATCGGGACGATGTGAACTGACCAAACCAGACAAATCTGCCATGCCTAAAACTTGAGAGGATTCTTCGATAGCTTCATCCCAGCACTCAAAACTCTCAATCAGAAACTCTTTAAGGTCTTCCTCGATTCCTTTATTCAGTTCCAACCTGATCACACGACCCCGGCGACGCTTTTTTAGCAAGAATTCAAAATGCCTTACCAGATCTTCTGCCTCTTCATCTACCGCTATGTCACTGTCCCGGGTAATACGAAAATTACCCATCGCCATGATTTTAAAATCAGGAAATAAATCCGCCGCGTAATGAGTCAAAATGTCTTCAATCAAAACATATGTTTTTTGCTTCGAGCTAGACGACAACTCCACAAAACGCGGCACATGCGCCGGAACGGGCACAAGGCCGAACATGGGGTCAGTCCGCCCTTCAACGGATAAAGACAGAGCCATGCCAAAACCTAAATTAGGCAAAAACGGAAATGGATGCGCCGGATCAACGGCTAGCGGAGATAGAAGAGGGAAAATCGTTCGCGAGTATATGTCTTCCAATTGTACTATTTGCTCATCTTTAAGGTCGTCAAAGCTCAGAACTTTTATTTTCTCAGAGGCCAATTGCTTTTGCAGTTTCTTCCAACAGGAAGCCTGAGAACTGGTAATTTTTTTTACGCGTCGTGAAATTTTTTCAAGTTGTCGGGACGGTGTCAAACCATCAAAACTTGGGGTATTCATACCTGCGACAGCCTGAGTACGTAAACCGGCGACACGTACCATATAAAACTCGTCAAGATTGGACGCTGAAATGGACAGAAACCTAACGCGTTCCAAAAATGGAACGGCCGGATTCTTAGCTTCTTCTAGAACCCTACTATTGAAGAAGAGCCAAGATAATTCACGATTGAAGTAAAGCTGTGACTTGCCGGGTTTCATAATAGAATAATGACAGGCCCGCGCAAGCTAAGCAAGCTGGCAATCGGTCTAAGCCGCGGACGCTGCCTGCTGCTCTGATATAATCGTATATAAAGCTTCGGCAGATGGCGCAGCCCGCAAGCGCGCACGAACATCTTGCCGCCGCAGCAAACGTGAAACCTTAGCCAGAGCCCGCAGATGCGCGCCGCCTGATTCTTCAGGCGCCAATAGGAATGCCACTAAGTCCACAGCCCGATCATCAATGGATTCGAAATCAAGAGGTGTTTCCAACTTGGCAAATACAGCGACGACGTTTTCAAGCCCCTTGACCCGTGCATGCGGCAGGGCCACGCCGTTCCCGACACCCGTAGAACCCAAACGTTCCCGATCCATAGCCGCCGTAACGATATCGCGACTAGCAATCCCTTTGTCTTGCAAATCGTAAGTATCAATCAGCGAGGAAGAAATTTCCTGAAACAGTTGTTTTTTGCTACTCGCGTGTAGCTCAAACATGATCCCGTTCGGATGAAATAAGTTGCTTTCTGCCATGACTGTCCCTGTGAACCTTATATGCGCCAATGTTGAGGGCGCCAGAACTGGTTACTCACCAACTCGATAGCGCGCGCCGTGTAGCCGGACAAAACCGGTCAGTCAAACCCCAATTTCAGGGTTTTGCTGACAGCCAGTTCTTAACTTGGGTCAATCCAGCCAATATGGCCGTCTGAACGCTTAAACACGACATTGATCCCGCCATGTTTCACATTATGAAACACGACAACCCCATTGCCCGCCAAACCTAATTCCAAGGCCGCCATACCAGGCGTCATTGTCTTAATTTTACTTGTGCTCTCCGCAATCACCATAGGCTCATCCGTTACGCCATCAACAGCCTCGTCGGAATCGTCAGAAACTCCGCCCATCGGGTCGGCCATAACAAATAAGGCCGCATTTTTAGCTTTGGCTTGTTGGCTGTGATCTTTAAGGCGTCTTTTGTAACGTCTCAGGCGTTTTTCGACATGTTCTAAGGCTTCATCTGCGGCTGAATAGGCTTCTTGTGCTTTGCCCTGCCCCTCCATCGTCGCGCCTGATGGCAAATGGATGGAACATACAACTTTGAACCCTGAACCTTCACGGGCAACACTCACCTGTGCTTCGCCGTCGCGATGTATGTATTTATCCATCATCTCCTCTAATCTGTCTGATACCCGCTCGCGGAGCGCTTGTGAAACATCAATACCTTTGGAGACGATTTGGATTTGCATAAGAACCTTCTTTTGTTGTTACTAGCTACATTATAGCATGTAATCAGGGCCTCTGGCAGGGAATTTTCGTGAAAAAATCGTGATTTTCGGCCCATTTATGGTTAACAAAAGCAAGTTATAGCTTCCCTCGAGTATATTTTCATGACCAAGACCCCCTCTCTTCGCCGAGCGCTTAATCTGATCCTCGCCCCCGCTATGTGGATTTTATCGAGCCTCGGCATGTTTATGAGTTCGGCCCGAAGTGCGAGCGAATTTTCGGATATGAGTCAAAATCTGCTGGTGCCAGCAGGAATCGCCTTTTCGATCTGGTTTCCAATATTTTTCGGTTGCATCGCATATGGGATTGTTCAAGCTTTTAGCAAACATAAAGACGCTCAGATTTTCAGCGATATCGGGTGGTGGACCGTTGGAGGGTTTTCGGGCGTTTGCGGCTGGGCACTGATCACGGCCTTCGCCCCGAGCTCGATCGTGCAATGGGCCTCGGCGCTCATTTTCATTCCGACCATGCTTTGCTTTGTCAAAGCCATGCTGTTTTTTACCCGCCGAAAATCAGAAATGGATAGGTCAAACAGATTAACAACGTGGCTGCCAATCAGCTTGATCTCGGGTTGGACATCGCTTGCTATTTTCTTGAATTGGACACCAATCGCCTATGGTTTTATCGGCGCATCTGTTAACTTGATCATACCGAGCATCATTATATTGGCCTTGGCTTTGCTATGGGCGATATTCATCATCCGTAAGAGTAGCGGCAATCTGGCTTATGCCTTTCCGATTATATGGGGTCTTATCTTTTTGGCAGTAAAACATTTAAGCGGCGAAGGAGGCGTTACATTGATTGGAAACGCCGCAATTCTCGGAATTCTACTGCTGATAATTACGGCCTACGTGGCCCGCAAATCGTTACGCGACCATAAGCTTTAGTCGAAAATATTGCCTTCTTCCATAAATGGATCGGGCCCATATTTGTTTGCGCCCTGATTGCCCGGCAAACAAAACCAGACGAGATTCACCAGATCAGCCACCCAGCCAATGACGGGAATATTACTAAGGATCGTAAATACAAGCCACAACCAGCCAGTTTGGCCAAGATCGTGCCAGCGCCTGACCGCAATCGCTATACCGGGGATAATATGTCCCAAACCGACAATAATCCCCAAACCAATCCCGAGCCAAGCCAAATTGCTTGGGTCAGGTATAGATTGGCTGTTCACTTCAGCCATGAAGACTTCACCGATCCAAGGATAAGCTGGTATGAAAATCACACCAAATAAAATAACTTGCCACAAGATAGCCCACCAATATTCTGACCTAGGTGATCGGCCTTGGAAGTCGGCATATCTCTTGTAAAATAATTTTATAGCCTCTGGAAAACTTACCATCAGCTGCCTCCTCCAAATCGTTCAGCCCATATGCTAAGGTCTTCATCTTCGACCTTTGTGAATAAAACATCCGGCGCGGAAACCGGCAGGCAGGCCGGCAATGCATCGACCAAAGCGGCAATGCCGGAGGCATCACCAAAATTCCAGGTGCGGTTTTCTTCAGGGATATTCAGAGCGTCAAGAATTTTTGCTGCCGCATCCGGAATGATAGGCTGCGCGATTATACCAAATAGCGCCACCAGATTGATTCCATAACGCACGCCAATGGCAGCTTTCTCCCGATCCGTTTTGTAATGCGTCCAAGGCGCCGCTTGGGTCAGATATTCATTTCCTGCCGCCCAAATCGCGCGGGTCTCGCTCATGGCTTTGCGGAATTCTCTCTGTTGATAAAATTCGATCAGGGCAGGAATGCGCTGCTGTAGCTCTGCCGCAATCCAAGCCTCGGCCTCGCCTGCTTTTCCGCCATCCGGTAATGTGCCGTCAAATTTCGAGACGCAATATTTGGTGATACGGTTGACGAAATTTCCCAAGACATTTGCCAGATCAGAATTAACCGAGGCCTGAAACTCTTCCCATGTAAAGGCTGCATCAGAGCCTTCGGGGGCATTCGCCATAAGGTGCCAACGCCAATAGTCTGACGGGGCAATATCAATGGCCTGATCCATGAACACGCCGCGTTTTTCGGATGTTGAAAACTTGCCGCCATACCACGTCACCCAATTAAAAGCTTTCAGGTTATCGACGAGTTTCCACGGCTCCCCGCTGCCCATGATTGTCGTAGGGAAAGACAGCGTATGAAAGGCGACATTATCTTTACCCATAAACTGAACATACTGAACTTCATCGGCACCTTTATCTGTGCGCCACCAGCTTTCCCAATCGCCACCACTTGCTTCTTTGTTGTCGTGGGCCCAATCCTGAGTCGCGCCAATATAGGCGATGGGCGCATCGAACCAGACATAATAGACTTTACCATCAAAGCCTTCGCGAGGATTGCCATCTGCGTCCACCACGGGAATACCCCAATCCAGATCACGAGTGATGGAGCGATCCCGCAAACCTTCATCCAGCCATTTCAGCGCGATGGAGGTTGCCAGAGGCGGCCAGTCATTTTTATGACTGTTTACCCATTTACGCAGATCATCAGACTTTTCCGATTGTTTCAAATACAGATGCCGCGTGTCCCGCACCTCAACATCCTGACTGCCGGACAGCGCCGAATAGGGGTCAATCAGGTCAATCGGGTCGAGTAACTTACCGCAATTATCACATTGATCGCCGCGTGCCTTTTCAAAGCCGCAATTCGGGCAAGTACCTTCGACGTAACGATCCGGCAGATAGCGCCCGTCACTGTTAGAATAAACTTGCTGGCTGATACGCTCTTCAATCAACCCATTCTGCTCAAGCACTTGCGCGAAATGCTGAGTGAGGGCTTTGGTACTGTCCGATGAGGAGCGGCCAAAATAATCATAGGACAGCTTAAAATCCGCTCCCGCTTTAGCTTGCGCCTCATGCATCTGATCGCAATAGGCCGCTACATCCATGCCCGCCGCCTGCGCCGCGAGTTCCGCCGGGGTGCCATGTTCGTCGGTCGCGCAAATATAAAGCACATCATGCCCCATCAAACGCATCGCACGGGCATAGACATCGGCAGGCAGCATTGATCCAGCCAAATTCCCCAAATGCTTGACGCCATTAATATAAGGCAGGGCGGATGTAATAAGTATTTTTGACATAACCCGCTCTTAGCCTTGCCCTCTTAAAGTTCAAGATGAAACTGCCCTAAGCCGCCTGCACAGCTAACAAGCTTAGAGAAACCAGAACGCCATTATAAGCCGCATGAAATCCAATCGCGCAGAGCAAGCCAAAACGCATGCGAACATAGCTGAGAACCAGACCCACAATAAATTGAGGTAGAACAATGATCGCAAAAACAGGGCTGAGGCCTTTAATGTCAAAATTGCCCAAATGAAGAAGGCCAAAGAAAATGGCGCTCGCCCAGAAGACATAGGGAAATATCTTTTCAGTCAGCGACTCACCGGTCTCCGGGTCGGCGCGGAAAATCAGGGCGCGTTTATTCCAGACTGTCAGGCCATAAAGGACTGCAATGCCCGGCGCCAGCTTTCCTATGGCTTGAACACTCTCCGCATCTGATAGGGCTATAACAAACAGGGCCACAAAAAATAATATCACTGGCAGCCCAACCCAAATTCCTAATCGGGAACCGAGCCAGGACCGGAACAAAACCTCCTCTATCAGAGGCGCGATTATCACGGCCGCTAGAAAGAAATAGGGACTGCGCTTTAAACCTTCAAACCCTTCAGAGGGCTGCGGCATGTCCACGCCGCTCACCGCAAAGACGGAGCCCATAATAATCGCCACCACTGGCAGCAAAAGAAAAGTCAGACCGAGCAATTTTGCAAGGCGTATGAGGACATCCCGCGAGAATGGTTCTCTGTGCGAGGTAAAAAAGGGCCGCCTGATATAGTCGAAAAATTCTTTAGCGGCGCTCATAATTTGCCTTATCAAGTTTTGCGTGACTGCCAAGAAAATTAGGGTCGAATATTGCAATTGATGGAAAACCGCCAATTTGCTAGATTATCAGCAGAGCCAAATATGGCCAACAATAAAAGGGGAGGCAAATATGCCAAAAATTTTCAATACTTCATGGTTGGCCGTTATACTGGCAACCGTCGTTTTCTTTGCCTTGGGGGCGATTTGGTACGGACCCATTTTCAGTGAAGCCTGGATGGAAGCAGAAGGCATAACGCAAGAAATTGCAAATGCCCGACTTGAAGAAATGGGCATGGCCCAATGGTTCATCGCCGCCTTACTCCTTACGTTGGGCCAAGCGATTGGAGTCTTGATGGTGATTCATCTGGCTGGAGCCAAACGCTTACCGGCCTGTTTGAAGGCAGCATTTTGGTTGGTTGTAACAATTGTCGCCCCGATTTTGGCCTATGCCTGCGTTTATGGCGGCTATCCATTAAGCGGCTATCTGATTGACCTTGGTCACTTGCTCATTGGGTATTTGTTGATGGCGGCAATTTACGCAGCTTTCCGCGGCAAAGACGCCATAGAAGTCGGCGAAGGGTGAGATTTACATATGGGCAGGTTGAGCACGGGTTAACCTGCCTGTAAGTTTTTACGGATAGGCGCAATATTCCGCTTGCAAGAGCCTGGCGACGCCGCTAAACGGCGCCTCGCGATTCAAGCTACCAGTGCCCCTATAGCTCAGCTGGTAGAGCACCTGATTTGTAATCAGGGGGTCCGC
>JAHDHS010000010.1 GCA_020631215.1 Hellea sp. | reverse complement strand
CCGACAATCCAGTGTCCGGCTTTGAAGCGATAAGCGGGGCGGCCCGCGAAGCTCTTGCCCCCGATGGAACACCAAAAGGGGGAAAATATTTTACGAAGGCATAAGCTTCGCGGCGACGTCTTCTACCAGCGGCCGATAAGTGCAATTTGCGTTTATGATAGAAGAGCCTCAAAAATTGGGCGAAAAAAGCCCATTTTTTGAGCCTGCTGATACGCAAAATGCACGAGCTCGCGCTGAACCGGCCGCCCTCGGGATCATTACACCCAAAGCTACACCGGCAAACGCCGTCCCCTCACCAGCCAGCCAACGATCACTTGCCTGCCCCTGTGAAGAGAACAACTTCAATATGGGGCCACTTTCTAAGGTGAGGATTGAATTGAATCATTATTTTTAAAGCATTGAAAAATAATGATATTTAAGTCTCAAAATGTGGATACAAGAATTATCTCTTCAACCTAAATTTCTTATTCAGATTTCTTATTCAGGCCCTGTCGCGCATTTTTCCGCTGCGGCCTCCAGCACATCTATGGCGCGCTCTCCGGCAAGCTTGTCAGAAACGGGTGGCTTGCCCATGAGGCGTCGCCAGCGTAATTTCCAATTGCCTGCATCCTCATCATAATAGCTGCGCAGCGGTAGATCCTGATCCGGCGTGCGAATGACCATACGCATCAAACGTCCGGCCTCGCTGCCGAGATTTTTCTCTGTCGCGTGGGCTTTGACATCTGCGGCAATAAAGACCGGGACATTGCCTGCACCAAAGTCAATCGTGAACTCGCAAATGCGGTTTTCGCTGCCCCGGAAGTTGGCCAGCCAGAAAGCGCGTTCATTCATGGTCTCAGCCTCTTGTTCGGGGTAAATTTCCAGCATGGCATAAGCTGCCTCTGAGGCTCTGCCCAATGTGCGCTTGGGGGCAGGCACAGGCCGAATTGTATCCATACTCCCCGCCGCATCCTTGACCTGATCGGTTATATTGCCCGCCATTCGGGCTGGGGCCGTCACAAACCAATATATCACGCCAATAATAATCAGCAGCGTCACAGACCCCACGACCCAGCGGATCAGCTTATATTTTTCTGCGCGGGCGGTGTGAACTTCCTTTTCAGTCATGCCGCACTCTATCAATCACCCAACAAATAGCAAAACAGGTGAGCCTATTAGCGCCAAAATGCCCATGAGAATTGGCGTCCATGAACGGCTTTAAATACTGAAGCTGGTGCCGCAGCCGCAATTGGCGGTGGCATTGGGGTTGTTGATTTTGAAGGCGGAGCCGATGAGTTCATTGGCATAGTCGATTTCGGAGCCTTCCAGAAATTCAAGGCTAATTTCATCGATCACGACTTTTGCGCCATCCCGCTCTAAGACCAGATCATCCTCATTCGGGGCGTCTGCGAAGTCGAATTTATAGGAAAAGCCGGAACATCCACCGCCTTCAACGGCCACGCGCAGAAACTTGTCAAAGCCCTGTTTGGCCATGATCGCATTGATCTGCTTGGCGGCAGAGGCTGAGAGTGTCACAGGTGTAGCTATCGTTTCCATAATGGTTATATAGGGCGCGGAACTGATTTGCGAAAGCCCCTTGCGGCCGCCTGAGAGGACAAAAGCCTGTGACCACATTTTCAGCCAGTCGTCAGCGCGCACCTTATGCGTCTGATCCTGAAAACTGCCAGGGGCGGGCGATCCCGCAGCCATCGACCTCGGAACGCAGCCCGTTTCAGCGCGATAAAGACAGGATTATACATTCTTCCGCATTTCGCCGATTGAAAGGCAAAACGCAGGTCTTCGTCTCTCATGAAGGAGATTATTACCGCACGCGCCTGACGCATTCATTGGAGGTCTCACAGATCGCGCGGTCAATTGCGCGGGTGCTGGGGCTGGATGAGGATTTGGCGGAGTGTCTGGCGCTGGCCCATGATTTGGGACACCCGCCTTTCGGTCATTCCGGTGAAGATGCTCTGGCAGACTGTATGGCGCCTTATGGCGGGTTTGATCACAATGCCCAGACCTTGCGGATCGTCACGAAATTAGAAGGGCGATATGCCGAATTTGACGGTTTAAATTTGACGTGGGAAACTTTGGAAGGGATCGCCAAACATAATGGCCCTTTGGTTAAAAAACCGAGTGATATTAAAGGTTTGCCATGGGCTTTGAAAGTTATTCCGAATTGGAAAGATTTGGAGTTGGACACATATGCCGGGCCGGAGGCTCAGGTTGCGGCACTGGCGGATGACATCGCTTATAATAATCACGACATTGATGACGGGCTTCGCGCTGGTCTGTTCACCGTGGATCAGGTGGGTGAAGTGCCGATTGTCGGCGAGGCCTTTGCCGATGTCAGGCGGCGCTACCCCGATATTTCAGAGGACCGCCTCATCCATGAAGCCGTGCGGGACTTGATCGGCTATATGGTGGCGGATGTTTTGAAAGAAACCCGCAACAGGCTCGAAGACGAAGCGCCGAAAAGCGCGCAGGAAATCCGAAATTTGTCACGTCCGATTTGTGATTTTTCGGATGATTTCCGGGCGCAGGAGAAACCGCTGCGGCTTTTCTTGATGGAGAACATGTATCGTCATTACAAAGTCAATCGCATGATGGGGCAGGCCTCCCGGGTGGTCAAAGAGTTGTTTGGTCTTTTCATCGCAGATCCGGGTATCCTGCCGACGGCTCTGGGTAAGACCTGCACAGGGCCGGATACGCCCGAGACAGCGCGGATCGTTTGTGACTATATTGCCGGGATGACGGATAGTTTTGCCATCGCAGAGCACCGAAAACTCTTCACCGTCACAGGTTACCTGTAAGTTTTGGTTAACCTTTCCGCGTAAGGCTTTTAAACAACAGGAAATTTGACCCCAAAACCCGCGCTTTTCGTTTAGATTGCGGGTTAAGCTAAATGATTCGTTCGGCGCGGCTTATGGGGATAGGAGCAAGAATGTCAGGTAATGAGACAGAATTTTCTGCAAATATGCAGGCAGATGACGAAACCTTACAGCCCTTTGATGTGCGCGACAGTTCAGGGCGGCAAGGACTGATCAAGCTGTTAATCGGCTTTGGGATATTGCTGGCGCTGGCCTTTATTGTGCTGAAGCTCTATCAGCCCGGCGTGCGTGACCGGGGCGACCCGCCACGCATCACGGCGGATAACACCCCCTTCAAAGTGCCGCCAAAAGAGGCTGGCGGGATCCAGACGCCGGATCAGGATAAGGCGGTCTTTGACGTGATGGACGGGCAAAAGCCTGATGAAACTGTGACGACAACAGCGGCGCCCGAAGTGCCAATCAAAATCCCCGAAACGGCCAATATTAAGGTCGAAGAGCCGGTCATGAACCGTCCTGGCGCCGAAAAGCCCGTCATAGAGACCACGCCGGAGCCGGCATACACGCCGCCGCCGCGCGAAATCGCAGTGCCTTCGTCAGTCGCCGCCGGTAACTCCGAATGGGTGGTTCAGGTCGCCTCTGTGCGGTCACAGGCAGATGCCCAAAATGTCTGGAATACATTGCGGCGCAAACATCCCTCTATTGTGACATCTGATTTCTATGCGGATGTGCGCCGGGTCGACCTGGCCGAGAAGGGCATATATTTTCGCACGCGCCTGGCCGGGCTGGCGGATAAATCTGCGGCGAACCAGATGTGCCGAGCCCTAAAAGATGTGGGCCAAGCCTGTTTCGTGACCAAAAAGTGAGTCAACTGGCTGTCATCTTCGGGCTGTCCGGGCCTAAATTGACGGCCGCAGAGTCTGCGTTTTTCCGGGATGCCAATCCCTGGGGTTTTATTTTATTTGCCCGCAATATTGAAACGCCCGCGCAAGTCAGGCGGCTGTGCGGGGATATTCGGCAGGCGGTCGGCAGAGATGCGCTGATTTTTATCGACCAGGAAGGCGGCCGCGTTCGGCGTATGCGCCCCCCGCATTGGCGCGACTATCCGGCGGCGTCTTTGTTTGGATATTTGCCCGAAGCCGAAGATCAAAAGCGGGCCGCCTTTTTGGCCTATCGTTTGATCGCGGATGATTTACGCACCGTCGGTATCACGGCAGATTGCGCCCCGGTTTTGGACTTGCCGGTGAAAGGGGCAGACCCGATTATTTCTGATCGGGCATTCGGCAAAACCACAGCCCAGATAGTTGATCGCGCCCATGCCTGTATGGCGGGGCTGTTGATGGGGGGCGTTGCGCCTGTGATCAAACATATTCCCGGTCATGGCCGCGCTAAGGTCGACAGCCATAAGGCTTTGCCGACAATAGAGGCTGCGCGCGCGACCTTGGAAAAAACAGACTTTCTGCCATTTCGTTTATTAAATGATGCGCCCATGGCGATGACGGCACATGCTGTCTACACATATAGCTCGCGCACCGCCGTCACCGTGTCCAGAAAAAGCCTGACGGAATTGGTGCGGGCGGCCATCGGTTATGATGGTTTGGTCATGAGTGATGATCTGGACATGAAAGCTTTAAACGGAACTCTGACCCGCAAAACAGAGCGGGCACTGGCGGCAGGATGCGATATTGCCCTGCAATGTTCGGGTAAAATGGCGGATATGGTATTGGTTGCCAAAGGGGGCCGGAATTTAGAGGGCCGCTCTATCATGCGGGCCCGAATCGCTGAAAACTGCGCAGAACACGTCACGGAGTTTGACCGTCCTTCCGCCGAGCGGGAATTTGACCGGTTGGTGTCCGAGGCAGCCAAGGCGAGGGTCGCATGAGCGAGCTGTTTGAAGAAGACGTCAAGTTTGAGGCGGCAGACAATGCCGCCGATGACGGCGAAGGATTGATTTTGGATGTAGACGGCTATGAGGGGCCGCTGCATTTACTGCTGGAACTTGCCCGCAAGCAGAAAGTCGATCTGGCAAGAATTTCGATCTTGGAACTCGCCGAACAATTTATTGCCTTCATCAAAACCGCGCAGGATTTACGCATAGAACTTGCGGCGGATTATCTGGTCATGGCGGCATGGCTGGCTTATCTTAAATCGCGTCTAATCTTGCCGAGCGATGATGCGGATGCTTTACCTGAGGCTGAAGAACTGGCAGCACATTTGGCGTTTCGTCTGGAACGTCTGGAGGCTATGCGCCGGGCGGTGGACGGGCTTTTCCGAGCTCCGCAGGTCGGTCAATCCGTCTATGTGCGCGGCATGCCCGAAGGACTGCGCTCGCGGACCTCGCCCATTTATGAGGCGGAGATTTTTGATTTGCTTCAAGCCTATGGTGACAGCCGTTCCCGCGCAGAGATCAAAGTCCATACGCTGAAAAAACCCAAAGTCATGGGGCTGGAGGATGCGCGCAACCGCCTTCGCCGCGCAATGAAGTCTGTCGGTGTTAATCTGTCTGACTGGACGGCTTTGGACAGCCTATTGCCCGATGCGTCGGAGGTCGGCGAAGGCGTCCAGACGTCATCTGTGCGGGCGAGCTCTTTGCTGGCCGGTCTGGAACTGGCCAAAGAAGGCGAAATCGAATTACGTCAAACCGGGGCCTACACACCGATCTATCTGCGTGACGCGGCGCGGGCCAAAGACGAAGAAAAACGAGGATAATCCATGTCCAAACCAACATCGAAACGGATTGATAAGGCGACCATCGGTATCGAAGAGGGTGTGGTTAATTTGTCCCAACGCCTGAAACAGCCGGGTGAAGGTGAGGCGCTGGATCAGGATTTACGCCACGTCGAGGCTTTGCTCTTTGCTGCGGTGGAGCCAATCGATGTACAGACCTTGCGTGAAAGATTGCCTGAAACGGCGGATATCGGGACAATCCTCGCCCGGTTACAGCGGGATTATGCCGGGCGCGGTATTAATCTGGTGCGGGTCGCGGATCGCTGGCGCTTTCAAACGGCCCCTGATCTGGAGGCTAATCTGGTCGATATCAAAGAAACCCCGCGAAAGCTCTCTAAGGCCGCGCTGGAGACACTCGCCATTGTGGCTTATCACCAGCCTGTCACGCGCGCCGAGATCGAAGATGTTCGCGGTGTGGCCGTGTCCAAAGGCACGCTGGATGTGCTGATGGAGCTGGGATGGCTTCGCTTGCGCGGTCGTCGCCGCACACCGGGCCGGCCTGTGACCTATGGCACAACCGATGGGTTTCTGGCGCATTTCAATCTGGAAACAATTTCTGATCTACCGGGCCGTGAAGATTTAAAGGCTGCCGGCCTGCTTGATCCGCGCCTGCCCAAAGATTTTGAAATGCCTGAACCCATGATGCCTGATGATTTAACGGATGAAGAAGATCCGCTGGAAGATGAAGCTGACCCAGAGTTTTTCGAAGACTTTATGGCAGAGGATGAAGAGGGCGCTTGAACCTGCGTGATTGCATCCGTATATAGCAGCTAAACATAAGGAAGCTTGTTATGGGCGGCATTCACCCACTCGGATTATTATTCATTGCTGTTTTGGCGCTCATGATTTTTGGCGGGCGAGGGCGCATATCCAATATTATGGGTGATTTGGGCAAGGGCATTACCAGCTTTAAAAAGGGTTTGAAGGATGGCGTTGACGAGACCAAAGACGCCGCTGATGAGGCTCTGGATGTCACGCCGAAAAAGGACGAGAAGCAATAGTCCTGCACCCTAGCTAAAGGCGACGCCTCATGCTCCCGTCAGTCGGTTTTTCAGAAATGATCGTTTTGATGCTCTTGGCGATTATTGTCGTGGGGCCCAAAGACCTGCCGAAAGTTATGAGAACGCTTGGGCAATGGATGTCAAAAATCCGCGCTATGGGACAGGAGTTCAAAGACGCATTTGATGAAATGGGCGCGGAAGAAGAAATCGCGGCTATGCGCCGAGAAATCCAAGAGCTGAAAAAACTCAACCCTATCAGTGAATTATCCGAAGACCTTGAGAATGAAATGACCGCTCTGGATAATGACTTGCGCGCGGCGACAGATAAATCATCGCCGCGTACGGGTAAGGGCCAGTCATGACGGAGGCTCTGCCAACCCCGGAGACTGAGATAGAGGCGAGCAAGGCCCCGCTCATGGATCATTTGCTGGAGCTTCGGGCCAGGCTGATCAAATGCGTCATCGCTCTGGTCATCGGCTGTATCATCTGTATCCCGTTTCTGGACGAGATCATCACACTCTTGATGTGGCCATTTGAGGTCGCGCTTGCGCGCTATAATTCAGGGTTAGAGGCCAAAGGGCTAGAACCAATCGATTTAGAACTGATCTCGACCTATCCGCTTGAGACGTTTTTCGCGAAGCTGAAGATCGCGCTTTTTGGCGGGGTTGTGATTGGGTTTCCGGTCATGGCTTATCAGTTTTACCGCTTTGTCGCGCCGGGATTGTATAAGAATGAAAAGCGAGCTTTCCTGCCTTACCTGTTGATATCCCCTGTTTTATTCATAGCGGGTGCGTCATTGGTTTTCTTTTTCATTTTTCCGTTTGTCATGGAATTTGCCCTGAAGCAGCAAATGGTGTCAGAGACCCAATCCATCGAGCTTTTGACGAAAATCGCCGATTACCTAAAGCTGGCCACGACTTTGTTTTTGGCTTTTGGCCTGTCGTTTCAATTGCCTGTAGTGCTCAGCCTTTTGGGGCGGGCAGGCATCATCAGAGCTGAAACCTTAAAGAAGGGCCGAAAATATGCGCTGTTGGGGATTGCTGTTTTTGCCGCCTTTGTCACGCCGCCCGATCCGTTTTCACAATTCATCCTGATTATTGCGATCTATTTGCTTTATGAGATTTCGATTTTAAGCGTGTCTGTATTGCAGAAAAAGCCGGAAAGCACTGGCCCATAATTACGCTTTTCTTAGCGCTTCATTAACCACAAAGCTTCACTATCTGCGGGAATTTATACCCATGGGAAGGGAATAGCTATGCGCTCTGTAATCTTACTAACCACCGCTTTGACCGTCGCACTGGCAGGTTCTGCCGCCGCGCAGGATCACTTGGATGATGATCGATTTAAGCCTCGTGTATACGGCAATCTTGGTATCACTCCGGCTTATCAAGGCGGTACGGTTGAAATTTATCAACCCGAAACGACGGTTCAATCTGAAAGCTCTTACACGATTGTTTCAGAGCCGGCTCAGCCCTACATCCGTACAACCGTGACATCTCAAACCTCTGATCCGGTACAGAGAGAGGCAGACCGTATCCGCGCCTATCAAGGCTATCCGGCACCGTCTGGAAATATTTCCGGGGCTTATGAAATCGATCTTTACGAAGCTGCGCCGACGACAGTCACAACTGCGCCAACCATTGCCACGACACAAATGATGCACACAGTCGCCAAGGGCGATACGCTTTATAATATCTCCAAACGCTATGGCACGACGGTTGCGGCCATTCAGGATGCCAATGGCCTTTACAGCACGAATATCGGCTTGGGTCAGAACCTGAAAATTCCGGCAACTGCCATTCCGCAGCAAAGCCTGAATACAACCATGACGCAGCCAATCTTTGCCAGCTCGCCCGTGCAGGATGGATTTGTGACGCGCCGCGTCGTGCAGCCGGTTTCAGTCAGCGGGACGTCGCAGAGCTATGCGGTATTGCCGAAAGACACGCTCTATTCAATTTCCCGCCGCAGCTGTGTGGCTGTAGCGGATTTGATTTCGACGAATAATCTTTCCAATCCAAACGCCTTGAAACCCGGGCAGATGTTGACGTTGCCCAGCGGTCATTGTTTGACGAATTAGGCGTCTACGCCACAAGCGCCGGATAAATCTGCGGCGCGAAAACAGGTGAAATATTTCGCTTGGCCGTTGCAATGTCGAAATGCGGCCCTATATACATTCGTAAATTCAAAGGCCGTGACCCACGCGGCCTTTCTCTTGTAGAACGGAGCGGGGACGACATGCCTATTTCTCTTATTTTTCAAGCTTCAACCGGTAGCACGGCCGGGGCGCTGAGCAGCTTTATCCCCTTTATTCTGATCGGTCTGATCTTTTACTTTCTGCTGATCCGTCCTCAAAACAAACGCATCAAACAGCATCGCGAATTGCTGTCCTCTATTCAGCGCGGCGATACGATTGTCACCAATGGCGGGCTGATTGGGAAGGTGAAAAAAGTCAATAGTGATGACGAATTGACGGTCAGCTTTGGGTCTAATGATGTTAAAGTCGTGCGGACCATGATTGCCGATGTGCGCAACAAGTCTGTTGCGGCCAACGATACGAAATAATCAAGATAGCGGGCTACGGCCCGCTTAATTTTTGCGGAACATATAAATATGCTCATTTTCTCCCGCTGGAAAATCTTCTTCATACTCGCGGCTGTGTTGGCTGGCTTGTTCTTTGCCTTGCCAAATGCCATCCCTGCGGAGACACGGGCAAAACTGCCTGCGCCGATGCAGCGGACGCTGAATCTGGGTCTGGATTTGCAGGGCGGGGCGCATATGCTGCTTGAGGTCGACCTGTCGAGCGTGATCTCGCAAGAACTTGAAAATGAACGCCAAGCGATCCTCCAGGAATTTCGGGATGCCGACCGATTGCGGACGGAATTTATCCGCATTGAAGACGGCGCGGTTATCGGCCGTGTTCGTAATATAGACGATCTGCCCAAGGCCATGGAGGTCTTAAACAAGCTCTCGCGCCCCGTTGATCCCACAGGTTTGAATCAGGATAAAACAACCAATGTCGAGCAGACCGGCGAGAAAGGCTTTAAGGTCACTATCACTGAGGCCAATATCGAAGATATCCGTAAGCGGACGATTGAACAATCTATCGAAGTTTTGCGCAAACGGATTGACCCGCAAGGCACAACTGAGATGACTTTGGCCCGTGAGGGTGATGAGCGGATCCTGCTGCAAGTACCGGGCGCGAAAAACATTGATGAGATCAAATCCCGGATTAACAAAACCGCGAACCTGTCCTTTCATATGGTGCGCGAGGAAAGCAACAACGCCGCCGCGATGCAGGCTGCCCGCGAAGGACGCCTGCCGCCGGGGGCTGCTTATTTTAAAGAGCAAGACGCGCAAAGCGGCCTGATCGTTGACAAACGCACGCGGATTACGGGGGAGTGTTTGAAATCTTCCACAGAAGGTCTGCATCCGCAAAACCAATATCCGATTGTGAATTTCAGCTTTAATGTCCGTTGCGCCAAAAGCTTTGGCGATTTGACCTCCCGCAATATCGGCAAACGTTTTGCTGTTGTCCTGGATGAGGAAATCATTACGGCCCCGCGCATTAATGGCGCGATTACGGGCGGTTCCGGCTTTATTGAAGGCAGCTTCACCATTGAAAGCGCGCGGGAACTTGCGCTGCTGCTCAATGCCGGTGCACTGCCTGCGAAGCTGATTATTGTTGAAGAACGCACCGTTGGGCCCGGATTGGGACAAGACTCGATTAATGCGGGTAAAGTCGCGTCCATGATTGGTCTTGCCGGTGTGGCGCTGTTTATGTGGTTGTCTTATGGGCTGCGCTTTGGGACAATTGCGAATATGGCGCTTGGGACGAACATCATTCTGATAGCGGGCGCTTTGACTTTGTTCGGCTCGACCCTGACCCTACCGGGGATTGCGGGTATCATCCTGACCATCGGTATGGCGGTGGACGCCAATGTTTTGATTTTTGAACGTATCCGCGAAGAAACCCATAAAGGCCGCCCGCCAGTCAATGCGATTGAAACCGGCTATCGCCTCTCACTGGCACCAATTCTCGACGCCAATATCACGACCCTAATCGCGGCGATTACGCTCTATTTTGTCGGGTCGGGTCCAGTCCGAGGCTTTGCGGTGACACTGGCGATCGGAATTGTCATGTCAGTCTTTACGGCGGTCGTCTTTGCGCGTCTATTGACTGCCACATGGCTGCGCGGGACGCGCCCCAAGAGCTTACCGATTTAGGGTTGGAGTAGATCATGAAAGATATTTCCCTTGTCAGACTGCTCCCCGTCGAGCCAAAAGTTCCCTTCATCAGCCTGCGTCTGGTTGCTGCGGTTTTATCCGTCTTAGCGCTAATCGCCTCTGTCTTTTTGTTCACAACGCGCGGCCTGAATTACGGGATCGATTTTACGGGCGGGACGGTTATCGAAATTGATACAGGCTCTGCGCCTGATTTGGATAAAATCCGGGTGACTGTCGCGGAAGCCGGTTTCCCGGGCGCGACCGTACAGAACATAGCGCCCGACCAAGCCACTGGCGTTGATCATGATTATGTGCGTGTGGGTATTCCGCTGCAGATTGAAACCGAAGAAACAGGCGCAACAGCGCAGCAACTGGCTATGCAAAAAACCACAGATGCACTGCGGGCGGAAATCGGTGATTTTGAAATCCGGAATCAGGAGTCCGTTGGCTCTCAGGTCTCAGGCGAGCTGCGCCGCAAAGGCCTGATGGCCGTGGGGATCGCGCTCTTTATGGTGCTTGCTTATATTTGGTTCCGGTTTGAATGGCAGTTTGGTCTGGGTGCGGTCATCGCGCTCTTCCATGACGTCATCCTGACAATTGGCGTGTTCAGCCTGACGCAACTGGAATTTAACCTCTCTATTATCGCGGCGATCCTAACGATTGTCGGTTACTCGCTCAATGATACGGTGATCGTGTATGACCGTATTCGCGAAAATCTGCGTAAATTTAAGAAAATGCCTTTGCCGGATGTGCTGAACCTGTCGATTAATGACACGCTGTCCCGGACGATCCTAACCTCGATGACAACCTTACTGGCCTTGCTGGCGCTTTACATCCTGGGCGGGGCAGGGCTGCGTGGCTTCTCATTCGCTATGATTTGGGGTGTGTTTGTCGGAACTTATTCCTCGATCTTCGTCGCCTCACCTTTGCTGATGCTGCTTAAGCTAAAGCGCGGGGCGAACACGGGCGCGCCTAGCGAAGACGCCTAATCCCGCGCGAGCCTATCGTCATGATTGCGCGGGCCTTAATTCGGCCCGGCTCTACGGTTCCCATGACGGGTCTGGGCGTGCTTTTGGCATTATCCCCCGAGAGGCGGTAACGCCCATTTTCCACATCTCCGAGGCGTTTAATCACACGCCCGAGATCGATATGGTCGACCACATAAATAAGCCCCGGCCGCAAAGACCGGGGCTTGATTGTTATAACGATGTCGCCGTCCTTAAGCGTAGGTGACATGGAATCACCGGACACTCTGATTAGGCGAAACACAGCCTAGAGGTCAGGTTCGACCACTTCGACATTCGGCGCGTAAGGCGTTGTGACTTTTTTGGTCTTTACGCCTTTGGAGGCCCAGAATATCTCTGCAAAATCATTGGCCGCCGCAACGAGTTTTTCGCCATCTTCGCGGTGGAGATCCTGTTTCACCGCAGAACCCGCCAGCATTATCGCATGGGCGGCTTCGTGGCATTTGGCCATGTCTTCCTGATTGCCCGGCTTCATAAAGTCACCCCAGATGATGCGGGTCTGATGCTTGCAATTCTCAGCCATTTCTTCTTTCTTGGCCGTGTTGCGAGCGACCTGCATCGCAAACCCAGTGTCGGAAAGGCCCTTATCTTTCAAGCTTAGAAGAATGTCGATCTGGCGCAAAGCCGACACCGCATAATAGGTCACAATCCGCGCGTCATAAATCCCGCATGGAATGTCACAATGGGCGGAGGCAGTGTCGATATTGGAAAATAATTTATCTAACATTATGGCCTCCCTAAGCTTTTTTACGAACGAAATAAGTCGCGACTGAGCCTAAAGCCAGCAAGGCAACAACCGTGAAAAACCCGTGGACGGGGCTGGAGAGCCAATGGATGAGGTTTGTGACAAAACCGTGTGAATGCTCAGAGCCATGAGCGAAGGCCGGCGAAGCGCCTGCCACCGCGCCAAGCGCGGCAAATGTTGAGATTGTTTTTTTCATGGGAAGTCCTCTCTTACCTAATATTTCTACCTTGATAGGCATAGGCGCTCTGACTAAGCCGTGCAAGAGATGCTCGATAACTCCGTTATAAATTCTGTGAAGAAGGCCGATCCGGATCGGTGCCGGGCGGCGATGTTTGCGGAGCCGGATGTTAGGGCGGCTTTGCTGACGCTTTATGCATTTCATTATGAGCTCGCGAAAATTCCTGAACTCGTCAGCGAACCAATGATGGGTGCAATCCGTTATCAATGGTGGCGGGATGCGGTGGACGAGATTTATACGGGTAAACCCGTCCGCCGCCATGAGGTCACCACGCCTTTTGCAGCGGTTGTTAAAACCTATGATATTCCAAGGTTTTACGTCGATCAGCTGATTGATGGTCGGGAGAGAGATATCGACCCGCGCAGTTTCGATTCTATGGAAACCGCCTATGACTATGCCGCTGTGACATCCGGCGTGTTGGCCAGACTGGCGGCTTTGATAAGCGCGCCTGAAGAAACCGACACGGCGGCACAGCTCGGTCTGGCTTGGGGTTTGACGGGGCTGGTGCGGGGCTGGGGGTTCTATAAAGAGACGATATTAAGGGAGTTGGATCGCGCCGAATTGATCGGGCAGGCGAGCAGTACCTATTATGCGGCGCGAGGAAAGATATCGCCAGAATTGATGCCCGCCATTGCCTATGCCGCCCTGATACCCGGATTTCTCAGTCGTCACGAAACAGATAACCCCAAGCCTTACAGCAGCTTAGCCAAGCGAATGACATTGCTGAAAGCGGCCGCCAGCGGTAAGGTCTAGCCGGGAGGGGTCATATGAAAGCCAGTCTAAAACGTTGGATAGGCCGCGTGCCGGATGTGTCTGATGTCATAGCGCGTTTCCCGGTTGCCGTCGGGATCATGGTGGTTTTCACGATTTGCGTGGCCTGTATCGATTTGTTGGATAATACAGAATATGTCGGGCGGATGATGATGGGGCTGGTGATCGGGGCCTATAGCGCCATGATGATCACGGTGGCCAGAGAGGCCCGCGGTAAATCCCGGCTTATTCCGTTGCAAATCGCTTTCGCGGCTTTCTTGGCGATAATCTTCTGGTTTTCCAAAGAGTTACGTCTGAATTTGCTCATGGCTTTGGGCGCGACTTTGGCGCTGCTGGGCAATGCCGTGCTGTGGCGCAAGGCCCGAAATGATCTGCACGTCTGGGATTTTACCCATAAAATCTGGACAGGCGGCGGTTTTGCGGCGCTGGGCTGTGCACTCTATGCCTTTGGAATCATTGCGATAACCCAGGCCTTAAAATCACTTTTCGGGATAAACATAGAGCAGCTGGCAGAGCATGTTTTATTCCCTGTAGGCTTTGGCCTGTTGGCCCCGCTTTTCTGGCTGGGAACCATCCCGCCCGTCGACGAGCCTTACGATGATTTAGTGGATAAGCCGGGCTTTGTGTCAAAGGCCGTCGGGTTTTTAGGGACATGGATACTCGCGCCTCTGACCCTGATTTATGCAGCCATATTAGTAGCTTACGCTGCGAAAATCATTCTGGAAGGCAGCCTGCCCAAAGGCGAAATCGCGCAACTGACCACGCCGTTTTTGTTGATAGGAAGCTTGACATGGCTGGCTTTGGAGCCGCCTTTCACTCAGAAATTTTCACTGGCCAAGCTGTTTCGAAAGCTGTGGTGGCCCGTATCTCTGCCCGCAACCGTCATGCTGGCCATCGCAATCGGAGTGCGGGTGCAGGAATACGGCCTGACCGAGGAGCGATTGGCGCTGATTTTGGTCGTTTTTTGGGCATTTTCGGTCGCTTTATGGTTAATTTTTGGCCCCAAAGCCAAACGTGACATCCGCCTGATTCCAGGGATCGGCGCGGGGCTTTTAATCGCGGGAGCCATCACCGCCGGATGGCTGTCTCTGCATAATCAAACCAATCGGGCGAAACATTTTATGAAAGCCGCAGGTATCACATCTGAGACCGGTGTCATCAAACCTCGCAGCGAGATCACTATAACGGATGAAGCGGCCGCCGCAAAAGCGAAAGGCGCGCTGCGATACCTAGAGGGCCATAGAGGCTGGCCCGCTATTGAAAGGATGTTTGTGGGGGCCGACGATGTACCGACGGAAAATGGTAAGCCCAAGCAACAACTTTATGAACGTTTGGCCTTGCAGGATATCTCAACTTTCACAGCCCGCGAACAATTTCTGCATTATAACCGGACGGAACAGGCTTATGACATTTCGGCCTATGATCTTTCCGAAGGTATTTATTGGCTCCATCCTGATATGGACATGGACGTAACATCTGAAAGGACCGGATTGATCCTGAAAATGCAAGATGGAGCGATCTTCATTTCAGACAGTGAAAAGGAAATAGGGACGATTGATGTGATCACTTGGGTCAAGCGCCAAGCCGTGACCGATATGGGTCTTGATGTTGAAGACCCCGTGATCCCTCTACAGCTAGGCGGCGGGCAGCGACTAGCCATCGTGGTGCAAGATGTGAGCTATCAAGTCAAAGAGGATAAAATTGAGAGCCTTTCTTTTCAGCTCTTAACGGCAGGATTTTAAATATCAGGGTTTAGTCCTTAGGCGTTTGAGATTTGCTAATCTTCCGTGAACCCGTTAGCGTCTATTCGCAAAGGGGAGTGCATTGAACAAGTCTGATTTCATAACCTCCGATGATTTACCTTTCTTGGTGAAATCCGGGGCGCTGCCATCCGGGGCATATGTTCCGGCCATGTCCTATTTGCGTGATCCGGAATTCTGGAAGACATGGGCCATTCGGGCGCTGCTGGCTTTGGCGGTTGGGCATATCTTGTCCGGGATCATTTTCTTCTTTGCCTTTAACTGGAACGATCTGGCGCCCATGGTAAAATTCGCCGTGGTCGGCGGCGGCATATGCGCGAGTGTATTGGCTTGGTTCATCGCCAAGCTGGACAGTCCGGCGGGGCAGGCCTTTGGCATTGCGGCCACAGTTTTGGTCGGGGTGATGTTTGCTGTGCTGGGGCAAGTCTATCAAACCCCGGCACTGATCCATACGCCCTTTGTGTTCTGGGCGCTCTTGACCTTACCCTTTGCGCTGGCGTCGCGAAATCTGGCACATTGGGCGGTGTGGATTGCCATTTTGGTCGTCGCGATTTCGACCTATGCAAATTCGGGCCTGCGTCTGATGGGCAATCACGCTGCGGCTAACTGGCTGAATATCGCTGTCTCGGGCGGATTTGTGCTCGGCCTGGTCGCTTTGGACAAAGTAATCGCGCCGCGCATGAAATGGGCGAGGGCGGAATGGTTCCGGGTGTTGCTGGTTGTGGGCGCAGCCGCCTTTGCCTTTGCCGGTTTCACGGAAAGTTTTTGGGGGCGGTATATTGATCATAATCTACAGTCACTGGCGTGGGTTTCTGCGGCTCTCATTCTGGGCGGATTGCTGGCCTATCTCTACAGCCTAAAGCCCACATTGGCGACATTATCCCTGACCAGCTTCGGGCTGTTTGCCTTGATCGCGCAGTTCGGATTTAAGCTTTTTGACGGCTTTGGGGATGCTGTTGGCATCTTTCTTTTGATGACTTTGTGGATCGGCGGGCTGACCATCGCCATGGTGCAGCTCTTCAAACATTACCGTGACCACACCGCCCACCACCGGCAAAGTAAGCCAAAAGATGAAGATGACGAAGAGGAGGACTTTGGCCTCACGCGAACGGTAGAAGACTTTGCCTCTCATCTGGCCTTGTCAAAAAATGATGTCACGAAAGCTCTGGCGTCAGAGCCGGACAGAAACACGCCTTGGTATATGCATACATTTCTGGCGATTGCCGGGATTTTAACGGCGCTGGTTGGCTGCGGCTTTGTTGGCAGCTTTGTCGCCCTGATTTTAAATGACGCCAGTGGTTTTGTTTACATGGCATTTGGTCTGGTCATTTTCGCGGCCAGTCTTGTCTTCCGCCGCAAAGCCAAGCCTCTCTATCTGCAACATATCCTCAATACGATGATCATTATTGGCGGGTTGATTGCGGCCGTCGGTTTCGGGATTGAAGCGAAGAATTTCGATTTGATCATCTTCGTTTTGCTGGCGCTTAGCATCTGCGTATTGCTGTTAGTCCGTGACCGCATTTTGGAGTTTCTCGCCGCAGCCGCGATTATCACCTTGATCGGAATAGAGCTCTATCATTTGAAGGTGCCTATGGCGGAAACCTTCATTCTGGTGATAGCAACTGTGATGGGCGTTTTCTGTCTGACCCGCCCAATAGGCCGCAGGCTTTACAGCGCCGCTGGCACGGCCTTCCTGATTGCGCCCGCCATTTTGGGCATCGCCTTAGTGCATGCCCATCGCTGGGATAATCTGGCGGAAAGCTCGCGCTTCTCCGATGATTTGACGGCCCGGATTATCAGCCTGCTGGTTCTGTTGGGGGCGGTGGCATATCTGAACCGAGGTAAAGCTTTGAGCGATTTCAAACCACCCTTATTAGTGTTGATCCCCTTGGTGATCGGTGCTGCGCTAGTGCCGCTGGGCGGGGCCTCGGCCTTGCTCTTGATTTTGGCAGGTTATATTCTGGGGTCACGAACATTGGCGATTATTGGCACGTTGCTGCAAATCTATTTCCTGACCATGTTTTATTATGACCTGAGTCTGGATTTGCTGACCAAATCGATCATCCTATTTGTATCGGGGCTCATCTTTTTGGGTGTTTGGATATTCGTTCGTAAAGAATCGGAGGTCACATCATGAAATGGCTTCGGATTGGACTGATTATCTTAGGGCTAGCGGCCATAGCCGCCTATTTCGCGCCGCGAATCCAAGGGCTGGAGACATTGCGCAAATCCGGCCAAGTCATTTTACTGGATTTGCGCCCGGCGGATCCGCGCGCCTTGATGATGGGGGATTATATGGCGCTGGCATACCGTGACGAAAGACCGGTCGCGATATCGTCAGAAGACATGAAAGCCTTGCCAAATGAGGGTGCATTTGTCCTGAAACTGGATGACAAAAACGTCGCTAGCTTTGTCAGGGTCGATGACGAATCAACTTTGGCAGAGGATGAGATTCGCTTGAAATATATCAAACAGCGATGGGGCGTGTCTTTTGGTGCGCCGCGATATTATTTCCAGAACGGTACGGCGGAAACCTATGAGCCTGCTCGATATGGCAAATTCCGGGTCAGCCCGTCTGGCTATGCCATATTGACCGGTCTGGTGGACGAGGATTTCAACGACATTCTGCCGCCGGAGGATTAAGCCGCCGCCCAGCCCTGTATGTCTTGCAGGGCGCGTTTCGCCAGCAGGCTTTTGCGGTAACGGGTTTTGGCTTTGCCGCGCATCCGTTTTCCATCGACTTTGGGATAGACAATTTCTTCCTCAATCGGCGGGAACAGGCCGAAATTGACATTCATGGGTTGGAATTTGGCTTTGGGGCCGTCCATGAAACCGCCCGTCACATGTTCAACCAGCGCGCCGAGTGCGGTCGTGAGCGGCGGAGCCCCAACTTGATGGCCCAGCGCTTGTGCCGCCGCCATACGTCCGGTGATTAAGCCCAAAGCGGCGCTTTCGACATAACCCTCGACGCCCATAATCTGTCCCGCGAAACGCAGATCGGGGCGGGACTTTAATTGTAGCTGCTTGTTCAGTAATTTAGGCGAATTAATAAAGGTATTGCGGTGAATGCCGCCCAGCCGCGCAAAGACGGCGTTTTCGAGCCCTGGTATGGTTTTGAAAATCTCTGTCTGTGCGCCATATTTCATTTTCGTCTGAAAGCCGACCATATTGTAAAGCGTGCCCAGCGCATTATCCTGCCGCAACTGCACAATCGCATGGGCTTTGACGGTCGGGTTATGCGGGTTGGTCAGGCCGACAGGTTTCATCGGGCCCCAACGCAAGGTCTCCGCCCCGCGTTCCGCCATAACTTCAATGGGCAGGCAGCTCTCAAAATAGGGTGTGTCTTTTTCAAAGTCTTTAAACTCGGTTTTCTCCGCGTCCAGCAAGGCCTGGATGAAAGCCTCATATTGGTCTTTATCCAGCGGGCAGTTGATATAATCCGCCCCGTCTCCGCCCGGGCCTTTTTTGTCATAGCGCGATTGCATCCAGGCAATATCGAAATCGATGGAATCTTTATACACGATGGGCGCGATGGCATCGAAAAAGGCGAGGCTGTCTTCGCCGGTCTCTGATAGGATCGCTTGGGCCAGGCCGGGGGCGGTGAGGGGGCCTGTGGCGATGATCGTGTTGCCCCACTCTTTGGGCGGCAGGCCTTTAACTTCGCCATAGTCGACTGTCACCAGAGGATGCTGTTGCAAGATGGTCGTCACGGCATCAGAAAAATGATTGCGGTCCACAGCCAGCGCGCCGCCCGCCGGCAGTTTGGTCATATCGCCCATGCCCATAATCAAGGAATTGGCCATACGCATTTCCTCATGCAGCACACCGACGGCATTGCCGAATTTATCATCGCTTCGGAAAGAATTCGAACAGACCAGCTCGGCAAAGCCGCCGGTCTCATGCGCGTCTGTCATGCGGTGTGGGCGCATCTCATGGATGACCACCGGCACGCCCATAGACACGCATTGCCAAGCAGCCTCTGATCCGGCCATACCGGCGCCGATAATGTGAACAGGTTTTGTCATAGGCGCGCGATTTAGGCTATGCGGCGGATTTGTAAACCGCTCATCTGTATTCTCATTGACAATTGTCGTGAGTTTCGAAAATGTCGGAGCAGGGAGAGAGACTTATGAATATCACACCACGCACACCCAAAACGCCGTTTGATTTTGGCACGGCGGTTACGCAGCTGTTCAAAACACATGGCGGGCCGCGCTGGGCTTTTAAGCTGATTTTGGCGACGGGCGTTTTGATGGCTGTCGTCTATGCGCTGGGGGCGTTTCTGATTGGCGCGCCATATCTGAACATGATTGCCAATATGGACCAAATTGAAACCAATCCCGAAGAATTTATGGGCAGTTTTTATGCGCTTATTCCCGGTTATCTTCTACTAACTGTTGGGGCGCTGGCCGTCTTTGCGGCGGGCGAAGCGTCATTGCACAGAGCTGTGTTGAGGGATGAAGACACGCCGGGCATTCCTTTGCGTTTTGGACGGGATGAATTGCGGGTCTTTGGGGCATCGCTGAGTGTTTGGATTTTGGCTTTTTTGGCATTTCTGGGTTTCGTCTTGGCCGGGCTTGTCGTTGGTGGGATGCTCAGCGTCGCGATTGGGGCTTTCGGCGCAATCATTATCGGCATAGCCTATTTAGCCGGGATCGTCTTTTGGCCCTTTGTCGCCATAAGATTGGCCCCTGCCGCAGGTTTGTCAGTCAAGCATGAAAAAATGCACGTCATGGCGGGGCGTCATGTCAGCAAGCATCGTTTCTGGAACATGTTTCTGGCCTATCTGGTTGTCGGGATTGTTGGCTATGTCGCCAGTACAATCATCAGCATGGCCGGAATGATGGCCCTGATCGGCGATGGCAGCCTGTTTTTGGCGTCAGGCGGAGAATTGGGTGACGGAAGCGGAGAAGATATCGCTCAGAAGCTGCGGGATATGTTCTCAAACCCAGTGGTGATCATCGGGGCCATTATCGGGATGTTGATCTATTGTTTTGTCACCGCCGCCTGGATGTTATCCATGGCGGGCGTGGCCAGCTACACTGTCAAATGGTGGGCCGAAGAGGATCAGGCCTCGCCTTTTGATTAAGCCGGGTCGATCAGTTCTGAAAATTGATAGGATGATTTGATCGGTAAGGTCGGGTCTGCTTTGTAATCGGGATCAGAAATCACACAGGCTTCACCGCATAATAGCGTAGCCATTCCAGTTTCTGTGTTTGTAAACCAGACGCGCCCGCCTGGCGTCGAGATATAACCATCCGTGCCTTCTTCGGAGTCTGCCTTAATATCATCAGGAGAGGGCAACTCGCTGTCATGGTCATAAGAATAACCGCCATGGGTATGGTAAGACGCCAAAATGGTTATATCATCCGGGATGGTCTTGACGAAACAAGAGGCCTTGCGCCCTTTTTTTGGGGGCGTTGCGATGAAATTTCCGTCGGCGCTTAAGCCGATATAGCCGCAATATTCCCGGTTTTCCTCTATGCTTTGTGCTTGGATCGCATTGAGGGTTTTCTTGGCAAATTCGATTTCGGCTACATTTTGCGCCTGCGCCCGTTCGGTTACGAGCGGTTCACCGGAGGACATGCAGCCCCCTAAAGACAAGAGAGCTACAGTCAGAAAGTTTTTCATCAAGATGGCTATAGCTGGATTCTAGAACGGGATTTCGTCGTCCAGATCGAAGTTTTCTTTCGGCCCTTCCATAGCAGAGGCTGAGCGCTGCTGGCCGCGATCCTGATTATAGCCGCGATCTTGGTTGTAACCGCCGCCGCCACTGACGCGTCCGCCGCCTTGGCTGTTGGCGCTGTCCAGCATGGTCATGTTGGAGCCAGGACCCTGCAAGACCACTTCGGTGCTGTATTTGTCATTGCCGTTTTGATCCTGCCACTTGCGGGTTTGCAGCTTGCCTTCGATATAAAGCTTGGAGCCTTTTTTGACATAGCGCTCGACTACGCCGACCAGACCCTCGCCGAAAATGGCGACGCGGTGCCACTCTGTTTTCTCGCGGCGCTCACCGGATTGCTTATCGCGCCAGTTTTCTGACGTAGCCAGTGATAGATTTGCGACCTTACCGCCATTCCCAAATGTGCGGATTTCCGGGTCATTGCCGACATTGCCGACCAGAATGACCTTATTGACGGAGCCTGCCATAATTCACCTCTTGCGTGTTTGTTCTGTCTATGTTCTATTCTATTCACAACGAGTCTTCAAGCCCGTTTTTCACGCTCTTGTTTTGGCGGGCAAGGGGGCTTAAGTCCACGGACAGACGTAAGTTGTCCACATCTTTGAGCTTCCCTTTATGGCCATGTTGAAATCCATCCAAGTCCGCGGCGCCCGTGAGCATAATCTAAAAGGCGTTGATGTTGATTTGCCGCGTGACAAGTTGATCGTGATTACGGGCCTGTCGGGGTCGGGCAAATCATCGCTGGCCTTTGACACGATCTATGCCGAGGGGCAGCGCCGTTACGTGGAAAGCTTATCCGCCTATGCGCGCCAATTCCTGGAGCTGCAAGGCAAGCCGGATGTCGACAGTATTGAGGGCTTGTCTCCCGCCATTTCGATTGAGCAAAAAACAACCTCTCGGAACCCGCGCTCCACAGTTGGCACGGTCACGGAAATTTACGACTATATGCGTCTGTTATGGGCGCGGGTCGGCATACCCTATTCGCCCGCAACGGGCCTGCCGATTGAAAGCCAGACAGTCAGCCAGATGGTTGATATTGTCATGGCCCTGCCTGAAGGCACAAAGCTCTACATCATGGCCCCCGTCGTGCGCGGCCGCAAAGGCGA
This sequence comes from Hellea sp., assembly GCA_020631215.1. GTDB lineage: Bacteria > Pseudomonadota > Alphaproteobacteria > Caulobacterales > Maricaulaceae > Litorimonas. The sequence continues at coordinate 42,802 of JAHDHS010000010.1, read as the reverse complement.
GTTCAAGCGCGACTTCGCTGATTACATGAAACAGGGCTTTCAGCGCGCCAAGATCAATGGCGAGATTGTCCGCATCGAAGACGCGCCGGATTTGGACAAGAAATTCAAACATGACATCGATGTGGTCGTGGACCGCGTTGTGGTGCGTGAAGGGCTGGAAACGCGTCTGGCAGATTCGATTGAGCAAGCCCTGCGACTGGCCGACGGCTTGGCCGTGGCGGAAAATGCCGATGATGGGGATCGCACATTATTTTCAGAGAAATTCGCCTGTCCGGTTTCCGGCTTTACGATCAGCGAGATCGAGCCGCGCTTATTTTCATTCAACAACCCGCATGGCGCCTGTCCCGTTTGTGACGGTTTGGGCAAGGAGCTGAAATTCGACCCCGGCCTTGTCGTGCCGGATGAAAGCCGTTCTCTGGCGGGCGGGGCGATTGCCGCTTGGCCGAACAAGGCCAGCGGCCTTTACATGCAGACCATCAAAGCGCTGGCGAAACATTACGGTTTCAAGGTCGATACACCCATTGAGGATTTATCCGATGGTGCGAAACAAGTCGTGCTTTACGGTACGGACGGGCAGGCGATTAATTTCGTTTATGAAGACGAAAAGCGTACATACAAAACCAAAAAATCCTTTGAAGGAGTGATCCCCAATCTGGACCGCCGCTACCGCGAAACCGAGTCGACCTGGATGCGCGAGGAGCTATCCAAATATATGAGCGACGCGCAGTGCGAAACTTGTCACGGTAAACGCCTGCGGCCCGAAGCACTTTCCGTCAAAGTCGCGGATATGGATATCTCGATCACAGGCGAGATGAGTATCCGCGATGCCTATGCCCGGTTTGAAAAACTCGGCACAGACCTAACCGACAAACAAATGGAGATCGCGGAGCGTATCCTCAAAGAAATCAAAGACCGCCTGCAATTTCTCAATGCCGTGGGTCTGGATTACCTGACATTGGGGCGGGGTTCCGGCTCGCTGTCAGGCGGGGAGAGCCAACGTATTCGTTTGGCCAGTCAAATTGGTTCCGGTCTGACGGGCGTGCTTTATGTTCTCGATGAACCTTCTATTGGTCTGCATCAGAGAGACAATGCACGTCTTTTGGAAACGCTCGAAAACCTGCGGGATTTGGGCAATACGGTTCTGGTCGTCGAACATGACGAAGAAGCCATCCTGACGGCGGATTATGTGGTCGATATGGGCCCGCTGGCCGGGGTTCATGGCGGCGAGGTGGTCGCGGCAGGAACGCCCGCCAAAATCAAATCCTCCAAAAAATCTCTCACTGGACAATATCTGACGGGCAAAAAGGAAATTGCGCTGCCTAAAGAGCGCAGACAGAAATCCAAAAAAGTCCTCACGGTTAAAGGAGCGCGGGGCAATAATCTGAAAAATGTCACGGCGGAATTTCCACTTGGCTTGATGACCTGCGTGACCGGTGTATCTGGCGGCGGGAAATCCACTTTGACGATTGAAACGCTTTACAAAGCCGTCGCCCGCCGACTGAATAAATCCAGCATCGTGCCTATGCCGCATGACAGTGTCGAAGGCATCGAGCATCTGGATAAGGTCATCGACATCGACCAAAGCCCGATTGGGCGCACGCCGCGCTCAAACCCCGCGACCTATACCGGGGCGTTCACGCCGATCCGGGATTGGTTTGCAGGCCTGCCCGAAGCCAAAACACGCGGCTATAAGCCAGGGCGGTTTAGTTTTAATGTCAAAGGCGGGCGCTGTGAAGCCTGCCAAGGCGGCGGGGTGATCAAGATTGAAATGCACTTCCTGCCGGATGTCTATGTGCAGTGCGATGTCTGTAATGGTGCGCGCTATAACCGCGAAACGCTGGAGATTAAATTCAAAGGCAAGTCCATCGCCGATGTGCTGGGTATGACGATTGAAGAGGGCGCGAAATTTTTCAAAGCTGTGCCAAAAATCCGGGAAAAGCTCGTCACGCTGGAACGGGTTGGATTGGGATATTTGAAAGTCGGGCAACAGGCTACGACCCTATCCGGCGGCGAAGCGCAGCGGGTCAAACTCGCCAAGGAACTCGCCAAACGCGCGACGGGCCGCACGCTTTATATTTTGGACGAGCCGACAACGGGTCTGCATTTTGAAGATGTGAATAAGCTGCTGGGTGTGCTCAATGAACTTGTCGGCACAGGAAATACAATGGTGATCATCGAGCATAATCTCGACGTCGTTAAAACCGCCGACTGGGTCATTGATATCGGCCCCGAAGGCGGTGATGGCGGCGGAGAAATCGTCGCCGTCGGTACCCCCGAAGACATCGCCAAGGTCAAAGCCAGCTGGACCGGACGCTACCTAAAGCCCATGCTGGAGCGGGATAAGAAGCGGGGAAAGACGAAATAAATTCTCTCCAATTTGTAACGCAGTTTTCTGCACTTGCTATTTTTGCGCTTCACACTTCTGTGTTAGGGTTACATCATAACACAAAGGTGAGGCTGTGTCGGAAATTTCCCTTCAGACACGAAAATTAGGCAAAGCTGCTGCATGGGTTTCGGCAATATTGGCTGACCCTCGGCATTATCAAATTGCGATTCTGTCTTCCCTAATTTTATTCGGTGTGTTCCATTTCGCCTTTCAATTGCCTTGGTGGCACGTGGTCGGTTGTTTAGGGGCGGCTTTGGGGACACAGGCCATCGCGGATAGGGCCGTTGGCCGCCGATTTGATGCACGTAGCCCGTTGATTTCTGCCTTGTCTTTGACCCTGCTGCTTCGAACCGGGTCCATCACCTTATCCATCGCCGCAGGAATCTTAGCGATAGCGTCTAAATATCTGATCCGCTGGCGGGGCAAGCATATTTTCAATCCGGCCAATTTCGGGCTCGTCATTGTCAGCCTGTTATTTACATCGGCCTGGATATCACCGGGGCAGTGGGGCTCCGCGCCCATATTTGCCATTCTGTTACTGGGCATGGGCGGGATCGTTACGGGCAAGGCCAAGCGCTGGGATGTTTCTCTCGCGCTTTTGGGCAGCTATGCAGCGCTCTTATTCGGACGGGCTTTGTGGCTGGGCGATCCTTTAGCGATACCTATTCATCAATTGCAAAGCGGGGCGCTGTTGATCTTTGCTTTCTTCATGATTTCTGACCCGAAGACGACGCCCGATGCGCGGTTAGGGCGAGTTCTATATGCCGCTTTGGTGGCAGTTATAGGCTTCACGATACAATTTGGGTTTTATAATTCGGCGGGTATTATTTTGGCGCTTATCCTGACTGCGCCCATCGTCCCTCTATTTGACCGTATGTTCCCATCCGGCCGGTATCAATGGCCGGAATTTTTTGCTTCACTGAAAGGAGTTTCCGATGAAACGATCACGACACCTGCTGAGTAGCGCGCTTGCGATAACCGTCATGGGCGCCGCCGCCCAAGCCAATGCCTTTTGCGGCTTCTATGTCGCCAAAGCGGAAACCGATTTGTTCAACCAAAGCTCTAAAGTCGCGCTGGTGCGTGACGGCGACCGGACGGTCATTACCATGGCAAATGACTATCAGGGCGATCCAACGGAATTCGCCATGGTTATCCCCGTGCCGACCGTTATCAAGAAAGAACAAGTGCATATTTCCGATGCGTCTCTGCTCGATCATTTGGATGCTTACACGGCCCCGCGTCTCGTGGAGTATTTTGATGATAATCCCTGCATGGAGAGAGAGCTCATCGTTACGGCTCAAAGGATGAGAGGGCAATCCGCTCCGGAAGCTGTTTCGGATTTTAGTTCTGCTAAATCCCTAGGAGTCACAATCGAAGAAAGCTTCTCAGTCGGCGAATATGATATTCTCATCCTTTCGGCCAAGGAAAGTGATGGGCTACAGACCTGGTTGTCGGACAATGGTTATAAGGTGCCCAAAAAAGCGGAACGTACTCTGGGCAGCTATATCAAGCAGGATATGAAATTCTTCGTCGCCAAGGTAAACCTCGAAGAGAAAGCCAAGCAGGGCGGAGAGATGTTGCGCCCGATCGCAGTGGCTTATGAGTCTCCAAAATTCATGCTGCCGATCCGGTTGGGCACGGTCAATGCCAATGGCGATCAGGATTTATTTGTCTATGCCTTGACCCGTGACGGGCAGGTGGAGACTACGAATTACCGCACGCAAAAAATCCCGACGGGCGAAGAGCTGCCGATCTTCATCAAGGATGATTTCGGAGATTTTTACAAGGACATGTATAAGACTGCCGCCAAGCGCGAGGGCGGCCATGGCGTGTTTATGGAATATGCCTGGGATATGAACTGGTGTGACCCTTGCGCCGCCGATCCCTTGTCGAATGAGCAATTGCAAGAGCTTGGGGTTTTCTGGCTCAATGACCGGCCCAATAAACCCGGTATTATGCCGCGTCGTCCGGGGCCGAAATCCATGGCCAAGGATGTCTATGTCACCCGCCTGCATGTGAGATATGACGCCGAAAGTTTCCCGGAAGATTTGAAATTCAAATCCACCGGAAACCGCCAAAACTTCCAAGGCCGCTATGTCCTTCGTCATGCCTATGACGGTGAGATGAACTGCCCCGAAGCCGAGGGTTATAAGCGCGAGGTCAATAAGCGAAAAGAAAAGGAAATCAAAACCTTGGCCAATATGACCGGTTGGGAAACAAAATACATCCGCGCTAAAGTGGAAGAATCCGGCAAAGGTGGATTTTTCGAAGTCGATAAACCCAAAAAAGACCACGAATGGTGGAATAAAATCTGGCCCGGGGATGAATAAATTAACCACCCGTTGACCACGATTGGCAAGGGAGTTTTTACCCGTCCAATGTAATTTTATACCCATAATTATTGGGCGAAAATTATGTTGGGTTCAAAAATAAATAAATTCAAAGCGGATCAAGGCGGCAATGTCGCTATGATGTTTGCGGGCTGTTCGTTAATGCTGCTCGGCGGCTTGGCGTTGGCGGTTGATGGGTCGAGAGCTTACAACACCAAAAGCGCGCTGTCGGATATGGCAGACGCTGCCAGTTTGGCCGGGGCCTATGTCGCGATGACTGACAAGGCAAATCGAGAGCAAGTTGTTAAAAGCGCCCTTGATGAACATAGCACAAACCTGCCAGAAAATCAGGTGATTGGCCAACCTAGTATTATCTTCAATGATGCCGCGCAAGAATTGACCGTCAGATTGTCATCCGATGTCAGCACAACATTTGGTAAAGTCTTGGGTAAGGATAAATTCATCGTAGAGAGTGAGAGCGTCACATCATATGCGATTGAAGATGTGCAGCCAGTCTCACTGGCTTTGGTCGTAGATGTCTCCGGCTCTATGAGCTGGGCATCCGAAGATGGGCAAATTAAAATCGACTCCCTCAGAGATGCGGCAAATATCATGTTTGATGCGATTGAAAATGCCGCGCCGCGCCGGGATATTTTGCTGACGAAAGTTCGTAGCGGCATGACGGCCTATAATACTGAAATTCGTCCTGAATATACGGTCAATATGGCCTATGGATGGGATCATGTCAGATCAGAAGTTGGAAGGCTTTTTGCTGAGGGTGGGACAAGTTCCACAGATGCGTTTGCCGCTGGTTATAACATGTTGAGAGACGATCCGCACAAGCCGGAAAATTTACGTCAGTTCATCGTATTCATGACGGATGGCGCGAATAATGATTTGGCGGATAACGGCCTGACAGAGGCGTTATGTACGCAAGCTAAGCTTGATGAAATTGAAATCTATTCTGTGGCTTTCGAAGCGCCCGCTGAGGGTAAACAGATGCTGCTGACTTGCGCCTCGGCAGATGACGGGACAAAGAAGAACGAAAAGTGCGAAACCGATGAAGACGATGATGATCGGGATGGCCGTGATGATGACGCTGCCGATGACGATGGTGATGGCCGCAAAAAATGCGAGAAGGATAAACGCAAGTATTACTTTGATGCTGAAAACGCCAAAGAATTTGAGGCGGCCTTCAAGAAAATCGGCGAGGAAATCGGCAATCTAAACACCCGCATCATTCGTTAAGATGAGTTCTTGAGTCTAATTATAAGAAACATATGACCTGTTAGGATCTTACGAAATCAATATGTTAGGCCGATTAAACCCGCTCTTTTCCAACGTCCTGTTTTTAAGGGCTTGTAAACCAACTATTTCAATCAGACTTTAATGTCGGTGCTATAGGACATACATAATTTGTGGATGTTGGGTTAAGGGCATGGCGCTAGCAAAACAATATTATTCTGATCGTGGCGGCAATGTTGCGATGATGTATTCAATTATCTTACCGGCTTTGCTGGGCCTTACGGCTTTGGCCTCTGACGGCATTCGTTTAATGAGCGCGCAGAGTAAACTGTCTGGCGTGGTAGATAACGCAGCTTTGGCAGGGGCTTTCGCCGCAGAAAATCAAAGACAAAACCGGGTTAAAATTACCCGAGAATTCTTGGCGGCCAATGCTGATGAAGTTCTGCCCGCTCAGATAAACCCGAATTATAAATTAAAGTTTGATGATAATGCGCAAGAATTATTTCTTGAGGTTACAGCAGATATCGATCTATTTTTTGGCGGCTTATTCGGGATGGATGAAACTCCTGTGCGTGCCTCTTCAGTCACCTCCTATGCCACTAGTGAAATCGATCCGGTTACGCTGGCATTTGCGCTGGATGTATCCGGCTCTATGGATTGGGCATCCAGTACAGGCGAAAAGAAAATTGAGGTTTTAAAAGATGCAACGGCCTTGTTATTCGACGCTGTCGAGGAGGGATCAAAGCGCCCTGATCTGTTAAAAGAGGCTATTCGTACGGGCATGTCGGCCTATAACACAGAGGTTGTCTCAGTTGAAAATATGAGTTGGGGCTGGCATCATCTGGAAAATTCAGTCGATAATTTGATTGCAGATGGTGGAACCAATTCATCCCCGGCTTTACTGAATAGCTATAATCAGATTCTCGAAGATCGTGATTTTCGCAAGGCGAATGATCCGGATTTCGACCAGTCAACGCTCAATGAATATGTCCTGTTCATGACGGATGGGGATAATAACCAACCTGAATGGGACGCTGCGTCAGCCCAGGTATGTTGGGATATGCGCCAAGACGGGATCGAAATCTACTCCGTTGCGTTTACGGCTCCGGAAAAGGGACAACTTCTCCTATGGAATTGCGCGTCTTGGGATAACCCAAATGAAGATTCCAACCCAAGTGCTAACAATGGAAACGGAAATGGTAGTGATCCGAGCAAATGCATGAATAACGGGTCTAAAGGTAAGGGTAAAGCCTTGGGGCATTGTAAAGGTAATGGCGATGAAAAGTCTAAATATTACTTTGACGCAGATGATGCCCAGTCCTTTAAAGCTGCATTCGTTGATATCGGGTACGAAATTTCAAAGTCAGAAATTCGTATCAAGCGATAGCGTTAGGATTTTGTCAGAACAGCGCAGGCGATCCGCGCGCCGGCGGCTCCGCTGGGCTGGCTTTTGTAATCATCCGCCGAGGCATGAATGATCAGGGCGGTGCCGTCACGATCGAGCAGAGGGGCAAAATCAGCCCGTTCTGACAAAGACACGCGGCCATTCTGAATTTCGGTTTTAACGATGCCGGATTGCGGCGCTTCGAAATTGCGCATATCGCCCGCATGCGGCCCGTCTTTGGTGTCAAATCCATGATCTTTGCTGGCCGGATTGTAGTGGCCGCCAGCGGTGGTAAAATCAGGCCCGTCACAGGTTCCGACCTCATGGAAATGTATGGCATGTGATCCTTCTGGAATGGCGATAACGTCCAACCCTAAAGTCACGCCTTCCGGGCTATCTGTGATAGTAACCTGTCCGATATCAAAACCGCTGCTGTTCATGACAGAAAAAGTGCCGCTTTCCAGGGTCGCCGATGTCTCCGCAGTCTCGTTGTGCCCCATGTGCGGGCTCTCAGTTTCAGCCTCGCTCATTTGTGTAGGGGCGTCTTTTTTATTACAAGCTGAAAGAGCTAACAGGCTGGCGGCAGATAGGGCATAGACGAATTTCATGATCGGATCCTCCTTGTCATAAAGGAGCTATAGCATGGCAAATCCGCAAGGCGAGATAATGTTCTAAAAAACCCACAATATCCGGTGTAAAATTTGCGGTAGGCCCATTGAAATGCTAGGGATTTTGTTGATTGGCGTCCGAATCGAAGACGCATTTTGTAATTGGGAAAATTCTCTTTGACTGACGAAACAGACATCCCCGAAGACGATCAGCCGGGCGGCCTGCCCGAAGGCGTCTCGCCGATCTCTATCGAAGAGGAGATGAAGAGCTCCTATCTCGACTATGCTATGTCAGTGATCGTCTCTCGCGCCATCCCGGATGTGCGTGACGGGCTTAAACCTGTCCACCGCCGTATCCTGTATTCAATGCATGAAAACGGCTTTACGCGCGAAAAGCCTTATAAGAAATCCGCCCGCGTGGTCGGCGATGTGATCGGTAAATATCACCCTCACGGGGATAGCGCTGTTTATGATGCCTTGGTGCGTATGGCGCAGGATTTTTCTATGCGCCTGCCGCTGCTGGACGGGCAAGGCAATTTTGGCTCTGTTGATGGCGATCCGCCCGCCGCCATGCGATATACCGAAGTGCGTATGGATCGTCCGGCGGCCAGCCTGCTAGCCGATATCGAAAAGAACACAGTCAATTTTCAGGACAATTACGATGCCTCTGAAAGCGAGCCTGTGGTTCTGCCCTCTCGCTTTCCGAATATTTTGGTCAATGGGGCAGGCGGCATTGCCGTGGGTATGGCGACGAATATTGCGCCGCATAACCTCGGCGAGGTCTGTGATGCGGCCATTGCCTTGTTGCAAAATGGCGCTCTGACGGATCAGGAATTGCTCGATATTATCCCCGGTCCGGACTTCCCGACCGGCGCTTTGATTATGGGCCGCAGCGGCGCAAAATCCGGTGTGCTGACAGGTAAGGGTTCCGTGACTATGCGGGCCAAGACCGAGATCGAAGAAATCCGCAAAGACCGCATGGCGATCATCGTCACAGAGATTCCGTTTCAGGTGAACAAGGCCAATATGATCAAAAAAATTGCGGCTTTGGTGAATGAGAAAAAGATCGAAGGCATTTCGGCGGTCAGGGACGAATCTGACCGCGTCGGGATGCGTGTCGTGATCGAATTGAAACGCGATGCCGTGCCGGATGTCGTACTAAATCAGCTTTTTCGCTTTACACCGCTGCAACAGAATTTCTCATCTAACATGCTGGCGCTGAATGGCGGTAAGCCGGAACAGATGAATGTCCGGCAAATGATTGAGGCTTTCCTCGCCTTCCGCGAAGAAGTCATTGCCCGCCGCACAAAATATGATCTGTCCAAAGCCCGTGATCGCGCCCATATTCTGGTTGGCCTTGCGACAGCCGTTGCCAATATTGATGAGGTTATCAAAATCATTCGCGGCTCGGCCAATCCGGCGGAGGCCCGCGAAAACCTGAAAGCCCGCAACTGGCCCGCCAAAGACATGGAGCCGCTGTTAAAGCTGATTGCTGATCCGCGCTCCCGCCTTAATGATGACGGCACGATCCAACTCACCGATGAGCAGGCCAAAGCGATATTGGACATGCGCCTGCTGAAACTCACACAGCTTGGTCTCGGAGAGATTACGGATGAGGCTGAAAAGCTGGCCGAAAAGATCACGGACTTCCTCGATATATTGCGGTCCCGTGACCGTGTTCACACCATCATCACGGACGAACTGTCTGAAATTAAAGAGAAATTCGCCACGCCCCGGCGCTCGATCTTTATGGAAGGTGAGCTGGATTTTGACGATGAAGATCTCATCGCCGTTGAGGATATGGTCGTGACTGTGACCTCACAGGGCTATGTGAAACGCACTGCTCTGGACACTTATCGCGCGCAAAGACGCGGTGGTAAGGGCCGCTCGGGCATGTCCACCAAAGATGAGGATTACGTCACAACAGTCTTTGTGGCCAATACGCACACGCCGGTTCTGTTCTTTAGCTCGACCGGGATAGTCTATAAGCTGAAGGTCTGGAAATTGCCGCTGGGCGGGCCGAATACGCGCGGCAAGGCCTTGGTCAATTTGCTGCCGCTAGAGCAGGGCGAGACCATCAACTCTATCATGGCGCTGCCTGAGGACGAGGATAGCTGGAAAGATCTGGATATCATGTTTGCAGCGCGCTCGGGCGGTGTACGCCGAAACAGCCTAGCCGATTTTACCCGAGTCAACCGCAATGGTAAAATCGCCATGAAGCCCGATGAAGGTGACGGCATTGTCGATGTGCGCGTGGTCACTGAAGATAATGATGTCTTGCTGACGACGCTGATGGGTAAAACCATTCGTTTCAAAGTCACCGATGTACGCCGCTTTAATTCCCGCGCTTCGACGGGTGTGCGCGGGATCAAGCTGGCCGACGGCGATGAAGTGATCTCTATGGCTATCCTGCGCCATATTGACATCGAGCAGGATGAACGCATGGCGTTCATCAAACGCTCGACCGCCGAACGGCGCGCGCTGGGCGATGATGTCCAAACGGAGACGCCGGATGAGGACAGCGATACAATCTTGTCTGATGAACGCTATGCCTTCCTGTCTGCCAATGAAGAATTCGTTCTGACCATTGCCGATGACGGCCTGGGCAAACGCACATCGTCCTTCCGCTATGCCTGTAAAAACAGAGGCGGGAAGGGCATGGTGGCGCAAATACTTGACCGCGGCAAGAAAGCCGATCCGGCCAAGCTGGTTCGAAGTTTTATCGTCGAAGATGACAATCAAATCATGCTCGTGACCGATGGTGGTCAGATCATCCGAACGCCCGTCAAAAACATCTCCATCAGCCAGCGCAGCGCCAAAGGCGTCTGGGTGCTTAGAACACGCGAAGACGAAAAAGTCGTCTCGGTCGGGCGAATTGAAGAGACCGAAGATGAAGAGGGTGATGACGGTGAGGATAGTGCCGCCTCTGACCCACCGGCCCAAGCCTAGAAAATCGCTTATTCAAGCTGGGAGCTACCCACTTAAGATGGTTATTCAGCCTGTAAATACTCTAGGGCTGCCTTCATCGCAGGATCAGACCCATCAGCTGCACGATCTGCGGAGGCGAGCGGTAAGTCTGCCACATAATCTTCGCGGGGTTGTCCATTGATATGGAAAAGTGTTTCCGTTCCGATATCCATTCTGGCGCCTGAAATTTCCAGATCAAAATTTGATAATTCCCCTAACAGATCTCCCATATCAGAGGCGATGGTATGAACGCCGATTGCATCGAAACCTATCACCAACCCTTCGCCCATACTGCCGGTCCAAAAACTCCCCAGAACGACCGTTTTGTCTGGGTCAAAATAAGGCTGACGTGGTTTGACATATTCTACAAAATGACGGGGCACCGTATATTCGCGTTCGAGCGACGGGATTTCGTGAACTTGATAAGGCCGAGACTTTGACACAAAATGCCCCAATATAGAGCGTCCAACCTCTGTGTTCCCGCCGCTGGCTGTGTTGCGCATATCAATGACTAAGCCATCGACATTTGATACCTCTTTGATGGCTTTATCAAATTCGGTGATCAGATCATTATTACCGAGCGAATTATTGATTCGAATAATCCCAATATTACTCTCCCGCCTGACACTCACTATGGCTTGCTCGTTAAGGGCTATGGCAAAATCCCGGGGACTGGGAAGCGAAATGACTTCGTCCCCGCCATCATGTTTGAACGTCAACTTTCGATCATATTTTCTTTGTCCGTTTGCCAGCAAAGTTGCAGCATAGCTCAGCTGTTTTTCAGTCGGGTTCGATACAATATCAACGAATGGGGACAACACAGCTTCATCGATATCAGTGCCATTCACCGCCGCCAAGATCCATCCAGGTCTAACCCCGGCCTTATCCGCAGCTGAGCCAGCCCGAACGTCTGTCACGATGTAAGAGCCGTTTTGTAAGGCGATCCGTATATCTGAGCTGGTCGGGATAATGTTGAAATCCTCGTCTTCAAACGGCCCTATGATGAAATGCGGGTCTGTAAAGGCAAAGGTCATGCGGTGTAAAATTCGGCGAAATTCGGCTTTGTCACTTGACTTGAGCGCTAAGTTTTTTGTGCGATTTAGCACTTCATCCACATCGAAATCATACCGATCAATATAGGCGTAAAATAGCCTAAACTGCCCTTCAAATTCTTCCCAGGCATCATTGGCGTTAAATTCTAAGGTCTGTTCGGCGGGCGTTGATGTAGTCTCAAAGGTTCTCGAATCCTGACAACTGGTCAGAGACATGGCCGCGAGCGCTGAAAACATTGAAGTGGCGATAAATTTTTTTGTCATGTCAAAGTCATAATCGTTACGCTGAAAAACTTCTAGTCAAACATTATGCCGCTCTATAAACAGCCCCTATGACAAAGCGCATTGCACTCTATCCCGGCACATTTGACCCGATGACCTTGGGGCATTTGGATATTTTGAAACGTGCCAGCAATTTATGCGACCGCTTGGTTGTCGGTGTGGCGATTAATAAGGATAAGGGGCCGCTTTTTAGCCTGTCAGAGCGGGTTGAAATGGTTGAGCGAGTTGTTGAGCCTTTCCGCAAGCGTATAGAGGTGGAGGTGAAACCTTTCGAAGGTTTACTGATACATTTTGTTGAAAGCTGCGGGGCCTCCATGATAGTGCGCGGCTTGCGGGCCGTTTCGGACTTTGAATATGAGTTCCAGATGGCCGGTATGAATGATCGTTTGAACCCGGATATCGAAACTGTATTCCTTATGGCCGACCCACAATATCAAACTATTGCCTCGCGTCTCGTCAAAGAGATTGCCCGTCTGGGCGGGGATGTCAGCCAGTTCGTGACACCCGAAGTCGAACAACGCCTGAAAGATAAATTTAGTTAGGATTTTCACCATGAAACGCTTTCTCATGGGCGCCGCTATGGCTGCCTCCCTCATGACATCCGCTTGCGCGGCAGAGGCCCCTGAAACGGATGCTGTCGTCACCTCCAAAACCGCCGTCATGAGTCAGCTGCCTGCCGAGGCATGGCGTTCAGTTGATCCTGAAAATTTGCTCGTCATTGATACGGCTTATGGCGTCATCGGCGTCGAGCTTTATCCGGAAATTGCGCCGAAACATGTCGCGCAGGTCAAGGCGTTGGCGCGTCAGGGCTTCTATGACAATGTCCCGTTTCACCGTGTGATTGACGGTTTCATGAACCAAACGGGTGACGGCTCAAATGGTGACGGTACGGGTGACAGCCAATTGCCAAATATTCCGGCAGAATTCACCTTCCGGCGCGGGGCAGACATGTCTGTGACATTGGTGGGCGCGCGGCTGGCCGGCGGCAAAGAAGTCGGGACAGGGTTTTACAAAGCCTTGCCTGTCGCCACGCAGCCGCAAAGCCAGGCTATGCTCACCAAAGACGGCAAAGTCGGCGCGATGGGCCTGCACTGCAAAGGTGTGACATCCATGGCACGGACGAGTGATCCGAATTCCGCCAATAGCCAGTTTTTCCTGATGCGGGCTATGGCTAATCATCTTGACGCGCAATATTCTATCTGGGGCGCGACCGTCATGGGGCAAGAGCATTTGGAGAAATTCAAGGTCGGGACGATCGGTGAAGTGCCGGGCTGGGTGCCTGATCAAATGAATTGGGTCAAAGTCGCCTCCGACATGAAGGATGCGCCGAGCGTTCAGGTCATGAAAACTGACCATCCGGCCTTTAAAACACATCTAAAGACTTTTAAAAAAGACGACGGAACTTATCCTGATATTTGTGATATTACCGTCCCAACACAAGCCAATTAAAGAGAGATAACATGGCAGAAAAACTGACAATTACCGTCGATGCAAATGACGGGACAACGGGTGACGTGGTCATCGCATTGCGCCCGGATGTGGCCCCAAAACATGTCGAGCAAATCACGACTTTGGCCAAGGACGGCTTTTATGACGGGCTGACCTTTCATCGCGTCATTGACGGATTTATGGCGCAGGGCGGCTGTCCGGACGGCACCGGCATGGGCGGTGCAAAGAAACAGATAGAGGCAGAGTTTAATTCAACGCCGCATGTGCGCGGAACCTGTTCCATGGCACGGGCCGCCAACCCAAATTCGGCGTCCAGTCAGTTCTTTATCTGTTTTGACGATGCGTCATTTTTAAACGGGCAATATACGGTCTGGGGACAGGTCGAAAGCGGCATGGAATTCATCGACGCTCTGCCCAAAGGTGAACCGCCTCGCTATCCCGGTAAGATCGTCAAGATGACGGTCTCTTAGGCCGCCATATTTCGTCCAGATGGACGTATCAGCTTTTGATTTCGAGCTGCCCGAAAGCGCGATAGCGCTTCGGCCACTGCCGCGCGGCACAGCGCGGCAGCTTTTGGTTTTGCCGGATGGCGGGTTGCAGGATGATTTAGTTGCTAACTTTCCTGACCATTTAAGAGCAGGGGATGTTCTGGTCCTCAACGACACCAAGGTGATTCCGGCGGCGCTGACGGCGATACGTCCGGCCCGCGCCCATGGCGGCGGAGGGGATGTGACCGTCACAGTAAATTTGCACAAACAAGTATCCGGCAATCAATGGGCGGCCTTTGCGCGGCCTGTGAAGCGCCTAAAAGTGGGCGATGAACTGCATTTTTCTAAAAGCTTGTCGGCTGTCGTGACTGAAATCAGAAATGGCGGAGATATCAGCCTGAGTTTCAATCAATCCGGCGAAGCTCTATCGGTGCAAATCGAGGCAATTGGGCAAATGCCGCTTCCGCCCTATATCGCCCGCAAGCGCGAAATCGAGGCGGCCGATGCTGAAAATTATCAGACAATATTTGCTGATGAAGCAGGCTCCGTTGCTGCGCCAACGGCGGGGCTGCATTTCACGCCGAAACTGCTCAAGCGCTTGAAAGATAAGGGCGTAGAGATTGAATATCTGACGCTGCATGTGGGGGCCGGGACGTTTCTGCCCGTCAAAAGTGAGAATACTGACGATCATGTCATGCATCATGAATGGTTTGATCTGCCCGCAGATGTTGCCGCGCGGATCAATGCGGCCCGCGCGCAAGGCGGGCGGGTGATTGCTGTGGGCACGACGGCGTTGCGGGCGCTGGAGGCCTCGGCTAAAAACGGGCAGGTGAAAGGGTTTCGCGGCGATACCAATATCTTCATCACGCCGGGTTATCAGTTTCAGATCATTGATGGGCTGATGACAAATTTCCACCTGCCGAAATCCACGCTGTTCATGTTGGTGAGCAGCCTTGCGGGCCTGAACACCATGCAAGCCGCCTATGATCATGCAATCAAAAACGACTATCGTTTCTATAGCTATGGTGACAGCAGCCTGATATGGGCGGCGGCGTAATGGCGAAATTTCCTTTCGATATACATGCCTCCGAAGGCAAAGCCCGCACAGGGGTGTTGAAAACGCCGCGCGGGGATATTCGCACGCCCGCCTTTATGCCGGTCGGGACAGCAGGCACAGTTAAGGGCCTGTATATGGATCAGGTTAGGGGCGCCGGATCGGATATTATTCTGGGCAATACTTATCACCTCATGCTGCGGCCCGGAGCGGAGCGGGTGAAGCGTTTGGGCGGGCTTCATAAATTTGGTGGCTGGGAAGGTCCGATTTTGACTGACTCCGGAGGGTTTCAGGTTTGGTCACTGTCCAAGCTGCGCAAAATGAGCGAGGCAGGGGTTGAGTTTCAATCTCATCTGGATGGCTCCAAACATATGCTGACGCCGGAGCGGTCGATTGAGATACAGGCTGATCTGCTCGGGGCGGATATTTCTATGCAATTGGATGAGTGCACAGGGTATCCATCGCCCTATCATGCGGCGAAATCCTCCATGGAGCTATCCCTGCGTTGGGGGCAGCGGTCTTTGGCGGCCTTTGGTGAGCGTGAAAATCAAACGCTCTTCGCCATTGTTCAGGGCTCAACCTTTTCGGATTTGCGGCAAGCCAGCGCCGAAGCCAGTGTCGCGGATACCACGGCCGGCGGTTATGGCGGTTTTGCGATTGGCGGACTGGCTGTGGGGGAGGGGCATGAGGCGATGTGCGAAACATTGGACTTAACTGTGCCTCATTTGCCACAGGACAGACCCCGATATTTAATGGGTGTCGGCAAGCCGATTGATCTGGTTGAAGCGGTCTATCGCGGTGTCGATATGTTTGACTGCGTCATTCCGACCCGTTCCGGTCGGCATGGTCAGGTCTGGACGGATGAGGGGCCGTACAACATCAAAAAGGCCGAATTCGCCGAAGATGACTCGCCACTCGATGCGTCGATAGTGTCCCCAGCGTCTCAAAATTACAGCAAAGCCTATGTCCATCACTTGATCCGAAGTCAGGAGCTTTTGGGCGCGATGATTTTGTCATGGCATAATATCGCATATTTCCAGGATTTGATGGCCAGAATGCGGGCAGCTATCGCGAAAAATGAATTTGAAGTGTTTGCGCAGCGTTTTCGCGCAAATCTTAACCATACATGAGACGTTTTTTACGCATATTTTGGCCTTGACGCGGGGGCGGGTCGGCCATAGTAAGCGGCGCTTCTTAGGTATGCGCCCGTAGCTCAGTTGGTAGAGCGCCTCACTTTTAATGAGGATGTCCACGGTTCGAGTCCGTGCGGGCGTACCATTTTTAACCATTTTATATTGCATTATCAAAACTGAGTCGTTTTGAGGGTATACGGGCGTCTTTTCGGTGGATGACAATTTTATGACGCTTAAAAGTGATGCAAAATAGCAACTTTTCATAAAAAACCTTTTAATATCGAATAAATACCACTATTGAGGCTTGGCAACATGGAACCAAATCGTGTAGCTATGCTCCAAGCACGTGTACCCGTCGGGTATGCTGTTTGGATTAATTTGAATGGATGAACCGTTCATAAATGGAGGAAACATCATGAAGCATAAGCTTCTTATTGCGGCGGCGGCTTCTGCATTGATGGCGGCGCCATCTCTTGCACAGGCAGACGACCAAGACGGTTGGTATCTTCGCGGTAACGTAGGTTACGGCACACATACTGACATTGACATCACACGCACTGTGACAACACCAGGTATTATCGGTGATGTTGAAAGCGAAGGTAATGCAGCTATGTCTCTTGGCCTTGGCTACGACTTTGGCGAGAACTGGCGTCTAGAGGTCGACGGAACTTCACTATGGTCTGATCTCGGCGCAGTCGGCCAAATACCTAGCTCTTTTGCTAAGATTCGCACAAACGCGCTCATGTTAAATGCTATTTACGACTTTGACGACTTTGGAAAGTGGGAGCCTTACGTAGGTGCGGGCGTCGGTATTGTCCGCGCAGAAGCAGATGCCGTTGCTCATGATTTTGCAAACAATGCTGGAACTGTATTAATTCGTACAGACGCATGCCCGGATCCGTCGCGCACGGCTGGCCAAGCTATTACTTGTGAAGTACATGATACGGATTATGCATACGGCTGGCAGCTTCTTGCTGGTTTGGGGTATGCGATCACAGATAAACTTACTTGGGATACGCACTACAAATATCAGAATTTTGGAAATTTGGAATATGCCGGATTTGCCACTGATACTGTGGATGGGTTTACGCAGCCAGCAAACTCGAAATTTGAGGATGCTGGTCTACATGCACTTATGACTGGTTTCCGTTATCGGTTTGGTGACAAAGCTATGGCTCCTCCACCTCCACCGCCACCTCCGGCTCCAGTTGCAGATTTCCGCTGCTGGGATGGATCTATGGTCTTCAATGCGGGTCAATGTCCTGCAGAACCTGCTCCGGCTCAGCCTGAAGTGCGTTGCTGGGATGGATCAATGGTATTCGAAGCTGGTCAATGCCCCGCTCAACCTCAGACATACACATGTTGGGATGGTTCTATCGTAAGTGACCTGTCGATTTGTCCGCCAGAGACACGTTCGGGTGTATCCACAGCCGTTCTTTGTGGCGAGCAGTATCGTTCCGAAGTCATCTACTATGAATTTGACAAAGGTCAGTCTGCTGAAACACGCAACACAATCAACCGTATCTTGGATACAGGTCAGTTCTGTGACGTCGACAACATTCGTGTTGTAGGTCACACTGATACATCCGGTTCTGCTGCTTATAACCTTTCACTCTCTAAGCGTCGTGCGAAAGACGCTGTTGACGAGTTGGTTCGCCAAGGTATCGACCGCAACAAGATCTCTTCTGAGGGTAAAGGCGAAACTGAGCCGATCATCCCAGGCGACAACCGCAAAGAGCAGTTGAACCGTCGTACAGAAGTTCTGATCACACTGGGTTCAATCGGCGCAATCAACTAAGATTGTCCGATACTCGATAAGAAAGCCCGGCATTCGCCGGGCTTTTTTTATGGGCGAATACAGGGTCAGTTGAAGCTCAGCTCAGTTTATTGGGAAGATAACTTTAAAGGGCAGGAGCGAAGCCAATACCTAGCGGGCCATCAGCGAGTCATGCCCAAGTAATATCGTGGCCGATTATACAGAGGGCGGCTGTTTCTCGTTAGATGACCAAGGTTATGGTGCTATAAATGCCAAGTAGTGCGAGCAGGTTAGCATGAATGGCGCGAGTATTGATGCTTACGCAACCATATCAAAAACTAAAGTGCCTTTGACTTGGCGTAGGCCTGAGTGCCTTGATTTAAAACCATATCCTTATCCAGAACCTCGTCAGGCGTGTAAGGCGGTTGTCCGTCTTTCAGGCGAGCGTAAATGTCGCCAAAATCCTGTTGTGTGGCATCGAATAATTCTTCGTAGGACGCGATGCTGAAATAGGTTTGTTGATAATCGTCGATCCGGTAATCTGTGCGCATAATGCGCTCTAGATCAAAATGGATGCGGTTGGGCGATGGATCATCCAGGCTGAAAATGCTTTCACCTGCTGAAGAGACGATGCCCGCACCATAGATACGCAAGCCTTTTGGCGTTTCCATCAGGCCAAACTCGACAGTGTACCAATATAGGCGGGCCAGTTGTTTGAGCATGCCGTGCCGCTCTGCGCGCAGGCCGCCCTTGCCATAAGCTTCCATATAGTTGGCAAACACCGGCTGGGTTAGCATCGGGACATGGCCAAAAATATCATGGAAGATGTCAGGTTCCTGCAAGTAATCCATCTGATGACGACCCCGTATGAAGCGTCCGGCGGGGAAGCGGCGGTTCGCCAAATGATCAAAGAACACCAAATCCGGTACGAGGTGAGGGACCATAACAACCTCCCAGCCTGTTAAAGCTTTCAGCTTGGGGTTTATCGCCTCCAAATTAGGGATTCCGCTACCGCCGAGAGTTAGAGCGTCCAGACCCTCATAGAATTCCGGAACAGCGCGGCCTTTCAGGATATTGATTTGACGCGCGTAAAGCTCATCCCAAACAGCATGTTCGTCATCGGTATATTCGCCCCAGCATTGCTTGATCGTGAAATCATCCGCAGGTGTTTGGGCTTCGATGACGGGGTCGTGAATCACTCAGGGCTCCTTTTGGACGTAGCATAAAGGATCCTGAGCGTAATAATTACCTATTTTCAGGCAAATTTAAGGCCCGTATGGGGCAAATTATTCGTCACCTTTGGGCTTCTTCTTACCAAATAAACTACCAAGCGCGTCTTCGATTGTTGGCTCTTTCGTTTCTTCCTTAGGCTGACTTTCATTCGTGGATATATTAGCTTGCTCATCCTTGGCAGGCTCTTTCTTGATCCCTAAAAGCCCGCCCAAAGCATCTTCGATGACCTCTTTTTCGGACGGTTTTGTGTTGGCCGGCGTGGATGTGCCTTGTGACGTCCCCTGTGTCGTTGATGTCTGCGTGCTTGCGTCCGCGGGCTTTGCGGGGTCTTTGCTTTTGCCGCCGCCTAGAAGCCCGCCCAAAGCATCACCCACACTACCGCCGATTTGATCTTTTAGCTTTTTCTGAACTTCGGCCTGCGCCTTGGCCGCCATGATTTCACCCAAGAATTGTGTGTCCAAACTGGCTTTGGCGGACCCAAAGTCGCCGGAAAACCGTATGGGAATACCAAAGGCCGCGAGTCCGCTGGCTTGCTCGCCGGTTAATTTGGGTAAGAGGCGGAAATCAATATTCTGGTTGCCCAGATCAATCTTGCCGTCGCCTTCAGCCAGCACGTTAAAGCCTTTCAAATTGAAAGTCCCAATTTTTACGACGCCGTTTTCAATCGAAAACTTACCGATTAGGTTTTCAAATTTGGTGATCTCTTTTGCGCTTATGCCGCCGGGCAGGCTGCGTGAGGTGAGGGCCGTATCCAGACCTGTCATGAATTCCTGTAGATTAATGCCTGAAAGCGTACCTTCCAGGATTTCATATCCGCCAGTCCCATTTAGCGAACGCATGATTTCCGCTTGAGAGCGGCCTTGCCCGCGTATTTTCAGCAGGGTGCTGCCTTGCCCATCGGCTTTGGTAAAGCCTGCAACCGCCGCAAGGAAACTGCCCGTTTTGAGGCGATCCAGATTGGCGTCTACGGCGATCGCCGGCACGCCGCTTGAGGCATCGAGTGAAGCCGTCATGGTTCCAACGCCGCCATAAAGCGCAAGATTGGGCATGTCTGCTGTGAGCTTACCATTGGCCAGCTTCGTGTTGATCGTCGTGTCATCAAGATTCAGCCGCCCAGTTCTAACAAAAGGCGTTGTGATAACAACATTGGCATCAATCGCTTTGAGCGCTTCAGTATTGATTGGCTCCTCACTCCAAGGCTGAATTTCACCTTCCGGGCGCTGCGCGGAATAGCTTTCCATATAGGGCTGCAAATCCATACCCGGTGTGACATTTAGTGTGCCCGTCATCATGGGTTTGGCAGGCGTTAGATCGATGCCAAATGTGCCCGTGCCCTTCATTTGATCGAGTGATAAATTGGCATTTTTCAAATCAATACGCTCAGGCGTGCCTGATACGTCGCCGGTTAATGCAACGCGTCCAAAAATCTCTCCCGCAGAGGTGCTGGGCGGTAAGGCTGTGCCAGTGGTCTGGGCCAAATTCCGCAAGCTGGGAATGACGGTGTCGAGCTTGCCGTTTAGATTTAAGCCATTGTTGTAACGGGCAGAGCCAGTGTAGCTGCCATTCATCATGCCATCAGAAAGTGCGGCCGTTAAGCCTGTAATATCAACGGCTTGTCCCGCACCTTTAATCTGGCCGGACACGTCGATTTTCCCGATAGCATCCGCATATGGCACGTCCATTGTGACCGCTTGATCGAGCGCATTCATATCTGCGACCTTGGCCGTGAAAGCGCCGTCAAAGGCGGGAACTTCGCCCAAAGTTGCGGCGCCTTCATATGATCCGTTCAAAGCGCCATTAGTGAGTTTGGCATCAATCCCGCTTAGGCTGGTTTGTTCAGCCGTATAATTGACGGTGCCGGATGCTGCGACAGTCTTAACCGCGCCAATATTGTCTATTTCAATCTCGGCCAGTTGGGCGATGGCAGGCAGGTCAGCGACATTGGCTGTGAAATTACCCTGTGCCGTCGGTTGCCCGCCGCGATAGATGACATTGCCATCATAGCTGGCCTTCAGGTTTGAGCCGTCCGTGGAAAGCTTCATGTCTTGGACCCAGATGTCTTTGTCATTCAGCGCGAGTTTCCCGCTGGCCTCTGTCAGGCCCAAAGCGGCTGCGCCTTTTATGTCCGGCGCAAATGTCGATGCCAATTTTGCGGGGTCAGATAGTTTAGCGGTGAAATTACCATCGGCGGTCACGACTTTATCAAAGCCCGCTGTGCCCGTGAACTTACCGTCCAATTCCGGTCCTTTTACCTCGGCGGTTAAAGTCTCTGCCGTGAAGCCTTTGTCTTTGGCTTTAAGATTCGCATTCATTTTCAGGGCGCTAATGTGCTCAAGCCCTTTTGTGCCCTCGGGCAGATAGGGTTTGATGACAGACATATCAGAAATATCGAGGATTAGGGCCCCTGACGCGGATGGCGCGCCATCAAAGCGGGCATCGCCTTTGTAAGTCATATTCAGCTTGTCACCGAGAATCTTAATGTCGGCATTTTTGGCCGCGATAGTTTTGCCTTCATAGCGGAAATCACCAGAAAAATCCGTTTGAGAGATGGGCGTTACATATTGTGCGTTTTCGCCCAGATAAGGCTTAATAGAGGCCATATCTGAAACGGATCCATCTAGGTTAGCCGCGAGCGCAATGGCTTCGCCCGGCAGAAATTCACCATCGACTTCGATATTAGCGAAATCAGTTTTGGCTGTGCCTTTAATGGCGGCGCTTTGGCCGTCCAGAAAGGCCCTCGGGCTGTTCAGGCTCATATCCAGTGTCAGTGGCATACCGTCGTAAGTCAGGCTGCCATCCACTTCCAACGTTTTGGACATGGATGGCATGGAGACAAATGTATTGATGTCTGTCACGGCCATATCCGTGCCTGTGGACGCGTCTTTATAAGTCACGGTGCCGTTTTCGAGGTTAAATGCACTAATCTGAGGGTCGAGCGCGGCCATACGGCCATCTCGCTTAAACGGCCCGGCATCCTCTTCAGGGGCGGGCTCTGTGGATTCGCCCATGGCCCAATTGGTTCTGCCATCGGCGCGTTTCTCAAGGTGAATCACAGGTTCCTGGAGCGTAAAGCGGCTGATTTCGACGCGTTTGGAAAAAAGCGGGAGCAATTTCACACGCGCTTCAAGGCCTGACAGCCGTGCAAATTCTGTGCGTGAAAATCCGTCCGGGTTGTCAATTTCGACCGCGCCGGTTTTGGCTTTAATCAGCGGGAAAGTGGCGAGCTTGACCTCTCCTGGGATGCGGACTTCCCGGCCCAGTTCATTGGTCAATTGCGCTTGAATTTTGTCTTTATAGACGGATGAGGGGACGAGTGACGGCGCAATAAATACGGCAGCCAGCAGCAATATTAGGATTAAAGCGAATGCAATCAGAAGCTTTTTCATGTCTCTTCTATCTCCTGTGTCCGTTCTGAGTGGAACCCTTTGTTCAGCTTGCGTTGCATATCGAACTGATAAAAAAATGCTCACGGCTCTGTAATTTGCTTATAGCTTAGGCTATAGTTAATGAACAGTCGCTGTATGCATATTACTTTGGAGGACCTTATGTGTTTTAATCATACCCACGGCCATGACGCCCATCACGCTGCGGAAGAACCGCATATTCAGCGTCGAAAGCTCGTGCAGGGCCTCGCGGCAGGCACAGCCCTAATTGCAGCTCCGTCCCTAAGTAGTTGCGCGACAAACCCGGAAACAGGCCGCAAGCAATTTGTGGGACTAGCCCCCGGATCAGAACAGCTGGGCCAAATGGCGGCCGCGTCCTGGGCGGAAATGAAACAGAAAACACCGACTTCGAGTGATCCACGCTATACATCGCGTCTGCGTAACATTGGCCGCCGTATTGCCAGAGGGGCTGGGCGCGGCGATCAAAACTGGGATTATACAGTTTTTGATAAGGACACGAAAAATGCCTTCGTTTTGCCGGGCAACCGAGTCGGCTTTTACAAGGGTATGATGGATTTCACAGATAATGATGATCAGATTGCTGGCATTATGGGCCATGAAGTTGGCCACGTTTCAGGGCAACATGCCCGTGAGCGCATGTCCATGCAAATGGCAGCGCAAGGTGCAACTGTCGCCGGTGCTGTGATTGGCAGCTCTCAATTCAGCAAGAATTGTAAAAAAGCCCGCACGCGGACGGAGTATAATAACTGTATGCGCAGTGCGAACCAAAAGTCGCAAATGCTGGTTCAGGCATTGGGCTTGGGCGCGATGATCGGCGTGGTTCTGCCATATTCGCGTAAACATGAGCTTGAGTCAGATAAATTGGGCGTGAACTACATGCAGCGTGCTGGTTATGATCCGCAGCAATCGGTGAAGTTATGGGAGAAAATGGCGGCGGAGAGCGGCAGCCGGGGCCCGACATTCCTGTCGACCCATCCGGATCCGGCCTACCGAGCACGTGAGCTTGATGCCTATATTCGCCGCCAAGAGGCGCTCGGCTCTCAGGGATATAAAAATATCCAGACTTAGTCGCCTATCCCTGCGATTTAACGCTTGAATTGGCGCGGGCCTTGATTTAGGTCTGCGCCACTTTTGTATGGGCCGCCTTAGCTCAGTTGGTTAGAGCGCTGGTTTGTGGAACCAGAGGTCCTTGGTTCGAGACCAAGAGGCGGTACCATTTTCTTAGAATTCTCAGCACAATAACGCCTGATTAACCCTGTTCGTTTAGCTTTACGCCGACCAACAGAGTGATCACGTGATGAATATTGCCAAAAACCTGTTCAGTGCATTAGGCCGCAAGACCATTGAGGATGCGGTGAAAGCACCGCATATAGAGCAGCGAGCCTTGGCCGTGCAAAAAATCGGCCGCACGATGCGAGAGGCGAGCCTCAGTTCGTCTGACCGTGAATTTGCCGAGAAAATTCTGTCCCTTATATGCCAGGATGTATCCGATATAGTGCGCCGGGCCTTGGCTGTGACCCTGCAAAATTCCCCTAATTTGCCTCATAAAATCGCGCATAAGCTTATTCATGATATCGATTCGATTGCCGTGCCGGTTCTGAAACATTCACCCGTCTTGACCGATGATGATTTGCGTTCGATTTTAAAATCCAAAGCCGCAACCAAAGTCAAAGCCATTGCTCAGCGGCAAAAGTTGAGCGCCCACATCAGTAACGCCATCATCAGCTTCGGGGATGGGGCGGCTGTCGCAGACCTGGCAGCCAATGACAGCGCCATGATCGATGCGGAAACAGCAGCCAAAATGGCAGAGATTTATGCCGATGATGATCTCATTCGCGAAGCGGCGCTATCCCGTCAAGACATGCCGGCAGATGTTGTACAAAATCTGGTCAATGCCGCAGCGCGGCAAATCGAAAAGCGTCTCGAAAGCGTTGAAGGCGTCACCCAATTTGAAGCGGCTGACATCGCGAACCGGACGCAGCAGCGAGCTTTGCTGAGCTATGTCGATCGGGATTGGTCAGAAAAGGCACTGATCGCCTATATTGAAACGCTTCATGAGCGTGGCCAATTGGGCGAGGGGATCATCATGCGCGCCGCGGGTGTGGGCGATATGCGCTTTGTGCAAATCGCACTCGCAAAGCTGAACGGCGTCAGCATACAAAAGGCCGGCTTGATGATGTTTGATGGCGGGCCTCTGGGGCTTAAGGCACTCTGTGACCGGGCCGAACTGTCGGCCTCCTATTGCACATTTTTGCGGGCGGCATTGGTCATCTATCGAGATTTTCAGCTTTCCGCTGTGCCAGTCACGGATAAGCAAATGCAAAAAATGATGCTGGAGCGTATTTTAACGCTCCCATTCGAGTTTACGCCGGAGATCGAAAAAGAATTCTGCGAAAGACTCGATAGCCTAAGTCACATGGCCTTGGTGGCAGTAGGTTAGGGTAAGCCCAGTTCAGGCAAATATTTCCAACTTATTAACTCTAAAGTCTAAGCAAATATATACTCGCCTGTGGTCCTATGGGCTTGGGAAAATGTGTGTGTGATTTTTTATAAATCACGTTAAACTTGGGAATATATCGTGGTTAGGGCTATACAACAGTCCCAGCACGATCAGGTGAGTCAATATTACTTGAGTTATCTGGGCGATGCTGTCGTCATTATAGAAGGTGCGATTTCGCGGTTGCGAGATAGCGATGCTTCTTTGTGCGACATCAGTGATGCCATAAATATGGCTCACCGGATCAAGGGTAATGCAGCCATGTATGATTACCCTGAACTGGGTGTGCAGGCTGGGCAAGTCGAGGCTCAACTTCGAGCTAGTGCGCATTTAAAAGATCGTCCTAAGGCACTCATTTCATTGATGAAATTTGTCGATAGTATTCACATTATTTGCAATGATATTGAGTATTTGGAAGCGGAAAAGCCAGGTTTCACTTTTATAGGCAATGCTGACGAGGCGGATGATACGCCCGAAAATGTCACGCATTTCCCGAACTCCAAGAGCGTTCTGATCGCCTGTCAAGATCCATGGGTAAGTGATTTGCTGTCCAGCATGATTGATCCGCATTACAACGTGATCAAATGCCATTCCGAAGGTGACATTCGGCGCGCAATGCGCAGTCAATTGCCTGATTTGATGGTTTTAGAACATGATTTCAGCGGTACAAACAGTTTGGAACTTCTAAAGGAGTTCAAAACATCTCTGTCCCTCTCGAAAATGTCCGTCTTCATCGCTTTCAATCCCAATTCCCCGGAAGCGATTGCAGAAGCCATAAGCTTAGGCGTTGATGGATTTACAGAAGACAAACATGAGATCCTCGAGATCGCCGAATATGTCAGAGGGTTTTTCGATACACCCATGCAGTCGGTTCTGGTTGTCGATGATGATCCCGTGGTTCGGGATATATTGGAACATATGCTCAAGGCCAATGGTTACAAAGTGGATACTGCCACAGACGGGCTGGAGGCGCTTGAATATTTGTCCTCGCAAACGCCTGATATCGTCTTGCTAGACCGTTTCATGCCGCGTCTTGAAGGCGGAACTGTTCTTTACGAAATTCAAAACAAAATTAACCTAAAATCCATTCCTGTCCTGATATTGACATCCATGGTCAATCGCGGTGAGGCGAAAAGTTGGTTTGAGCGTGGGGCCGCCGACTTTATTCCAAAACCCTTTGACCCTGAAGAGGTGTTGATGCGTGTGAAGCAGCATCTAGAGATTGGACAGAAGGTTGCATAATGATAACAGCATTCAAGCAGGTGATACTTGCTCTTGTGGTGCTTGTAGCGCTTAGCGCGTCATCTTGGGCGAGTGAGACGAATGCGCGTGCTCTGGAATTGGCGGGGCAAAAAAACTTTAGTCAGGCACTCACGCTGTTAGCCAATGAAGATGCCCAAACCAAAGCCGGTTATGATCACCGTTTTCTAAAAGCGCGTATTTTATCCTGGAGCGGTCAGTATAACGAAGCCAATGCTGAGTTGATGGCTCTGTCCAGAGATTACCCAAATAATGCGGATATTCAGGTCGCAAGAGGCAATTTGGCCTATTATCAAGGGAAATTGCCGGAAGCCGAAATGCATTATACGGAGGTTCTGAAACGCTACCCGCAATATCAGGACGCCAGAACCGGCCTTGAAAATGTTCGCAAAGCCAAAGCGGCAAAGCGGTCAAATGGTCGCCGCACATGGCGGCTGGATGGCAGTGTCGGCTTTTCTGATTTCTCACGGGTGAAGCAAAGTGATTGGGACGAGCAGTTTTTACGCGCTGAATATGCGCCCGAAAACCTTGCTTATCATGGCTCGGTACAGCGCTATAAGCGGTTTGGTAAAACTGACCTTGAGATTAAAGGCGGTATTTCAGACGCGGTTCGCGGCGGCTGGGATTGGGGCGTCGAAGTCGGCGCTACGCCCAATGCCACATTCAGACCGGATTTCAGTGCAGGCGGACGGGTCGGCCGAGCCATCGAGACGGATAACGGAACCGTTCTCTATCCGAATGTGACCTACCGCTATGATGACTACGCCTCCGGGGATATTCATAATATTCAGCCGGGCGTGATGGCCTATTTGGATAATGGCGTTGTGCTGACCGGGCGTTTAATCGGGACGGTTTCCAGGAATGAAAAAGATCAGCTTGGCTGGCTGGTTCAGGGGCGGGTGCCCGCGTCAGACAAGCTATCGGTAAATCTTGGCTATGCCAAAGCCCCGGAAGCTATTAACGGGGTCGCCGTGACGACAGAAAGCCTATTTGGCGGCGTGTCTTATGCCGTGCGTGATAATTTGGATTTGCATGTAAATCTGGCCAGAGACGATCGCGAAAACAGTTATATTCGAAACAGCGTCAATGTCGGTTTTACTTATAAACGCTAAAATCAGCCTGCTCGGATTTTTCTGGGCGGTCTCTGTTACCTTTTTGATATTGGCATGTTTGTTCTGTCTTTTCATTATCTTACGGCGCGTTCTTCGTAACAAATATCAAGTCAAAAGCATGGTGCAGGCGGAAAAATTTCGGGCTCACCTCTCTGAACGCTTAGCAAAAACAATTGATGATCCAGGGGAAGACGACCCCCTGATGGATGATCCGGAAATCATCGATGAATTTCCATCACATATCGAACAGGCCACAGAGGTGCTCTTGCATTACTTCCGAACTCTACGCGGGAAAAAATATGAACGCCTGCAAAAGCTGGTTTCTAATTCTGAACTGGAAGCACATATCATCAAAAGCTGCCGCGAGGGCACAAGAGGCGTACGTATGCGGGCGGTGCAGACATTATCATATTTAAATACCCAAGACTCGTTAGAGGTCATATTTTCCCAGCTGGAATCCAGAGATAAATATATACGTTTGACGGCGGCGAGGTGCCTAGTCAGGCGCAAAGCAGATTTTTTCTTAAATCAAATCATCGAGTCACTTTCAGACGCATTCCCCAATCGCCCTCAAATACTGGGCGGCATTTTGGCCGGCTTTGGGACAGGGATCACGCCCGCTTTGGAGAGTCATATTCAAGAGTCAAACAATGATGTCGTGATAGCGGGCTGCCTCGAAGCTTTAATCCAGATTATGCCACATGAGACCTCTTTGGATTTAATCGGCTTGATGGATCATCCGTCTGATTTGGTCAGGGCCGCGGCGCTATCCTTGTCCGAGGTGACCAGCCATCAGGGAGGAGCAGATCCCTTGCGAATGGGGCTGAAAGATGACGCCATGTCCGTCAAAATCAAAGCCGCCAAGCTGGCCTGTACTCACAGACGGGCTGATTTAACGTCAGAGCTTTATAAGCTTTCATCGGACCCCGAATTATGGGTGCGGTATTGGGCCCTCAGGGCCATCTGGATGACTGGTAAGTCTGGCCGCCAATTTGTCGATACATTAAGACAATCAAACGCGACCGCCGCTGATGTCGCCTTGGAGATGAGGTCAGGCTATGTTTGAGTGGCTAACAGATCTTCCGACCAATCCAAATTTATCCATGGCGGTCTTTTGGATCAGTCTTTTTGTGGTGGCTGTCGGGTTTATTCAAAATGTCGTTTATGCATGGTGTCTTCCCAATGCGTGGCTTGAGCTAAACGCTCGAAGCCAGCGGGATGATGATCACGCCGGATGGGAAATTCTGCGGTCCCGCTCTGTCTTGCCCATAACCATCATCGTTCCGGCCTATAATGAGGCCAATACTATTCGTGAAAATGTCATGGCCCTTATGGCGCTGCAATATCCTGACCTGCGGATTATCGTCGTCAATGATGGGTCTTCCGACGCCACAGCCGAGACCATGGTTGAAGAATTTAACATGGTTGAAACATATTTGGTCAGAGACACGGCGACGATCACACATAAACCAATCCGTCAGATTTACCGATCCGAAATCTACCCCTCGCTTTTATTCATCGATAAAGAAAACGGGAAAAAAGCGGATGCCATCAATACGGGTTTGACCTGTGTTAGAACGCCTTTGTTCTGTGTGATTGACGCGGATTCACTTTTGGAGCCGACGGCTTTGTTAAAAGTCGTGCGCCCCTTTATGGAGACATCCGACAATGTCATCGCCGTCGGCGGTACGGTCGGGATTGTCAATGGGTGCAAGATTAAAAACGGCCAAGTGGTTGAATATAAGCTGCCAAAGTCATTTCTGGCGCGGCTGCAAGTGGTTGAATATATCCGCGCGTTTCTGATGGCGCGGCTGGCCGCCAGCCGCAAGGGCAGCCTGGCGATTATTTCCGGAGCCTTTGGAGTCTTCCGGCGCGATATCGCTGTGAAGGTCGGGGGTTATGACACAACGACTGTCGGCGAGGATATGGAGCTCGTTTTAAAAATGCACCGGCATATGCTGGAAACAGATACAGATTATGCCATCAGATATGTGCCCGAGCCGGTCTGCTGGACCGAAGCGCCGGAAGGGCTGAAGTTCCTGTCTAATCAACGCACGCGCTGGCAGAGGGGCGCGCTGGAATGTCTTAGCCGCCACAAGAAGATGATCTTTAATCCGCGCTACGGGCGATTAGGCATGGTGACCTTACCGACCTTTGTTTTGACGGATTTGATCAGTCCGATTGCCGAAATTCTGGGTTATGTCCTCATGATCATCTTTGTTTTGCTGGGCTGGATGGATGTCAGGTTCTTTATTGCGATTACGATGCTGATTTTTTCCTATGGCGTTTTGATATCCGTGTTGGCGCTGGTCTTAGAGCAGGATGAAATTGAAAGGTTTTCACGACCGCAGGATATTTTGTCAGTGCTTTTGACGGCAATCATAGAAAATTTTGGCTTCCGTCAACTCTGTTCGATTTGGCGGATCAGGGGTCTTATTCAACATTTCCGTGGCATGAAACCGACATGGGGCAATATGGACCGCCGGGGCTTTACGGTTTCGGTTGACTCTTAGGTTGATCCAAACTGCCTGGAGGGGGCGTTTCACAATCATGGGCTTATACCTACGTCATATATTGATTACGCCTTTTGTGATCATCACCTTCATGTTGTCGGGATGTGCCGAGCGCATACATATCTATGAAGGGCTTGAAGGACCTTCCGCAGCCACCCCGCTGCAAGACCCGGTCTATGGCGGAACGGAACAGTTTGATAGGGGCGAGCCAAGTCGTCTGGCGGTCCTGATCACAGAAGATGACTCGCACTGGCTGGCTTTGGCGACGGGGCTTAAAACCATCGGTATTCCCTTTCGTATGACCCGGGATGTGGATGAGGCGGTGTCACATGAAATGGTTATGATCTATCCGAAGCTGACCGGACGCAATTTAACGGTCAAGGAACTGGGCGCGCTGCGGGCCTTCACGCAAAAGGGCGGTACGCTCATCGGCACCAATATTCTGGGCGGCGGCATGTTTGACGTCTTTGGGTTTGAGGCGATATCAGAGAGCAAATCCCGACATGGCTTAAGCTTCCAGCCCGGCTTTTCTGAAACGGCCGGGTTTCGTGAAAAAGGCCTGTCTAGTATCAAAATCGGCAGCGCCACGGATACAGCCGCTAATCCTGGCACGAATAGTTATAATGATCCTGTGAATCCGCCCTTAGCACTTTATGAAAACGGCGAAGCGGCGATCGTGCGCAATGATTATGGCGACGGGCGGGCCTATGCCTTGGGCGTCGATTTAGGGCAGCTTTTGTCCAAGGGATATAATCGGCGGCAAGTTGATATCGCGGAACATTATGCCAATCATTATCACCCAGTTCTAGATGCAGGTCTGATTTTCTTAAAGCAAATCTATCAATCCCAATCAAAACCGATTGCGACTTTGGGAACTGTGCCTGACGGAAAATCCCTGAGCTTTATCTTAAGCTATGACATAGATTTTTCCGAAAGCCTGAGAAATACCATCCCTTATGCAAAACATCTGAATGAGGAAAATATCTCCGGGACTTATTTCATTCAAACCAAATATATCCGGGACTTTAATGATAAGATTTTTATGGATGATCAGGCCGGAGAGATCATTAAGGCGCTCGAATATTACGGCGCTGAAATCGCCAGCCACAGCGTCGCGCATTCGAATAATATGTGGGATTTTGAAATTGGGACCGGCACAGAAAGCTACCCCGATTACCGGCCATTTGTAGAGACCGCCACGCGCACGACCGGCGCAAGCTTGATGGGGGAGCTGCGCGTATCAAAATTCCTGCTCGATCACTTCTCTGCGGGGCAAAAGGTGGAGTCATTTCGGCCCGGCTTTTTAAGCAATCCGAGCCAGCTGCCGCAGGTTTTGGCAGCCACAGGCTATAAATACAGCTCTTCCTCAACGGCGAATGTCTCTTTGACCCATTACCCGTTTCAACTGAGCTATGACCGTGAGTTTCAGGCCTTCACGCCTGTGTTTGAAATTCCAATCACGATCGAAGATGAACTGGACGGCCCTATGATAGACCGTCTGGATGAAGCGATTGATGTGGCGCGCAAGATCGCCAAGATAAACGGCGTCTATGTGGTGCTGATCCATACGGATGAAGTGGATAGTCGGCTGGATTTTCAAAAAGCCATCATCGAAGAAGTCAAACCCTATGCCTGGATGGGGTCTATGCGGCAATTTGGGGATTGGTGGGCCGCGCGCAATGACGTCTCGGTCGATCTCATAAAGCTCGGCCGGGGGGAATATCAAATCCGGCTGGAGGCCCCGAAGCCCATTCAAGGCCTGACGATAGAGCTAAACGGTGACTTTCAGGTCACAGAGACTTCTCTGCCCATAGAACGCAGCGGCGAGAGCGGGCGCGACATATACCTGGCCGATCTGTCCGAAACACAGAGCATCACGTTAAAAGCAAGGTAGGCCTGCGGCGGTTTCACCTTTCACAGACCGGCGCACTGAGTTTTTTCAAAAAAAATATAAAATATTTCCAAGGATTGCCGTTTCAGATACGTCTTACAGGGTAAGATGGTTGAAACCGAACAGGATGAAGAGCTTGCCGCGCGGGCTGCATCGGGGGATGCGGACGCCTTTCGGCTGTTGCTTGGGCGGCATTATGACCGGGTGTTTCGCGTCACCTACAGCGTCTTGCGTGATCAAAGCGAAGCCGAAGATGTCACGCAGGACATATGGGCGGCCATGCCGAAAAAGCTCCGCTCATGGCGCGGGGACGCGAAGTTCACCAGCTGGCTGCACCGTATCGCCCTGAACGCGGCCAAGGATTCATTGCGCCGGTCGGCGTCCCAAGCCCGCGTGGTGTCCGGCTATGCCGAGGTGGAGGCCTTATCGCGTGAGGCCAGTCTGGACACAGCCAAACGGCTGTCATGGCTGCAAGCCGCCCTGGATACCTTATCGGAGGATTTACGTGCGACGGCAGCTTTGACGCTGGGCGAGCAACTGAACTTCGCCGAAGCTGCGGAAATTCTGGGCGTGGCGGAAGGCACAGTGGCCTGGCGCATGAGCGAGATCAGGCGGCTTTTAAAGACATTGGCCTCAAATGATAACGGATTTGGACAGGAGGCGCTGGCATGACAGATGACACAGATAAGCTGGCCGCAGAGATGCAAGGCCTGAAACCTTCCAAGGCCGCGCGCACGCGCGGAATGGCGGCGGCGATGGCGGCCTTTGACAGCGAATTTATCGCCGAGACAGCGGCTTCATCAGAGAGCGCGTCCCAGGCGGCCACGCAAAAAAAATCAGACACCTCCCAAGGATTGGCGGGCGCGCCGCGTCCTACAGGTCATACCACGCACGCGGCCCGCGTGCAGACCTTTGGGAGCCTGATGATGTCTAAACTCAATAATTTTTTCAACTTATCGCCAAGAGCCGCCATGATGGGCGGCAGCTGTATGGCGGCCCTGATCGCGGCTGTGATCATCCTGCCAAATCATGATTACAGTGTCGATCCGCTTGAACCCATTGCCCCGGTGAACGTGCCAATAACCGAGCCGAAAACTTCTGAGCCTGTTATCTCTAATCCGGCGATTTCTGATCCAGTGACAATTGAACCCGTCATCACGCCAGAGCCGAAAACGGATATTGTCGTGCCAAAGGTGGATGCAACCCCAAAAGAGCCCGTCATTTCCGATCCTGAGATATCTGCGCCTGTTTTGGAAACGCCTTCGGTTAAGACCGCAGATGGCGAGGGTAAGACCGATGCCTCCGTCACCGAGCCGCCCACGGCAGACATTGCAGTAGTGACGCCAGAGACTGCCACTCCTTC
Organism: Hellea sp.; assembly: GCA_020631215.1. Classification (GTDB taxonomy): domain Bacteria; phylum Pseudomonadota; class Alphaproteobacteria; order Caulobacterales; family Maricaulaceae; genus Litorimonas. Next base: position 9,395 of record JAHDHS010000010.1, on the reverse strand, counting down.
CAATGTGGTGACAATCGAACGGCGGATCATAAAAACGCCCGGCCAAACAGTGGAAAGAGTTGTTCCAGCAATACCCAGAGTTGAAACACGCCGCCGTATCAAAACACCAGCCAGAACGGTTGAGCGCCGAATTCCGCCGGTTACAAAAACGGAAACGCGCAGGGTAGAGAAAGCGGATGGCACGTTTGAAACCATTTCTGAGCTTGTGGTTGTTCAGCCTGAGTCTGTGGAATATGTAACCACCCCGGCGGAATATGAAACCTATCAGGAAACCGTGATTGTTCAGGAAGCCAGCACGGAATTGGTGACTGTACCGCCCGTCTTTGAAACGGTGCGCGAGACAATCGAACTCCAGCCTGACGGTTCCACCAAGGTGATTGCGTCAGAGATTGTCGCCTCTCCCAAACCAAGCGAGGGGGCATCGAGCGGGATTACTTCAGTCGGTGAATTGAGAAATAAACTTGGTGTGGTCGACAGTGGCGCAGCATATTTTTCCGAAGAGATAGCTAGTCATAGCGATGTGATTGCGCCGTCGCCTGTGATGGCAGACGAAATCGTCGTGACCGCGAGTAAACGCAAAGGCTCTGCCAGAAAAATTGCCTCTGCACCAATCGCGCCGCCCCCTCCGTCTCCGGCTTTTGAGCGCAGCCGCGATGCGTCTGTGACATCTGATGGGAAGCGTTCATTCACCTTGCCCGAAGGCGCTCGGCTGGTTGAACGGGCAGTGCCCGCCGTAACAAAACAGGTTCCCCGCCGCGTTGTCAAAACCCCGGCCAGTACAACGGAACGTGTCATCCCGGCCATTACAAAAGACGTCACTTTCCGAATTCAAAAAGCGGACGGCACGTATGAAGATGTGGTCGAGACGATCGTTATTCAGGAAGCTTATACTGAAATTGTTACGCCGCCGCCTGTCTATGAAACCGTCATGGAAACGATTGTCGTTCAGCCGAAAAGCGTGGAAATGGTGATTGTAATGCCAGACGGTTCCATTGAACGCATTGAAAGTCCTGTAGTGCCGCCCGAACCCAAGCCCAAACCTCAACCGCAAGCTGGTCAGCTTACGGCGGGTGATTATGATGACGTTCTTAATCCTGATCTCTATAAAGTTTATTTAGATAAGGTTCTGCAAGGCCCGCTTGGTCAGAGAGGTTTGCCTTATGTGGATGCTGATCGGCGTATCGATATTCGTATTCTCGACCGAGCTGGCAAAGCTGTGCCGATGGCAGATATCACCCTGGAAACGCCAGGTGGAAAACGCATGTTCCCGCTTCGGACGGGCGCGGATGGCATGGCCTATCTTTATCCTTATTTTGATGGCTTAAAAGCAGGGGTGAGTGTCAAAGTCTCTGTTGATGGAGCGAATTCGGTGACGAAAACGCTGACCCAGTCGCAGATTAGCAATGGCGGGGATCTTGTTGTCAATCTTCAAACGGATAGCCAGGCTTTCGAGAAAATGGACCTTCTTCTGACCATTGATGCGACAGGTTCAATGGCGGATGAGATGCGATATTTGCAATCAGAACTGAAAGCCATTCTAAGGCGCGTTGAGGATGCCAATCCGGGGATCGATATCCGAACAGGGCTGATTGTCTATCGCGATGAGGGTGATGCATATGTCGTGCGGGAAGTACCTTTCACAGGCGATATTGATGCATTCAAATCATCGCTTGATAAGCAAAACGCGCATGGTGGCGGCGATATGCCTGAAGCCATGCATAAGGCCATGAATGCCGGTTTGAAAATGGCGTGGCGTGATGATGCGTTGAAGGTGAACTTGCTGGTGGCTGATGCGCCGCCGCATAACCGCTATATCAGTGACACCTGGGAAGCCGGCTTGCTGTCACGGACAAGAGGTGTTCATATTGTGCCTGTTGCGGCCAGCGGCGTGGATAAAACAGCCGAGTTTCTGATGCGGTCCATGGCGCAAATTACTGGAGGGCGATATCTGTTTTTGACGGATGACAGCGGTATCGGAAACCCGCATGCCGAACCCACGGTGGATTGCTATATCGTCACGCGATTGGACGGGCTGGTCACGCGGGTCTTGAATAGCTTGGTTAAAGGCGTGCGTGTCGAGCCAGAGGCGGGCGAAGTCATTCGAAGTGTCGGCAATTACCGTTCCGGTAAATGTATACTGGATCAAAACGAACAAGCCGTTTCACCCGTAAACGTAAATTATAAAAAGCGCTAAGCAGGATGGGTTAAGGCAACAGCCTTACCCATCCCCGAATTGTTCGCGGAGCATTTTTTCGTCCAGCGCGTGATCGGCATCGAAGAGCAGGGTGAGGGAAGTTTCACCGTCCTGCTCAACGGTCACAGAGGTCACGCTCCGGATTTCAGAATTATCGGCGGAGGCGGAGACCGGGCGCTTTTTGGGGTCAAGCACATTGAAATGGACTTTGGATTGACCGCGCAGTAAAGCCCCGCGCCAGCGGCGGGGGCGGAAGGCGCTGATCGGGGTGAGGGCGAGAATATCCGTCCCCAGAGGCACAACTGGCCCGTGGGCGGAAAGATTATATGCCGTTGACCCGGCAGGCGTCGCGACCAGCACGCCATCGGCGATCAACCGCTCCATGCGGGTTTTGCCGTCGACGGTTATTTCGATATGGGCGGCTTGTTGGGTTTGGCGGAACAGGGAGACCTCATTAAAGGCCAGTTCCGTAATTGTGCCGCCGCCATATTCCGCCGTCATTTTTAGCGGCTTGACGGTGGTCGGTTCGGCTTGTGCCAAACGCTCCGGCAGATCATCCAGATTATAAGCATTCATCAAAAATCCAATCGTGCCTTTATTGACCCCGTAAACAGGCAGGCCCCGCCGGATTAGCGGCATATAGCGGCGCAGCGTTTGCAGCATGAAGCCATCCCCGCCAATTGCAATAATGGCATCCGCCTCCGCCGCGTCGACATTGCCGTAACGTTCGGAGAATTCCTTTTTGGCGAATTTGGCACTGGGCTTGTCATTGCTGATGAAAGCCAGACGCGTGAAGGATGGTTTTGACATGCCGCCCTATATCATTTGACGCGCCGATATCCAAAAGCTTATTGCGAAGGCAGGGATGAAGTTGGGGATTTGGGCCGGGATGGCTGCGTTAACCATAAATGCATCGAAAATGGTCGTTTTTGGCCTGTTTTTGGCGGGCGCGCTGCCTGGGTCGGCCTGGGCGGGCGCTTGGAATATGCCCAAGGGCGATGGGCAAATTATTACGACGACTCTTTGGTCGGACGGCAATACGGTCTTTGATTCAGACGGAAATCAGCAAGATATTTCAGATTTTTCCAAAACGGAGAGCCGTTTGTTCTTTGAATACGGCCTGACGGAAAAAATCACTCTGACAGGCAATGCCGCTTATCAGACGATCAATTTTGAAGGCCCGCAAAACGCATTTCTTTTCAAGGACTTCGATCAAACCGAGTTAGGGCTGCGCTATAATATTCGCTCTAAACCCGGGCATGCGGTCGGCGTGCAGATCAGCTATATTCTGAATGGCGGCCCGCAGGATAATATCCTCGATATCAATGGCGGTAGCGACCAAATCGAGGTCAGGGCGATGTGGGGGCAAAGTGCGGATCGGAAGAAGCATGATGTGTTTTTTGATGTTCAGGCCGCGTCACGATTTGATGTGGGCGGGCGTTATGACTCGACGCATTTTGACCTAACCTTAGGTTATAAACCTAATGATAAGTGGTTGATTATGCTGCAAAATTATACGGCAACGCGGGAGCCGGAAAGCGCATTTGGATTTGCTGTCGGGCGGCAGTCATATTGGAAGTTTCAGCCGTCTCTGACCTATCATTACAGACGAAAAAAGAAGAAAAACCGTGGAAATGAAAGTGAAACGAAAGGGGATGAGACGCCCTTAAAACGGAACCACAGCCTGCAATTATCCTACACAAAGACCTTATCAGGGCGCAGCATTGTCGCGGAAGAAGGAGTCGCGATCAGCTATTGGTATCGGTTTTAACTACTCCGCGCCCGTTTGCGCCTTAATGTATATCTGCAACGCGTCGCGATCTTCCTGTTTTTTAATACCGATAAAGCTCATTTTATTCCCCGGTATAAATTCCCGCGGCCGCTCCATATAAGCGTCCATGTTACTGTTATCCCAGACAATTTCAGAAGCCAGCAAAGCTTTGGAATAGGCATAACCCTCTTTTGTCCCGGCTTTGGAGCCGTATACATTCCATAGATTTGGACCGACCTTATGCTTGCCGCCATCTTCCAATGTGTGACAGGCCTGACAGCGTTTATAGAGAATGCGCCCCCGCTCCATCGGCGTTCTTTCAGCTTTTACGGTCTCGATTTTCGGTGCTGTGATTTGCTCAGGGCTTGACGCGGGGGCAGACGTTGTTTCCCCGCCGCCGCAACCGGCCAGTAACAAACAGATCAAGCCCACAGGCATGTAAATAAAGGATTTCATATGGGCATAATGCGGCTGTCCGTCGCTATTTCAAGCGATATTTCCGCTTAATTTTGTTGGGCGGCCATGCCATTAACAGCGAAAGAAAGAGGTTATTATGAGTTTCACTGCCCCCGTTAATGCGATGCAATTCCTGCTCAATCACGGCGTTGATTTTGACAAGATCACTGCCCGGCCTGCCTTTGCTGAGGCCACGCCAGAGCTTGTCAGTGACATTTTAAACGGTGCCTCCGTTTTTGCGCGGGATGTCTTGGCCCCCACCAATTGGGATGGGGATCAAAATCCCGCAACGATTGACGGCCGCGATGTCACCACATCACCGGGTTTTAAAGAGGCTTATCAGGCTTTCGCTGAAGCCGGCTGGCAAAGCCTGCCTATGCCCGCCGAGATCGGTGGTATGGGCTTGCCCAGTGTGGTCAGCGTCGCCGTGAATGAAATGATCTATGCCGCCAATATGGCTCTGGGCTTATGCCCTATGCTGACCAGCTCTGCGGTGAAGGCCATTGACGCTCATGCCAATGACGATCTTAAAAACATCTATTTGGACAAGATGGTCAGCGGTGAATGGACGGGGGCGATGTGCCTGACGGAACCGCAGGCGGGGTCTGATTTGGGGCCAGTCCGTACCAAAGCCGAAGATAATGGTGACGGAACTTTTGCGATCACAGGGCAGAAGATATTCATCACATGGGGCGACCATGATTGCGCGGATAATATCATTCATTTGGTGTTGGCGCGCTTGCCGGATAGCCCTGAAGGTTCCCGGGGTATCTCTTTGTTTTTATGTCCAAAATACCTTGTGAATGAAGATGGCAGCCTTGGCGAACGTAATGATTTTTCGCCCATTGGACTGGAGCATAAACTTGGCATTCACGGCAGCCCGACCTGCGTGATGGAGTTTAGCGGCGCTAAAGGTTGGCTGGTGGGTGAGGTCAATCGCGGTCTGGCGTGCATGTTCACCATGATGAACGAAGCGAGGCTCTTTGTCGGTGTGCAGGGCGTGGCGATTGGTGAACGCGCCTATCAAACCGCGCTGGACTACGCGAATGACCGTGTGCAGGGCCGTCCGATTGACGGCGAGAAGAGTGATCCGATCATCGGTCATCCGGATGTACGGCGTATGCTTATTGACATGAAAACCCGCCTGATGGCAGCGCGGGTCTTGGCGATGGCGACGGCCGCAGCCGATGATATGGGCGATCACAGCCAGGCCGCACTCTTAACGCCGATGACAAAATCTTTGGGCTCTGACACAGGTGTGTCCGTGGCATCAGTGGGCGTACAAATTCACGGCGGCATGGGCTTTGTCGAAGAAACCGGCGCAGCGCAGCATTATCGCGACAGCCGCATTGCCCCGATTTATGAAGGTACAAACGGCATTCAGGCGATGGACCTAATTGGCCGCAAACTCCGTCGCGATGGTGGGGAGGCTATGCGCGCGCTGATCAAAGACCTCAAACATATCAATATTGAAGCCGAACAGTCGGGCGATTTGGACGTATGCGTACAGGCTTTGACCAAAGGCATAGAGACACTCTCGACCGCGACGGATATTGTTTTAAATGCTTCCGAAAAGGATGCCCTTTCGGTCGCCACGCCTTATCAATCGCTCTGCGCAGCCGTGATTTCCGGCGCGCTGCTGATTAAATCTGTCGCGCGGGGTAAAATGGCAGGCGATGCGGGAGCCAAGAATATGGGCGTACTCGCCCGCTACCACGCCCTATCTATCATGCCCGAGGCCGAAGCCGAACTCGAACAAATTCGGGCAGGAGCAAGCCCAGTCTTTGATTTTCCGGAAGCGCAGCTGGCGGATTTGTAGTAGTAGAGTAAATTTTAGAATATTATTTGAACTTCAGTCGTGAGCCGTAAGTCTTGATTTGATAATCTCTAGAAAAACAGCAGCTATCAGCAAAACTCCGAGCGTTAGTATCGGCATGTAGAGAAACTTGTCTCCGGTGTCTTTGGCTAAATTATCGCTCATATATTTTACAAAACAAACACCAGATAAAACGACTACCAAGTAAATGCTATATAGTGTTGCAGGTTTGGATTTGATGGCATCCAATTTAGTAATTGCGAAAAGCAATGGCGGAACCGCGGGGACGAGCGACAAAGACATGATCAGCACCGAAGGCAATAAAGGTTTAGGGTGATAGTGAAGTCCAACGCCTACACCTATGAACACGACGATCATGCTGACTAGCGTCGCAAGAAACATACACAACCAGAGTATTGAGCTCGCAATTAATATAGCTATGTCTTTCATTTCGATACGTGACCACGGTAATAATCAAAGTGCAAGAATAAATATATCTTAGTGATAGCTTATATTAGTGCCTATAAGCCACTGAATTTAAATAAGTTTATCTCCGCACAAAATATTTTTGACTGGACGTTTTCGATGTTAAACTTGTCGGTGTCGCAATTAGCGGTCTTATAAAAGTTTTATCCTGACCAGTTATACAAGCCCGTAGACAGACATGACCATGGCGAGGATAATTATCACAGTCCTAAGCCAGTGCCAGCTTGCCCAACGAGAGAGCTCACTTGGTAAATCTGCGGTTTCTAGTGAATGGTCTGCAAAGGACTGATTGGCATTTTTAAAATATAAAAAGAAAATAATGAGCGCTGTGACGCATAGGCATGCTGCCAAGATTTGCCAAAATCCACCAAAGATAGCTGCTATAACTGATAAAAACACGGCGGCTGTCGTCAGGGGAGCAAAATAGCGAAACAAAGGCGGCCCCATCGTGCCGTGTAAGCGGAAAAATTCCGCTGGCTCCATACGTCGCCAGTAAGGAACTAAGATCATGGCTTCTGTTAAAAGGCTTCCTGCGTATAGCCCAATCATGACTGTTGTCAGGACGTGTAAGATATCAATAATCATGTGGTTGCCTTCATTTAACTCTTGATAAAATATACGCGTATATTAAAATAAAGCAACAGTCAAATATTATCTTCTTGAAGAGATCATTATGAACCAATCTGCCGAAACCAATGAAAAATTAACTGCTAAAAGAGGTCGACCCTCGATCTCGGCAGAAAAGCGTGAAACAACCCGCGCGCGGATTACGAGCGTCGCCAGAACACTGTTTCAGCAAGATGGTTATGCCAATGTTTCCGTGCGGCGAATAGCCAAGGAAATTGGCTGCGCACCGATGACTCTTTACAGCTATTACGATGCGAAAATAGATATTCTTCGGTCGCTTTGGGGGGATGTCTTTGCCGGGCTTTTAGAAGAGCTAAAGCCCGTTTCGAACGTGTCTGATCATGAGGCTATTTATAAAATGGGACTGGTCTATGTTGATTACTGGTTACGTCATCCCGAAGAATACAGGCTCGTCTTTATGGCGAAAGGTGTAACACAGTCTCAAGTTAATGTGTTTCTGGATAACCCAGAAATTCTATCTGGATATGAGATCATAACCGAGGCGATATCAGCCATTGCGCCCAATGATGACGCTGAAACTCTTAAAACGAAACTCGATTTCTTTTTGTCGGCACTTCACGGAATTGCGCATAATCATATAACTATGAGTGGCTACCCTTGGTGCTCGCCCGAGGAGCAAATCAAATATGCGGTGATGGCAATCAGTTCAGAGAATGAGGCTGAAGGCTCATAATTTCCAAAAGTCACCTTGCGGGATTATGATCGACAGCCCTATAAGCCTCTGTAACTTGGAGGTTTTATGTCCGCACAAAATCAAATCCGCCGGATGACCGCGCCGCAGATTACGGAGCGAAAGGGTGGGGAACCGATTGTTTGCCTGACGGCTTATGACGCGCCGACAGCGGCGATTGTCGATGAGTATTGTGATTTGATCCTCGTCGGTGACAGCGTTGGTATGGTTGTGCATGGCCTGACCACAACGGTAGGTGTGACGCTGGATATGATGATCATGCACGGGCAGGCGGTGATGCGCGGCTCTCAGAAAGCCCTCGTTGTTGTGGACCTGCCATTCGGGTCCTATGAAGACAGCGTCGAGACCGCCTTTCGCAGTGCCTCCCGCGTGATGATGGAAACAGGCTGTCAGGCGGTGAAGATCGAGAGCGGCTCTTATGCTGCCGAGACGATTTCTTATCTGGTTGAGCGCGGCATTCCCGTCATGAGCCATGTCGGCTTGCGCCCCCAAAGCATGAATGTGCTGGGCGGGTTTCGTGCGCGCGGACGCACGGAAACTGTCAAAGATGAAATTATCGCCAATGCCATCGCGGCGGCGGAGGCGGGATCATTCGCTGTCGTGGTTGAAGGTACATCCGTCGAAATCGCCGATGAAGTGACCAAAGCCGTCAATATTCCGACCATCGGCATTGGGGCGTCGGCGGGGTGTGATGGGCAGATTTTGGTCACGCCGGATATGCTGGGCATGTTTGATCGCGTGCCGAAATTCGTCAAAAAATTCGGTGATCAAAAAGCGCAAATCGAAAAAGCCGTCAAAGCCTATGCCAAAGAGGTGAGCGACAGAAGCTTTCCGGGCGAGGCCAATACCTATAAATTCACGAAAAAATAGGGGGAGTTTGAAATGAAAAAAACAATCTTGGGCACCATCGCGGGCCTTGTCGTGGGGGTCATCATGATCATGATCGTCGAATCTATCGGTCACATGATCTTTCCGCCGCCCGAAGGCGTTGATCTGAAAAATCCGGAAGAATTGGCGGCGATCATGGACTCGATCCCGTTCGGGGCGAAACTCGCCGTGCTAATAGCGTGGGGACTCGGGGTTTTTGGCGGCGGCCTGACGGGCGTAAAGTTATCAGGTGGACAGACATTACCTGCGACCATAATCGCTGTGATGCTATTGGTCTTTGCGGGTATTACCATGTTCATGATCCCGCACCCGATCTGGATGATGATCGGTGCGATCGTCGTCACTCTGCTTGGCTGGTATGGCGCAACGCGCTTTGCTAATAAAGCGGCATAAATCTTACTGTCTGTTCATGACCTTAGCGGTTGCGAAATGGCGGCGGCGGGGA
>JAHDHS010000057.1 GCA_020631215.1 Hellea sp. | reverse complement strand
TCGAGCGATTTAAGATTAACGCCGAAACATTCCAGCGCAATATCGTTCTCATCCGTACTGCCGATGGACAGACGCACTTTTCCGGTGCTCGACCGGTAATCCCGGATTTTGACATTTCGTTTGGAGAGCTCCGCAAAAAGCGCTTGATCATCTTCCAGCTCCATCAACAGAAAATTGGCCGAACTTGGATAAACGGTCTTAACGAATGGCGAGCCTGGCAAAAGTCTCGCAAGACGATCCCGCTCCGCCAAGGTCTCGGCCAAACGATCCGCATGCACGGCCATCGCAGAGGGGTCGAGCGCAACCAGTATGGCATCTTCGACCGGACGGGAAATGGGGTAGGGCGGCAGGACCTTCAGCATCAAATCGATGATGCGTTTATTCGCAATAGCAACGCCGCCCCGAACTCCAGCCAGCGCGTAAGCTTTGGACAGGGTTCGAAACACAACCAGATTGGGATAATCATCAATCCGGGAAGCGTAGCTCTCCGTTCCGCAAAATTCTTGATAAGCCTCATCCACTGCGATCAGCGTGTTCGGATATTTCCGGCAGAGAGTTTCAATCAGGCCACTGTCACATTCATTGCCCGACGGATTATTCGGCGTACAAATGAAAATAACTTTCAGATTAGCGGCCTCATCCGCCGCCTTAAAAATACGGTCTTGATTATATCCAAAGTCATCATCCAGCGGGGCTTCGATAATCCCGCATCCCTGAATTTGCGCGACTGTTTTATAGTATCCGAAAGTCGGAGGGCAGATCAGGATATTATCCTGAGCGTCACAAAAAGTGCGCAGCAAAACTTCGATGCCTTCATCCGCTCCGCGTCCCACCATCAATTTATCTGCGTTTACCCCATAAAGCCCGGCAAGGCGCGCCCGCAAACGCGGCGGCTGTTGCTCGGGGTAACGGTTATAATCGGCTGTCCCGATAACAGGCGGAGGCGCATAAGGATTTTCATTGGCGTCCAAATGCAGCGCATCAGTCGACCCGCCGCGAGCAGAGTAGGGCTTCATGGCCAAAATGGCCGGACGCGCGATATTATTTGGAAAGTCGCTCATGATAACGCCTCCAGCCTTAAAGAGACGGCCCGCTTATGAGCCTCCAATTCTTCCATGACTGCCAAACGTTCCACCGCTGGCCCCAAGGCCCGCATCCCGTCAGCGGAGAGTTGCTGCACACTGATATATTTCATGAAGCTTTCCGTCGTCACGCCGCTATAGGCCCGCGCCGCGCCATAAGTCGGCAGGGTGTGATTGGTTCCGCTGGCATAATCGCCAACGCTTTCGGGCGTCCAAGGGCCCAGAAAGATCGACCCGGCATGTTTGATATCTTCAACAATGAAATCAGGATCAGCAATCTGAACGATCAAATGTTCCGGCGCATAGGCATTCACGATCTCAATCATATCATTGCGGGAAGACACCAAAATGAATTTGGAGTTTTCCATAGCGGCGCGCGCAATCTCCGCGCGGGGCAGGTCGCTAAGCTGGCTTTCAACCTCGCCTTTAACGCCGCGCATAACCACTTCGGAAGAACAAACCAGCATGACTTGCGCCATTGTGTCATGCTCAGCCTGACTGAGCAGGTCAGAGGCAATAAAACCCGGATTGGCATCCTTATCGGCCAACACCATAGCCTCGGAAGGGCCCGCCGGCAGATCAATGGCCGGACCGCCCGGTTCCATGGCAGCCATGGCTTTGGCAGCTGCCACATAGGCATTACCGGGGCCGAAAATCTTATCGCATTTGGGAATTGTCTCTGTGCCATAGGTGAGGGCAGCAATAGCCTGCGCGCCGCCGCACATATAAACGTCAGAAATCCCGCAATAATAGGCCGCCGCCAATATGGCAGAATTCACCGCTCCATCCTGCCCCGGAGGGGTTGCAATGATGCGGCGGGTAACGCCTGCGACTTTGGCAGGCACGGCCAGCATCAGCAGAGTCGAGACAAGCGGAGCCGTACCGCCCGGCACATAAAGACCGGCTGTTTCAATCGGACGCGGTTCGCGTCGGCATATAACGCCCGGCATAGTTTCAACCTGAATAGCTTGTGGCAGTTGGGCTTTGTGAAAGGCCTCGATATTGGCTTTGGCCATGCGGATGGCATCTTTATCAGTGTCCGGCAGACCTGCCCAGGCATCTTTCAAGGACGAATAGGGCACAGCAAGCGCGCTGAGCTCAGCTCCGTCAAATTGGGCCGTGTAATCCAGGACAGCTTTATCACCGCCGGACTTAACGGCGGTCATGATATCGCGCACACGGCCATATATTTCCGGATCATCGATCGCGGCAGGGCGGGCCAAGGCGGCTTGCCGCGCATGATCATCCATATCTGTCCAGCTAAGCACTTGCATGTCAGACCCTAGGCCATCATTTTCTCAATCGGGAGGACGAGGATCGCCCTTGCGCCCAGACCTTTAAGGTCTTCGAGCGTTTCCCAGAATATGTTTTCAGTGCAAACCGCTTGCAGCGCGACCAAATCATCACTGCCTGCCAAGGGTATAATGGTCGGCGCATCCGATCCCGGCAGGAGCTCTGTGATGGCATCCACTTGGGTCTTGGGGGCGTTGAGCATGATATATTTGGTTTCCTTGGATTTCAGAACTCCATCAATCCGGTTCATCAGCTTGTCCAGAATGTCGGCTTTGGCTGGGCTGAGCTTTCGGCCTGATCGGATAAGGACAGCCTCGCTTTCCAGAATGGTTTCAAAAGCCGCCAGCTTATTGGCTTCCAAAGTCGCGCCCGAAGAAACGAGGTCACATATGCTTTCCGCTATGCCGATAGAAGGCGCGAGTTCAACGGCCCCTTTCATGTCGACAAGCTTGGCTGTCAGGCCTTGCTCATCCAGATATTGCGCCGTGACACCAGGATAGGTCGTGGCAATGCGCGTATTATTTAAATCTTTTGACGATTTTACCGCGCCTTGCTCCGGGGCCGCCAGACACAGCTTGCAGCGCGAAAAGCCAAGCCGCATGGCAATATTGGCATCCAGTGGCGTCTTAGCGGTGAGTTGCTCCTCAACCAGCACGTTTTCGCCGACAATACCGATATCCGCCGCATCATTGGCCACAAATGATGGAATGTCATCATCACGGACTAGCAGCAAATCAATGGGCATGTTCTTGACCCGCGCCAGCAACCCGCCGCCGCGGATGGCAAAGCGCAATCCGCATTTCTTCAGCAGCTCAAAGCTGTCATCCGCCAAACGGCCTTTCTTTTGCAGTGCGATACGAAGTCGATCAGTCATTGGTTTTACTCATAGATTTCAAAACGGCGCGGTAACCACCATGCGGTTCTTCACGCAGAAAGCGGGCGACCCGGCCTATTGTTGTTGTGGACACACCTGTTTGGGCATTAATCTCACGATAGGAGAGGGCACCTTCCTGCAGCAGGCAGGCGACATGCCAACGTTCAGACAAAGCACGAAGCTCGGCAGGTGTGCACAGATCAACGAGGAAGTTAAGCATGACATCTGCATTTTCCACGCTGCTTAAGGCTTCGGCCAAATCTTGATATGTGTCGGTTTTACTCATAGTGTTCGTATTAATGTGTTAGCGTGCTAATACACTAAGGCAGACCCGATGCAAGCAGATAATTCATATTATTTGGAGAGTGGCGGGCGGGGAGGGATTCGAACCCCCGATAGGCTCTCACCTATGCCGGTTTTCAAGACCGGTGCATTCAACCACTCTGCCACCCGCCCGCAAAAGCGTCATGTGACTGGCTGCGCGAAGCGCCGCATAAGCGGTTTTGTATGAGGGTTCAAGGTTATTTTCTGCTGAATCTTTATGAAAATAATTTTTCGCCTTAAGGCTTTGGTAGCACTTAGAGCCTGTCAGAGTGAAATATTCGACAAAACGGGCTTTTACCTATTCTATTGGGCTTTTCACGCGAATTAGATTGAAGCCTCAACGAGGTGTTTGAAATTTCAATATAGCTTAAGGTTTCATTATCCGTGAATAAAAATCTCCCGTTAAGTGTGTTTCCAAACGCGGATTTAAACCTACTCATTTAGCTTAACAATCAATGACGAGAGCAGGGCACCAAGCCTTGCCAAGGTGAAACGGCCCGATTGGGTCTGGGTATTGAAAGGTGAATAAGATGGGTCGAGAGCGCTTTATAATTATGGGTGTTGTAGCGGGGATGTTGTCCGCAGGTATTTCCGGATGCGCAACAACCAAAGTTCAAAAAGTTACTAAGAATGTGCCTGTAAGCTTCAAATATGGAGATCAGGGAACCAAAATGGCTTCACTGACGCGTCCAAGCTTGCCTAGAGCCGTTCCAGCGCCTCATATACCTCGCAGCATCACACCGGCCCCAATGCCTCGCCCGGGTCAAAGTTTTGATCAGGCCAGCGTGGATCGCGACCTTTATAAACATCAGCGCGTCGGAAAGACTTATACGGTTATGGGGCAAACTTATACGCCAAAGCATAATCCGGATTATAATGAAGTGGGTGAAGCGTCTTGGTACGGGCCTAAATTCAATGGCAAACCAACCGCTACAGGTGAAACATTTAATATGCATGATTTGACGGCGGCGCACCGTACATTGCCTTTGAACTCTATGTTGTTTGTGACGAATCTTGAAAATGGACGGACATTGATGGTGCGGTTGAATGATCGCGGTCCATTTGCACATAACCGTATCATTGATCTGTCCAAAGCCTCTGCCGAAGCATTGGGGATTACAACACAGGGCGTGGCCAATGTGCGCGTTCAATATGCAGGTCCAGCCGATCCAATGGCGGCAGGACGCTCTATCCTGCCCAAGGCGCCTAAATCAGTGCCTTATCCGGAAGAGAACTTTGTCGAAGCCCCGCGCATCCAAGCGCCCGCTCCGGCCCCTATTCCAGCACCGGCTCTGCCAAAAGCCGCTGACCCAGTTCTGCCATCACCTATCGCGCCCTCACGTCCGCAAAGCGTCGCGCCGGATGCCATGCCTGAGGAAGACGGAGATATCACTCTGACGATCAAGGGCCCTATCCATGTGGCAAAATATGACGGGCAGTCTCAGAAGCCCCGCTTGATCCATGCTGTAAACCGGAAATAACTTATACGCGCTTCTGCCTTGCGATTGCCGCAAAGCCATGCGAATTCAAATGGGCACCTTCGAGGTGCCCTTTTTGATTCGAATGCAGAGGACCGGTGTGTATCAACCATTTTTTCAGCTCAGCCTTTTAACGTCTGCCTTTTTCTTTTTTGGTACGGCGGCGCAGGCACAATTCTCCACACCCGCTCCGCATGCTGTTATTCTGGATTATGAAACAGGAGAAGTGTTGTTCGCCAAAGATGCGAACCGCGCGATGGCCCCGGCTTCGATGACCAAAATTATGACGGTGGACATGGTGTTTGAAGCCCTCAGGAAGGGCGATGTGACGATGGACACTGAGTTCTATGTCAGCGAGGAGGCCTGGAGGCGCGGCGGGGCGAAGTCCGGCTCGTCGACCATGTTTTTGGATTTGAAAACCAATGTCCGGGTGGAGGATTTACTCAGAGGTGCGATCATTCAGTCAGGCAATGACGCCTGCATTGCTTTGGCCGAAGGTCTGGCGGGATCAGAGGAAGGCTTTGCTGCCCAGATGACTGCCCGCGCGCGGGAGTTAGGCTTGGACAGCGCGACGTTTAAAAATTCGACAGGCTGGCCGCATCCCGATCACAAAATAAGCGCTGTAGATCTGGCTAAACTCGCCCGGCACCAGATCAGCAGCTATCCGGAATTTTATCCGCTTTATCTCGAAAATGACTTTACTTGGAACGGGATCCGTCAGGGGAACCGTAATCCGTTACTCGGACGTGTGCGCGGTGCTGACGGCATGAAAACCGGCAGCACAGAGGCCTCGGGATATGGGCTGGTCGGAACGGCTGAGCGGGACGGCGTTCGGCGCATTATCGTGATTAACGGGCTTGGCAGCAAAGCCGAACGGGCGTCTGAGAGCCGCTCCATTATGGAAGCGGCCTTTTCACAGTTTGATATTTATGACCTATATCAGGCGGAACAGGTCATTTCCGATGTTGAGGTCTATATGGGCAAGGCCGAAACCGTGCCGGTCAAACTTAGCGCGCCGATCCGAATGGGCCTTCACATCTCTGAACGGGATAAAGTCACATCCCGTGTTGAATATGTCACAGCGGCCGCACCTATTCAGGCTGGCGATAAAATTGCGGAGCTGATCATATCCGCGCCCGGGAAGACCGAAAGCCGGTATGACCTTGTCGCGGCCAATGATGTCAAAGCAAAATCAATCTTTGGCAAAGCTTGGAACGTCTTGCTAAAAAAGATAAGAGGTTAGTCATGGAACGCGGACAATTCATTACATTTGAAGGCGGTGAAGGCGCAGGCAAAACCACTCAGGCCAAAATGCTCTGTGAGGCTTTGGAGAGCGCGGGCATTGAAACGCTCTTAACGCGTGAACCCGGCGGGACGTTCGGGGCGGAGTCCATTCGCAAATTGGTGCTGGAAGGCACGCAGGATCGCTGGTCCGGTATGTCGGAATTACTGCTGATGTATGCGGCCCGCCTAGATCATGTGGAAAAATTGATCAAACCCGCGCTAGAGAGAGGCGTCTGGGTGATTTCCGACCGTTTCGCGGACTCCAGCCTAGCTTATCAGGGATATGCGCGCGGCCTCGGCGCGGACAAGGTGCGAGCCGTTCACGAGGCGGTTATGGATGGTTTCACACCGGATTTGACGATCCTGTTCGATATGGACCCCATCGTGGCGATGAAGCGGGTTGAAACGCGCGGCGAAGAGATTTCCCGTTTCGATGCTGAGGATATCCATTTTCACAAAACCCTAAGGCAGGCTTTCTTGTCTATCGCCGAAGAAGAGCCGGACCGCGTTTTCACCTTGGACGCCGACGGATCTCGCAGCGGCGTGCATACGCGGATTTTATTCGCCCTGACGCAAAAATATCCGCAATTTGCCGGGCAGCTCACCCGCGCTGCGAGCTAATGCGAACGGCCGAGATTGAAACCTTTCCAGAAGCGGATAAAGCAGATGGCTGTCTGCACCCGCGCCATGTCTATGATTTGATTGGCCACAAAGAAGCCGAGCAGCGGTTTATCAAAGCCCGCCAATCCGGACGGCTGCACCATGCCTGGTTGATCACGGGCGCGCCGGGCATCGGCAAAGCCACGCTGGCCTATCGTATCGTGCGCTATATGCTTGGCGGGCACTCTTTGCTTCAGAGCACTTTAAATATCCCGGAAAACGACCCGGTCGCGCAACGCATCGCGGCGCTTGGTCATGGGAATTTCTCGTTACTCCGCCGGCCCTATGATCACAAAACCAAGAAAATTCGCAACGATATCCCTGTCGATGATGTCAGGGCGCTGGCAGCGTTTTTTCAAAGCACAGCGGCAGAGGGAGAAAACTGGCGGGTGTGCTTGATTGATAAAGCGGATGACCTGAACCGGAATTCGGAAAACGCGATTTTGAAATTACTAGAAGAACCGCCGGAGCGGACTTTGTTCGTGCTGCTCTCATCTGCGCCGGGACAGTTGCTTCCGACGATCAGGTCGCGCTGTATGACGCTTAATCTAAGGGCTGTGCCAGAAGACGATATCCAGCACTGGATTGGGCATCATATAGAGGCCAAGGACGAGATCAAAGACGCCGCCATCAAGCTTTGCCGGGGCGCGCCCGGCAAGGCGCTGGCTTTGGTGCAAAATGCAGAATCCGTCTTACAACCGCTCTCAAAATACCTTGCCTCTCTGTCAAGCCATGGCTCAGCCGTGGATATGAGCCTGTCTAAAATGCTGGCCATGCAGGCCAATCACGGGACACGGGATTTATTTTGGGAGGCATTAGAGGACGTATTGCAATCCCAAGCCATTTTCTCTGTAACCGGAGAATGGCGGGGTGCATTCAAACCCTTACCCGTATCAAAACCTCCCAAGACCTGGGCGAGATTGCGCGAGCAAGTCACTGAAACCCATCAGCGCGAGCAAGCCATTAATTTAGACAAGACCGCCGTCATGTTTGATACATTATCAGCGATCCGGGCCGCCTGATGCTGGTGGATAGTCATGTCAATCTACACGGCGAAAAATTCGCCGATGATCTGGATGATGTTTTTGCGCGAGCCAAAGACGCAAAAATTAGTCACATGCTGAATATATGCTGCAATATCAAAGACTTTGACAAAGTTATTGCCATATCGGAACGCAGCCTGGCCATCTGGGCCAGTGTTGGAACTCACCCTCATGACGCCAAAGATAATCCGAACATTACGGCTGATATGTTGATTGAAATGGCCCAGCATCCGAAAGTTATCGGGATTGGCGAAACCGGATATGACTTTCACTACGGGTATAGTTCCCAAGAGGCACAAATATTCAACTTTAAAGCCCATATTGTGGCGGCCCAAGAAACACAACTGCCCTTGATCATTCACACACGCGAAGCCGATGAGTTGATGCTGGAAACCCTAAAAACCGCCATTAAAGAAAAAACATTCCCGGCCGAGCTGCATTGTTACACATCCGGCCCTGAGCTCGCTGAGTGGGCGGTTGATCAAGGTTTTTTCTTTTCGGTCTCCGGCATTTTAACGTTTAAAAATGCACATGATGTGAGAGAGCTTGCCAAAAACATGCCAGATGATCGTATCATGCTCGAAACCGATTGCCCCTATCTTGCGCCGGTCCCTTATCGTGGCCGCCGCAATGAACCGGCCTATTTGCCAGAGGTCTGTCAGGCCTTGGCAAATGTGAAAGGCTGGAGCTTTGAGGAAACCGCCAAGCGAACAACGGACGCATTTTTCAATCTGTTTCAAAAAGCGGAGCGGACCTAATGGGTTTGCGGGTCATCATATTGGGCTGTGGGTCTTCCGGCGGCGTTCCGCGTGTGGGCGGTGATTGGGGCGCCTGCGATCCGGATAATCCTAAAAACCGCCGCAGCCGAAGCTCTATCTTGGTCCAGAAATGGACTGGTGACGGCCCTCCGCCCGTAGACCAAAAAGAGATGACTTCGATCATCGTTGATACCTCTCCGGATTTGAGAGAACAATTCCTGGCTGCCAATATTCAGCACATCGACGCGCTGCTCTATACACATGACCATGCGGATCAAAGCCATGGCATCGATGATTTGCGCGCAATCGCCTATCGCATGCGCCGTCAAATCCCGACTTACATGGACGCACATACTAAGGATAATGTCTGGGAGAGATTTAATTATTGTTTCGAAATGCCGGAAGGCCGCGTTCATCCGCCAATCCTGGACTTACAGCCAATCATTAAGGGCGGAGATCAACTGCACATAACAGGCGGGGGCGGGGATATCACGGTCGGTGTCTTATCGCTCAGTCACGGACCAACTCCGGCTTTGGGATTTATATTTGACGGGCAGATTGCCTATAGTCCGGATGTTTGGGGCATAGAGGATGAAGTCCTGAATACGCTGACAGGCGTGCACACATGGATCGTGGATAGCCTGCGCTATAATGATCATCCAACTCATGCGAATGCGGATAAGGCTTTATCATGGCTGGCGCGCGCGCAAACGAAGCGGGCGATATTGACCAATCTCCATATTGATATGGATTATGATGCACTATCTGCGGAATTGCCGCCCTTTGCAGAGCCGGCTTTTGACGGCATGATTATTGATCAGGCTTGACGTTCCAAGCAATTGTCGCGGGCAGCAAGTCCTGAAACTTGACGACTCCATAGGCGCCTGTTTTTAATTTGCGATCAAATTTTCCGGTCGGGGCCGCAATATCCAAAACAAAACGCGCAATGCCGTTACTGGTCACGAGCAAAGTGTCATCATCATAATCAGCGTGCGAAGCCAGAAACTTTGCCCAATCCAGTTTTATTTGATTGGGGTCGACAAGCCAGCCATTTGGCGGCACTGCGTCACGGTCCCAGATATCAATGGCGGTCTGTCCCAAACGGTTAATGACATCTGCCTCCGGCATGTTTTCATCCGGACCGTAATCAATTTCTGTCAGGAATTCTAGCACATTGGGCGATAGATCATGCGACTTTAAAATCGTGTTGGCAGTTTCCTTGGTCCTTTTTAGCGGCGAGCAATAAGCCCGCCCGAATTCATGGTCTTGAAAATGGACGGAGAGCCTATCTGCCTGAGCTTGACCAGAGACCGATAAAGACAAATCAGTTCTGGCCCCGACGCGGGTTATGACGTCGCCCTTGTCAAAAGTATTGCCATGCCGGACTATGTAAATCTGTCCCATTTCAGGCCCCGATGAATGGATCGCCATATTGTGCGATCAAGGCTTCAGCCCGGGCTAAATCTTCGGGTGTATCAATGCCCGGCGTTGCGACCTCCGGCGGATCAACGGATACTGTTTTAATGCGCATCCCGTTTTCCAGTGCCCGAAGCTGTTCCAAGCCTTCCAGGGTTTCATAATCACTGGCAGGCAAGCGAACGAATTGCTCCAGGGCGCGCCGACGATACGCATAGAGCCCGATATGACGCAGGACAGGGGAGAGGGCATGGGTCTCCCTGTAAGTTGCCTCTTTGCGAATGGCAGGGATGATATTTTTGGAAAACCAGACGGCCATACCGTCCTTATTCGCGATCAGCGTCGTGCCGGAAAACGGAGTAGCCTTTTTGTCGTCCCGCAGACCGTCCAAAGCCGCCCAGCTGAGCTGCACATAAGGCGTAGCGATATCCGCAACCTTATCCTCTTGCAAAGCCTCTATCACACTCTGCAAATGCGCAACGGGCGTGAAGGGCGCATCGCCTTGTAAATTGACAATAATCTCAGCGTCAGGCGCGAATTTATCAGCGGCGCTCAAAGCCCGGTCTGATCCCGTTGGCAGCTCGCTCGGCGTCATGATAACGGGCAAGGTGTGGGACTTACAATGCGTCTCTATATCCGGGTGGTCTGTTGCGATAACGAAAGGCATGGCGGTTTGCTGCGCAATATTGGCCGTTCTGCGGATCATGGAAATTCCGGCAATGTCAGCCAAGGGTTTACCAGGAAATCTTGTGCTGGCCATCCGCGCCGGAATGACAATCAGAACATCATCAGACATAACCGTCTTCCAATAATGATTTTAAATCAATTACTGCCACAGGCTTACCATCACTCACCACGAAGGCATTTCCGATACGTTTATCAGCAAATAAATTCACGACCTCACTCATGCGCATGAAGGTCGTCAATGTGAGAGGAGAGGGCGTCATAATATCCGCGGCCAATTTGGACATAAAATCCGTATCCATGGCGCGCCGCAGATCGCCATCCGTAATCATACCAATCATCCGGCCGTCATCATCCACGACGGCAACGCAACCTTGCCCGCCGCCGGAGACCGCCATGACTGTATCTTTCATGCTGGCCGTTTTAGGTATCGTCGGCGCAGGCCGCTTGCGTTCACCCATCCAGTCAGAGACAGTTTGCAGGAGCAATCCCAGTTTTCCACCGGGATGACGCCGGCCAAAATCTTCGCGGGAAAAACCTCGGGCTTCCATCACCGCGACCATCAGTGCATCGCCCAAAGCCAGCGTATTTGTTGTAGATGTCGTTGGCGCAAGACCGTTAGGGCAGGCTTCTTTCACTTTGGGTAAGGTCAAGACGGTTTGAGCCGCTTTGGCCATACTGGAGCCTTGATTGGCCGTAATGGCGATGACCGGAACTTTCAACTTGTTGGCATAGGCCAGCACAGCGCGGAGTTCGTGGCTTTCGCCGGAATTGGACAGTGCCAATACGCTACAGCCTTGGCTAATCATGCCTAAATCACCGTGAGACGCCTCTGTTGGATGCATGAAAAAGGCCGGTGTGCCTGTTGACGCAAAGCTGGCCGCGATTTTACGGCCAATATGACCGGATTTTCCCACTCCAACGACAATCAGATAATTTTTTGTGTTCAGGATGGTTTCGACCGCTTCTGCGAAGCTTGCGTCAATATGATCCCGCAAAGCTCCAAGAGCGTCACGTTCATCAGCAAGAACACGCTTAGCAATTTCAATAAAATCAA
>JAHDHS010000056.1 GCA_020631215.1 Hellea sp. | reverse complement strand
AAAGGTGTGGGCGGCGGTTTTCCGCTTGGCGCCTGTATCACTACAGCCGAGGCCTCTAAACATATGGTGCCGGGCACCCATGGCACGACCTATGGCGGCAATCCTCTGGCGATGGCGGCGGGCAACGCCGTCTTTGATATCATCAGTGACGAAGCGTTTTTACAGCAGGTGCGTGATACCGGTAATCGCATGACCCAGAGCCTGCAAAGCCTGAAAGACGAATTCCCCGATGTGATTGAGGATATACGCGGCAAGGGCTTGCTGGTCGGGATGAAACTGAAAAAGAAAAATGTCGATGTGCGCAAAGCCTTGATCGATCATAAATTACTAGTCGGCACGGCGGGCGACAACGTCCTGCGCATGGCCCCGCCGCTGATCATCGACGAGACCCATATACGCGAAGCCATGGACAAACTCCGCGCCGTCTTTTCCGAGGCGCGGGACTGGGATGATGTTTAGCGGGTGGGTTTAAATTGACGGCGCTCTTGCAAATGGGTTAAACGCCTCTTTTGCAAGAGCCTGACCATGCCAAAACATTTCCTTTCCCTTGCTGATATTGATGCATCAGATTTGCGCGCTATTTTGGATGAAGCGCACCGAATAAAGAAAGCCCGTATCGGAAAAGCCAAGGGCCATTTGGATGTAGATGCGCCCTTTTCAGGTGAAACGCTCGCCTTGATTTTTGAAAAATCCTCGACCCGCACGCGGTTCTCTTTTGACATGGCCATGCAACAGCTGGGCGGTCGGTCTATCACGGCGACCTCCAGTGATATGCAAATCGGGCGCGGAGAAACGATTGAAGATACGGCCAAGGTTTTATCGCGATTTGTGGACGGGATCATGCTGCGCGCTAACAGCCATCAAACGCTGACGGCGCTGGCGCAAAATTCCGACGTGCCGGTGATCAATGGTCTGACAGATTACAATCATCCCTGTCAGATCATGGCGGATTTACAAACGCTGGAAGAGCGCGGGGGCGAGCTGTCTGACATGACCCTGACATGGGTCGGGGACGGCAATAATGTGGCTGTGTCTTTTGTGAACGCCGCCGCGAAATTTGGCTATAAACTCCGGATCTCCACACCGGATGGCTATGGCGTCAACGCTCAGACCATCAGCGCGGCGCAAAATGCAGGCGCAAAAATTGATTTGATTGCTGACCCGATCAAAGCCTGTGACAACACCGATGTTGTCATCGCGGATACTTTTGTGTCCATGGGCGATGAAGATGCGGAAAAACGCCTGACAGAGTTGATGAGCCATCAGGTTACAGAGGCGCTGATGAACGCCGCCGCTAAGGACGCCATTTTCCTGCACTGCCTGCCCGCCCATCGGGGCGAGGAAGTCACCGCCGCCGTGATTGACGGCCCGCAAAGCGCTGTGTTTGACGAGGCCGAAAACCGGCTTCATGCGCAAAAGGCCATCATCCGCTGGTGCTTGGGCACGTAACCCTGTTATCCGTTCAAAGCCGTTAAAGGGCGCAGGTCTGTTTAGTTAAAAGAGTGCCCCGCGAATGCCGTCTATGATGAACTGTGCGGCGAGGGTGGCCAGGAGCACGCCCAATAACCGGGTCAGAACATTGGTGAAAGTCTTGCCCAGCAGGCGCATCAAAGGCCCGGCGATCAAGAAGCTTAGCAGAGTAATGATCAAGACGGAAATCAAAGCCGCCATTATGGTGATTTCAGCATTTAAGTCTTCGCTGCGTGATTTCAGCAGCAGGATAGAGGCCATGGTGCCGGGGCCTGCGATCATGGGAATGCCCATGGGAAAGACGGAAATATCTTCCGGATCTGCGGTTTCTTCGAGCACTTCCTCGGCGCGTTCCTCACGCGTTTCGGTGCGTTTCTCAAACACCATATTCAGGCCGATGATAAACAGCATAATCCCGCCTGCGATGCGCAGCGCGTCCAGGCTGATCCCCAGCTTGGCGAAAAGCCATTCGCCGACATAGGCAAAGCCGATCAGAATAACGGACGCCACACCAACGGATTTAAACGCCATTTCGCGCTGATGTTTTTTGCTCGTCCCTTGGGTCAAGGTCGCAAAAATCGGCGCGCAGCCCGGTGGGTCGATAATCACGAACAGCGTCATAAACGCCGACAGGAATAAGGCCAGATCAAGCATGCCTGCCCATAACGCGGGCGCTGTGCGGTTTCAAGCATTGTCACGGCTTTGGCCACGGTCTTGACTCTTATCGATAAACGGCATATATGATATGAAAATGATATCAAATTATAGTCTTTAAAGGAGAGAGCTATGACGAAAACAGTTGGTAAAAAACCGCCCAATGGGCCGGAAAGATCATTCGACCCAGCCAAAGCAGGGGATATACGCGAAAGAGAGGTTGGTTCCGTCAGTGGAATTCCGTTCCTGTTTTTCCTCTTATTGCTGGCGGCTGTCATTGCGCTTTTCTTTATCGGCATGTTTGGGGATCTTTCCAAACCCTTGCGGATTACCTCGGTGATTATCGGCCTGCCGGCTATATTGCTGGGATTTTCCGGCCTGTATAAAGTGGAACCCAACCAGTCGGCGGTGCTAAGCTTGTTCGGGAAATATATCGGCACGGTGCGCACGCCCGGCCTGCGCTTTAACAATCCTTTTTTCACCAAAAAGAAAGTGTCCCTGCGGGTGCGTAACTTTGAAAGCGGAAAGTTAAAGGTCAATGAGCTGGATGGCAGCCCGATTGAAATCGCCGCCATTGTGGTGTGGGAAGTCAATGACTCCGCCGAAGCCGTGTTTAATGTCGATGATTATGAGAGCTTTGTGCAGATCCAGTCAGAGGCCGCGATCCGCGCGATGGCGACGAGCTATCCCTATGATCAGCATACGCCGGATGAGGTGAGCCTGCGCTCGCACCCGGCCGAGATTTCAGAGCGCCTGCGCGATGAAATTCAAGACCGCCTGGCGCAGGCCGGTATCCATGTGATCGAAGCGCGGATTTCGCATCTGGCCTATTCACCGGAAATCGCCGGCGCCATGCTGCAAAGACAGCAGGCCGGGGCCATCATTGCCGCGCGTAAGAAAATCGTCGAAGGCGCGGTCGGCATGGTCGAAGACGCCATAGAAGGCCTGTCCAAGAAAAATATTGTGGAACTGGATGAGGAACGCAAAGCCACCATGGTCTCCAACCTGCTGGTGGTGCTGTGTTCTGACAAAGCCACACAGCCCGTCGTCAATACCGGGAGCCTTTATTAGGCTCTCATCATGGCGGCAAAGAAGAAGTCATACCCCCTGCGGATCAACGCAGATATTCTCGATGCGATGAAACGCTGGGGCGATGATGATCTACGCTCGCTCAACAGTCAGATCGAATATGTGCTGCGGGAGAGCCTGCGAAAACAGGGGCGCCTGAAAAAAGATAAAGGCCCGAAAGATAAAGGAGAGAAAAAATGAGAGATGGACGTTGGCAATATAAGGTCGAAACTTTCAAGCAATATGTGTGGTCTTATAAGCCCAAAGAAGTGGATGGTCAGATCAACGAAAAACTCAACAGGCTCGGCATGGAAGGCTGGGAGTTGGTCGCAATCAAGCCTTACGGCCATTATACGCAGCTATATTTGAAACGGCCTTTTTAGTGCGTTAAACGCATCATGCTCACAAAATAAGGGGAGGTGAGAATGGGGAAGACTAAACGGCCATTAGGGTTTTGGAAAACGGCCTTGTTTTATGGCGCGCCTGCGGGGCTGTTGATCATTGGCATGATGATGGTGAATTATCATGTCTTTGGCTTGAAAAGTGATGCCTCCTCCATGGCGGCCGGGTTTGCGCTGATGCTGCTATTCATGTCGCTGATTTTCTTTGGTCTGAAACGATATCGGGATCATGAACAGGGCGGCGTCATCAAATTTTCCAAAGCGCTGGGTTTGGCCATGGCGACAGCGATCGTCACCGGCTTGGTCTATATGATCGTGTGGGAAATCTATGTCGGCTTTACGGGCGATAAATTCATGGTCGAATATACCGATATGCTGATCGATAAGGAAAAGGCCAAAGGGGTGAAAGGGGAGGCTTTGGCGGCCTTTACCGAAAAAATAGAGATGATGAAAACCAACTATGCCAGACGGTCATACCGCATGCCGATGACGTTTTTGGAGAATTTCTCCATGGGGTTTCTGGTGGCTTTGCTCTCAGCTTTGATTTTGCATAAGCCAAAATTCTGGGCCCGTTCTTAGGGTTATTCTTATTTTCCTGGGGCTTTTCTAATATTAAGGAGGCTCATATGCAGCTTGGAAATTTCTCGGTCAGCCTGGCGGTCAATGACATTCAGGCCAGCTTGGCTTTTTATGAAAAGCTGGGCTTTCAACAGATGGGCGGAGAAATTGCCCAAAATTGGGCAATTCTCAAAAATGGTAAAACGGTCATTGGTCTGTTCCAAGGCATGTTTGAGCGCAACATCCTGACGTTCAATCCCGGTTGGGATGAAAACGGGCAGGCACTGGATAATTATACGGATGTCCGTGACTTGCAGGCGGCACTCAAAACCAAAGGGATCGAATTCTCTCAAGAGGCGGACCCTGACAGCTCCGGTCCGGCTTCATTCGTGATTGTCGATCCGGATGGCAATCCAATCCTCGTCGATCAACATCTATGAGAGCGGCGGTTGAGTGTTCATGCTCGGCGGCGACTGAACAATTGCGGGTTATTCATTCCCAAGACTGACATAGCGACAAGTTGTACAAATGACGCCTGAGGGAGCATTGCAGACATTAGACAGAGCGAGTAATTCCGCCATCTACGCGGATATTCTGTCCCGTAATATATGCACCGCCTTCAGAAGCCAAAAAGGCAATCGTTTCTCCAATCTCTTCAATTTTACCATACCGTTCCATTGGAATTCGGCTACGAAATTCTTCCCTCTCGGGCAAACTATCGATAAAACCCGGTAGAACATTATTCATCCGAATATTCTCAGCGGCATATTTATCCGAAAACAGTTTTGTATATGCCGCGAGGCCAGCACGGAACACGCCAGATGTTGGAAAGACCGGATCAGGTTCAAAAGCGGCGAATGTAGAAATATTGATAATTACACCGGATTTTTGCGCCTGCATAAAAGGCGTGACGAGACGCGTCGGACGAACGACATTCATGAAGTAAACATCTAAGCCAGTATGCCAATCTTCGTCCGTAAGTTCGAGAATTGGTGCTCGCGGTCCGTGACCTGCACTATTCACCAAAACATCAATGCGGCCCCATTTATCATAGGTTTGGTCTACAAGACTGGATAAATCCTCAACGGATTGGTTCGAGCCCGTTACGCCTATGCCGCCTAGTTCCTCGGCGAGAGCTTCTCCCTTACCAGATGACGATAGGATCGCGACTTTATACCCTTTCGCTGCAAGCGCTTTGGCCGCACCTGCGCCCATACCGCTGCCACCTGCAGTTATAATAGCAACTTTGTTATCTGCCATGTGCCTCTCCATTTGCTAGGCGCAACCATAACAAGTCGGCTTTGAAATGCTAGCGTGTTCTAAAGAGACAAAAGTAGGCTAAATACGAATTTGTGCTTTCATCTGGTTTGGGGATCATCGTGACACAAGCTTTAAGCACGTGCCGACAACTACCCCCTTGGAACACTCTTCCCGCGTGCAATGCGCCATAGGCGCCTTAGGGTGCGTTTGGTCATGTGGTAGGGGCTGGAGGCGATTTTCATCATGCGCCGGATGCGTCGCCACCGTTTGCGGGACTTCGGCCGGTATTCCGGGGTGAGATAATCAAAGAACACATCCGAGACCGCCTCCCAGCTATAGCCCAGCGCATGTTCGCGCGCCGCCTCGCGCGATAGCTGCAAGGCTTGCTCGCAAGCGGTTTTTAGATCGTCATTGACAATCCCGGCCTGACTGCCCGGAATAATATCAATCGGGCCGGAGACTGGATAGGCGGCGACGGGCGTGCCTGTGGCCATGGCCTCGATGATCACCAAACCAAATGTATCAGTTTTCGACGGGAAGACAAAGACATCCGCATCGGCAAAATGCCGGGCGAGGTCTTCGCCGAATTTCGGGCCGGTAAAGTGAATATCCGGATAGGCCTTTTGCAGCTCTTTCATTTGCGGGCCATCCCCGACCACGACTTTGGAGCCGGGCAGGTCAAGGTCCAGAAAGGCCTTGATGTTTTTCTCGACCGCCACGCGGCCGACATTCACCCAGACGGGGCGGGGAAGACCCGCATAGACATCTTCGGGGTTTGTCCGTTTGTCCGGGTGAAATAGCTCTGTGCCCACCCCGCGCGCCCAGGCGGCCAATCCCGTAAAGCCGCGCGCCTTTAGGAACTCCACCATGGACGGTGTTGTGACCATGGTACGCCCGCCGGAATTATGAAAGTCCCGGACAAATTTATAGGGCCAAGACAAGGGGATAAAGGGAAAGCGCGCCTTGATATATTCCGGAAACTTAGTGTGGTAGCTGGTGGTGAAGGGCATGCCCCATTTCAGGCAAAGCGAGCGGGCGGCCTGCCCGAGCGGGCCTTCCGTAGCGATATGTATGGCTTCGGGGCCGAAACGGACAATGCGCCGCTCAACATCGGGCTTGGCAAAGGGGGCCAGCCGGATATCAGGATAGGTTGGCAGGGGCATGGTCCAATAACCGTCAGACGGCGCGATAACTTCGACTATATGGCCTTTGCGGCGTAAATGCGCCACCGTTTGCTCCAATGTCCGCACCACCCCATTCATCTGAGGATGCCACGCATCTGTCACAATCAGAATTTTCATGGGGCTGCCCTACCGATTCATGGATGGCCTGACTAGAGCGGAATTGTGACGATGATATAAAGGCTTGGCTCATTTCGGGCTCATTGCGGCTTCGAAACAAATCACTTTGGTGCAAATCACCCTGATTTTAGGGGGTGATTTGCGAAAAACAGGCCGAAACACTCGCGATTAAAGTCGTTGAAAGTTCAACAAAGTCCAAAGCGGCCAATTTCTTCATGTCAGTCTTGTGAAAAGTTTTGGGCAAATCCAACGGCTTAACTGAATCGTAACCATTTTTCTGCTTTAAGTCTCATACTAGGTATTGACGGGGAGGGCTAAATGAACACTATATGTAGTTCGAAACCGCGCTGTTTCACTCATTTTCATCCTTTATGTGATGCCACGAGGGGCAATCGTGGGTGGGGAACCTGTCGGCCTAAATTAAACCTGATCTTCGGGGGGAGAGATATCCATGACGGAAAATAATGCCAGCGAATTCCAAGCCGCTTTAGCTGCAGAAGAGCTCAGCGCGCTTGAAAATAATGTAACACCAACACATGCTGCGCCCGCGCCCACAATCGCGCCGAAACCCAGCCGGGATCGCCGTAAATTGCGAGCCCCGAAACCCCGGGAAATGACCATTGACCGCCCCCGTCAAGACAAGTCCCGCAATGATTTACTAACTGATTTTGGCAAGCGCACGCTGCTGGACCGTTATTTGCTGCCTGAAGAATCTTTTCAGGACATGTTCTCCCGCGTGGCTGTGGCCTATGCAGATGACAGCGCTCATGCCCAGCGCCTTTATGATTATATGAGCCGGCTTTGGTTCATGCCGGCTACGCCCGTTCTGTCCAATGGCGGGGCTGCGCGCGGCCTGCCGATTTCCTGTTTCCTGAACGCGGTGGATGACAGCCTGTCCTCCATTGTTGATGTCTGGAACGAAAATGTCTGGCTGGCGTCCAATGGCGGCGGCATTGGCACATATTGGGGTAATGTCCGCTCGATCGGCGAGAAAATCGGCCGCGCCGGTAAAACCTCCGGCATTATCCCGTTCATCCGCGTCATGGACAGCCTGACATTGGCGATCTCCCAAGGCTCTCTGCGCCGCGGCTCTGCGGCTGTCTATCTGGATGTGCATCATCCGGAGATCGAAGAGTTTTTGGAAATCCGCAAGCCGTCCGGTGATTTTAACCGCAAATCCCTGAACCTGCATCACGGCCTGAATATCACGGATGATTTCATGGAAGCTGTGAAAAACGGCGAAGAATATGGTCTGCGCAGCCCGCATTCCGGCGAAGTGATCAAGACAATCAATGCCCGCAAGTTGTGGCAGAAAATCATCGAGATGCGCCTGCAAACCGGCGAGCCTTACATGATCTTCTCTGACACGGTGAATAAGGCCCTGGCCAAGCATCAACGCGACGCGGGGCTGAAAGTCCAGCAATCCAATCTCTGCGCCGAAATCATGCTGGCGACCGGCAAAGACAAATATGACCGTCAGCGCACAGCTGTTTGCTGTCTGTCCTCTCTGAACGCTGAAAAATGGGATGAGTGGAAAGATGATGACGGCTTTATCGAAGACATTATGCGTTTTCTGGATAATGTCCTTCAGGATTTCATTGACCGCGCGCCGGAAGATATGGCCGATGCCGCCTATTCCGCCATGCGCGAACGCTCTGTCGGTTTGGGCCTGATGGGTTTTCATTCCATGCTGCAAGCCAAGAACATCCCGTTTGAAAGCGCCACAGCCAAATCCTTCAATAACCGTATGTTCCGCCATATCCGACGCGCCGCAGATGCCGCCTCTGTCACATTGGCCGAAGAACGCGGCGCCTGTCCGGACGCAGCCGATATGGGCGTGATGCAGCGTTTCAGCCACAAAATGGCCGTCGCGCCAACGGCCTCTATTTCAATTATTTGCGGCGGCACATCGGCGGGCATCGAACCTATTCCGGCCAATGTCTATACGCATAAGACCTTGTCGGGTTCTTTTACTGTTCGCAACCGTCACCTCGAAGCTTTGCTCGAAGAAAAGGGCAAGAACACCGAAGGTATCTGGGCGACGATCCTGGAAAATGAAGGCTCTGTGCAGCATCTGGACTTCCTGGATGAATATGAGAAGGCGACATTCAAAACCGCGTTCGAAATCGATCAGCGTTGGGTCATTGAACATGCCGCTGACCGCGCGCCCTATATCTGTCAGGCCCAGAGCCTAAACATCTTCCTGCCGGGCGATGTCGATAAATGGGACCTGCACATGCTGCATTGGCAGGCCTGGGAGAAGGGCGTGAAGTCCCTCTATTACTGCCGCTCCAAATCAGTGGCGCGGGCGGGCTTTGCGGGCTCCGAGGACAAATCCGATATGGAAAAAGCCATGGAAGCCGCCGCGCCGACCAATTACGAAGAATGTATCGCCTGCCAGTAAGCAGATAAATATTCGGCTAAATACATAAATCCTGCGATGTCAGCGCAGGATTTGTCTCTTTGATACGTTATGCATTATGTAACGTCGTAAAGGAGACATCATGTTACTCACACATAAAATGAAATTGGGTCTGTTATCCGGTGCCAGCCTGCTGCTGATTGCGGCTTCTCCCGCTATGGATACCAATCAGGATAAAGTCGTCAGCAAGGCCGAGTTTACAGCCGCTGCCAATGCGCGCTTTGATGCGGCGGACGCCAATTTTGACGGCCGCCTGAACCAGGAAGAGCGCCGCGCCATGCGTGAACAAAAGCGCGCAAAGCGGGCTGAAAACCGTTTTAAACGGGCCGACAGCAATGGGGACGGATTTGTCTCGGAAGCTGAAATGAAAGCCAAAGAGGCCGAACGGTCAAGCAAGGCCGCTGAAAGACGTGAGCGGATGAAAGCCCGCCTTGATATCAATAAAGACGGTCAGGTCGATGCCGAGGAACGCGCCGCCATGCGCGCCAAACGTAAAGACAAACGTCAAGACGGAAAAACGGCCCGCAAAGACCGCCCGCGACTGGATGCGGATGGCGACGGCCTGATTACCCGCGCGGAATATATGAGCCATGCGGACGCCATTTTTCTTCGCATGGACGCGAATGGCGACGGTCAATTGACCAAAGGCGAAGGCCGTAAAAAACGCGGTAAAAAGAAGCGCCGCCGGTAAATGCTGATGCATTTGCCGGATCCGGATGCGGACTTGCTGCCGGGCCTTCGGGCCGGGCAGTCTGAGGCTTTGTCAGCCATGATGGACCGTCATTTGGATAAAATTCACGCGCTGGCCTATTATATGCTGGGCGAGACCATGGCCGCCGAAGATGTCGCGCAAGAGAGTTTCATCAAATTATGGCAGGCCGCCCCGAATTGGCGCGAGGGTGAAGCCAAGCTGCTGACTTGGCTGCGCCGCGTTGCGACCAATGCCTGTCTGGACCGGTTGCGTAAAAAACAGCCGATCTACACAGATCAATTGCCGGAGCGCGAAGACGCGGCCGATCTGGCGGAGGCGAATATGATTGGTGATGAGCGGGCAGGGGCCGTGCGGGAGGCTTTGATGGGCCTGCCGCCCAAACAGCGCGCGGCGATTACCTTGTCATATTACCGCCATGTGCCGCAGCGCGATGGCGCGGATATACTCGGCGTCAGCGAAAAGGCCTATGAATCCCTATTGGTGCGGGCGCGCCGTAATTTAAAGACAGCTTTGCTGCCAGCCAAAGAGGCGGAAATATTATGACCCAGGAATTTGACCAAAACATTGACCTTAATAAGCAATTGGAACGGCTCTCCGCCCCGGCACCGAAGGATGATTTAAAGGCCC
Source organism: Hellea sp. (assembly GCA_020631215.1). Taxonomy (GTDB): domain Bacteria; phylum Pseudomonadota; class Alphaproteobacteria; order Caulobacterales; family Maricaulaceae; genus Litorimonas. The sequence continues at coordinate 1,825 of JAHDHS010000056.1, read as the reverse complement.
GTATTTTGGCCGCTGCCGAGGCTACGCCGCAAATACCGGAAACCGCCAATGACCGCCGCTTTGATTGGAAAAAAATCTCTGCGCTTGCGGCCTGTCTGGTGGTGATGGGCTTTACAGGGCTACAATTTATGGGGCCGGCGGATCCGCAGGTGACCGATGAATGGGAAATTGCCGCCGATGAAAGCGGCTTTAGCGAGCTTTATGACTGGGTTCATGCAGAGGAGACAGCCTTAAACTAGGCACAAAAAACCCGGCTTACGTGGAGTGTAGCCGGGTTTTGATCGTCATGCGTGACGTATTCTAATCAGCCTTTTTTCAGCCCGCTTTGCGAGCTATCGCTTTTTCCGCTTTGGCGGCCATCATGCGGGCGCGCACACGTTCAAAACTATCCAGCGCATCTGTGGCCACGCGCAGCTCCGCTGCCAGATCAGAGCTTTGCGCCCCGATATCCGCCAGTGACCGGCGTAGGTTTTCTTTGCGTGCAATGACAGATTGGGCATAGGAGCCATAAGCCACATAGCCTTCTTTCGTTGCATTGGGGTCAACTTCGTCCTCTGGGACAGAGTCGTTGAGTTTTCTGATTTGACGCTCAAGATCTTCGCGCGTCGCTTCCAGCACAGCGATACGTTTTTGCAAATCTGCAATGACAAACCGTGTTTGCTGGACATTCCGTTCCATAGAATCCGGCATATTTCCCTCACCTTTATTCACCTTTGCGGGGCATTCGCCCTCATCATGAATAGCTTATAAGGGGATAGACTTTCGGTTCCGTGAAGAGGCGTGGTTAAAATTCTATTACGCTAATTTGCAGGCGTTAACTGTGCTCGGTGACAAATTGGTTAATCTTGTTAACATTTGATTTACGGGATTCCCATAACAGAGACATTCCATTAACTATATCTTGTGGCTACGAGATAGTGATTCGCCTGGGAGGGGAAATATTATGCGCGTTCTTCTAATCGAAGACGACATGGCAACGGCACAAGGCATCGAATTGATGCTGAAATCCGAAGGCTTTAACGTCTACACTACGGATCTCGGGGAAGAAGGGGTCGATCTGGGCAAGCTCTATGATTATGACATCATTCTTCTGGACCTAAACTTACCTGACATGCCCGGATTTGATGTCTTAAAGACTCTCCGCATGGCCAAGGTCAATACACCTATCTTTATTCTCTCCGGTACATCTGACATCGATTCCAAAGTGCGCGGTCTGGGCACAGGCGCAGATGATTTCATGACCAAGCCATTCCACAAAGACGAGCTGGTTGCGCGTATTCACGCCGTGGTTCGCCGCTCTAAGGGCCACGCCCAATCAGTTATCACAACAGGCGACATCAAAGTGAACCTTGACGCCAAGACAGTTGAAGTCGGCGATCATCGCGTTCACCTGACCGGTAAAGAATATCAAATGCTGGAGCTTCTCAGCCTGCGCAAAGGCACGACGCTTACCAAGGAAATGTTCCTCAACCACCTTTATGGCGGTATGGACGAGCCGGAACTAAAAATCATCGATGTGTTTATCTGTAAGCTGCGCAAGAAATTGGCCGCGGCGACCGCAGGTGAGCATTATATCGAAACTGTTTGGGGCCGGGGCTATGTGCTTCGCGACCCGGCCAAGGATAAAATGAGCGCATAAACCGCGCGCATTTTTAAAAAGACGACCTCCCACGTCTGCTTTTCAAGCCCCGCCCATGTGCGGGGCTTTTTCATTTGATGAAGCTGAGGTGTGCTCTGTCTTGATCAGCTGAGCTCCAGTCGCTGATTGACCCTTCGAGACGCCGCCTGGGCGGCTCCTCAGGATGAGGAAAAGGCGGGACTCGCT
>JAHDHS010000055.1 GCA_020631215.1 Hellea sp. | reverse complement strand
AAGAAAATCTTCGACGAATATAATGCCGTGGCGATGAAAATGGCCGAAGAATATTCCGATGAAATCATGGAAGAGATGACGGCCTTGCAGGAAAAAGTCGACGCCCGTGATGCATGGGATATCGATTCTAAAATTGAAATGGCGATGCAGGCTTTGCGTTGCCCGCCCAAGGATGATCCGGTCGATAACCTCTCCGGCGGTGAGGCCCGCCGTGTCGCGCTGTGTCAGCTATTACTGTCAAAGCCTGATTTGCTTCTGCTGGATGAACCGACCAACCATTTGGACGCGGAGACTGTGGCATGGCTGGAGAATTATCTCGTCAATTATAAAGGCGCGATCATTTTGATTACCCATGATCGCTACTTCCTGGATAATATCACTAACTGGACACTGGAAGTGGATCGCGGCCGCACTTATCCGCATGAAGGCAATTACTCATCCTGGCTGGATGCCAAGGCCAAACGCATGGATCAGGAAGGCCGCGAAGCCGATACCAAGACCAAGGCGCTGAAGCGCGAGCTCGAATGGATCCGCTCTAACCCCAAAGCCCGTCAGAGTAAATCCAAGGCCCGCATCAGCGCCTATGAAAAATTGCGTGATGAAGCCGAGAACGAAGTTGTCACCCATGCCGATATCCGCATCCCAATGGGGGAACGCCTGGGTAATATCGTGGTTGAAGCCAATAATGTCAGCAAAGGTTTTGGCGATAAGTTATTGATTAAAGATCTGTCTTTCAAACTTCCGCGCGGCGGAATTGTCGGCGTGATTGGCCCCAATGGTGCCGGTAAGACGACACTGTTTAAAATGATCACAGGGCAGGAAGAGCCGGATGAAGGCACATTTAAAGTCGGCGAAACGGTTGAGCTCGGCTATGTCGATCAAAACCGTGATGCGCTGGATGACAGCCTGAATGTCTGGGAAGCCATCTCTGACAAGCTCGACATTATCCGCATGGGTAAACGCGAAGTGCCGTCCCGTGCCTATGTCGGGGCTTTTAACTTTAAGGGGACTGATCAGCAGAAAAATGTCGGGCAGCTCTCCGGCGGAGAGCGCAACCGCGTCAACCTCGCCAAGATGCTGACGCGTCCAGCGAACCTGCTATTGCTCGATGAACCGACCAATGATCTGGACCGCGAAACGCTGGCCTCCCTCGAAGTCGCGCTCGAAAAGTTCCCGGGCTGCGCCGTGGTCATTTCCCATGATCGCTTCTTCCTCGACCGCGTCGCCACGCATATTCTGGCCTATGAGGGCGACAGCCATGTCGAATGGTTCGAAGGAAACTTCGCCGACTATATCGAAGACAAAAAGCGCCGTCTGGGTGAGGATGCGGATATTCCGAAAAAGCTTAAGTTTGTGAAGTTCGAGCGGTAAGCTATCCAGCGCGTGATGACCATCACGTCTTAATCTATCTAAGCCTTCTAAGCATATCTTGTCTTTTGGAGGATAAGCTATGTTTAGAGAAAAAGTTGCAAAAGCATTTGGGGTGATACTGCTCGGTGGGTTGGCATTTGGACAAACCGCAGCCCAAGCACCGGTAAAGTGCATGGATCTTCGGATGAATGTTTTCTACGAGGAGGTCGAGGCGACAGGTCAGTGGCAAGGTGAATATGCTAATGCTTTAATGGATCCCAACTACACAAATGACGAAGCATCTGCGCTCGCTGAGTATAATGCGACTTCGCTTTACTGTGCTAATTTTCTATATGGTACCGACCCGAATGTTGCCGGAAACCAAAGATTTCAAAGGAAACAGTGTTGGATGATTCCTCCCAGTTGGCAGGCAAATAGTAATGGAGAACATTACTGGGGAGATAGCGCAACTAACCCGGCAAAACTGATCAAAACCGGATGTAAGCCCCTATCGCGGCCGGATGTCGTCGGCCCAGTGAAAAAGGCACCTATCGCAGTGATGCCTCGCATTCCTTAGCAATATGCGCCTTGCTGTTCATGTAATGGCAGGGTGGATGACGTCAGAATTGTCCAAAATAACGATATAAAGAAATTTTTATATACTTATTTTGTTCGGGGTGTTATAGGCGCCTTATGGATAATTATGCGGCAGCTTTGAAGGCTTTGGGTCATGTTGACCGGTTGCGGATTTGTGCGCTGTTGTCTCATGGCGAACTAACCGTCAGTGAGCTCGTGCAGATCATGGGTCTGTCGCAACCGCGCATCACACAATATATCCGAACACTCGAAGCCACAGGCTTTGTTGAGCGGGTAAGGGAAGGCAGCTGGGTTTTCTCCCGCCTTCGCCGTTACAGTGCGGATCGGGCCCGCCTGATCACGCTGGTCATGGAAACCCTGCCCAATGACGATCCAATTCTCACCGAGGACCGGAAGCATTTGGAAATCGTGCGTAAGGCACGGTCGAAGATATCCGAGGCATTCTTCGCGGAAGTTGCCAATGATCGCAGTCAATTGGGAAGCGAATATCTCCCTCAGGATCATATCGAGCAAGAGATGTTGGATTTGGCCGGCGGTGGCCCCTTTGAACATATGGTGGATTTAGGCACGGGCACGGGCCGCATGTTACAGCTTTTCGGCACGCGAACGAAGCGGGGTATCGGCATAGATAACAGCGCAGATATGCTGAAAGTCGCCCGCCATACGCTTTCATCCAATGGTCATGGGCATTTCACCCTGCGGCAATCGGACTTAACGCAAACCCCTCTGAACGATGGTTGTGCGGATTTGGTGTCCTTGCACCAGGTCCTTCATTATCTGGATGACCCCCAAGATGCGATTTCGGAGGCTGGACGATTGCTGGATGATGGGGGGCAATTACTGATCGTTGATTTTACATCCCATGATCAAGAACATTTCCGCGAAGATTATGCCCATCGGCGGCTTGGTTTTTCCGATCAGGATATTGACCAGATGCTGCAATCTGCTGGGTTGCGATTGGAGGCGGTCAAAACGATCAAAGCTCAGCAAGCTGTGCTGCCTGATGTAAATATCTGGAAGGGCCTTAAAACTCATTCCGAGCAGAGAGCTGCCCAATGACCGAGCATATTGCACTCAGCCGGGCCGCAGGGCCCATGGGAACGATTGCGCGTGTTGCTGCGGACCCACTGGAAAAGCGTGAAGCGCGTGACCTGACCGTCAGCTTTGAATTCTTTCCGCCCAAAACCAAGAAAATGGAGAAAGCCCTCTGGTCGACCATTTCATCATTGGAGGCTTTTTCGCCTGATTTTGTGTCCGTGACCTATGGTGCGGGTGGCTCGACCAAGCACCGCACATTAGGGACGGTTGCGCGTATTACCAATGAGACAAACATTCCCGCAGCGGCACATTTGACCTGTGTGGACGCCACAAAAGAAGAGGTGAATGCCGTCGCCAACGGGTTCTGGGACGCCGGTGTCCGCCATATTGTAGCGCTTCGCGGAGACTCGCCGGATGGGATCGGACAGGCCTACACACCCACACCGGGCGGTTATGGCTATGCCGATGATTTGATCAAAGGGCTAAAAAAACTGCATGATTTTGAAATCTCGGTCAGTGCCTATCCCGAGCGCCACCCGGAAAGCGGGAATTGGAATGTGGAGCTGGATAATCTGCGCCGTAAAGTCGATGCAGGGGCCACGCGCGCCATTACGCAATTTTTCTTTGATGCCGATACTTTTTTAAAGTTCCAAGACCGCGTCGCGGATGCGGGCATCGACATACCCATCGTTCCAGGCATTATGTTACAGCCCAATATGAATGGCCTGAAACGTATGGCGGATATGTGCGGCGTGGCTGTCCCAAGCTGGTATAGTGATTTGTTCACAGGTCTTGATGGGGACGAAAAAACCAGAGAAATGCTAACGGCAACCTTGTCAGGAGAGCTGACTTCGGAGCTTTATGATCGCGGCGTTTCGCATTTTCATCTTTATACCCTTAACCGGGCGGAGCTTGCCTCGGCCATGGCCCGTATATTGGGCTTACATCATCGCCGGGCCTAATATTGCCCGCGACTTCGAGTCGGTTTAAGCGCGGCGCATGAGTTTTTGGCAGTCACTTTTCTCCGCAGGTGCGCGCCTGTTTGGCCCTCCGGCCAGCCCGGATGTGCATGGCCGCCCTGGACCGATTGACGAGGCCGGATTGGTGGCTGCATTGGTCGCTTTGGGGGCCAAAATGGCCAAAGCGGATGGACAGGTGCGCCGCGAAGACGTGGATGCTTTCAAACAGGTGTTTCAAGCTGATAGGCGCACCGAAGGTTCGATTGCGCGTTTTTTCGATCTCGCCCGTCAAACCACGCTGGGATATGAACGCTACGCCAAGATCGTTGCGAAACGCTTCCGCGCCCGTCCGGCCGCTTTGGAGGATGTGATGGACGGGCTGTTTCACATCGCTTTGGCTGACGGGGTGGTCACAGAGGATGAACTGAACTTCCTGCAAACGGTCAGTGATATTTTCGGATTCTCAGAGCGTGAATTTTCCCGCATCCGGGCGGCCCATATTGGCCGGGCAGGGGATGACCCTTATTTGATATTGGGTGTGGATGAGTCGATATCTGACGCAGACTTGAAGCGGGCCTATCGACGTCAGGCCGCCGCTAACCATCCCGATCGTATGATGGCGCGCGGCTTACCCGCGGAATTATCCGGTCTGGCCAACCATAAAATGGCAATGATCAACAAAGCCTATGCAGAAATTTGTGCAGCCAGAGCGAGAGAAAAGGCGGCGCAATAGTTTCACCGGAATGTGACAGAAATGATAGGTTGCGCCTCTTGACGAATGCCGGAATTGCCCCGACATCATAGATATGACAGGTGCATATAGACTATCAGGACAAAATTCCGGTGTTTTTGGGCAAATTGGCCGAACACTGTTTTTAGCCGTCGCGGCCATTGGCGGGCTTTTTATGCTTGTATTCTCTGCCGCCTTTGCTCTTTTTGCGGTGGCCGGAATCGCAGTTATCGGATTTGTCGTCTTTGCAGTATTGTGGCTGCGCGCTAAAATATTAGGCAAGCCCTTTGGACCCAAAGCGCAATTTGAAGCCGCTCGCAAGGAAATGGAAATGCAGTTTCAGGGCATGGATCTGAATATGGACTCCCATGGCCCCCGTGACAAAGGCCGTGACAAAGGCGAGGGCCCGATCATCGACGCGCATGAAACGCCTGAAGGGTGGAGCGTAGACAATTAGGCTGCCGGTCAGTTCATCAGGGCATTAACCACTTTCCTATAATCAAAATTAGCCTTTTTTCGGTAACCGACCCCTTCGGGAGGGCTGGTTATGCGCAAAATTTTGGCCACAATACTTGTCGCGATTTTAGTGGCAGGCGTGAGATATGGGCTGGCAGCGGAAAACCGCAGCCTCGCAGCCAAGCGTGCAGGCGGTGGTGATGTCGTGGCCAGTCATGAAAAAAGCGACCAAGCGCGATCCTTCAAAATGTCAAAGCCCGGCTTTTTCTCACGCGGCAAAATGACCAAAGCCATGCAACTTACATCGATAGATCATCAAATTTTGGAGGGCTGCCTCTATAATCTGGATGCGCAAAATATGTCTTTTCCGGCTGGCATCGCCAATCGTGACGGTTGTGCCTGTAGTGCCAAACATATTACGGCTCAGGCTGACCCAGAGCATTATTCCGCGATCTTAAAGCATCACGCCATGCTCGTTAGCCGAAAGAAGTTGCTAGGTCTTGCCACCTCAGAGGCAGCGCGTCAGCAGGCATTGGAGCAAAACAGGTTGATTGACTCTGCGGCGCGTAAAAATTCCAGCCTTCCAGTAAAGACCTATGACAATCTGGGGCAAATGGTCATCGATGTTGACGGAACCTGCTCTGCGCCGCCGAGCTACCGGCCGCAATCTCTGGCAAAAATAGCCGAGCTCCGGCCTTTAAATTGGCAGATGTCAACCGATCAATCGGCCGATCAGCCGGAAACTGTATCCGTAGAGCTGCGTGGCTCAAAAGAGACGTATCAGGCCTCGAATAAATAAGACTGCCTCGCAAACACTTTGACAGATGCGGCGCGAGGTTTACAGCATAGGCCATGAAGCCGACCGATTTCGCTATTCTTATGTTCTGTTGCCTCTTTTGGGGCACGAATTTTGTGGTGAGCGCTTGGGCGCTGGGTCATTCGCCTGTTCCGCCCTTTTTCTTGGCCTTTGTCCGCAGCTGTTTCGTCCTTGCCGTTATGTGGCCTTTTTTATTGCGCCAGCGCCCCGAAGGTTGGCGCGTGCTTTTGTTGGTTTGCATCCTCGTCGCACCAGTGCATTTGGGGTTTCTGTATAGCGGGTTACAAACGGCCCCCGCTTCTGCCAGCTCAATCGTGTCCCAAACCATCATTCCGATTACGACTGTTCTGTCTTTGGTTTTCTTGAAAGAGCAGGTCGGCTGGGTGAGGGGGCTTGCGATTATCGGCGCGCTGATCGGCACGATTATCATGGTCTATGATCCGGCGACGATTGGCTTCGATTTGGGTCTGATCTGGATTATTTGCGCCTATATTTCGCTGGGTGTTGGCTCAGTCTTGATGAAATATGTCGGGGATGTGGATTGGCGGCAATATGTGGTCTGGATGGCTTTGATGATGTTTTTACTCTCTGGTCCGACAACTCTGATTTTCGAAGACAACCACGCCCGGATATGGGCGGAGGCGAAATGGCCGCTGCTCATTGCGGCGGGATATGCGGCTGTCTTTGTAACACTCTTCTCTCATGGTCAATATTTCAATCTGATCCGCAAATATGACGTCACACAGATTGTGCCGCTCACTTTGATGACAACATTTTTTGCAACTGTGTTGGGCGTCCTCTTCTTGAATGAGACACTGCATTTGCGCTACTATATAGGGGCGGCGCTGATCCTGCCTTGCGTTTGGATCATTGCTAAGCGGCAAAAGACGGTACCAATTGTTGAGGACTGAGTTATGGCCAAATCCCAAAATAAAACCGTCGCGAATGACGGCTCGGTTCAAGGTTTTTTGGATGGAGTCAAAGATGATCAAAAGCGGGAAGACTCCTATAAAATACTGGATATGATGCAGCAGCTATCAGGCTATCAGCCGACCATGTGGGGCAGCTCGATCATAGGCTTTGGGGAATATCACTATAAATATGACAGTGGCCGTGAAGGAGATATGTGCCGTATTGGCTTCTCCCCGCGCGTGCAGAATATTTCGATTTATATCATGCCCGGCTATCAGGATTTCGATGAAGAACTGTCTCGGCTGGGGAGGCATAAGAAAGGTAAAGCCTGTCTATACATCAAACGCTTATCAGATGTGGATGAAGCTGTTCTAAAAGAGATCATGCAAAAAGGCCTCGATATAATGGCCGAGAAATACCCTGTTGAAAATTAAATCCACACCCAGCCCGAATTTTGACGAGCGCACCCTGCCGATCAGCCTGATCGTGCTGCACTATACGGGTATGGAGACAGGCGATGCTGCGCTGGATCGCATGTGCGATCCTGCCGCTAAAGTCAGCGCCCATTATATGGTTCGTGAGGATGGATCGATCTGCCAATTAGTCGACGAAGATAAACGCGCATGGCATGCGGGCGTGTCGGAATGGGCAGGGGAGACAAATATAAATTCAGCCTCGATTGGGATTGAGATTGTCAATGGCGGCCATGACTGGCCTGCTCCGGATGGCAGCCTGCCGTCCTATCCGGATGAGCAGGTCATGACGGTGATCGGTCTGTGCAAAGATATCATGACGCGACACGGCCCACTGCAACTGGTCGGGCATTCCGATATTGCGCCCGCCCGTAAAATCGACCCTGGGGAGCATTTTCCTTGGTATGGCCTTGCCGCAGCCGGCCTCGGCCATATGCCGGCCTCAGTCAATGATCGCCGTATTCTGTTTGGACCCGGCAGCCGGGATCGCGGCGTTGCGATTGTGCAGCGCGGCTTGGCTCATATCGGATACAGCGCCCGCATCACGGGAGTCATGGACAAAGACACAAAGCTGATTATAGAGGCCGTTCAGCGCCGCTACCGTCCGGATCAGATTGACGGAATCATTGATGTGATGACGATGAGCCTTATCAAATCACTCGCCGAGTCGTCCTAAAGTGGCCATTATCTTGGCTGCATCATAGCTAAGCCGGATAAAAGGATTGACTCTGAACGAAAAAATCGTACATCCCTGCCGTGTCTTATGCAGTCGATATAATAGATGATGTTTTCGGCGGGATTCGACCCGCCGCGCGGGCTTTGGGCAAACCGGCATCGACGATCCAAGGGTGGTATGAAGCCGGAACCATCCCTCAAAAACATTGGCAGGATATTATCGACATAGCGCGGGATGAATTTGATTATCACTTATCGCCGGACAACTTTTTCCCGGCCGAGGCCCCGCCGATTTCTGCCCATGGCTATCCTTTCCAGCAGCCGCATTGTTTGTCCATCAATGATTACAAACGCCCCGACATCGATACATTGCTGAATTTAGGCGCGCATTATCTGGATTTGAATGTGCAGAAATCACCGCAAAATTCTGTGCTGGCCGGCAAGACCCTGATCAATCTGTTTTTTGAAAATTCGACGCGAACAGAGAAGTCCTTTGAACTGGCCGGCAAACGACTCGGTGCAGATGTCATATCCATGCAGGTGGCGAGCAGCTCTGTTAAAAAGGGCGAGACCCTGCTGGATACAGCGGCCACGCTCAACGCGATGAACCCCGATCTATTGGTTGTCCGTCATAGCGCCTCAGGCGCGCCCGCGCTGCTGGCCCAGAAAGTCGGTTGCTCCGTTATCAATGCGGGGGACGGCATGCATGAACATCCTACGCAGGCTCTGCTCGATGCCCTGACATTGCATCAGGCCTTTGACGGAGAGATTGGAGGACTGCGAATTGCTATCTGCGGAGACATCACCCATTCGCGGGTGGCGCGGTCGAATGTGGCGCTGCTCAATATGCTGGGCGCGGAACTGCGCTTGATTGGCCCCCCAACCCTGATTCCCATGGATGCAGACCGATGGGGCGTCGAGGTCTTTCATGACATGGAAAGCGGGCTGGCGGGCTGTGATGTTGTTATGATGCTGCGTTTGCAACTCGAGCGCATGCGCGGGGCTTTCGTGCCGTCCAAACGCGAATATTTTCATTATTACGGTCTAGACCGCGCTAAATTGGGCTTTGCCAAATCGGGGGCGATGGTCATGCATCCAGGCCCTATGAACCGGGGCGTGGAGATCAGTTCCGATGTCGCCGATGATCCTAATATCAGCCTGATCACACAACAGGTCGAAACAGGAGTCGCCATGCGCATGGCAATCCTGCACGCCCTGTCTGACGCGCAAGACAGGCGCCGGGGGCGCATTTCATGAAACCCTTGACAATAACAGATGTGCGTATTTTTGATCCGGCCAGCGGCTATGATGAAATCGGGCATATTGGCCTGGAAAACGGGCAGATCGCTGAATTCGGAGATATCGAAATCGAGGGTGACATACTGGATGGCAGCGGCCTGATTTGTGCGCCCGGCCTGATCGACATGCGCGTAAGAACAGGCGAACCGGGCAAGGAAAACCGCGAAACATTGGCCACCGCCGCGCAAGCGGCCATAGCGGGCGGCGTGACCTCCATCGTTATCATGCCGGAAACGGATCCTGTGATTGATGATATGTCACTGGTCGATTTCATGCGGCGCCGCGCCGAAGATCTGCCTGTCAATGTCTATGTCGCCGGAGCCTTAACCAAAGGGCTGGACGGGGTCTCCATGACAGAACTCGGTTTGCTGTCAGGTGCCGGGGCCGTGATGTTTTCCAATGGCGCAAAACCCATTGAAGACGCGCTGATTATGCGGCGGATCCTGTCCTATGGCTCGGTTTTTAATGTTCTGATTGCCAACCGCGCAGCCCATCCGGATTTGTCGCGCGGAACCGTGGCACATGAATCAGACCGGGCCTCGCGATTGGGCCTGACCGCAGCGCCCGCCATTTCCGAGCGCATCATGGCAGAGCGCGATATAGCTCTGGCCGAGCTCACAGGCGGGCAGGTTTTGATCGATCTTGTCTCATCCGCCGATGTGCTGGAGCCAATCAAACGGGCCAAAGCCAAGGATCTGGATGTAGCGGCCTCTGTCTCAATCAATCATCTGGCCCTCAATGAACTTGATATTGGCGATTACCGTACCTTTGCCAAGCTCGATCCGCCCTTACGCGAAGAACGGGATCGGCTGGCTTTGCTGGCCGGGATTAATGACGGCGTGATTGATGTGATTGTATCCGACCACGATCCGCGCCCGGCCGGTGAAAAGCGCTTGCCATATTCGGAAAGCTCCCCCGGGGCGGTGGGCTTGGAATTACTGCTTTCGGCGGGCCTGTCCCAAGTGGCTGATGGAAGGCTGGATTTAACTGCGTTTTTGCGGGCTGTGACGGCTCGCCCGGCGGAGCTGTTGGGACTGAATGCCGGACAGATCAAAGAGGGCGCGCCTGCTGATCTTGTACTGTTTGACCCGGAGATGCCATGGGTATGTGACAGCGAAAAACTGCGTAGCCGGTCAAAAAACACGCCCTTTGATGGCCGCCGCCTCACGGGCAGGGCGGTCTATACGATCAAGGGCGGGGAGGTCGTTTATTCGGCATGAGACGGCGTCACGCCAGCTTTTTCCAGCTCGGCTCCCATCCGGCCGGTCAAAAAGCAGAACAGCATTTTAAAATCAGAGGCCAGTGACCAAAGCGGATATGTAAAGGTCGCTGGCTTGTTTTTTTCAATCAATGCGTGGCTGACCCAAGCAAAGAAATATCCGCAAACCAAGACAAGCGGCAGAAGCGCAAAACGACCGGTTATGATTAACGCGATTAACAATATGATCGCCAGGCCGGTGCCAATATAATGCCAGCCGCGCGTAGCCGTCGCACTATGTTCACGCAGATAATAGGGCCAAAATTCGGAATAAGTGGTAATACTCTTCATCTCGAAACTCCATTTTCATGAGCTTTTAGCAGGAAAAATGAATCAAATCACAAATTTCTTTATAAAATTAAGAGCTTATTAACCTTGTTCGTTAATAGAGGTTATGTCTCCTCTAGGGGACACCCCACCATTCACCTAATACCTTCGGGAGCTTCGGCTCCCTTTTTTCTTGCCGAAATCAGGCTGTGAAAAATTTTGTAAAACCTATAAAAACGGACTTGTCGGCAGCGGGCAATACCGTTAGAGAGCGCACCTACCAAGAATGATATTCCGCAATAGCTCAGTTGGTAGAGCAAGTGACTGTTAATCACTGGGTCGCAGGTTCGAGTCCTGCTTGCGGAGCCATTCCTTCCCCGATTTTCCGATATGTTGCATATGCGTTTGGCCGAAGAGCAGGATTTGGATGTATAATCCTCGTTTTTCTCAGAAATCCGCCCCACCACCCCGCTCATCACTTTGATGCGCTGGGATCCAGTAAGCTTATGAAAGAGCTGTGCGTTTACGCTCTGGATCCCGGTTTTCACAGGGGCGAGCGGAATATTTTACGTTATTTGTATCCCCGCTTTGAAATCCTGTGTCACCTTTAAAGGGTGAAAAGTGACGGACATATCACACCTGACGCGGCCTCCCTTAGCACAGCGGATTATGCCTCGGCTTTGATGGATACGCTGATTATGGTGTATCTGCGCCTGATGAACCGCGCGATGCCGGATATGAAGCTGGTGCTAAGATATGCGCAGCGCATGCAACGAATGACCCGGCGCATGGCACGGCATATCTATAATTTGCGGCAATATGAACGCAGAGAGCTTTTACGGCATGATCCTAATACCCGCCGCCGGGTGCATGATGATCTGGGCGGGAAAGTCGCTATGGTGCAATGGGAGCGCCGCAGGCGTGAAGCCAAGGTCGCGCTGTCTGCTTCGAGCACCCAAGACCCTTATCCCGAAGCCCCAAGGCCAAGCTTTGATAGGCCTGCGAAACAATATCCGCGCAAGACACCCTGCAAATGGAAACCCAAGACAGACCGTTTCGGGCATTACAGATTGGCGGTTATCAAGACGGGCCAAATGAAAAACCCGCCCAAGAAACCTAAGCGCAAGGAGACTCAGGTAAAGCGTCAATATACAATGCGCTGCCTCCCGCTCGAAGTGACCCCCTATGAACTGCGCCCCACTCACAGATTCAGCAGCGGCTATTCCCCGCCGCCGAATGAAATCGCATTATCCAGCGGCCATCACCCCCCGATAGACCGCCCGCCGATTTAAAAACCCAAATCAAAACCCTTGTCATCCCGCACAAGCGGCCGTTTACGGCTGCGTCCCAGCCTGCGCTGGGATGAGCGGGGCGGGACCTCTTAACCCACAAACAGTCCAGAGGTCCCGGATGTCGGCGCTGAGCGCCTCCTCCGGGATGACATTAAAGGAAGGGCCGCGTCAGCAATAAATCAACAGCTATTTGACATTGTTAAGCCAAGCTCAGCGCCGAGGCAGGTGATGAGGTTAGATGACCTGGTTGCGCTGATCCGGG
>JAHDHS010000054.1 GCA_020631215.1 Hellea sp. | reverse complement strand
GAATGTGACGTCGTGAAAGAAGCTCTGGGGCGGGAGGATATATGCAAGATATCTGAGAATGAGCTGCAATCTTTGTCTCAGCTCCCTGATGAAATTCAACGCCGCGCCAGACATTGTATGACAGAACATAGGCGGGTGGTTGCGGCGGCGGCGGCATTGACCGCTGCCGATATGCCCCACTTCGGGAAGCTTATGAATGAAAGTCATGTTTCTATGCGCGATGATTTTGAAATCACCCTGCCCGAAATCGACGCTTTGGTTGAGGATGCGGTGTCGCTTGGTGCTGTCGGGGCCCGCATGACCGGCGGCGGTTTTGGGGGGTGCATCGTCGCTTGCGTTCCCAAGACGGCCTTAGAGACTTGGAAAACAGACCTTCTTAGCCAACATCCGGAGGCATTTTATGTCGTCTGATATCAGTGGACAAACCATTATCGTGGTCGGCGGGGCCGGATATATCGGCAGTCATGTTTGCAAAGCGCTCCAGGCCAGCGGCGCGGTGCCTGTTACTTTTGACAATCTGTCTTCGGGGCATGAACATGCCGTGAAATATGGCCCTCTGATTAAAGTCGACCTTCGGGATAAGGCCGCCATTTTGACATCCTGCGGGGATTACAAAGACGCATCTGCTGTTGTGCATCTCGCAAGCTCCATCGAAGTTGGTCTTGGCGAAACTGACCCAGCAGGGTTTTATAATAACAATGTGATTGGGGCCTTTCATCTACTCGAAGCGATGCGGGAGACCGGGCTAAACAATCTGATCTTTTCCTCAACCTGCGCGACCTATGGTGACACGGACCAGATGCCCTTGATGGAAGACCAAACCCAAAAACCATTTAGCGTTTATGGAAAGACCAAGCTGGCGATCGAACATATGATCCAGAGCTATCACAAGGCATATGATTTGAAGTATCTGACCTTGCGTTATTTCAATGCAGCAGGCGCCGATGAGAGCGGAGAGATTGGCGAAGAACATGACCCGGAAACGCATCTAATCCCCATTGCACTTGCCGCGGCGGCCGGTTTGAGGGCAAAAATGAAACTCTTTGGGACAGATTATGACACACCGGACGGCACATGCATTCGGGATTATATTCATGTGAATGATATTGCTCAGGCGCATATTCTGGGGCTGAGTAAATTTGGGCAAGGTTTGAAAGCGGCGGAAGTCAATATTGGGTCTGGTGAGGGGATCAGTAATTTGGAAATCCTAAAGCTGATTGCAGACGTCACCGGCAGCTCTGTGCCCTATGACGCAGCCCCTCGCCGAAATGGCGATCTGACCCGCCTATATGCGGATCCCGGGCTTGCCAAAGAATTGCTGGGCTTTACGGCGCAATATTCTGACCCGAAGACGATCATTGCCAGTGCCTGGAACTTCCATAAACGGGTGTGGGGCCTATGACTCCGCGTCTCGGTGTTTGTTATTATCCGGAACATTGGCCGGAGACCCAATGGGCCAAAGATGCCCGGCGCATGGCCGGGCTTGGTCTGACATATGTTCGCATAGGCGAATTTGCATGGAGCCGTCTGGAGCCCAAAGACGGGGTTTTTGATTGGGGCTGGTTGGATCGGGCGATAGATATACTGGGCCAAGCCGGTCTTCAAATCATGATGGGAACTCCCACGGCTACACCGCCGCGCTGGATGCTGTCAAAATATCCTGATATGCTGGCTTATGATGCGAACGGACAGCCGCGCAAATTCGGCTCTAGGCGTCATTATTGTTTTTCTCATGAAGGCTATAAATCCGAATGCGCGCGTATCGCAGACAAACTCGGAGAACGTTACGGCGAAAATCCCTATATCCATAGCTGGCAAATCGACAATGAATATGGCTGTCATGATACGATTCTGTCTTACGGCCCCGCCGCGATAGAGGCGTTCCAGCGTTGGCTTAAGGATAAATACAAGTCGATCGATGATCTAAACGCGGCTTGGGGCAATGTTTTCTGGTCAATGGAATATAGCGAATTTGATGAAATTGACCTGCCGAACCTAACCGTGACGGAACCCAATCCGGCACATGTGATGGATTTTCGCCGTTTCTCTTCTGACCAGGTTGTCGCCTTTAATCGGGTTCAGGTGGAGGCTTTGCGCCAACATACCAGTACGCCCTTGATACATAATTATATGGGCCGCATAACGGAATTTGATCATTTCGCGGTTGGTGAAGACTTGGAGATCGCAAGTTGGGACAGCTATCCGCTCGGTTTTCTGGAAGACCGATCCGATCAAAACGAAGACTTTAAGCACACATTCCAAAGACAAGGCGATCCCGATTTTGCCGCTTTTCATCATGATCTTTATCGCGGGGTCGGGAATGGGCGCTGGGGCGTGATGGAACAACAGCCCGGCCCGGTTAATTGGGCACCTTATAATCCAGCCCCCTTGCCTGGCATGGTCCGGCTATGGACATGGGAAGCCTTTGCGCATGGGGCAGAGTTCGTGAATTATTTCCGCTGGAAACAGGCCCCATTTGCACAAGAGCAGATGCATGCGGCCCTACTGCGGCCTGATGGTCAAGAAGCACAGTCTTGGTCCGAAATTGAACAAACAGCGGAGGAAATTCTCCAAATTGACTGGTCGCAAAAATCCGCTAACTCGCGAGTTGCGATTGTCTTTGATTATGCTTCAGCCTGGGCGTGGGATATCCAGCCACAGGGGCAGGATTTTGATTATTTTCGGCTTGTTTTTGATATCTACAAAGCCCTGCGCCTACAAGGCTTGTCCGTGGATATATTGCCGCCAACAATATTTGACTTCGAAGGCCGTGATCTAGTTATCATCCCGGGGTTGTTCGCTTGGAACAAAAATTTACGGAAAGCCGTGAACAGTTTTACCGGGAAATGCCTGATAGGGCCGCGTAGTGGCTCCAAGACGGGTGACTTTCAAATTCCACTGCAACTGCCGCCCGCCATAGAGGGCATGGATATCCAAGTTACCGCCGCAGAGTCCTTACGCCCGAGCGAGAAAATTCCTTTGGAATCAGGCGGGCATCTGCACATTTGGCGTGAATTCACTCAGACCAAAGAAACAGTATCCTTGCGAACTAAAGATCAACACCCCGCACTGATATCCAAAGATAATCTACATTATCTATGTGGCTGGCCGGATGATGATGGGATGGATAGTGTTTTGAAAGAGCTAGGCTATGACAATGAAATATTACCTGAAGGCTTGAGATGCCGCGAGATCGGTCATTACCAGCTCATCACAAATTATAACTTATCGCCAGTAAGCTATAAAGGCTCAAAAATAGCTGCAGCCTCTGTAAAGCTGTTTAACGCTGCAAATAATGAGATAGTCTTAGGCTAGAGCAACGCAATTATACGCTAGGACTACAAGTTTAGGGGGGTATCTGCACTGGCCCCATTAACACTGAATAAAATTTTTACCATGCATTAATAACTCATTTGCCATTTCTGACGTATTCTGTTTTGAATCGATACGGACGGATGAACGGGCATGGTACAAATTCAAAGTCACGCAGAGACCAGTGGCCAGAGGCTGGCACATAAATTCGCCGAAATGGTGGATTTTGGTTACGCTATTTTATCTTCGGAACTCAATATCATTGAAGCAAATCAGGTGTTTTCCAACCTTTTGGAAATCGATAGACCAAGCCACGCTTCCAATTTTACTCATATTTTGGATCACCTCATTCAACGTGGAGACTTTCACCCTGAAAATACTGACACGGTAAAGTCCCGAATCTTAGGCGCGCTCGACAAGCAAGTTCGGCAAACATCCGACGATATTGTTGAAGAGCATATCACGCTACCATCCGGTTTAAGCGCAGAATTGAAAATAAAATCATTTGATAACAATCATTTAGTTTTAACAATCAAAGAAGAACAAATACGCATTCTAGGCCACCCTTCCGAATATATCAAAGAAGTCATGGATTTAGCAGAAAGTGGTTACTGGGTTTATGATTGCCGCACCGAAGATTTGCAGATCAATATCGGGCACATGATCCGCAAACTTGATATCGGAGATGGCCCAACTAATGGCATTGAAGCATGCTGGAACGCCGTGATTGCAGAGGATATTCCGAAGACAAAGGCCGCTATATCCACACTGTTAAAATCTAAACGCCAAACTGAAATTACTGTGCGCCTAAAAACTTTCGATCCCCGCTCCATGTGGGTTCGAGCGCGGATGAGTCCAATGTTAGATGAAGCGAAAGAAGTCAAAGCTATTGTCTGTCATTTTGTCAATGTCACGAATTCTCTACGCATACAAAACCAGTTAAGGATCGATGCCGAGAAAGCACAAAAAACTTTGAAAGCCAAAAACAGCTTTCTTGGCCGTATGTCCCATGAAGTACGCACTCCAATGAATGCCGTCATTGGAATTTCGGATGCCTTAATACATCATCATGGCGACCCTAAAATTCTCCCCAAACTTGAGCTTATTCAAACTTCAGCTGAGAAAGTTGTGCGGCTGGTGGATGAAACACTTGAGCAGACAAAATTGGATGAAGATAAGTTGGAGCTAAACCCCAGAGCCGCCTCGCCTCGAAAAGCGATCGAGTCAGTTTGCCAGTTATGGGAAACTAAAGCTCTAAAAGATGGAACAGATTTGCGCTTGGAAATTGATCCATCCGTGCCAGAACAAATGTTTTTTGATGATTTCCGTTATGAACAGTGCATCAATAACCTATTGTCCAATGCACTCAAATTTACGCCGGGCGGGAAAATTCAAGTTGTGCTGACAACACTTGAGAAAGGCGGAAAACAATTAGTCCTGGTTGTAAAAGATAATGGGCTAGGCATGACCAAGCAACAACAAGCCAGCATATATGAAGCCTATACTCAGGCCGATAAAACAATTTCCGGACGATTTGGCGGCACCGGACTTGGCATGCACATCACCAAGCGGATCATTGAACTCATGGGCGGCCGGATCACTTTGCAATCTATACCTGGCGAAGGCTCTGTTTTCGCGCTTATTCTGCCAATTCAAGAGATTGAAACCAACCATCATCAGACGCAATCCACCGAGCTGGTCAACAGCCTTTTAAGTAAGATGGATAAGCGAAAGTCTGAGTACTCTCACCTGAGAGTCATAGTCGCTGATGATAATCTAACCAACCATATGGTGATCGGGTCACTTCTTGATACAGTCGTCAAAGAAATGCACTATGCGGAAAACGGTCAAGAGGTTCTGGATATACTCTCTCAAAAGCCGGTTGATTTAATTTTGATGGATATCCACATGCCGATAATGGACGGCGTAGAAGCCACACTGGCCATTCGAAACAGTTCAGAGAGTTGGGCGAACATACCTATTGTGGCTCTAACTGCGGATCCAGAATATCAACAGAAACGCCTTTGCCAAAATCTTGGCATGAATTCGGCTTTGGCCAAACCCGTTAAGTTGACAGAAGTCCTCTCTGCCTTTGACAATATATTCAAAGAAGCTGAGCAAGAACCACTTTTTGCGGCATAAAATTAAATTCAGCCTAGTAAATTCCAAGAAAATTTAGCAATGTCATCCCTCTTGAAGGGGGGTATTATGCGCCATTGCAAACATCATTTTATCTTTCCATTTTTGGCCATATCCTTACTCGGCTGCGATGGTTATAAAAAAGAAGCCTCATCCGCGTCACAAGATTGGTGCATAAGCGGCGGGGCTATCTATGCTGCCGACACAAACAACACAGTTCATCAAGCCCTTGCCGTTAATGATGGACTCATCAGCTATGCCGGTCAAAATTCCGGTAATTGGTGCGCTACTCACACCAATGGCACTGCCAGAGAGATAGATTTAAAAGGCGGCGCTCTTTACCCTGGTTTCACTGATGCCCATGCGCATTTGCTTGGGATTGGCTTACGCGAAATGACCCTGAATTTGGAGGGCACAGCTTCAATCGAGGAACTCAAATCCCGCTTAGCTGTCGCCGTGAAAGACAGCCAGCCAGGAGAAACAATTTATGGCCGCGGCTGGATAGAAACCCATTGGCCTGAAGAGCGTTTTCCAAACCGTCAAGACCTTGATGCCGTTGCCCCGGACAGAGCCGTCATTTTAGAGCGCGCCGATGGACATGCGCTGGTCGTCAACACCGCAGCATTAGAAGCGGCAGATATCACTCCCAATACGCCAGACCCTTTTGGCGGCGCGATCAACAAAGATGAAGCCGGACAACCCAATGGGATGCTGATTGATAATGCTGGCAAGTTGGTCGAGCAATTATTGCCGGAACTCACGCCTGAGCGTAAAGAGCAAGCCTACATCAAAGGGGCTGATCTCTATGCGTCAAGAGGTTGGACAAACATACATTCTATGTCTGTGGACCCCAATGATGTGGATTTACTCAACCGCCTCGCAAATCAAGGCAAAGTAAAATTACGTGTCTATAACTCCCTGGATGTTCTGGATAAGCAAATCGTTTCTCGCATCGAAAATATGAAGGATGTGGACAATCCGCTTATTACGACACGGGCCATAAAGCTCTATGCGGACGGCGCATTGGGATCACGGGGCGCAGCTTTGCTTGCTCCTTATTCTGATGACATGAAGAATAGCGGTCTCATGCTGATGACAGAAGAGCAGGCTCTTTCAATTTTACAGGCGGCCTTACGAAATGGCACTCAAGTCAACACGCATGCGATTGGCGATAAAGCCAACAGGTTAGTGCTGGACTGGTATGAAACTGTATTCAGTGAAGTGCCGAGCTCTGAACGTGCAATTTCAAATCCCCGCTGGCGAATCGAACATTCACAAATCATCGATCCTGTTGACATACCGCGCTTCGTAGAGCTTGGAGTTATCCCATCTATGCAGCCAAGCCACGCTATTGGAGACTTGCATTTTGCCCCAGACCGTTTGGGGCCTAACCGGCTAGCGGGGGCCTATGCCTGGCAAGCTCTGATTGATAGTGGCGCTAAAATTGCTGCTGGCTCTGATGCGCCGGTTGAAGTCGGTGACCCGAGAATTGAGTTCTATGCCGCCACTCAGCGCATGGATTTAAAGGGTTTTTCCAATGAAGATTGGAACCGTGAACAGAGGGTAAGCCCCGACAATGCCTTGAAAATGTTCACAGCTTGGCCAGCCTATGCAGCTTTCGAGGAAAACAAGCTGGGGCAAATCAAAACCGGGTATATTGCTGACTTGACGGCCTTTGACCGGGACTTACTAAAAGTGAAGGGTGAGGATATTCTTGATGCCAATGTCAAATTCACAATGGTCGGTGGCAAAATGTCATATCAAAATACAAATTAATATGACCGCGATGTGACAATCCAGAAACTCCGAAACTTGTTCATTTAAGGTATAGATTTCAATCATTATAGCGCCCTCTTTCATTGACTTGAAGGAGATTCGAATGAAACGAGTATTACTCATAAGCGCCGCTATCATGATGACATCAGGCGCGGCTATCGCTCAAGATGATGGCTGGACTGGCGAAGCTTCCCTAACCGGCTCGAAAACAACTGGTAACACTGACACCACAGATGTGGGTTTAGGGTTAAAAGTACAGAAAGAAGCTGGCGATTGGCGCCATAAATTCAAAGCTTTAGCAGATTATGGTAAAAATGACGGTGTTAAAAACAAGCAGCGTTTTGCCTTAGGTTACCAGATTGACCGCGACATTAACGAACGCACCTATGTATATGGAAATGCAGACTATTTTAATGATGATTTTGGCGCATTTAAAGAAGGTTACTTTGTCGGTGGTGGCCTCGGTTATAAAATGATCTTACCCGATCCGATAAGCTGGAACCTCGAAGCGGGTCCGGGCTATCGTTCGCAAAAGACCCAAGATCCCGTTCCACCAGCTATTGCGCCGTTAAGTGTTTCTGAAAGTGAACTCGCGGTTCGTGGTTTTTCTGATTTTGACTGGGCGTTGAATGACAATGTCTCTTTCTTCAATGACACTGAAATTATTCACTCCAGTTCGGATACCTATATCTGGAATGAAACTGGCATCACCGCGCAGCTCATGGGTAACCTTGCCGCGAGAGCTTCATTCCGCGTAGATACGCATAGCGACGTGCCAATGGGAACCAAGAAGACTGATACAATCACCCGTTTCGGTGTTGTTTACACGATCAAATAAGCGCATATTTGATGCATGTTGGATCATCTACTCCTCATGCGTCATGCAAAATCCTCATGGTCAGACGGGAGTCTGACTGACCATGAGCGTCCACTTAACAAACGCGGGCGTAAATCAGCCGAAGCCGTTGGTGCGGCATTGCATGCCCGGGGTTATGCCCCGGACATAATTTGGAGTTCCGACTCCAAACGAACCCGGGAAACAGCCATGCTGCTGATACGGGCTATCCCCGGCGCGCAAACTGTCAATTACGATCCAGACTTCTATCACGCGAGCGCAGATCAAGTGCTGATGATCTGCGGCAAACAGATCGAACCAAGTGGTAATCTTATGTTGCTTGGTCATAATCCCGGTTGGGCGGCGCTGCATGAATATTTCACTCGCCAGTTCGATGATTTCCCAACCGCCGCATGTACCGTCTTAAAGCGTTCCGGCAAGGGCGATGGTGATTGGCTGTCACCGGATAGTTGGCGTATGATTGACTTTATACGCCCCCGAGAACTTTTGACGTGAAAAGCACCCTGACGGCTTTTTGGCGTCTGGCCCGCGCTTATCTCTATTATCCCGTCATAGCTGTCTTGATGATCTGGCTATGGGTCAAAGACGCCCATTGGATATGGGGTTTGGCTCTACTGATTTTTGTCCTGCTAACTGATCGAATATGGCTTTTGATTATACGCCGGATATTATCGTGGCGGCCTCAAAAATAACCGGTTAACCTGATGTTAACCCTGTAGTTGTGTTTTTTAAAATTTATCGTGACTAAATACTGCCTATGAGTTAGTAGAGAGTCGCATTCGAAGTTTCATCCCAACATGAGCTCAATGCGCATAGGCAGATTGCCCCACAACTCTGCCAAGAAACCGGTGGGCTGGTCATTGGCCTCTTCTCATCCCGGGGAGGACAGCGACCAGCCGCCAACACTTTACTTCAATGACAACATAGTATCCTGCTCGCGCAGTGCCCATAGCAGCCACATAGCGCCAATGGTCGGGATCGCCGCCAAAAAGAGTGCATTAAACTTCTCTGTTCCAGGGATCAGATATGGAATCGTCATGATCGTCCCAAGAGCGTGCAGGATAAGCACCAAAAAATAAGTGATCTTCTTTTTAAACCCAATCACAAAGGCAATCAGCAGCGCCATCATCAGCACGCCCGAAATTGTACTGCCGATTTCCGGCATACTGAATTTATAATATTTATTGGAAATATTGTTGATCACATCCTGCTTTGTGAAGCGCATTAACTGCCAGGGCAGCAAGAACAGGAAGATAAAAATTCGTGTGACGAATAAGGGTAATTTTAAATTTGTCATGTTGCTCTCTCTATTGATTAGAGCGCCCAGATAACGAGTTTGGTGCTCTCTAGGAAATCACGTCGGCGTGAGACTAAGCTACCTCCCCGCACAGACGGGCTTTGGCTTTCTCAGCCCCCAGCAATTTCAAAATCGGCCCCATTTCCGGACCCCGCTCCCGTCCGGTAAGAGCTTTGCGCAGTGGCATATAAAGCGTCTTACCTTTTCTGGCATGATCAACCTTAAGCGTGTTCGTCCAGTCTGACCATGTGCCGTCGGTGATGTCGTCCGGCAAAGCATTTGCGGCGGCAGCACAAAACTCTCGATCTTCGTCATCAATCACGCCCGGCATGGGTGAATAGAGCGTCGTCGACCAAGCGGCGCTATCAACAACCTTGGTAATATTAGAACGAATGACATTCCAAAAATCCTCACCGCCCCCGACATTTAGGCTCTCCAAATGCTCCTTCACGGCCTCATAAGGCATATCATGCAGCAGGCGGCCATTGATCAAGAGAAGCTCTTCCTCGTCAAAGCGCGCCGGCGCCCGGCCGATTTTATCAAAGCCAAACTCCTCCGCCAAAACTTCCATGGACGGTCGCGCCTCAATCGGATCGGACGTGCCAATCTTACCCAGCAGTGAGCAAATCGCCAGAGGTTCAAACCCCTGCTCCCGCAACTCTTCCATGGAGAGCGACCCGAGCCGTTTGGACAGCCCCTTCCCGTCCTTGCCTACCAGCAATGGGGTATGGGCAAATGTCGGCAGGTGATCTGACAAAGCCTGAAAAATCTCGATCTGCGCGCCTGAATTGGTCACGTGATCTTCGCCGCGAATAACATGGGTGATCTTCGCTTCAATGTCGTCGACAACACTCGGCAGCGTATATAGGAAAGACCCATCACCACGGATTAAAACTGGGTCAGACAGTGAACTGGTATCGACCGATTGCTCTCCCCGTACCATGTCGCGCCACGTAACTGTCTTACCCGATAATTTGAATCGCCAATGCGGCTTACGGCCTTCTTTTTCAAAAGCAGCCTTTTCCTCGTCAGTCAGCGATAGCCCTGCCCGATTATAGACTGGCGGCTTTCCTTGCACGCGCTGTAACTTCCGCTGCCGGTCCAGCTCCTCCGACGTCTCATAACAAGCATAGAGCAGGCCATCTGCGCGTAGCTTATCCGCCGCCTCTTCATACATCGGGAAACGATGAGATTGATTAAACGTCTCATCCCAATTCAGTCCGAGCCAGCTGAGATCGTCCTTGATGCCCTGCTCGTAATCATTGGTGCTACGCTCCAAATCCGTGTCATCAATGCGCAGGATAAACTTTCCCCCGCGCTCGCGCACATAGAGCCAATTGATCAAGGCCGTACGCACATTGCCGACATGCAGACGGCCAGTGGGCGACGGGGCAAAACGGGCGATAACTTCCATCTTAATTACCTATGCTTCCGGAACTTCATCCCGGTATTTATTCGTGATCGGGTAGCGTCTGTCGCGTCCGAAATTTTTGCTGCCCAGCTTCACACCCGGCGGAGCCTGTCGGCGTTTATACTCGGCGATATAAAGCAAATGCTGCACCCGCTTCACATCCGCCGCGCTATGCCCTCTGGCGAGAATTTCTTCAACCGGTAATTCCTGTTCAATCAGACCAAAAAGAATATCGTCCAGCACGGGATATTCCGGCAGGCTGTCACTGTCTTTTTGATCTTCTCTCAATTCAGCCGAAGGCGGCTTGGTGATGATATTATCAGGGATAGGATGATCCCCGCCCAACAAATCATCCGGATTATGTTGATTGCGCCATTTACAGAGCTCGAAGAGCTCGGTCTTATAGATATCCTTGACCGGATTATAGCCGCCGCACATATCGCCATAAAGCGTGGCGTAGCCCACCGCCATCTCTGACTTATTGCCTGTCGTGACCACCATGGGGCCGAATTTGTTGGAAATCGCCATCAGGATCAGCGCCCGCGTGCGCGACTGCATGTTTTCTTCCGTCGTATCAAATGGCTTGCCGTCAAAGAGAGGGCCGAGCATATCCAAAAACGCATCGAAGGCAGGCTTAATCGCGATGACATCATAACGGCAACCAATGCGATTCGCGCAATCTTCGGCATCGCCCAGGCTTTCCCCGGCTGTGTAGCGCGACGGCATCATCACACACCACACCCGATCCGGCCCTAAAGCGTCGGCAGCAATCGCGGCAACGGCGGCACTGTCCACGCCCCCTGACAGACCAAGCACGATTTGCTTGAAGCCGTTCTTATTGACATAATCGGACAGGCCCAGACACATGGCCCGCCAATCAGCCTCATGCCCCGTCAGCTGTTGTTCCAACTTGGCTTCAGTGCAAACCCATTCATTACCCTGTTTCTCCCATGTCGCGATGTCGTAATCTTCGACAAAACTTTTCAGCGCCTGAACAATCGTGCCATCCGCCGCCATGGAAAATGACGAGCCGTCAAAGACCAGCTCGTCTTGCCCGCCAATCTGGTTGACATATATCAGCGGCAGGCCCTCATTATGAACTTTTTCGCCTAAAGCCGCGACCCGCTCTGACATTGCGGTTCGGCGCCATGGGCTGCCATTGGGCGAAATCATGATCTCGGCACCCATATCCGCCAAATGGCTGGCTACGCCGGGCTGCCAAAGATCTTCACAGATAGGCAGGCCTATTGTCACGCCCTTAAATTCAATCGGATCAGGTAAAGGCCCATTCGTAAAAATACGTTCTTCATCAAAGACGCCGTAATTGGGCAGATGATGTTTGTGGCGAATATCGGTAATTTTCCCATCCCGCATGAACAGGGCTGAATTATAAAGTTTGCCCTTCTCCACCCAAGGCAAGTTAAACACGACTGCCGGGCCGTCTTTGGTCAATTTTGCAAAATCTTCCGCCAGTTTACGACAATCGGTCTGTGCGGCAGGTTTCAAGACCAAATCCTCAGCGGGGTAGCCGATGATAAGCTGCTCTGGCAAAACCAGAATATCCGCCCCGTCAGACTTAGCGCGTTCATATGCCATTTTGGCTTTGGCAATATTTCCGTTCAAATCCCCGACGATGGGGTTAAGCTGAGCAGAGGCAATTTTCAGTTTTGATTTCATAGGGCGGGTTTAACTGCGGCCTGCTTCAGCAGCAAGACGATATTGTATCTATCTCAACGCATAAGGGCCTTTTGCAGTGACTTAGACATGCGGAGACATATAGGCGCTATATGCAGAGATGACGCCAACAATGATGAGGCTAATCGCCCATACACGATCCAGGTTGAACCAGGCGCTCGATAGAAATTTCAGCCCAAGCCAAAAATATATTATCGCAGCAATAACGCCGCCCGCCACCATCATCGCCGCCGTATGCGCGGCAGAGACATATAGTGCTGACAGGATGTTGGATGACATCAATTCGGAGGCTGCTTGATGCCCTGCATCTAATCGGTCAAGGCGGCATATCCCCAGATAAATCGGCAGCAGCATCAGCCCTGCACCATGGG
>JAHDHS010000053.1 GCA_020631215.1 Hellea sp. | reverse complement strand
CTCTCCCCCACCCGACCACCCACAAGGGTAAACTGATTGGGTGGTCGGGTGGGGGAGAGGGCTGGTGCCGTGATATAAGTCGACAGAAAGGAGACTTATTTGAGAACAAAGAAAGTCAAGAGGTCCCGGATTCGCGCCGCTACGCGGCTTGTCCGGGATGACAAGCAAAGAAACGTCGCGTCATGGCACCTTGGCACCAATATAGGAAATCATCGCCGACGCCCTATCGACTTGACAGAGACACAATGAAAGGCAGAGTTAAATTATGAATCGCTTACTCTTATCCATTGCCATTATCCCCCTCCTCGCCGCCTGCGCTGACAAGCGGCCTAATGTGGTTTTGGAGACGACTTTGGGGGCGATTGAGATTGAGGTTTATCAGGATAAAGCGCCCTATTCCGCCACCGATTTTCTCTATTATGTGGATGAGAAGCTTTATGATGGGCAAGGATTTTACCGATCGGTAACGCCTGAGACAGATCCCCGGGATATGGGAATGTCCCTGATACAGGGCGGGCGGCTGGATACCCTGGCAGTGACGGCAGGCATTACGCATGAGCGTACAAGCGAGACAGGCCTGTCCAATATTGGCGGTGTCGTGTCAATTGCCCGCGATGAGCCGGGCTCCGGCAGTGCGGCGTTTTTCTTTATCAATATTGGCGATAATAGCTTTCTGGATACGGGCGGGTCGCGCAATCCCGACGGGGCAGGCTATGCCACTTTTGGCCGGGTTGTAAACGGCATGGATACGGTTCGCGCGATCCAGAGCCGGCCTACCGGCGGCAAAATGGAAATGGGCGTTCCAGCGGGGCAAATCCTGCAAGAGCCGGTGATAATCACCCGGGCTTACCGCAAATAAAAAACCGCCCAAACGGGGCGGTTTAAGAAATCAGCGAAAGGATTGTGCCTTAATTTAAAGCTTTACCCATTTGCGCAATACCGTCTTTGATGAGCTTGCCTTGCTCGACAGGTGTCATTTTAGACCGGAGGATTTTCTCCGCCGCATTGACCGCCATATCAGCGGCGCGGGATTTCACCTCAGCCATGGCCTGAGCCTCGGCATTGGCGATCTTGGCTTCGGCCTGAGCCGCACGGCGCTCCAGACGTTCAGCCAAATCAGCGCGGGATTGCGCGGCCATGGCTTCGGCGTCTTTGCGAGCTTGCTGAACGATTTGATCAGCCTGCTCTTCGGCTTCTTTTTGTTTGCGCTGAAAAGATGCCAGAAGGGCCTGGGCTTCCTCACGCAGGCGGCGGGCTTCGTCCAGCTCAGCGCGGATATTGTCCGCCCGGGCGTCCAGTGCCCCGCCAATTTTCTTATGAACACCGAAATAAACCAGAGCCGCTAAGAAGATGACCGTCGCCAGAAACACCCAAATCGTTGCACCCGCAGGATCGAAATCAAAATACATGTCTCTCTCCTTAATTCAAAGCCGACTTCACAGTCGCCGCCGTGACGCTTTTACCAGTCAAGGCTTCGACAGTGGCCTGAGCCGCCTCAGCCGCAACCGACTCGATATTGGCCAAAGCCTTGGCCCGAACCTGCCGAATACGCGCTTCGGCGGCTTCGGCTTGGCGGGCCGCTTCGGCGTCCGCGGCTTCCAGCTCTGTCGCGATCTCCGCGTCTACGGACTGACGCGTCGTTTCAGCCACATTGTGAGCCTTGGCTTTGGCATCCGCCAGCGCCCGCTCATAGGCTTTCTCGGCCTCTTCAGCCTCACGCTGCATGCGCGAAGCGGCGTCCAGATCATCGGCAATACGGGAGCTGCGCTCTTCGAGTGTTTCACTGATCCGGGGCAGGAATATGCGCGAGAGCAGGAAATACAGAACAAAGAAGCTCAACAGGAGCCAGAAGATTTGTGATGGAAAATACGAGACATCAAAAGGCGCAAAGACCTTTTCGACATCCCCGCCGCCCGCAGGTTTGGCTGCGGCCGCCATCATCATATTGGCTTTCATTGCACTTAACATGGGCTAGGCCTTGTAAATTTATCCGTCTTAGACGACGAAAAGTAGGATCAGCGCAACCGCGAATGAGAAGATACCCAGCGCTTCTGTCACGGCGAAGCCGAAGATCAGGTTTGCGAACTGGCCTTGAGAGGCGGATGGGTTACGAAGGGCGCCGGACAGGAACTGACCGAAAAGATTACCCACACCGATACCGGCACCGGCCATACCCAAACAGGCCAAACCTGCACCGATATATTTTGCTGCTTCTGCTTCCATTTTATTTCTCCTGTGAAATGGGTTTGTTTGCAGTATTTCTAATTAGTGGCCCGGATGAAGCGCATCTGAGAGATAAACGCAAGTCAGAAGGGCGAAAACATAAGCTTGTACGAAAGCGACAAGAAATTCCAGAGGTGTCAAGGCAAGGACCAATACATAAGGCACAAATGAGCCGGCCATGGTTAGGCCGCCTGCTGCGAACATCATGACAGCGAAACCGGCAAAGAGCTTTAGCAGGATGTGGCCTGCGAACATATTCGCCCAAAGACGAATAGAGTGGGAAACCGGACGAGATAGGAACGAAATGACCTCAATAGGCGCAACCAGCAGAGCTTTTAGGACAAATGGTACACCTGACGGCCAGAACAGCTTTAGAAAGCCAAAGCCGTTTTTATACACGCCGTAAACGACCACCAAAATCATGACCATCATGGCTAAAACAACCGTCACAATGATGTGGCTGGTAATCGTGAAGAAGAACGGGATCATGCCAAGCAAATTTGCGAAGAGAATGAAGACAAAAAGCGTAAAGACGAATGGGAAAAACCGCAGGCCGTCCTTGCCCGCAGTGGAACGGATCATATCGGCGACAAATTCATATGAGACTTCAGCAATGGATTGCGCCCGACCTGGCACTAATGAGCGCTTACCCGTGGAGAGCAGCATCCAAGCCAAGATACAGCCGACTGTGACAACCATCATCAGGGCAGAGTTGGTAAAACTCAGATCGAAATTCCCGACTTTCAATTCGGCCATCTTTTTCAGGTCGAATTGTGAGATTGGGTCCAGTCCTGCAGCAATCATGCTCAATCTTCTTCTATTTCCGGCAGGTCCTGACCGAGGTCCCCCTGCATCCCTTCTTTCGCCGCGCGGATAACATTCAAAACGCCCGCCGCAAAGCCTAAAATCAAACCAACCAACAAACCCCAAGGCGAAGACTTGAACAACTTATCAGCCCCGTATCCCAGAGCCGCGCCAATCAAGACTGCCGCCGAAAATTCGCTGGCATATTGTATGCCCTTCCCCAAATTGGAATTTGCCTTTGGCCGTTTGTTTTCAAATTCTTCGCGGGCGCGTCTCTTGGCGTCAAGTTTTTCACTTAGAGCTTTAAGTGCGGCCTCATCCGAATGGTTTGAAGCTGGGCGGTCAGGCATTTGTCCTTTGTCTGTAGACATGGGTTCAGGCTTTCATCCTTCGGCAGAGACTAATCCCCCTTCCGAAAGCGCGCGGAACCTACCCAAGAGCCCCCTCGAAGTCAACATAGGTGCAGAACGACCATGCCTTTGAAATATATAAGAAATTACAGAATAATTCAGACTGCGACAATCTGCACATCGCCGTGTCTCGAAGTCTGTAGAATCGCCTTATTTTTCGATCTCAACCACATGCGGATAAGGAATGGATATACCGCCATTGTCAAAGGCTTCTTTTACAGCCTTGATCAAATCAAAACGGACATCCCAATAATCCTCCGGCTTGCACCAGACCCGCATTTGAACGTCCACCGAGCTGTCATTCAGACAGGCCACTTTGGCCCATGGGCCGTGCGGATCGGACAAGAGACGGTCATCCTTCGCCGCCGTATTCTTAATAATCTTGATCGCCTCATCAATATCATCGCCATAGTCGATTCCAAAATCCACATCCACGCGCCGTTTTCCAAGGGAGTTAAAGTTCTTGATTGTATTGCTACGCACGTCCCCGTTGGAAATAATCACCTTAATATTATCGAGCGTTCGCAGAGTCGTCGTGAAGACATTCAAGTCTTCAACTGTGCCTTCTTGCCCGGAGAGCTCAACATAATCGCCAATTCTGTAAGGCCGCGTCAGCACAATCAAAAGGCCGGCCGCCACATTGCTCATCGAGCCTTGCAAGGCGAGACCTATGGCCAAAGTCATAGCCGCAAAGATACCCAGTATAGACGCCACTTTCACGCCCATGATCGACACTGCGATCAAGGCAGCGGCAATCAAAATGGCATAGCGCACAAGGGTCGCCGCAAGTCTGCCCAATGTCGTATCAATTCGCGGATTATTGGCCGCTTGTTTATTGATCATGCGGTAAAAGCGTTTCGCCAGAGCCGAACCAATCCAGAAGACAACCAGCGCCAATACAAGCTTCAGAAGAAAGCCGGGCGCGGTTTCGATCAGCCAGCTTTGAGTTTCCGGCAGTTTGGCCTGCAAGCCGCTCAGGGACATGTCCATGGGCTCGGCGGCCTGTGTTGGGGTTTCAGTTGGTGTTGCGTCCTGTGCCATCTTATTTCGCCTTCATGGGGATAATCATACAATGTTCGTAAGGAATTTCGATTCCGGCCTTATCGAGCGCGTTTTTCACACGCTGCGATATGTCCATCTTGATTGCTCTATAGTCGCCGGAATTGCACCAGAGCCGCAATTGGATAGTCACAGCAGAATCGCCAAGGCCGGTGACTTTGGCCCATGGAGATTCGGGTGTGGTTTTAATCCTGTCATCGCCATCAGCCGCCGACTTGATAGCCTCAATAGCCTTGTCCAAATCCGCATCATAGCTGACGCCAAAATCCATATCGAGACGCAGATCGCCAAAACCGCTATAGTTCATGATTTTATTGGAAAACGCATCGCCATTCCCGATAATCAATTCAATATTGTCGACTGTGTTGAGTTTGGTTGTAAAAATGCTGAGATCAGTCACTTTACCCCTCTCACCATTTATCTCGACTTCATCTCCGACTTTATAGGGACGAAAGAAAGCCAGCATGACCCCGGACGCTAAATCTCCGAGACTGTCTTGCAGGGCAAAACCCAGCGCGACCACCATGGCGCCAATGATCGTGGCGATGAAACCCAGCGGGACATTCAGGGTAGAAAGTGATGCGACTATAACAAGCGCCAGACCGGCAAATAGGACAATTGAGCCCAAAAATTTGGCCAAGGTAACATCCATATTTGGCAACTTCTGGGAGGCTTTGACCGTCGCGCCAGAGAGTTTGCGTACAATCATTCGGCCTATGAAGAAAATCAATACAGCCAATATTAGTTTTGGGGCCAAACTTTGGCCCCAACTAATTACTTCGGGCAATTTTTCGTCGAGTAATTTGTTAAAATCCATCGGATTCCTCAGAGTGAAAATGTTGTGATTTATTCAGCCGCCACCAGACGCTCTGCTGCATCAAGTTCCATGGACAGCAATTGCGAAACGCCTTGTTCCGCCATGGTCACGCCAAAGAGGCGATCCATCCGTGACATAGTGACGGCATTATGGGTAATGGCGATGAACTTCGTGTCTGTGTGCTTGGTCATTTCATCCAGAAGATCACAATATCTGGCAACATTGGCATCATCTAGCGGCGCATCTACCTCGTCCAGCACGCAGACCGGCGCCGGATTAGACAGGAATACCGCAAAGATCAAAGCCGTGGCTGTCAGAGCCTGCTCACCACCGGATAAGAGTGACATGGCCTTCAGCGATTTACCCGGTGGACGCGCCATGACTTCCAGACCGGCTTCAAGCGGGTCTTCGGACTCGGTCAGCGCCAGAGCCGCTTCACCGCCGCCAAAGAGCGTCACAAATAAGCGTCCGAAATGGCCGTTCACCTTATCAAAGGCCTCAAGCAGGCGCTGCCGACCTTCAGAGTTAAGCTCATCAATACCTTCGCGAAGCCGCGCAATCGCTGCAATCAAATCCTGCCGCTCATCATTCATGGCGGTCAAACGCTCTTCCTGCTCAGCTGCCTCTTCATCTGCGCGCAGATTCACACCGCCCATCTTTTCACGTTCGTTGGACAGACGTTCCAATTTTCGTTCAATATCATGCTCTGACAAGCTGGTCTCAGCATCCAGATCACCCAGATGCTGCTTCAGTTCTGATGGCTCACAGTTCAAAGTCTCGTTGACGCGGGCTTTAGTCTCTTCAATCCGTTCCTGGGCCGCAGTCAGTCGCGCTTCGGCTGCCGCCCGCGCTTCGCGGGCCTCACCATGGGCCTTTTCCGCGTCCCGTGCCGACATTTGCATGTCATTCGCTTCAATCTCGGCTTTGGACAAAGCGTCCGCCGCAGTGGATCTACGCGTTTCAGCCGCTTCGAGTTCACCGAAAAGCTTATTACGGCGTTCTTCAAATTGGTCGGGCCCCTCTGTAGAGGCTTTTAATGATAACTGCGCCGCATCTTTCCGACCTTCCAGGCTGTTTACGCGCTCTTTGGCTGTATTGGCCCGCTTGGCCCAATTGGCTCGCTCGGTTTCGACTGATGCTAGCCGGGCAGCACGGGCCTCGGCTTCATTTTTCAAACTGCGATATTGCGCACTGGCTTCATCCGCGACATCTCTTGCACTAGACAGCTTTTCCGACAACACGTCGAGCTCACCTGAAGCATCATCTTGCGCATCCATCTCAGCCTTTGCGGCCCGGGCTGTCGCCAACTGGCCTTCCAAGTCGGAAATATCTTTATTTGCACGCTCAATACGCTCCTCAAGCGACCGTTTTTCAGCTGTCTCGCGGGCGATATCAGTTTCATATTGCGAAAGAGCCGCTTGGGCAGCGCGGTCTCTGCGCTCTAAATCCGGCAAGGCTTGCCGAGCCTGCCGGGCCGCTTCGCTGGCCTGTTGGCGCTTCGCCCGTGCATTTTCAAATGCCGCGTTGGCCTTTTCCATCGTCTTTTCTTGGGCAACAATTTCGCCCTCAAGGTCTGACAGACGGTTTTGCTGCTTGAGCTTCATGGCCGCAGAGGTTTCAGCCCCTGCCGCAATTTCAAACCCGTCCCAACGGGTGACCTGCCCTGCTTTCGTGACCAAACGTTGCCCCGGCCACAGATTGGCCGACAAAGGTTTTAAGTCTTTGGCGTCTACCACGCCAATTTGTGACAGCCGGGCCGCTAACTCTTTGGGTGCATCGACATATTCAGCCAGAGACTTAACGCCTTTGGGCAAGTCCTGTTTCGGATGTTCCGCACCACTCCAGCGTAAAGGCGAGTCCCCGCCAATTGCGGCCTCTAAATCTTCACCAAGCGCAGCTGCGAGAGCCTGTTCGTATCCAGCCTTAGCCTTGATTTTATCCAGCGCAGGTGTCCAATCGGCCTCATCACCGCGCGACAAAACCCGCTCAATCGCTGTTCTCTCCGCCGTTAGTTTTGCGAGAGCTTGACGCGCCTCCGCCAAGGCTTCGCGTGCAGCTTGATCGGCATCTTCCGCCTTGGCGCGCTGTGAAAGCAAAGATTGCTCTTCTAAACGGGCAGCCTCCAGAGCGTCGAGAGCCTCTTTGGCGCTGGCAGCAAAAAGATTTGCGCCTGCACCGCCATCTTTTTCAAGTCCGGCCAAACGGCTCTGCGCATCGTCCCGCTCAAGATTTAAGCGTGACAGGCGCTGTTCAAATGACGTGATCTCCCTCAAATTGGCTTCGACTCGCGCTGTTTGCGAAGCCGCTTTGCGGTTCAGCTCATTATATTCTGTTTCCAGCGCGTTGCGCGCCTTTACTGCTTCTGCCGCTTCGTCCGCTGCGGCATCCAGAGCCGCGCTTGTGTCTTTGACGGCAGACAGTGTTTCAAATTCAGCTGCCAAACGCGCCTCAGCTTCAGCTGCGTCTTCGACAATCCCGGTTTCACGGGCCAAATCAGCCGTTAGCTGCTCAATCTGCGCTTCCAGCTTTCGAATCTCTGTATTGGCCGCGTGCTCATCAGCTTCTAGCGCGTCTTTCGCCGCATTTAACCGAGCGAGCATGGCCGCCGCAATGAGCTGCTCTTCACGTTTCGGATCAAGCAGAGCAGACAGCTCTGCCGCCTGCCGCGTTAATTCCGAGGCCTTGGTGGCCGTATCCGCGACCTGACTCTCACAGGCTTTTAAGGCATCCTGCGCGCCTGCCAGCGTGTCTAGCGCTGACTGCCAGCGTTTCAGCCACAGCAGGGCCTTATATTCGTGAATTTCTCCGGCCAGTCTTTTATATCGAGCAGCCTGACGGGATTGCCGGCGCAAAGACAAAAGCTGACTTTCAATTTGGCCGATAATGTCATCCAGACGGTTGAGATTGTTTTCTGCCGCCCGCAAGCGCAATTCAGCCTCATGCCGACGTGTATGGAGGCCTGAAATTCCTGCCGCCTCCTCAAGAATACGCCGGCGATTTGACGGCTTGGCGGCAATCAACTCATTGATTTGCCCCTGTCGCACGAGGGCGGGTGAGTTGGCACCGGTAGACGCATCTGCAAATAAGAGCTGAACATCCTTAGCGCGAACCGTCTTGCTATTGACTTTATAGGTCGAGCCCTTGCCCTTGGTGATGATGCGCGTAACTTCTAGATCATCATCGTCATTGAAAATGGGCGGAGCGATCCGAGCGCTGTTATCAATTTTCAAAGTTACATGGGCCTGATTGCGGCCCGGGCGATGCTTAGTTCCGTTAAAGATGACATCTTCCATAGCGGCGCCCCGCATGGCTTTGGCGGAATTAGCGCCCATGACCCAGCGAATAGCTTCCAACAGATTGGATTTCCCGCAACCATTTGGCCCAACAATCCCGGTCAATCCCTTTTCAATAAGGAATTCGGTCGGCTCAACGAAGGACTTAAATCCCGCCAGTGTGATGGATTTGAAGACCAACGACCCCATGATAAACCCTTACTCAGGGGCTCCTTCTGTTTTTTCAGGCAATGGTTCGCCTAGAATAGGCAAAATCACTTCTTCAATTTGCTCCAGCGTGAAAGCATCCGATACTTTCCCATTAATGACCATCGTCGGCGTTTTATTCACGCCCATATCGACGCCTGTCTGCATAGTCGCGCGATATCGATCCCGGATTTCCTGATTGCTCATACAGGCTATAAACTCATCTTCTGTCAGACCAGACGCTTTAGACAAGCTGACATAGGCCTCCCGGGCTTTACCCTGATTGACCATATCGAATATCTGGGATTGACGTTTGAATTGCAGCTCTATGTTTTTAAAATAATCCTCTTTTGGAGCGCACAAAGCGATCATAAAACCAGCATCTGCAAGCTCCGGCGGCCCAGCAATAAACTCTCTAAACACATATTTGACCTTGCCGGTATCAATATATTTCTTCTTGAGCTCTGGATAAACCGTCGTGTGCCAATTGGCGCAAGCCCCGCAGGAGACTGAAGCATATTCGACCAGAGTAACGGGTGCATCGGCGCGACCCATGACATGGTCGCCCTCTATTAAGTATTCAGAACTTCCTTGCGCCGCTGTTGTATTGCCATTGGCAGAGGACGCCGCTTTATCGCCGCAAGCAGATAATGCCGTCGCGGCTATTACGCTGACCAATAGCGGGCGCAGCGAATCAAATCGGATAGAATCAAACATAGCTCACTCTCTCAATTTATGAATGGATATCAAGATAGGGTTTAAGGTTCTGTTAATTCGTTAACACAAGGTGAAACTGTTTCTGTGGATGAAAGCCTATTTTTCCATCAAAATATCAGTGGTTATGGCCCTCATGGCCGTCTTTTGCGCTTTTAAGGTGGGATTTAGGCAGCTCAGTGATGCCGGAGGCTTCCATGAGCTCGATCAGCTCCAAGAGGGAGTCAGCATCCTGAGCGCCGCCATAGGCCGCACCGTTAATGTAAAATGCCGGCACACCTTCGACACCTGCCTTCTGCGCCCGTATCTGTGACATAGCAATATGTTCCATATTCGCGGGCTCATTAAAACACGCTTGAATGGCGGCCTCGTCTTCTAAACCGGCCA
The DNA here is from genome assembly GCA_020631215.1 of Hellea sp. GTDB lineage: Bacteria > Pseudomonadota > Alphaproteobacteria > Caulobacterales > Maricaulaceae > Litorimonas. Next base: position 3,007 of record JAHDHS010000053.1, on the reverse strand, counting down.
TTTTGGCGATTTTGTCATATTCGGCTTTCGCTTTACCTGCTTTGGCTTGGGCAAAAATATGGGCCTGCTCTCTCATTTGATACTCGATCACCTCGAAGTAACGGTCCTCAGGCGCACATTCCGCCATTATGAAGCCTAACATAGAAAGCTGCACAGGTGCCGTCGGCAGTTCACGCATGACAAAGCGAACCTTTCCGGTCTCGACTAAATCTGATTTCACCTTAGGCCATTCCTTTGAAAACCATTCGCCGCAATGGCTGCAAGTCACGGAGGCATAGACTATCATTGTAATGGGGGCATCATCCGCGCCGAGTACATGGTCATCTTCTGCCTCTGCAAAGATCGTCGCCTCATCCGGCGTTGGCATAGGGTCCATTTGTGCCGCCGCAGCCATAGGCCAGACCGCAAAGCCTGCCATCAGAATATATCGAAAAGCTTTTTTCATTTTTCTGTCTCCTGCAGAACTCTTCGTCCCAGAGTTTCCAGCGCATCTTTCACGGTCTCAGAACGCACATCTTTCAATTCGCGCCGCAGCCGCTCTTCTTCCCGCGGTGACAGCCCTTTCTTAGGACGGCTTGCCACCTTTTGGGTCATTTTGGATTGCACCAGCTTGATATATCTCACATGGCCAGCTCCCAAATGCGCGTTCAGCCGCTCTATAATTTGATGGCTCGCCGCCATGATCAGCGCCGCCGCTGGACCGGGTGCAGAGATAATCAGCGTGCGGCCTGACTTGCCGCCTGTAAACCTGACCGGACTGGAGATTTTAGACCAGCGCGGCCCCATAATCTCCGGCCATATCTTTGACAGCGCCATAGCCGAGCTGCCGCCCCGATAAGATTTGGACAAAGGCCGCATAATCCGCGAGACCGCCATGCCCGCAGAGGGCGGCGGCCGGAATTGCGGCTTGCCGCGATTTTGCTCCAGCCATTTCGTAATGGCGTGATCTGTGTCCCGTTTACTCACAATAGCTATTAACTGGCCTATTGCAGGCAGGGCGTAAAGCACGCAGAGCAGAAAGCGTGATGAAATCTTCGTCAGAAACCCAGAAAATGCGGGACAAGTTGCTCTCATGGTATGACCGCACGGGCCGCACACTGCCATGGCGCATAAGGCCCGAAGACCGGGACGCAGGCCAAATCCCTGATCCCTACGCGATATGGCTGTCCGAAATTATGTGTCAGCAAACCACTATCCCCCACGCGACACCTTATTGGGAGAAGTTTCTGGCCCGCTTCCCCACTGTAACCGATCTGGCCGACGCAGAGCGGGACGAGGTTCTGGCGATGTGGGCGGGGCTTGGTTATTACGCCCGCGCCCGCAACCTGCATAAATGCGCTCAGCTCATCCGCGACGCTCACAATGGCCAGTTCCCGCAAAGTGAAGCCGGTCTTTTACAGCTTCCCGGCATTGGCCCTTATACGGCCGCGACCATAGCCGCGATCTGTTTTGACGAACCGACCAATATCGTCGACGGCAATGTCGAGAGGGTCATCAGCCGGATTTTCCGGGTGCAATCCCCACTGCCCAAGGCAAAAACCGAGCTGCGTCGGCTCGCGGCCACACTGGCCAGCCCAAAGAGGCCCGGCGATTACGGGCAGGCCTTGATGGATTTGGGCGGCACGGTCTGCACGCCGACATCCCCAAATTGCGCCCATTGTCCGTGGCAGGGCCACTGCGCCGCCTATGCCAATGGCGATCAAACGGACTACCCCAAAAAGTCGCCAAAGACCAAACGGCCTATTCGCTACGGAGCCGTTTTCGTCCTGCAATATCAGTATCAAATCCTCTTGCAGCGCCGACCGGATAATGGGCTGCTGGGCGGAATGATGGGCCTGCCCGGGACGGAATGGACTGCCCGCCGTGAGGCTGACCCGCTCCGCGCGGCCCCGCAGGCCCGCAATTGGGAAAAATGTCCCGGCGAAGTCAAACATGTCTTCACCCATTTCGACCTGCGCCTCGATGTCTACCGCGCCGAAACGTCCCGGAAAATTTCCGGCGAATGGGCGGACATTCAAAACCTTGCCGAATATGCCATCCCGACCGCCTATAAAAAAGCCCTGCGCAAGGCAGGGCTGTGAAGCTTTAATAAGCGATCCGCCTATTTATAAACGCTCTCTTTGTTAAAGTGCTTGGCCAGCAAATAATAAACAACCGCGCGATATTTTGACCGTGTCGAGCGGCCATATTGATCCATCACGGCGTCAATGGCCTGATCCAGAGCCGGGCCGTCTTTTAACCCAAGCTTTTTAATCAAGAAATTGTTCTTGACGGTTGCCAGTTCAGACGGATCAGTAGCTGAAACCGTAGAGGCATCACGATTATAGATTGACGGGCCACAGCCGATTGTCACCTTGCGCAGAAAATCCATATCCGCTGTTACGCCGCATTTTTCTTTCAAATCTGCGGCATATTTTTCAATTAAATCATCACGTTTGCTCATTATGTACTCCCATAGTTATTAAGCGCCCCAAAGAATCGAGGGGTCACAACGCACTTGTAACACATTAGTTAAACCTAAGCTGAACAATTCTTGTAGTAGAATAGTTGGCGTCATACCTTATGACAAATTTTTCCTCCCGCTGGCGATCTTTATTTCAAATAAATTCCCTTCGTGAATTTTTATCACGGCACCGGCCCTTCGGTCTCAAATCGTGCCCGCGATGCTGCGCATCATCGGGCTCATCCCGATTTGACACCTCAGCCCCCACCCGACCTCTTTCTCCTTTGATTATCCAGCGGGTGGTCGGCCCGCCAGCCACAGGCTGGAAAAACCAAAAATGGGGAGAGTGCCTTTCTTTTCCTGTCATCCCGGAGGAGGCCGAAGGCCGACATCCGGGACCTCTTGACTGTTTGTGGATCAAGAGGTCCCGCATCTTCGCGGCAAGCCGCTGCATGCGGGATGACAGAGAAGAGATAGACAGCCGAGTTTCTTTTCCCGCTGGCGATCTGGCGCTCAGCCTTTGGTGATAAACAAAGCAGGACATGCCCGCGAAGCTTAAGCCTC
>JAHDHS010000052.1 GCA_020631215.1 Hellea sp. | reverse complement strand
GTGACCGAAGGCGTCGCCACAGCACCGGCTTTGGCCCAAATGGCGGATAATCTTGGTGTCGATATGCCGATATGTCAGGCTGTCGCCGATATTGTCGCGGGTGATATTGCCCCCGAAGCGGCGGTTGTGCGTCTGCTTAACCGTCCGCTAAAGGGAGAAGCTTAGGCGGCAATTGCCACAGACGCAGCTTTCGCCGGCGCCTTAACAGCCTTGAGAATATCATCCGCCGAAGCAAAAGCCCCGACTTGATCAAAAACTTCATCCTGCTTGATTTGTCGCGGGATGGCAGAAAATGCCTTGGCCTGCGCAAGATTTAGGTTGCCCTCAAAAAAGTAACGTCTCAAGCGCGGAGACAGGCGACATAGATTTAAAATCTCGCGCACAGATTTGCGCGGCAAATATAGCCGCTTGGCAATGGCATCAATTGCCTCTCCCTTTTGGTGAGCGACTGTGACGTTTTGATAGAGTTCCCGATTGGTCAACAACATTGCGACGGGGCTTTCCAGGCTAACACCATCTTTGAGTATAATATAAGGAATACGCACTAAATGCCTTGGGAGCTTACCAAAAAAGCGCAGGCGTCGGATCGCCGCGAGGCGTTTTTTACCATCGACGACATGTAATTTGCCGTGAGTTTCAATCACGACAAGTGGTGAAAGCAGACCAAATTTTTCAATGGATGTCTGCAGTAATTTCACATCTGCGAGCCAGCTACCTTGAAATATTTTACCGCGTTGCGGTGCAAACGCCTCAATTGGCGCAGTTTTGGTGCTAGCTGTACGGTCCCCCCAAGCCGCACATTTATTATGTGCATGGACCTTCATAATGTAACTCCTTATGCCTGTACTATATTGGCACAATACTTGCCGGAGACTGAACGGACCGTGAATTATCCACAATAGTGGTTAATTCCCGTTTACCTTTCAACCTATTCAAATCATTGGAGAAAAATAAGGCAAAAATATGTTATGTGGATAAAAGTCGGGTTTTACACACAGGTTGAAAAGAAGGTTAATAAAGCGTTACTTGATAGCTGTGGTCACATAATTAATTGACAGATCGTCGCTAAAACTCCAGCGGTCATTAATCGGGTTTAGGCTCATGCCGATTTGCTGCTCGACGGTCAGGCCCGCCCGGGTCAGCCAATTTTTAATCTCGCGCGGCCGAACAAGCTTGTCATATTGATGTGTGCCCTTTGGCAGCCATCGCAGAACATACTCCGCGCCAACAATGGCGAGGAAGAAGGCTTTCATGGTGCGGTTAATTGTCGAGCAAATCATGATCCCGCAATCTCTAACCATAGCCGCGCAATCGGCCATAAAATCAGGCGGATTAGCGACATGCTCTATAACTTCCATGTTCAAAACAGCGTCAAAAGGTGCTTCGCCGCTCTCTACTAATTGCTCAATTGTGCCATGACGGTAATCGATTTCCAGGCCCATCTGCTCCGCATGGGTTTTGGCGGTCTTTAGATTTTTCTCCAGCGCGTCAACGCCCGTCATCTGCGCGCCAAGCCGGGTTAGCGGTTCGCATAGCAATCCTCCGCCGCAGCCAATATCTAATATACGCAGACCTTTCAAAGGTTGGTCGGCCTCTGGATCTCGGTGGAAATGCTCACAAAGCGTGTTCTTGATAAAACCAAGCCGCGCTCCATTCATGACATGAAGGGGTTTGAACATACCCGAAGGGTTCCACCAATCCGCTGCCATGCGCGAAAAACTCTCCATTTCAGCCGGGTCAACTGAGACGGAGGAAATATGATCAGGAGCATCAGTCGCATGGGCCATATGCTTACTTTAGTAGCTCTAATATTATTTAGATAGTCTGTAGGCCGCGTAAAAGCGCCGCGTTGTTATGATAGGTTTGGACTGGGGTCTTTGGCCTCCCGGCGAAACAGCATCCGTAAATTAAAGGCCAGAAGGCCCAAAGCGATTAGCAACCAGATCATCATCCAGATTTGCGCAGGAATGAACCGCATCTCACGTTCAAAAGCCCGCAGATCAGAGCTTGGCCCCGATGCTGTATCCTGAAGGATAAAGATAATGCTGGCCAGTCCCAGCAGCATCAGCGCCTCGCGTCCAAATTTGGTTTTAAACCCCAGAAAGAAAAGAAAACCGGCAAAGCCGCACAGCACCAGTGTTGTGAAGACTGAATTATACCAGATCAAACCCGTCACGAGCATGAGAGCAATCACCAGCCCCAGAGTGGGTTTCACCCATTTTGGCTTGGCTGCGCCGATGTAAAATAGAATATTCCCGAATAGCGCGCTGCCAATATAACCGCCCATCAAGATGACGGCTAAATTGCCGCCTATGGTCGACGTGACGCCGCCGGTATTAGGATGAATGGAAATATATTCCACAGTCCCGCCCGTCAGAAGCGCGCCAAATGCATGACCGAACTCATGCAGGAATGTCACGAAGAGGCGTATGGGATAGAGAATTCGCCATCCCCAAATTCCACCAAATAGGCTAATCGCAAAATAAAGCCCTGCCATAATAATAACACGCAGGATAAGACTTTGCCTTTGGGACATAGTTCGGGTCATATTTGCCTCTGACCGCATATTTTATCGGGGGTCAAGCCTGACGATAAATCCGGTGATAAAACCCCACCTCTTTATCTAAACAGTTGTAAATTCCTAATATGGGCGTAAAAGCGCCGCTGTTTTTGAATGAGAAGGAACATCATGGCGCGCATAGTCATGAAATTCGGCGGAACGTCAGTCGCCAATCTGGAACGGATTCGGCATGTCGCGAGCCTTGTAGCTGAGGAAGCCAAAGGCGGTAACGAAGTCGCCGTTGTGGTCTCGGCGATGAGCGGTGAAACGAACCGTCTCGTTGCCTTAGTCGATGAATTAGACGCCGACACGCCGGAACAAGGTCACAGGCTGGGCGGGGCCATTGAAGATGAATATGACTCTATCGTAGCTTCGGGCGAGCAAGTTACGTCGGGATTACTCGCCATTGCCCTGCGGCGTAGAGGCCTGAAAGCCCGGTCTTGGCTGGGCTGGCAAATACCGCTGAAAACCGACATGGCGCATAGTAAGGCCCGCATCGCAGAGATTGAAAGCTCTGCCATAGGCCCGTCACTCAGCGAGGGGAATATCGCGGTCGTGGCAGGATTTCAGGGCGTCAATGACACAGGCCGAATTTCGACCTTGGGCCGGGGCGGGTCAGATACATCGGCAGTTGCTTTGGCTGTAGCACTTAAAGCCGACCGCTGTGATATCTATACCGATGTTGACGGAATCTATACGACCGATCCGCGCATCGCCAAAGATGCCCGCCGGTTAAATAGAATTGCCTTTGAAGAAATGCTGGAACTGGCCAGTCTTGGCGCGAAAGTCCTGCAAACCCGCTCTGTCGAGTTGGCGATGAATAATAATTTGCCCATTCGTGTGCTTACCAGCATGTCGGAAGCGGGCGATCACAACCCCGGAACCCTAGTCTGTCATGAGGACGAAACCATGGAAGAACGAGTCGTAAGCGGCGTGGCCTATTCACGCGATGAAGCGCAAATCACTTTGCTTCGGTTAAAAGATAAACCGGGCATGGTGGCCAAAGTCTGTAAGGCGATGGCTGATGCGAATGTCAGTGTTGATATGATCGTGCAGGGTATCTCGCGCTCCGATAATGCTGCCAACCTGACCTTCACCGTTGGGAAACGCGATCTGGATAATGCGCTGGCAGCCTTGGAAAAAGCGCAGGGCGAGATAGGGTTTGAGGCGCTGAAATCTGATTCCGATGTGACCAAAGTATCAGTCGTCGGGATTGGTATGCGCTCTCATACAGGTGTAGCTCAAACCATGTTCGAAGCATTGGCCGATAAGGGTATCAATGTCGAAGTTATCGCAACATCTGAAATCAAGATATCCGTGCTGATTGACGCCGAATATACGGAACTGGCCGTTCGGGCGCTGCACAATGCTTTTGAACTGCACGAGGCTCCACCGCTCAAGGTCAGCGCGCCTTAATTCAGTTTTTTTTTGGCTTTGGCGTCAGGGCATCCGGCAAGGGCAGGGCGGTAATGCCCTCATCACGTAGCTCGGCGGCTTCCGTCTGACTGGCCTTACCATAAATGCCGCGTTCGGGTTTTTCTCCATAATGGATCGCCCGTGCCTCATCCGCGAATCTATCGCCGACATCATCACAATTCGCCGCAATTTCATCGCGGATTTTAGATGCCATTTCATTCATCACGGCCATTTGCTTGGCGGCTGTGGACTTTTTTCTGCGCGACGTAGACACATTCGGGGCCATAATCATCTTTTCGATCTTGGCAGATCCGCAAATCGGGCACTCGACCAAACGTTTTTCGCGCTGAGTGTCATAATCCTCTGAGCTTGAAAACCAAGCCTCAAATTCATGATCATGTCGGCAGATAAGGGCGTATCGGATCATGTCATAAGGATTGGGGCAGGCCCCTTCCAAGCCGGAATTTTGGCGCGGGCGTCAGCGACTTTCTTTGGCTTGATATCGGCGTGAAGAATGCCGGGCTTGTCGTGATCAAGCTGAGCGATAATCTCGCCCCATGGATCAACCACCATAGATCGCCCCCATGTGCGGCGGCCATCGGCATGTTTCCCGCCTTGCGCGGGCGCGAGAATATAAGCTCCGGTTTCAATAGCGCGCGCCCGTAATAGCGTTTCCCAATGGGCTTTGCCTGTGGGGACGGTAAAAGCGGCCGGAACGGCGATCATATCCGCTTCAGCTTTGGCATAGCCTGCATAATGTCCAGGGAAGCGCAGATCATAACAGATCGAAAGGCCCAGCTGTAAATCCCCGATCGGGGCCAACACAGAGGCATTCCCCGCTTCGATGATATCGGATTCGCGGTAAGTGTCTTTTTTAGAAATCGCGGCTTCGAAAAGATGGATTTTATCATAGGTCGCCACAACATCCCCGTAAGGATTATAGACATAGCTACGATTGGCGATTTTCTTATCGTCGCGTTTTATGGCCATCGATCCGATCAGCAGGTGCACGCCGTATTTTTCAGCCGCTTCGCCAAAGGCTTTTACCCCGGCGTCTACTTCTTCGGTTTGAACGGCCTTTAATTTGGCCTTGGGGTCCTGCTGCATTAAGTGAGTCATTTCGGGCGTGGCGATAAATTCAGCGCCTTCGCCCGCAGCTTTTTTGATAGCTTTCAGGGCGGCCTTGATATTGGCATCAACATCCGTGCCGGAGCGCATTTGAATCAGAGCGATTTTCATGACGCTGCCAGCATGGGGTCAAGCTTACCCGCGCGTTCCAGATCATGTAGATCATCGCAGCCGCCAACATGTTTTCCGTTGATAAATATTTGCGGGAAGGTGTTGCGGCCCGACCGCTCATTCATTTCGCGGCGTCTGGCGCTGTCCATATAAGCCGGAATATCAATAATTTTGACGCCTTTCTTATTGAGTAATGCTTTTGCGCGAATGCAAAACGGGCACATCATTTTGGTGTACATTTCAACTTTGGCCATAATGGTCTCCTTGGCCCTCTATGTAGGCAGATTTGCCGCGCGCACAACCCGTGCCAAACACAACGCTTCAACTTGCGCTGCGCCCGCCCGTTTCAAAGTCTTGGCACAGGCGTTTAGCGTCGCACCTGTGGTCATCACATCATCAATTAAAAGAATGGTTTTACCGTCTATTTGCTCGCGCCGATTGTCAGGTACTGTAAATGCACCCTGAACATTTCGCCGTCGACCGGATGCGGATTTTCCGCCTTGGGAGTCAGTCTTGCGGCGCCTTAAAAGGCTGTCTGTGTCCAGTTGGAGCCCTTGCGATTTTGCCAAGCGCCGCGCGAGTATCGCAGCTTGGTTATATTTTCGCCGCCTCAGGCGGGAATTATGCAATGGAACCGGAATGATGATATCGGTTTCATTCAGTAGTTTCCGCCCGGCACGCGACATCTGCGCCGTGAAGAGAGCGACGCCGTCTGTTCGCCCGCCATGCTTAAACCCAAGAACCAAGTCACGCGACGCATCATCATATACAAAGGCGCTGCGAGCGCGATTATAAGCTGGCCGAAATGCAGAGCAGCGCAGACATAAAACCTCAGCTTGAGCGCTGTATTCAAATGGAAATCCGCAAGCCTCACAACAGGGTTCGTCGATAAATTTTACCTCATGCCATAAAGGTGTTCCGTCACTATCGGGATCAATGGATAACAGACTTTGCGGCGGTAAAATCCAATCAAGCGCATATTCCGCAGCTCGCCGTAAAGGGTTTTCTTTTGGGATCGAAAAGACCATAGGAAGACTATGACAGAAAAAGGAACAGTTCCGCAAATTTTTGATGACAAATTACGGTCTCTCCGCCGTACCAGGGCAGGGCGGAGACTGGCATCAACTGGCGTATCATTTTTATTAGAGCGTTGTATCGATGATCTGGCAGATCGCTTACTAGATGTAAATCGGCAGTTCCGCCATGCGGTTGTCATTGGGCCGCATGACCTCAGAAACTCATTACGTGACCGCTTACCTGCCGAGAAATATCCGGTTCAGCTGGATTATTTTTCTTCCGTAGAAGAGCTTGAACCAAAAGTTGACCTGATCATCTCACTGCTTGATCTTCAAAGCGAAAATGACCTTCCGGGTATGATGTTGAAGATGGCGGAGAAGCTGTCTCCCGATGGCTTGTTTATCGCAGCTATGTTTGGCGGGGAAACACTCACAGAACTTCGGCAGTCATTGTACAAAACGGATGAGCAATTACTGGGGGGGCTGACAGCGAGGGTATATCCTATGGTGACTCATTCCCAAGCGGCACCCTTACTTGTGCGGGCTGGACTAAACCTGCCGGTTGTCGACATGGACCGATTTAGGGTAAGCTACAGCACGCTTTCAAAACTCGTCGGAGATTTACGTGATTTAGGCGAGACAAATATATTAAGCTCTCGCTCCGATACATATGTTGGAAAAGCCTATTTGAATAAGCTGAAAGACAATTACTCAGAGCTGTTTTCTGAAAAAGGAAAGCTGACAGCCAGTTTTGAAATTCTATGGCTAACGGGGTGGAAACCTCATGAAAGTCAACCCAAGCCTCTTAAACCAGGCAGCGCAAAAGTCCGACTGGCTGACGCACTAGGTAGTCATGAACAGAAGATTTAGACAGGTCGGAATTGATTTAAATGACAACAAGTCTTAGGCAGAAATTATGGATACGACGATACGCACAAGTCTTTTGGTTCTGACCGCGATTGCGGTTATTGCGGGTCTATATTTCACGCGACATTTGATAACACCTTTTGCTCTGGCGATTTTTATTTGGTTGATCATTGATGCCTTTGCGAGATGGCTGGACAGGTTGTCGCCGAAGTTTCCATATTGGCTGGCTTTAACCATAGCGATCTTAACTGTCGTGGCAGCCATTGTCGGTATTATCTTCATCATTGCCGATACCGCGGCCAGCGTCGTCGATGACGCGCCCCGATATGGTGCAAGGGTAAGCGAGATATTTGCCTGGTTCGGCAATCTGACCGGACAGGAAAACTTGAATTATGCCACGCTCAATGAGCGTTTCGGCATCACGGAAAAGCTTCAATCGGGCCTGGCGGGCTTTGCGGCCTCTATTCAAGGCGTGTTGGGGGATTTGATGTTGATCGCGATATATGTCGCGTTTCTATTCGCGGCTCAGTCCAGCTTTCCAAAGAAAATGGATGATTTGTTTCCTGATTTGCAGCGACGGGCTCAGGCGCAAAAAGTCGGGGAGCGTATTCGCCATTCCATCGAGAAATATCTGGGCGTGCAGACGATCATCAGCCTGATGCAAACGGTTGTGTCTTACATCGCTATGGCAGCTTTGGGGCTGGATAATGCGCTTTTCTGGGCCTTGGTCATTTTCATATTGAATTATATCCCAATCGTCGGTGGGTTCGCCGCAGTTGCACTGCCATGTATTTTTGCCCTCGTTCAGTTTGACTCTACGGGCAAGATAGCAATTTTGGCCGGAGCTTTATTTGGGGCGCAATTTATCATAGGCAATACAATTCAGCCGAAAATGATGGGTGACAGTATGAATCTATCAGCATTAGTGGTTGTTTTGTCTCTGACGCTCTGGGGGGCATTATGGGGCGGGGTTGGGGCATTCCTGTCAGCGCCGCTAACCGTAATCATAATGATCATCTTGGCGCAGTTCCCGACAACGCGCTGGATTGCGGTGCTGTTATCGGCAGATGGCCAACCGGATTTGGACCCCAATGACAAGAAACGTATGTCCGCAAAGCCCTCTTTGTAGCTGCATCAGTTATTTCACGTGGATGTGATGTATTTGTTCATGGGTGCTTTAGATAGTTTTGGGTAAGAGGCTTTCATGACCCGAATTGCAAAATTACTCTTTTTATCCGCCGGACTAACGGCTTTCAGCTTATCTTATGCTGGTAATGATGACGCGCCCGATGTGACCCATGTCGTAGAACTATTTACCTCGCAAGGCTGCTCGTCTTGTCCCCCTGCCAATCGGCTCGTGACGAAAGTGGCGGAAGAGGAAGGTGTTCTTGCACTATCATATGGTGTTACCTATTGGGATTATCTTGGCTGGAAGGATACGTTTGGCGATCCAAAATTCACGGATCGGCAGCGGGATTATCAGCAGGCCTTGGATGGTGCTAATCTGTATACCCCCCAAATCGTTCTAAATGGAGCGGCGCATAGTCCGCGATATTCCAAAAAAGATATTCGCACTATGCCCCTGCCGGAGACAAATTACACGGCTTCCATCACTCTGGAAAACGGATATTTTGTGATTCAAAGTGATCAGCCTGCGGGGGGGACTTTGGCGTTTATAACTTACACGCCAGGTTATCAGGAAGTGGCGGTTAAGCGTGGTGAAAACCGGGGGCGCACATTGAAGCTCTCCAATGTTGTCACCGATATTGTTAAAGTCAATTGGGCGGGGGGCGAAATGAAGCTGTCACAAACCCCGCAAGCCGGACAGGCTTATGCGGCTCTGTTTCATGACCCACAAACCGCGCGCATTGTGACGGCTGCGACCTATAATCCAAGCTCACAATAAAAACGAACCTCCTCACGGGGCTGGACGTGGAAGGTTCGTTTCTTCACCCTAGGGAGGATGAACTCTGGGATACGTGGGCTGTTGCGCGGCGGGATCCGGATAAACCCGGGGGCTGGGGGGCGATTAAGAAACCGAGTCTTTCGCGGCCCCGCCTGACAACAGTTGAGTTATCATTTGATAATACGCCTATAAAGCGACCCAAATAAGGCAAGAATGTGACGGCGCGTTACAATTGCGATAAGGTTCTTAAATCACGTTAACCCTTTGTGATGTGTCCCAAGTCGGGTATAAAATGTTTATGACAAATGTCGTTTCACTCCCAACGTCATCATCCCGTTCCGGGAAACCGTCCCAAATCGCGTTCGACCGAAAGGAATTATCCGCCATCCTCAACGTCTATGGCCAGATGGTCAGCCAGGGCGAGTGGAAAGATTACGCCATGGATTTCCTGAAGAATAAGGCGGTCTTTTCGATTTATCGCAAAGCCTCTGAACATGCGCTTTACCGGATTGAGAAAGTACCGGCCCTGAGCAAAAAACAAGGGCAGTTTGCCGTCATCGCGCCCGGCGGTTTAGTCTTAAAACGCGGTCATGATTTAAAAACCGTCCTGCGCGTCTTTGACAAGCAGCGCTTCAAAGTCACGCCATAAACCCTCTGTAAAAAACCCCGCCTCAAAGGGGGCGGGGTCAATTTCAGCTGATATCCTGAGATACCTTATTCGCGGCCAAACAGGCTCAGCAGGATTTGGAACATATTCACAAAAGCCAGCAGCAACGACGCCGCGCCATAAGCGCTCATCTTGCCAAGCATCGCGGCATTACCGGCCATGCTGTAATAAACGCGCTTAAGCATTTGCGTTTCCCAAGCGGTAATCATGGCAATCGCCGCCAAGGCAATCACATTAATGATGATGTCCATTGTGCCGGTCGGACGCAGCGCCGGGAAGAACATGCCCAGCACGTTAATCGCCACATAGCCCAAAAAGGCCGCAAAGGCATATTTGACAAATGTGCTGAGGTTTCGTCCGGTTGAGTAGCCAAACAGGCTAAGCGCGCCGAACATGGCCACCGTCATGAAAAAGACTTTCGCCAGCACCACGCCGGGATAGACGATTGTAATGGCTGAAACGAACACACCCAAAAAGGCGGCAAAACCAAAGAGAAAGGCCAAAACCCCGCCTTTGCTCATTGTGTGAAGTTTTGCGCCAACCGCGCCAAAGAGCAGCGGAATAGCGATTACAAAGCCTAAAAGCGCAAAAGGTGAGCGCAAAAAGCCCATTTGCGCAAAATAAGGCGCCCCGAAATAGGCCACAGCGGCGGTGACGCCCATCGCCAACATCATATAGCGATAAGTGCCGAGCATGAAGCTCTTCAGGCCCAGATCTGTCTCGGCCTGTGTGCCGACGGCCTGTTGGTTAAAATCATTCATAAAAGTCTCCTTTTTTCGCGTTTTGTTCATTGCGACGCTACTGCCCTCTATATAAGGCATTTTTACAAAATTTCAAAGCCAATCCCGCATCAGGAGAGTTTCATGGAAAAACGCCAATTGGGCCGCACAGATATAGAGGTGACATCGGTCTGTCTGGGTACGATGACATGGGGCGAGCAGAACACGGAAAAAGAGGCCCATGAGCAGCTGGATTATGCGCTGGATCGGGGCATTAATTTCATCGACACGGCGGAAATGTATCCTGTGCCGGGCCGCGAGGCCACACAGGGCCGCACGGAAAGCTATATCGGCTCCTGGATCGCGGATCGTAAAAACCGCGATCAATACATATTGGCCAGCAAAATCACGGGCCGTTCGGGCATGACTTGGTGCCGGGAGAATGCCGAGATGACCCGCCACACAACGGCGCAAATTGACGAGGCCGTCGAAAAATCCCTGAAACGGCTGAACACAGATTATATCGACCTTTACCAACTCCACTGGCCAGACCGTAACATGCCGGGTTTCGGCTTTGACAGCTATGAGGATTATGACGCCGATGAGATGGTGCCGCTGCTGGCGATTTTGCAGGCCTTGGGCAAGCATGTCACGAAGGGCAATATCCGCCATATCGGCCTTTCCAATGAAACCGCCTGGGGGACAATGAAATTCCTGCAATTGGCAGAGACTCATAATCTGCCGCGTATGGTCAGCAATCAATGCGTATATTCCTTGATTGCCCGCCGCTTTGATTATGACCGCGCGGAAATCGCCATGCGCGAAGATGTCGGCCTGCTGGCCTATTCGCCGCTGGCCATGGGTATTTTGACCGGGAAATATGATGGCGGCAAAGCCCCCAAGGGCTCGCGCGGTGATCTGTTCACACAATTTATGGGCGGCTATTGGGCGGCGCAAGATTCTTGGATGGATTGTAACAAGACCGCGCGAGAGCTTGGCCTGACCCCCACACAATTTGCGCTGAAATTCGTCGAAAGCCGGGAATTTGTGACGTCGAATGTTATCGGTGCAACCACGATGGATCAGTTGACCGAAAATATTGACGCGCACGACATTGACTGGACGGATGAAATGGAAAAAGAGGCCCGCCGCCTGCACGAAACTTATCGGTGTCCGGTGGGCCGCTGACCCGAAATGATTCTTTTTGCCGCCATAAAATTGCCGCCCTATGTTACGCGGCAGCTTACGCGCTATCAAAAGGGCGTCTCTGGCGCGCGCTGGTCGGATGAAGAGAAACTGCATATCACGCTCGGCTATTTTGGAGAGGTCGATGATGATCGCGCCGAGGTGCTGGATGATGAACTGGCCAGACGCAGCTTTCCCGGTTTTGAGGTGACACTGGCGGGCGGCGGTCATTTTGGCCGTGCAGAGCCCCACGCGATCTGGATGGGGGTGGAAGAGAATCCCGCGCTGACGCAATTGCATCAGCATTGTAAAAGCTGCGCGCGACGGGCCGGAATCACAATGGAAAAGCGGATCTATAAACCGCATGTGACGCTCGCCTACATGAAACCCTTTTCGCCCTTGGACCGGATCATCGCCTTTGAAAAACGACTGGCGGATGTGCGTATCGAAAATATCCTGATTGATGAGTTTTTCCTTTTCTCCAGCCACCGCAAACAACGCGGCCCCAATCTCTACCGCATGGAAGCCAGCTACCCGCTTTTAGGGTAGATATGGTTATCTGCGGCGTCTCTTTACCTGTCATCCCGGAGGAGGCGCTTTGCGCCGACATCCGGGACCTCTTGACTGTTTGTGGGTTAAGAGGTCCCGCATCAGCGCGGCAAGCCGCTACGTGCGGGATGACATATGAGTGGCAGACATGCGATTTCTCCCGCTGGCGATCTGGCGCTCAGCATTGAAGCATTAAGCGGGGCGGCCCGCGAAGCTCTTACCCCCGATGGAATACCAAAAGGGAAAATATTTTACGAAGGCATAAGCTTCGCGGCGACGTCTTCTACCAGCGGCCGAACTAGATAGTCGTGCTCTAATCAGCTCGCGCTGAACCGGCCGCCCTCGGGATCATTACACCCAAAGCTACACCGGCAAACGCCGTCCCTTCACCAGCGAAGCAATGTGCACTTGCCTGCCCCTGTGAAGAGAACAGCTTCAATATAAGCGAGTTTCAATAGGTGAGGATTCAAATAGGCAATTATTTCACAAGCCTGTGAAACCGCTCAGGAAATTCGGGTATAAGCGAGGATTAAAACACATATCTCCTCCCCCGTTTACGGGGGAGGTGGTCACGCAGTGACCGGAGGGGGAGCGGCGATTGAGATATATCGTTTTTGTATTTCATCTTTTTTATCGGCTCTTGGTGCTCCCCCCATCCCCCGCCATACGGCGGGTACTTCCCCCGTAAACGGGGGAAGCGAGTTATACTAACACCTCATTCATATTGCGGGCTCAAGACGCGCGTCCCGTATTCCTTCAATCAGGCATCAAAAAAAGGCCCCCATTTGGGAGCCTTTGGAATATTGTATTTTGGGCGTGGTTTAGACGCCGAAGCCTGCGAATTTGTCTTTGAATTTGGAGACGC
>JAHDHS010000051.1 GCA_020631215.1 Hellea sp. | reverse complement strand
CTCGCGCTGAACCGGCCGCCCTCGGGATCATTACCCCCGAAGCTACACCGGCAAAAGCCGTCCCCTCACCAGCCAGCCAATTGATCACTTGCCTGCCCCTGTGAGAGGAACAAGTTGAATATAAGCGAGTTTACAATGGTGAGGATTCAAATGCGTGATTATTTTACAAGCGATTGATAAAGCTTGGTTTTTCCAGAGCTATTCCGTGGATATATCTTTATGTGGCGCATCTTATACAGAGCGGCGTACTGGGGTCGATCTCCAGGCGCTTTTCCCCAATTGCCTCGTCGCAGGTGACGCAATAGCCGAAATCACCCTCTGCTATACGTCCCAAAGCCGCCTCAATACGCAATAGCTTTTTAGCCCGCGCAGCGTCTTGGGCTTTGTCCATCGCTTGAACTTGCAGACTGTCCATGCGTGAGAGCCGTCCAACGCTTTGCTGATCCAGTGTAACCGGTTTACGGTTGTCTTTAGCAGCTTCTGACAAAGCGAGAATTTCATCGCGCATAGCGATCAAAGCGATTTTGGCCTCATCGACATCCATATTGAAACATACCCAGCAAAATTAGTTTACCAAAGCGATATATTTCATATTGAAAAACGATATGGCTTGGGGCATATCGCATTTATGTCAAATTCTCCGCTTTCTCTATCCAATGTCAGTAAGTCCTTTGCCGGTAAGCCGGCCGTGCAGGGCGCCAGCTTTACCGTTAATCCGGGCGAAATCGTCGGGTTTTTGGGACCTAACGGGGCGGGTAAAACCACCACCTTGCGCATGGCACTGGGACTGATTGACCCTGATGAAGGGGACGTTAAATTATTTGGCGAAACCCCGGGGGAGCAGGCCTTTGGCCGGATTGGCTTTTTGCCGGAGGAACGCGGGCTTTACAAAAAACAAACGGCCCGGGAGGCGATTGCTCACATGGCGCGCCTTAACGGTGTGAAGGGCCGTGAGGCCTTTAAATTAGCGGATGACATGCTGGACAAATACGGTTTGGGCGATGCCAAACGGAAGAAGAATAAAGACATGTCCAAAGGCATGGCGCAGAAAGTGCAGCTACTCTCGGCGATTGCGCACAATCCCGAGTTTTATATTTTGGATGAGCCGTTTTCGGGTCTTGATCCGGTCAATCAACAAGTGCTCGAAGGCATTGTCCGAGAAATCAGCCAAGGCGGGAATACGATCATATTTTCCACGCATGTCATGGAGCATGCTGAGCGGTTGTGTGACCGCATCATTTTGATGAGCGGCGGGCGCGTGGTCTTTGACGGCAGCACAGAATCGGCTCTGGATAAAGCGCCGCGCCGTATGGTGCTCTCATCTGAATCTGGCGGGTTGACTGAAATTGTCACGCCCTTCGCCAAATCAGTGGAGCAGCGCGAAGACGGGGCCTTACAATTAGTTTTAAAAGATGATGCCAAGGCCCATGTGATCCTGGAAGAATGCGTGACCAAGAAGGTCAAGCTGACCCGGTTTGAGCCCAAGGCCCCAACCTTGCATGAAGCTTTTGTGGAACTTGTCGGCGCGGATGTGACGGCGCAAATGGATTTAGATGCGCAGGAGGCGTTGTCATGAGTGTTTTGCCCAAGATCAATATGCGCCGCACCCTTCTGATCGCGCGCCGGGATTATTTCGGTTATATAAAGACTTGGGGATTTTGGATTTCCTTTTTCCTGCCTTTTGTTTTCGGGATTATCGGATTTTTTGCCGCGAGTATGGATTTTGATTTCTCTCCGCCCAAATATGAAACCATTCTGGATCAGACTGGACAGCATGAAGCCGGCATTAAAGCGAAACTGGATGCTGATAACCAAAAGGTCATGCGCACAGCCATTGAAGGCATGACCAAAACGCCACTCTTTAGTGACCAACAAGGCGAAGCGCTTCTGAAAGCCTTTGATGATGGCGGCACAGAGGCGGCAAAGGCCTATATTCGCGCCACAATACCAACGGCGGCAGGGCAGCTCGATAATGCGCTTGATAATCTGGATTTTAATGTGATTTTTGTTGAGCCGCCCGCGCGTAGTCTTGATGGTCTGATGCCCTATTTATTGGGGGACTCTAAGATTATGGTCGATGGGGAGCCGCAAAAACTGAACGGGGCCTTGTTGTTAACGCCAAATGGAAGCGAGACAAAAATTGAATATTGGTCGACACAAATTAACAGTCCAAAAGTTCAAAGCCTGACGGAACGCTATTTCCGGGATAGGGCGGAGGACGCCTATTTGTCATCGAAAGGTTTGTCCAAAGAGGGTTTAAAAGCGGCCCGTAGCGGCTCGTCCGAGGTGGTGATTTATAACCCTGAGAAAGCTGCGGATGAAACTGGTGGGGGGCAGGCAGTCACCAAGGAAGACCGCATTCCATATGCCGTGGCCATGGGTCTGTCCATCGTGCTTTGGTTCACGGTGTTTTCCGGTGCCTATATGCTGCTAACATCGATGCTGGAAGAGAAGCTGAATAAGCTTTTGGAAATGATGCTGGCTTCCACCCGGTTTTCAGAAATTATCCTGGGTAAATTATTGGGCGTCGCGGCGCTGACGATTACGGCGCTCGCGCCTTATATTATCATTGGTATTGTCGGTATTATCGGAGTGATTGCCGTAGGCCCGCCGGAAATATCCGCTGCGCTGCAACAATCCTTCACGCCGCAAATCTTGCTCTTCTTCGCATTATTTCTGGTCTTGGGTTATATATTCTACGGGGCCTGTTTCATTGCATTGGGGTCTCTGTCGCAATCCATGCAGGACGCGCAGACTTTGACAACGCCGATAGTCCTGATCCTTACGCTTTGCATGTTGGTTGTGCCGATTGGGCTTGAAAACCCGGATAGTCCCATCATCTATGCGGCCAGTTTCTTTCCCTTATCCTCGCCCTTTGCGATGCTGATCCGCTTGCCGTCTAACCCGCAGCTTTGGGAAGTTCTGCTCTCGGTCGGAATTTTGCTCTTGTCCTGTATTGCCGTAATTATGCTGGCCGGACGGATTTTCCGTTTCGGAGTTTTATCCGGCGCGGGTGTTGGCGCCGTATCGGCCTGGTTTAAACGCACTGTGCTGCGTCGCTCTGCCGGGTGACATTTAAAGGCGCAGACCCTATGATAGGGTTTATGACTGCGTCACCTGACACATCCAGACAAGCGCTTTTAGAGGCGGCTTTAAAACTGGCCCCCTTTGAAGGCTGGAATGCATCCATGCTGTCCAAGGCCGAAGACGATGCGGGTCTAGGCGGCGGCATGATGGCACTTTATTTTCCAGACGGCGTTATGGGCGTTCTGGATTATTGGGCGGGGCAAATGGATGAGGCCGTCGAGACGCATTTGGCGAGACTTGATCTCTCGGCCATGAAAATTCGCGATAAGGTGACGGCCGGGGTTCTGGCTCGCCTAGAGGCCATTGGTGAATATGAAGAAGCAGCGCGGCGGGCCTCTGCCCGATTGGCTCTCCCGGACGGAATTGGTCATTGCACCGGGCAAATATGGGCGGCGGCGGATACCATCTGGCGGGCGATTGGTGATAGATCGACGGATGTCAATTTTTACTCAAAGCGCGCCATTTTATCAGGTGTGATTGGGTCTTCTATGGCGGCATGGCTGTCAGATGAGAGCGCGGATAAAAGCCAAGCCCGGCAGTTTTTAGATGACCGCATTGCCAATGTGATGCAGTTTGAAAAATTCAAATGGCAGGTGAAATCCAAAACCAAAGACTGGCCAAGCCCGGCGGCTCTGTTGGGCGGACTGCGATATGGCGATGGGTTTAAGCGCCGCCGCCGCAGGCGTAGCCGCACGCTTTAGAGCCTTTAAAAGGCTCTAGAATTTCATCACCTTATTTACGTGACCCATTTTCCGGCCCGGGCGGGTTTCACCCTTTCCGTATAAGTGCAAATGGCTATCTGACCCGGTCATTATATCCGGCCAAGTCTCGACATCCTTGCCAATTAAATTGGTCATTTCCACGGTGTATAATGGCGTTGGGTCACCTAGCGGCCATCCGGCGACCGCCCGGATATGCTGTTCAAATTGATCAACGCATCCGGCATCCTGGGTCCAGTGTCCGGAATTGTGAACCCGCGGCGCAATTTCATTCACCAGTAATGTACCGTCTTCCAGTTCAAAAAACTCTGTGCCCATAACGCCGACATAATTCAGCGCTGTCAGGATTTTAAAGGCCATGTCCTGTGCTTGGCCGGTGTCGTTTTCTGCTGGCGCGAGGCTTTGATGTAAGATGTGATTTCTGTGAATATTTTCCGTCAGGGGAAAAGCGCGGCATGTGCCGTCCACGCCCCGCGCGGCAATGACAGAGACTTCGCGCTTGAACGGGATGAAGGCCTCCAAGATCAGGGGCTGTCCGCCGAGCCTGTCCCATGCGCCTGCAATATCGCCGTCGCTGCGTAATATCAGCTGTCCTTTGCCGTCATAGCCAAAGCGCCGGGTTTTTAATACGCCGGGATAGCCCATGCGTTTCAAAGCCCGCTTAAGATCAAACTCATTATTGACCGCTTCGAAACCCGCGACACCGACCCCGACCTCATCGCGCAGAAACGTCTTTTCCGTCAATCGATCCTGAGCCACATCCAGCGCGCGTGCATTGGGCCTCAGCGGCGTGATGGTGCTGACCGTTTTGGCCGTAATGGTCGGCACATTTTCAAACTCATATGTGACGGCGTCGCATTGATTGGCAAATTCAATAAGCCGGTCTGTGTCTTCATAATCCCCGACGGTTATCCGGTTGGTGACATCCCCGGCGGGGCAATCTGCCTGTGGATTGTAAATATGCGTTCTCAGGCCAAGGCGCGCTGCCGCGAGTGACAGCATGCGCCCAAGCTGTCCGCCGCCCAAAATGCCAATTACCGAACCGGGCGGCAGTAAATCAGATTGCGTTGTCATCTCGCTTACCCTTTTGGATCATGAGCGACAGAATCAGTTTGCTGCGCCCGCCAAGCGGTCAGGCGGTCTTTGACGCCTTCATCTGACAGCGCCAATATTGAAGCGGCCAGTAAACCAGCATTTTTGGCCCCGGACTTCCCGATGGCCAATGTGCCGACAGGCACGCCGCCCGGCATTTGCGCAATCGATAAAAGACTGTCCATGCCGGATAGAGCCGCGCTTTCCACAGGTACGCCCAGGACAGGCAAATGCGTCATAGATGCTGCCATGCCCGGCAGGTGCGCCGCGCCGCCAGCTCCGGCTATTATCACATCAAAACCGGCCTTAGCCGCGCCTTTGGCAAAATCATAAAGCCTGTCCGGCGTGCGGTGAGCGGAGATAACTTTGGCTTCATATGGAATGTCCAGCGCGTCCAGCACATTGGCCGTATGTTCCATAGTCGGCCAGTCAGATGTCGACCCCATAATGATCGCGATTTTAGCTTGTTTTGCGCTCATGCTTTGCCGCTCCTTGTTTGACCGTTTGGTCTGCGGGAAAGCGCAGCATATTACCGAGTGGCTGCTTCGGGTCAAATATTAAATAGCGCCTTTGGATTGTATCCCAAACAAAGTCTTTGCACTTTGTTAACTCCCGCTCTCTAGCCTTTTCTATGTTCAACCGAAGTGATTCACCGGAAAGGTTTATGTCCTCAGACCGCGTATCAAATCTATTGCAGGTCGGTGCAACGCCATTGCGTGAGCAAGGCCTGGCAACTGACTCGCGTCTGGTTGAGGAAAATCAGGCTATGTCTGAAGAGATCACACGGCTGCGCCTCAGGGTGCTGGAACTCGAGCAGGCTGCCGATACGGATCCGCTCATCCCGATCTATAACCGCCGGGCCTTTATTCGTGAGGTCAGCCGCGCCCAGACGGTTATGCAGCGTTATGATTTGCTGTCATCCGTCATCTTCATGGATTTGGACGGGTTCAAAGCCATTAACGACCGCTACGGACATGCGATCGGGGATCAGCTGTTACAAAAAATCGGCGAGGTTCTGAAAGTAGGCGTACGTGATTGCGATATGGTTGCCAGGTTGGGCGGGGATGAATTTGGCATCTTACTGTTTAAGACGACACCGGAGCTGGCCAAAGCGAAAGCTGCAACTTTGTCCTGCCGCATCGCAGAGCAAGCCATTGATATGCCGACGGGTAAGGTCAATGTGACCGCTGCCTGGGGCGTAGCGCCCTGTGAGCCGGCGGATAGTCCTGAAAAGGTTTTGGACAGGGCGGACCGCAATATGTATATGGCCAAGCGCAGTCGCGACAGCCGCCTGATCGCGTAGCTTAGGCAATGATATCCGGCGTGAGTTGATTTTCCAGATAGGCAATCTGATCCTTGATTGACAATTTGATTTTCTTCATTCGCCGAATTTTCAGCACATCCGCGACGCCTAATTCATAGAGCGCGGCAATCTCATTATCAATTCTTCGGTGTTCCTGCCGCAAGGACTCCAGAAGTTCCAGTAATTCTTCCTCACTGGGCTCGTCATCAGCTTTCAAGTCTGTATCGGTCATGTCATTCACAAAACCTTCCTACTACATCGCGGCAGGGCGGTGAAGGCTTAAACGACGGTAAGCTCGTGATAAGGTTAACTCATTTTTGGTCATTCGCTGGAAAACCCCAAGACATGAGCGTAATTTTATGGTAAGTATTGATTATTCAATGATGGAGGAGTTTATGGCAGTATCGGCACGTGTAGAAACATTACAAAGCAAGCATTCAACTCTCGAACAACAAATTGACCAAGAAATGCGACATCCGATACCTGACCAAATCCGGCTCGCCGAACTGAAAAAACAGAAACTTCAGATCAAAGATGAACTCACAGATTTGAAGCAGGCAGCCAGCTAAACACGCCATTTGGGCTTGACGCCCTTCGCTTAAATCATATGTAACAGGCTTTCGAAAACTGGAGGCCGTTATGTCTGATCGCGTTTATATTGTTACCGGAGCCGCCAAGGGAATCGGTCTGGCCTGTGCCCAGCGTTTGGTCGGTGACGGCCATCGTGTCGTGCTGGCGGATATGGATGTGAAGAGCGGCGCTGAGGCCGCCAAGGATTTGGCGGGCGAAACGGAGCGCGCCATTTTCGTCGAATGCGACGTGGCCGATCCATTGTCCGTGCATAACCTTATGGCCGAAACGATCAGCGCCTTTGACCGCGTCGATGGCGTCATCAATAATGCGGGTATCGCGATCAAGGGCGGCGCGCTGGATATGTCCATCGAGGATTTCGACCGGAACCTGGCGGTCAATTTACGCGGCGCCTTTTTGGTTTCCCAAGCTGTGGCCCGCCATATGGTCAAGGAGATTGAAGGCCGCGATGATCGCTCCGGCCTGACCGATCGGCCTTATGCTATTGTCAATATGTCCTCGATCAATGAGCAAGTCGCCATACCCGATTATGTCGCCTATACCATTTCCAAAGGCGGTATGCGCCAAATGACCCGCGCTATGTCGATTGAATTGGCCCCTTATGGCATCCGTGTGAACGCGATTGGCCCGGGATCGATCAAGACGGATATGCTGGCGTCGGTCAATTCCAACCCTGAAGCCATGAATAAAGTGCTTAAGCGTACTCCTCTGGGGCGTCCGGGCCACCCGGATGAAATCGCTTCAGTCGCGGCTTTCCTCTTGTCGGAAGAGTCCAGCTACATCACCGGCCAGACGATTTATCCAGATGGTGGTAGACTTGCTTTGAATTATACAATGGCGCTGGAAGGCGAGTAATTCCGGGAATCACATTGAATTCTCCCGATTGAATATTACGGGTCATTTTTGTGAATGGCCTAATATTTATCGCTTCAAATTATATCATCTGCATCGTCCGTGGGGTATGGCTGCCTTTGCGCGCTATTAACCTTAAATCTGGGATTTGGGACACAATAAACATGACATTTCATGTAGTTTATTGAAGGTTCAATCAATTTCGTTGATTCTTCAAGCTATTGAAAACATTATGTTTTTTCTTGACTATTCTCCTTATAGGTGTAAATCATGTCTGTTCAATAATGGAGAGAAAATATGATTTACAATAGTTTAATCGATCAAAATTTGGCTCTTGGCGCTGAGAACGGAGAGAGCTTTTCATCAGATGTGATGGATATGTTTGGCATGTCAGCAAAACCCGGCGGCCAGGTGGTTTTTGCCCCGCAGACAAGCCGGTTTCACGCCAACGCCACAGGAGACGAGACCGATAATACACTGACGGGTACGGCACTGGCGGATAATCTGTTTGGTCTGGGCGGCAATGACACCCTCATTGGGTTGGCCGGAAAAGACCACCTCTATGGCGGCACGGGCGATGATACGCTCGATGGCGGCTCGGGTGATGATGAGCTGGATGGCGGCACCGGGGCAGATGTCATGATTGGCGGCACGGGCAGCGATCTCTATCATGTCGATGATGCAGGGGACGTGATTACTGAACTTGCAGGCGAAGGCTATGATACGGTCAATACGACCTTAAACACATTTTTCTTTGAGGATTACGCCAATGTTGACCGTGTGAATTTTTCAGGGACTGGTGATTTTCTGGCGCAAGGCGATAGCGGCAATAACCGTCTGCACGGATTTCATGGCGATGACACTTTCTTGCTCGATGCAGGTGGTGCAGATATTTTTTCCGGCGGGAATGGTTCGGATACATTTGACGCCAGCGCCAGTGTGAACGGGATCATCCTGCACCTAAATGATCAAAGCCTAAACGCAGGAGATATTGCCGGGGACTTCTTTGCATCAATTGAGAACTTCTACGGCTCTGACACGGCGGCTGATTACATGGAAGCTGGCGCAGGCCGCGCGCGGTTCTTTGGCGGCGGCGGAGATGACGTTCTAATAGGCGGTGATACTATGGATTATCTGGTCGGTGGTGCAAATAATGACACGCTGACGGGCGGCGCTAGTACGGACATCATACATGGCGGGGAGGGAGATGATATTCTGACCGGCGGCGCGGATGAAGACACATTCGTGATTGATGAAACCGAATTCGGGATCGATATGATCACAGATTTTGAAGCTGGGTCTGACGGCGTTCTAATCGGGCTGCATGTTGCCACAAGCCTGGCGGACTTCACCATCACAGGGCTGGGTACGAATGAAGTGACTTTGACACTCAATGACGGGACAGGCAATAATATCCTAACGATTCAGAGCCTGACGCCTCTGAGCCTACAAGTTCTGAATATCCAATTCGGGCCTTTGGAGTTGCCGAGTTTGGCTGAAAAGCCGGATAATTCTGACATATATTTGGCTGAGTTTGATGATTTTGACAGCCACAGTCAGGAAGCCGTCTATGCTTCGCATGTGACAGACATGGCTATTTTGGACAGCTTTGAACCGGATGTCGATGTTATGGCTTTCGAAGTCTGGGATTTGGCTTAAGGGTTCCACCCCGCCGCGCAGTTAAAACCGGAAGCATAATCTAGCCTTTGACTGCGTGGTTATTTTCGGGAATATTCCCCTCCACCATTTGAGGGGGAATCTTATGCGTTATTTACTGACATGCAGCCTGCTGGCTTTGGGTTTGTCTGCCTGCGGAGATGCGGCTGACCGGGCTGCGAGTTCTGATGCGGATAAAGCTGTGCCAAAAGCTGTCTCTACCGAAAGAACGCCTGGCTATAACGCGGATAAGAATGCTTATTTTGGTGATCTGCACATCCATACGAAGAACAGCTTCGACGCTTATATCTTCAATGTCCGTAATGAACCCGATGATGTCTATCGCTTTGCCAAAGGCCAAACCATCCGTCACCCGGCGGGTTATGATCTGACAATCGCAGGCGAGCCGCTGGATTTCGTCGCCGCCACCGATCATGGCGCCTATATGGGTATCCTGCCCGCGATGAATAATCCGGACAGCCCGCTTTCTAAACTGGAACTGGCCAAGACCATGTTTGGCACTGACCCTGAGCTTATTGTGACCGCTTTCAATACAATTGGCGGCTCAGTACGCAGCGGCGTTCCCTTTGAAGAAGCCTATGACCGAGAGATTATTGATAATACATGGCAAAGCGCCATTGACACAGCCAACAGGCATTATGAGCCCGGACGGCTGACAACTTTCGCCGCCTATGAATATACGTCAGTTGACGGCCGGGGCCGTGAGGATGAAGGATTTGCGGGCGGGAATTTACACCGCAATGTTGTCTTTGAAGATGCTGCGCCGAACCGTCTCTTTGCGACTTTGGACAGCACGAACCCCGAAGACCTATGGGACTGGATGGACGGGCAGCGCGCGCAGGGCCGAGACGTTATGGCCATACCGCATAATTCCAATGTGTCTGACGGTAAAATGTTTGCCATGACGACCTATGATGGCAATGAAATAGATAAAGCCTATTCAGAGCAGCGCATCATCAATGAGCCGATTGTCGAGATGACGCAGGTTAAAGGCACATCTGAGACCCATCCGGCACTCTCGCCCAATGATGAATTTGCTGATTTCGAGATTTATGAAAAGCTGCTCGCCTCAAATGTCACATCAAAAATCAATGGCAGCTATATCCGTGAGGCCTTGGCGCGCGGTATGGCGCTGGAAGCGAAAACCGGAACCAACCCGTATAAATTCGGGTTAATCGGCAGTTCCGATACGCATGTGGCAGGCGGAGCCTTTGATGAAAAAGACTATTGGTCCAAGGTCGGCATTATTGACGCATTTCCCGCACAGCGAGGCTCTGTGCCGCCCAAAAAGGCCAAGACTTGGGACGGTGTCCAATTGGATGAAAATGCTGATAATTGGTTCTCCAAATGGAGCGCGTCCGGCTATGCCGTTGTCTGGGCTGAAGAGAACACACGGGAAGCAATCTTTGGCGCGATGCGTGACAAAGAAACCTATGCGACCTCCGGCACGAGGATCAAACTCCGATTTTTTGGGGGTGATTTGTCCGATGATCTGATCGATCAGTCCGATATGGTCAGTCAAGCCTATCAACAAGGCGTCGCCATGGGCGGAAACTTGTCTGCTGATATTTTTCAGAATCGACCCCCGCGTTTCATTGCCCACGCTATGCGTGACCCGCGCGGCGCCCCGCTTGACCGGATCCAAATTATCAAAGTTTGGAACAATGCCGATGGTTATCAGGAAAAAATCTATGACATAGCTTGTTCTGATGGACGTGCGCCCGACCCGGTGACAGATCCATGCGCAGATAATGGCGCAACTGTCGATATGTCCGATTGTTCTATCAGCAAAGACTCCGGCGCGCCGGAGCTCAAAGCCTATTGGATTGAACCTAGCTGGGATCCAGCGATATCCGCGGCCTATTATGTGCGTGTGTTAGAGAACCCGACTTGCCGGTGGAGCACATGGGACGCGCTAAAAAACGGGACGCCGCCCAATCCGGAATTGCAACCTGTCATCAAAGAACGGGCCTGGTCTTCTGCGATTTGGGTCAGCGCGGATAAATAAATGCGCAAACTCTTTCGCGAGCCGCTCGCCCATTTTGTCTTACTCGGAGCCTTGCTCTTTATCGGACATGGCCTCTGGGCGCGCTATGTTGCCAAATCCGATTACACCATCACGGTCGATCCGGCGGAGATACAGCGTCAGTCGCAAATCTTTGCGACGGAAAATGGCCGCCCAGCCACCGATGAGGATATAGAGGGCCTGCTCTTTGCCTATGTCGAAGAACAGGTTCTGATGCGCGAGGCGCAACGCCTCGGGCTGGATGAGGACGACACAATCATCAAGCGGCGTCTGGCGCAGAAAATGCGTTTCATGATCTCTGACGTGGGCGCTCCGCCTTTGCCAAAAGAAGTAGAATTACAAGCCTATTTTGAAGCGAGTAAAGCCCAATTTATCGAGCCACAAAAATACAGTTTCCGTCACATTTATTTTTCACCTGCCAGCCGTGAAACAATAGAGGCCGATGCCAAAGCCGCATTGCAAATCGTGGATGAAGACAATTGGCAGACATTGGGCGACCCCTTTATTTTGTCACGCACTTACAAGACCGCCACGCAAACCCAAATCACGCGCGATTTCGGGCGGGATTTTGCCGCGTCCATTCCTGAGTTGAAACAGGGCATGTGGCTGGGGCCGATTGAGAGTGCTCTGGGCCTGCATATCGTTCATTTGGACAGTGTCGCAAGGGAAGTCACTCCGACCTTTGAGCAGGCCCGACCAGCGGTAGAAGCGGCTTGGGCTGATGAGGCGAGCCGCGCGGCGAATGAAAAACGCCTCGAAGATTTGATGCGCAAATACAAGGTCGTGGTTGACGAATGAGAGCTTTCATCGCGGCATGTCTGCTCTGGTGTCTTGCGCTGCCCGCTCTGGCGCATGAGGTGCGTCCGGCGTTCTTGAATGTCACGGAAACTTCGCCGTCCACATTTGACGTCATTTGGAAACAGCCCGTATTGGGCAATCGTCGTCTGAAGATTGTTCCCGAATTTCCGCATGACTGCACTGCCACGACGCCTGTGATGACCCGCCAGCGTGATACCGTCTCAGAGCGCTGGGAAGTCATTTGTGATATGAATTCGGGCGATATTAAATTCCCGGGACTGGAGCGTACTCTGACCGATGTGTTTGTTGAAATCCGTTACCGAACAGGGGACAGCCGTTCTGCCCTCATCAAACCCGCAGACCCTATCATGCGGCTGGATCAAAAACCGCAAAGCCCGGCGCGGGAATATTTAAAAATCGGGGTCGACCATATTATTTATGGTTGGGATCATTTGTTGTTTGTTTTGGGTTTGGTGTTGCTGGTCAATCGGCGGCAGGTCTGGGGTGTGGCGACGGCCTTTACGCTGGCGCATTCCACTACGCTAGGCCTGGCTGCGTTCGGTTTATTATCCATTCCTATCCGTCCCGTGGAAATCTTAATCGCGCTGAGCATTGTTTTGTTGGGCGTGGAGATTATTCAAAAAATACGCGGCAATCCGGGCCTCGGCGCGAGGCGGCCCTATCTGATCAGTTTTCTGATCGGCCTGATTCACGGCTGCGGCTTTGCCAGCGCGCTTTCGGAAATTGGCCTGCCCAAAGGGACAGAATTGCTGGCGCTGCTATTGTTTAACCTGGGCGTAGAACTGGGACAATTTGCAGTCATTGCGCTGGTTGTCGCGATCTTTTTTGCACTTGGTATATGGGCCAAAAAAACCGTCCGCCCGCTGGAATATGTCCTGACCTATTTCATTGCGACCATAGCCATGTATTGGTTCATCGAACGGATGAGCGAGTACATCGCATAATAAAGGATGGTAGTGAGGGGGAGACTTGAACTCCCGACCTCAGGATTATGAGT
>JAHDHS010000050.1 GCA_020631215.1 Hellea sp. | reverse complement strand
TCTCCCTTGAGGGAGAGGGTGCGGCGCAGCCGCGGGTGAGGGTGTACCCAAGCCAGTTCAGTACACCCTCATCCGACTTCCGCGTTTTTTCAAAACGCTCTAGCCACCTGTCGCGTCGCCGTTTCACTGGAACGGCTTTGGCTCCAGTCCCTAAAGGGAGAAGGAGAATTGAATTGAATCCGCATTTTTCCTAAATTTTCCATAGCTGTTTCAACCGCTTATAAAATAATCACCCATTTGAATCCTCACTCTCCGCAACTGAAGTATTTTAGACTTGTTCTTCTGACCACAGGACAAGGAACATGTCGGTTTCTGGGTCAGGAGACGGTGCGGGTTGAGCGCCGGGTGGTGACACATTCGGTTGTGCCGGGCCTGCTGGTGAGAGCCCCACTTGCCACGACTGCGAGGTAACCTTGGGCCGCCAGCATAAAACGCATCGCCGCAGGGTCAGTGATCCCGCGTAAAATATGAACCAACCCCCCACGGTGTCCGTCGCGGACACTGACCCTGCGGGCGGTCCTATAACTTAGGACATCATCCAAAGGCTGAGCGCCAGATCGCCAGCGGGAGAAATCGCATGTCTGTAACTTATCTGTCATTCCGCACAAACGGCCACAAGGCCGTGCTGATGCGGGATCTCTTGACCCACAAACAGTCCAGAGGTCCCGGATCGCGCCGCTATGCGGCTTGTCCGGGATGACATGGGGGAGTGGGCCGGTGCCGAGATATAAATTACCGAAGTGAAAATTATTGGAAATTTGAACGGGGCGTGGCAGGGGTAGATATGGATTTAGCACAACAAAAAGACCAAGCACGTCAGGCCGCCAAAACAAAGCGGCGGGGTTTGCAAAACCCGGCAGCCGCGATTGAGGTGATCGGGCATTTTCCGGTAACACGGTTTAAAGGCGCCGTGATTGGCGGGTTCTGGCCTTTACCGGGGGAGCTGGATATTCGCCCCATTTTGTCCGCATTGCAGGAACAGGGGCACAAGCTGGCACTGCCTTGCACCCCGCCCATGGGACAGCCCCTGACATTCCGACACTGGAAACCCACACATCAATTAAAATCCGGCCCCTATGACACCAAGGAACCTTTTCCCGAGCAGCCGGAGATCTGGCCAAATCTGGTGCTGGTGCCATTGCTGGCTTTCACGCCGGATGGCTATAGGCTGGGCTATGGCGGCGGGTTTTATGATCGGACGCTGGCCGGATTGCGTGAGCGGGGTGAGATTTTCGCTTGCGGAGTGGCCTATGCGGGGCAAGAAGTTTCCTCTGTGCCCACGGATCAATATGATCAACGGCTGGACGGGATTTTGACGGAAGCGTATTTTAAGGATTTTTCATGAGACTGGCTTTTTTCGGAGATGTCGTCGGCCGCGCGGGGCGCAAGGCGGTTGTGCATAATTTGCCGCGCCTGCGCGGGGATTTGGGTCTGGATGCTGTGGTGATCAATGCCGAAAATGCGGCAGGCGGGTTTGGGATTACGCGGGCCACGGCAGATGAGCTGTTCGAAGCGGGCGCCGATGTGCTCACGCTCGGCAATCATAGTTTTGATCAACCCCAGGGGATCAGCGTCATAGAGAATGAGCCACGCCTGCTGCGGCCCTGTAACTACCCAGCCGGACAAGTACCTGGCCGGGGGGCGGGATTGTTTGAGGTAAAGGGGTTTAACCTGCTGGTGATAAATGTGCATGGGCGGGTCTTTATGGACGCGCTGGATGATCCTTTCGTGGCTGTGGAACGGGAGCTTTCCGCCGCGCCCTTGGGTGACGTCGCCGATGCGGTGATTGTCGATATTCACGCCGAGGCCACGTCAGAGAAAAATGCCATGGGGTATTTTTGTGACGGGCGGGCCAGCCTCGTCGTCGGCACCCATCAACATGTCCCCACCGCCGATGCGCGCATCCTGCCGGATGGCACCGCCTATCAAACCGATGCCGGCATGTGCGGGGATTATAATTCCATCATCGGCATGGAAGTGGATGAGCCCCTGCGCCGCTTCACCACCCGCATGCGCGGCGGCCGCTTTGAACCGGCCAGCGGCGAAGGCACTTTGTGCGGGGTGTTTGTGGAAACCAACGCCAAAGGCCTCGCAAAACGCTGCGAACCCATTCGGGTCGGCGGGCAATTGGCCGAGCAGGTCCCGGAGGTTTGATGCGCTTTATTTACTCTACTTATTTGCTGGCGGTATCATTTCTGATAATGGGTTGCAGTTCTATTGATCATGCGCCCAATGCTAAAATGTCCGTCGACGATTTGCAGGGTCATTGGGAGGTCACGCGCATGATGCAAGTCGACTTCCCGGCCATGTTTAGGAATGAAGATGGTAAAGAGTTTCCCCAGAGAGCACCCGAATTTGAAATTGCCGAAATGAGGTTTAAAGGTTTTGATGGGTGTAATTCTTTTTCAGGGAACATTAAAGAAGCTGACGGCAAGTTTGAATTTTTTAAAGGACTAAGAACGCTCGCGGCTTGTGTCATATATGATGAGAGGGGCGACATGGCAGACTACATCTTTGATGAAGCCATATATCGCAAGCAAGAGTGGAAAAGAAATGATGATGGCAGTTATGAATTAGTCAAAAATGACTCACCCGAATATCGAACTTGGCGCATGGCTGATGATGGGCAGTTAGAGATTTTGAAGGACGGCGTTGCAATGTTACGGGCCAAGCGCACAATTGAAGAGTAATGTCGCACTTGCCCCCTTCACCCCAAATGTCTAAGACGCCCGCAGTAAGAATTTAAGAGAGGTTTCCTCATGGCAGGTCATTCAAAATGGGCGAATATCCAGCACCGTAAAGGGCGGCAGGATAAGCTGCGCTCCAAGCTGTTTTCAAAGCTGGCGAAAGATATCGCGATAGCCTCGAAAATGGGCGGGCCCGACCCGGATATGAATCCGCGCTTGCGGCTGGCAATCGCCAACGCCAAGGGCCAGTCCATGCCCAAGGACAATATTCAGCGCGCGGTCGACAAGGGCGCGGGCGGCGAAGGCGATGATTACGAAGAAATCCGCTATGAGGGCTTCGGCCCGGCGGGGATTGGCTTCATTGTTGAGGCCAGCACGGATAATAAAAACCGCGCGGCGATGGAAGTGCGCACAGCCTTTTCAAAAAATGGCGGTAATCTGGGCGAGACAGGCTCTGTGGCCTTTATGTTCGATCAGGTCGGCAAGATTGAATATCCGCTGGCAACAGCGGATGAGGACGCTGTGATGGAAGCCGCGATCGAGGCCGGCGCGGATGACGTTGAGCATGACGCGGCGGCCGAAGATCAGTGGGATGAATATGAGCCCGTTCACACAATCTGGACGCAGCGCGATGATCTGGGTGAGGTTGCTGCGGCGCTGGAGGCTAAATGGGGCGAGGCGAAATCCGTGAACCTGGTCTGGAAAGCGCAGAATGAGATTGATAATCCCGATCAGGCCGCAGCGGTGATGCGGTTAAATGATGCGCTGGAGGATCTGGATGATGTCTCCACCGTTTTCCACAATTTCGAAATGTCAGAGGCCGCCATGGCGACGCTGGAGAGCGATGGGGATTAGTAAATCTGTTTATGCGCGGCGGGGCATCAATGTTCCAGAAATTTGGCGTTGTCCCAAACTGTCTGAAACGGCTTGGAACGGCCGGAGGCTTGGACGATCATTAAATGTTCGCGCGTTAATCCGCGCGGGCCGTCCACACCGCAGGCATGGGCGATCATTTCCACCTCTTTCTGGACGCATTTGATATAATGTCTCACGCGCACCGCTTTATTGGTCGGATCCAATCCACGTTGAAGCCGTTTATTATGGGTTGTTATGCCGGTGGGACATGTGTTCTGATCACATTTCAGCGCCTGAATACAGCCCAGCGCAAACATAAAACCCCTTGCGGCATTGACATAATCCGCACCCACACAGAACGCCCAAGCCACATCCGCCGAGGTGATCAGCTTACCCGACGCGATCAGCTTGATGCGGTCCCGCAGACCATAATCCACCAGCAGATCATGCATCAGCGGCAGGCTCTCGCGAATGGTCAGGCCTGTATTGTCAATCAAAGGCAGCGGCGCGGCCCCCGTTCCGCCATCGCCGCCATCAATGGCGATATAATCAGGCGCAGAGGCAGCGCCCCGTTTTTTAATCGCCGTCAGAAGGTCTTTAACAGGCTGCACCTGACCAATGCAGAATTTGATCCCGACCGGGCGCTGCGAGACGCGGCGGACCTGGTCGATTAAATCCAGCAGCTCTTCAGGGTTGGAAGCTTCGACATGGCGGTTCGGGGAAATGGCAGCCTTGCCTTCGGGGATATGGCGAATTTCGGCGATCTCGGCTGTGACCTTCTCGGCGGGCAGAATACCGCCCTTGCCGGGTTTGGCCCCTTGGGAGAGCTTCAGCTCGATCATCTTGACCCGGGGGTTTTGGCAATGCTCTCGCAGCTTGTCTTCATTCAGGGTCGCGTCCTCATTGCGCGCGCCAAACTTAGCGGTGCCGAGCTGATAGATCAGATCGCACTCACCCTCCAAATGATAAGGGGATATCCCGCCTTCACCCGTATTCAGCCAGCTGCCCGCCATAGCTGCGCCATGCGACAAAGCCTGTACGGCAGGTTTGGACAGGCTGCCATAGCTCATGGCGGAGATATTGAAGAAACTGGTCGGCGCATATGGATTTGGCGTGTCAGGGCCGATGATTTTCGGGGCCATGACCTCATGTTCTTCATCCAATTTGGGGAACATGCCATTGGCGAAAATCGGTGTGCCGGGCGCGAGCACCTTGGTCGAGCCAAAGGGGACAACATCGCCGCCTTCTTCGCAGACTTCATTGATCCATTCGCGTTCGGCCCGGTTAAACGGCATTTCTTCCCGGTCCATAGCGAAAAAATATTGCCGGAAGAACTCGCCCAACTCCGAAAAGAGTTTCCGAAACCGCCCAATCACCGGATAATTTCGGCGAACTGCATCCTTTGTTTGGGTGACGTCGATAATGAAAAAGATCGAGCCGATCGCAAAGACCAACCCAATCACGAACAAAAATAACGACCCTAGCAAATTAAGCCCGCGCATCGCAAAGCTTGTCGCCTGTTCCATCATGGTTGCCTCATCGCCTGCGAGAATCAGTCTTATGTGCGGCACGCGTTACTCTCCCGTTCATTTACGGCTTACTATGGCGGAGCTATGTGCAGGTCGCAAGAATAGGCAAAGGGAAATTTCAAATATTTCGCCTAGACGATTTGACGTAGAATTGTCAGACTACGCGCCAGAGAGGGACGCAATTATGAAATGGCTGTTTCGTATTATCGGGCTGATTATGTTAGCCTTTATCGGCATGTGTGTTGCTGGCTATTTCATGCCCGCTGTTCAGACGGTCGAACGATCCGTACGCATCAATGCCTATGCAGAGGATGTGTTCCCTTATATCAATGATCTGCATAATTATTCGGGCTGGTCCCCACTCTATGCCGCGATAGCGGATGCGCAGATTGTCTATGGCGGGGCCGAAGAGGGCATCGGTCAGTCCATGGCATGGCAAGGCAGTAGCGGGGCCTTCCCTCAAGGCTCTCAGGAAATTTCGCAAAGCCAGCCGGGCGAATTTGTACAGGTCATTGTCAATTTAGCGGGGCGTGAAGCCACAGCAACTCACGCAATCTTACCGGGCGAGACAGGGGACTATGTGACAGTCTTGACGAAAAGCGAAATTGATCTGGGCGGATTTCCGTATCTGGGCCGTATAGCAGCCAAGTCCAATCAGGCAAGCCGCGAGCAGCAATTTGACGAAGCTTTGCAACGCTTAAAAACCATCGTCGAAACAGAGATAGGCTAGGCTCATTCGTCCGGTTCGGGTTTTAGTAAATCCAGTTCCCAATCATTCGGGTCTTGCGCGTCCTCATCGGGTAGCTCTTCAGGCTCAAAGAATTTGTTCGTACTGCGAACAGGGTTAGATCTGAATTCATTATTAAAGCCACCTACATCATCCAGAACGGTTGTGGACGGCCCGCCATTATTAAATGAGTTATCTCCCAAAGGAACTTTCCATATATTCTGACCGCCGCCAACTTGCCCAGCCGTATCCGGCCGTCTGGCGAGGGCGTTAGACCCAGTGGGCCCGCGATCTGTGCCGCGACCGGCCAAACCATTAAAGCTTTCAAACCCTGTCCGGTCCCGACCTTTAAATCGGCGCAGATATTCCGGGCATTCCAGATGGGTTTTGCCTGCCTCGCGGCAGCGAATATCCAGCACAAGCCCTTCATAGCCCTTGCCCGGAGAGTTCCCCCAAGAACCTGGCGCAAGCTGCCAGCCGGACTGACCGGGCGCCCCCCGCCTTGTGCCTCCGCCTGGAGGCTGCCCGATATTACCCCCGCCAGAGGACGGGCCGGCTATGGCCGGGTTTCGAGTATTGCCGGGATTACCCGGCGTTCCAGGTGTCAGCGGACGGTCTTTTTTCAGCAAATCCAGAAACGGGTCCGACTGCGATTGCGGAACCGCCTTATCCGCTTCTTCAGTTGTTGTCGGCGCGTCCGGTGATGCCAAAACTGTTGGCGCGGTCGTCACGATTTCAGGTTCTGCCGGTTCCACTTCAATAGCGGGCGGCTGTATCTCTGTTACGGGTGCTGGCGGTCTGACGACGGGTTCAGGTTCCGGCGTTGGCAAGGGCGGCAATTCCTCCAGCGGCGGTAGCTCTGGCAACTCTTCTTCGATGATAGGCCCCGGGGCCGGCGGCGTCTCCACAGGTTGAGGCGTTACGAAGGGCACAGGCTCCGGTTCAGGGATGGGCTCCGGTATTGGCTCCGGCTCAAAAATTTCAATAATTGGTTCCGGGACAGGCTCTGGAAGTGGCTCTGGTTCAGGTAGAGGCTCGGGTACCGGGTCAGGTTCAGGCAAAGGATCAATGATCGGCTCCGGCACAGGCTCCGGTAATGGTTCTGGCAGCGGCTCATAGAGCTCTATAATAGGCTGAGGTTCAGGTTCCGGGATAGGCTGCGGCTCTGGAATGGGCTGCGGGATCGGATCGGGTATGGGCTCCGGTATAGCTTCAGGTTCCGGCTCAGGGGCTTCCTGAGCAATGATTTCTGGCGGAGGTGGAGGCGGGATAATCTCCGGTTCGGGCTCAGGTTCCGGCTCTGGTTGAGGCGGCGGGGGCGGCGGAGCGGTTACAGGCTTCGGGCGCGGCTTGGTACGTGGCGCGGCGGCCGGAGCCGGAACGGCTGGCCGTAAAACTTCCGGAGGCGGCGGCGCTTCCTCGGCTGGTTTGGTTTCCTCAAAGGCCACAATCTGAACCGGGACAATTTCAGGTTCGTCTTCAATCAAATCCGGCACAATGAAGTTGGTCGAAAGGATAAACACCAAAAAAACGTGGATAAAAAAGACGATCGCCAGCACAGAGACAACGCGCTGCGCATCATCGTCAAAAAAATCCGAGATGGGATCAGGGTCGTGATAGGGCGAAAAGTTCGCAAAATATGTGACGGGCATTGTCAAGGGCGGCGACTCTTCACTCCATTGGGAAAAGCAGCCTAATCGGGATTGGCTCGCGCGCCAAGGGGGCCGGGCGGCGTATTTACACCTGCCAAGCTTAAATTTCGCTCATATAGTTACAGACTATTCGCCATAAAAAGGAAAGCCGCCATGGCCACTGTTCCGATCAAAACACAGGCTTCAAAGCTCATTTCTTTTGTCATCGTCATCACCTCTTGTTTTCGGGGTAATAATTGACGGTTAATGATGACAGGATTTAGGCCAAGCTGTGAAAATACTGTAACGATTACAAGACTGTCAGGTGGCGTTAGTGAGCGTGATCTACAGGCGGTTTCTTGTTTCTTTGACGATTGCGCCAAAGAATGATGCCAATCCCGCAAAAGGTCAGCAGACCGCCGATTAAGATTTCCACTGTCATCGGCTCTTTTAAAATCAAAACGCTGGCGGCCATGGCAATCACTGTTGTCATCAGGCCGGAGGTCGAGACCGTATGGATTGGCAGGCGCTGCAAGAGCCAGTAATAGCTGGCGTGAGCGATGAGCGACACAAGAATAATGGTGTAAGCCAGCGCCAATCCAAATGGGAGTCTGTTCTCACTTGAGAATGCGGCCAATTGATTGTCTTCGAGAATCAATGTGAGCGGCCATAAAACAACCGTACCGACCACCGCAAACCACGCCAGTAACTCAAGCGGTTTGACCTGACTCACTGATTTTACACTCACCGCCCCGATGGCCTCTGACAGCGCAGCACCGGCCATCAGGATAATCCCCAGTAAAAAATATGGCCCGGCGGCTTCATCCGGTTTGGCCAATGCAATAACCGTGACCCCGATTAATGCTAATAAGATCCCCAGGCCCCGCCAAAGGCCGACATCTTCTTTTAGGAAGATCATCGACAGGATAATTGCAAACGGAACGTAAAGTTCAATCGTAATCGCCGCGGCAGTGGCTGTTGTCAGCTCAATCGCTGAAAACATAAAGGCATAATTCAGCGCGCCATAGCCCAGTCCGCCCAACAATATCTTTAGCATTTGCCCATGATGCCATTTCAAAAACGGCAACAGGCAAATCAGGACAAATGACATGCGTGAGGCAGCATAAAAGAGAGGTTCGGCAGTTTGCCCTACGGTCACTTTCATAACAATAAAATGCAGGCCCCAAATCAGACAGACCAGCATCAGAACAAAAAATTCTTTTAGCTGCACGGATGTTTCCTTTTTTTCGCGCGAAAGCCTGCTAAGCGGGTAGAGCTATGACAGAGAATATAAGGCATGGCTATGACAGAATATAAGCGGTTTCTTTCAGATCAGATTAGCCGTGTGGCAACATCCGCAACGATGGCCATGACACAGGCCGCAAGGGATTTAAAAGCTGACGGTCGGGACATCATCAGCCTCTCTGCGGGGGAGCCGGATTTTGATACACCCGAGCACATTCGCGATGCCGCTAAAGTGGCTATGAGTTCGGGCCATACGCGCTACACTGCGGTGGACGGGATCGCAGAGCTTAAGGCGGCGGTGGCCGAAAAATTTCAACGCGATAACGGACTGATTTATTCCTCGTCGCAAATTAATATATCGCCGGGCGGGAAAGCCGTTTTGTTCAATGCACTAGCCGTGACAATCAATGAAGGGGATGAAGTTATAATTACGGCCCCGTGTTGGGTCAGCTATCCTGAAATGGTCAAATTTTGCGGCGGCCGGCCTGTGGTCATACCCTGTACCGCGCAGACGGGTTACAAATTAACGGCAGAAGTTCTTGAGGCGGCCATTACGCCCAAAACGAAATGGCTGATGCTCAACTCGCCGTCCAATCCTACGGGTGCTGCTTATAGTGCCGCAGAACTGGGCGCATTGGCCGATGTGCTGCGGGCCCATCCACATGTTTTGATCCTGTCAGACGATATTTATGAGCATCTGGTTTATGACGATTTTGAATTTGCAACCATGGCGCAAATCGCGCCGGATTTAACAGATCGTATCCTGACCATGAACGGCGTATCTAAAGCTTATGCGATGACGGGATGGCGCATCGGTTATGGCGGCGGTCCGGAGTGGTTGATTGCGGCCATGCGCAAATTTATGGGACAATCGACTTCTAACCCATCATCTGTCAGCCAATGGGCGGCTGTGGCCGCCTTAAATGGGCCGCAGCAATTTTTGGATGGCTGGCGCAAAACCTATCAGAAGCGCAGGAATTTTATGGTCTCTCAAATTAACGCCATAGAGGGGCTCTCCTGCCTGACCCCGCCAGGCGCTTTTTATGTATTCGTAGATTGTAGCCAAGTGACCGATGATGATGCAGGCCTAGCTATGTCCATATTACAGGATAACGGCGTTGCGACCGTACCCGGCACAGCTTTCCATAGTCCCGGGCATTTGCGGCTCTCCTATGCGGCGAGTGATGCGGAATTAAATGAAGCCGTCATTCGTTTGGCCAATCGTTTCAATTGAAACAAACAATGACCTGTCGTCTTGATAGGGCTGCTCATTCAACCAATATGGATGACCATAAGAGAAAGGAATTTATTATGGATATCAATATTGGAATTAAAGCCGACAGCCGCAAAGCTTCTGCAGAGGCGGTGAAACAATTACTGGCTGATACTTACACGCTTTATCTGAAGACTCACGGCTATCACTGGAATGTTGAAGGGCCTCATTTCCAGCAATTGCACATTCAGTTTATGGAGCAATATACCGAGATGTGGCAGGCGGTTGATGAGCTTGCGGAGCGGATTCGAGCTCTCGGTTATAAAGCCCCATCATCATATGCTCAGATGTCAAAGCTTTCGACGATCAAGGAAGAGGCTGGTGATCCGGATTGGCACGATATGGTCAGAAACCTAGCCAAAGGTCATGAGCAAGTTGCCAAGACGGCCCGTGAAGTCTTGCGAATTGCAGAGGAGAGTGATGATGATGCCACGGCAGATGTTGTGGCCCCCCGCGTGACTCTGCATGAAAAAACGGCTTGGATGCTAAGAGCAACGGCCGCTTAGATTAGATAACAGCCTGCGCCGCTACATCTGACATATAATAGTCCAGCTTCGCGCAGAGCTGTGCCTGCCTGACCGGCTTTATCAAGATATCAGACATGCCTGACCGCAGGCATGTTTGATGGCTCTCGCTGGAGGTATGGCCCGTCAAGGCTATAATCGGACAATGAGCCAAGCCTTTTGAAACTTCGAATGAGCGTATGGCTTTTGTCGCTTCATAGCCGTCCATGATCGGCATGGTAATGTCCATTAAAATCAGTGAAAATCTTTTGGGGTTTATGCTGTAAAGCATGAGAGCCTGAGCCCCGTCTTCGACAAAAAAAGGTTCGTAATTTGTAGGCTCTAAAAGAAAACCCAGAGTTTGCCTATTTATATCGGAATCATCGACAATCATGATTTCTGTCGGCATTTGCAGAAATGGTTTTACGACCCCATCGATCTGAACAGGACGCCCCTTGTGATCAAAAATAAGCGTGCCTTTAATCTCGGATATGTGCTTTTGCCCGGCCAGTTTACACTTGGCGTTAAAGTGGGGCGTGACGGCACTCATGGCCTGAAAGGCCATCTTGAATAATCCCCGATCATCAGGGGCGATCATCTCTAAAATTTCGCCATCTCTGACTTTGGCGGATATGTCCGCGGGCAAGCTCGCGAGCAGGACAGGGCTGAGCGTGTAGCGCTCTGTTCTGAAGTCGTAACTCCATAATGCCTGTGCTGATTTTTTCCCCAGTAACATACTGCCCCATCTTGAATCCGCGCCCCGGATAAATTTCTGTTTTGGCCGTAATGGTTAATAAAAAATAAAAAAAACCGGGCGCTGACAGTGTCAGGCCCGGCTATAGTCTTCGCTATTCAGTCGGGGAGAGTGAACGCGGTCAAACACAGGCTACAAAGGGGAGGACGTCGCTCTGTGTTCGAGCTCCATATATGTATCCATAAGAGCAAAAAGAACCATCGCGACTGCAAATGAGCTATGCATTTATGCATAATCTAGTGACTACGACAGACGGTTTGTTAACCATAAATCGATCCAAAATGTACGATTATTCCGCCAAATTATCCCAGTTCTTCGTGGTTCGCATCAAGAACTCCCTGAAAACCTTGGCTTTCACCGAGCCGCGCAGCTCCGATGGATAAACGAAATACACATCAAAAGGTTCCCCGCGCAGCTTGGGCAGCACCCTGACAAGACGAGGTGAAAGCGCCGTCATATAATCCGGTAATCCCGCTAGTCCAATCCCCGCTTCGGCCGCCCGCATAATGCCGTGTAAATTATTCGCTGTCATTACGGGTTTACGATCCGGCTGACCCTCACGTCCCACAGATAACACCCAATTAGCGCTGTGCAGATTTTTTGGAATTAAATCCCCAAAGGCGACGATTTTATGATTGTCCAAATCCTCAATAGAGCTCGGTGCACCATGTTCCGACAAATAGACATGGGACGCGAAAAGCGATTGCGAAATGGTGCCTAATTTACGCTCGATCACATCCCCTTGCGTGGACGGCCATGGCCGCAATGAACAGTCGACATCAAAGGCCCCGAGATCATGTTCCTCATCTTCGAGGATCAGCTGCACCTCTATATCCGGATAGGCCTTCATGAATTCCGGTAAGACCGAGGTCAGCCAGTTCGAGCCAAGCGAAATCGGCGACGACACACGCAGCAGCCCTTCGGCTTTCTGGCGGCTATTAAGCACAGATGTTTCCGCCAAGGCGACTTTCTGCGCCACGTCATCGGCCGCTTTATATAAAATCCGGCCTTGCTCAGTCAGGGTCAGCCCGCGGGCATGACGGTGAAATAAAGGCGTGTTCAGGCTCTCTTCCAAAGCGCTGATT
Organism: Hellea sp.; assembly: GCA_020631215.1. Lineage (GTDB taxonomy): Bacteria > Pseudomonadota > Alphaproteobacteria > Caulobacterales > Maricaulaceae > Litorimonas. The sequence continues at coordinate 1,327 of JAHDHS010000050.1, read as the reverse complement.
TGGCGGCTGACCGCTGATTGAGAAATGCGAATCAAGTCCGCCGCGCCGGTCAAAGACCCTGTCTGCGCGGCCGCATGGAATGTCTTCAGCTTATCCCAATCAAGCCGGTCCACTATTCAGCCGCTTCTGCCACGGCCTCATGTTCGGCAAGAAACTTCTCCGCCTCCAGCGCGCTCATACAGCCGAGCCCCGCTGCAGTCACGGCTTGGCGATAAATCTCGTCGGTCACGTCGCCCGCCGCAAAAACGCCGGGAATATTTGTGGCCGTGCTGTCTGGCACTGTTTCAATATAACCGCCTTCATTCATGGTCAGATGTCCTTTGAAAACCTCTGTAGATGGTTTGTGACCAATGGCGATGAAGATGCCATGGACATCTTTGTCAAAGACCTCGCCTGTTTTGACATTTTTCAGGCGAGCCCCCGTCACGCTGGGCGGATTATCATCACCCAGAATTTTCTCCAGAGTCGTATCCCAGAGGATTTCAACTTTGTCATTATCGAACAACCTTTGCTGCAAAATCTTCTCAGACCGCAGCGTGTCGCGGCGATGAACCAATGTGACCTTAGAGGCAAAATTGGTCAGGAACAGCGCTTCCTCAACGGCCGTATTTCCGCCGCCAACCACCATCACTTCCTTACCGCGATAGAAAAACCCGTCACAGGTCGCACAGGCGGAAACTCCAAAGCCCTGAAACTTTTCTTCCCCGGGCAGCCCCAGCCATTTGGCCTGCGCGCCTGTCGCAATAACCACGGCATCGGATGTGTAAATGGTTCCGCTATCGCCGGTCATCTTAAAGGGCCGGGTTTTGAAATCGACATCTATGATCGTATCTTCATAAAAGCTTGTGCCAAATTTCAAGGCATGTTCTTTGAACTTTTCCATCAATTCCGGGCCCATAATCTCGGGGAATCCGGGGTAATTTTCGACATCCGTTGTAATGGTCAATTGTCCGCCCGGCTGCAATCCTGCGACGATGCCGGGCTTTAGCATCGCCCGCGCCGCATAAACCGCCGCCGTATAACCGGCCGGCCCGGATCCAATAATCATAACGGGATGATGCTGCGTGTCTGCCATATCGCCTATCCTTTTCTTATCGAACTTAAATAAGGAGCACACCACAGATTCGCAATGGCCCCAAGCCACAACTCTGTGACTAAGTCACTTGGTCTTTCATTGTCTCTATCCTTGTCATCTCGGAGGAGGCCGAAGGCCGACATCCGGGACCTCTTACTCTCTCTTGTCTCAAATAAATTCCCTTCGTGAATTTATATCACGGCCCCAGCCCTCTCCCCCACCCGACCACCCAATCAGTTTACCCTTGTGGGT
>JAHDHS010000009.1 GCA_020631215.1 Hellea sp. | reverse complement strand
AATAAAGGATGGTAGTGAGGGGGAGACTTGAACTCCCGACCTCAGGATTATGAGTCCTGCGCTCTAACCAGCTGAGCTACCCCACCATACCAATGAGAGCCGCGCATATAGCGACCCTAACCCCTTTTGCCAAGCGCGAAATGCGCTAAATTTTACAACAGGAAAATACTGGCGGGATCTTCAAGCTTGGCCTTCAAATCCTGAATCATGGCGGCGGCGTCATAGCCGTCGATCACGCGGTGATCACAGGAGATGGAGAAATTCATGACCTTGCGCTCGACCGGTTTTTCATCTTCAAGAACAAGCTTGCTGCGGATTTTGTTCGGGCCGAAAATCGCCACTTCGGGACGGTTTATCACAGGTGTTGTGACAATCCCGCCAAGCGGGCCGAGCGAGGTCAGTGTCGTCGTTGCGCCCTTCAAATCATTCGGATCCAGCGTATTGGTGCGCGCAGCCTCGGCGAGGCGGGAAATTTCATCGGCCATTTGCCAAAGGCTCATTTCATTTGCTTTTTGCAGAACCGGGACGATAAGTCCCTGATCTGTCTGCGTGGCCATGCCCAAATTCAAATTCTTGAACTGGCTGATATAGCCTTTGTCATCCTCATATCGGGCATTGAATTGCGGCCAGTCTTCGAGCGTGACGGCCAGAGCCCGAATGAGCAATGGCAGGACTGTGAGCTTGGGCTTGTTGTCGGCTTTCTTACCATTCGCACGGCGGCGCATGGCTTCGAGTGCAGTGACGTCAATTTCATCGACATAGGTGAAATGCGGGATGTGGCGCTTGGCTTCCTGCATACGCTGCGCAATGACGCGGCGCAGACCAATCACTTTGATGCGCGTTTCGCCCTCTATAGGCTCGTCTTCTATCTTAGAGGCATCAGCCTTGGAGTCATTAGCTTTGGAGGCGGACGCTACCTTGGGCGAAGATGACTCCGGCTTATCAGACGGTGCAGCTTTGGGCTTTGCGCCTTCGAGCAAATAAGCGTCCAGATCCTCATGGGTCAACCGATCACCCGCGGCCGGGATATCAGAAAGGTTCAATCCCAAACTTTCGGCGCGGCGTCGTACCGCTGGAGACGCCATGACTTTGTCAGATGCGCGGCGGGATTTGATTGGCTTGGAGACTGGTTTGGGCACTGAGGGTGTTTTGGCCTTGGGCGCAATCGCGGTAGCCAAAGGCGTGACGTCTTCGGATGTTTCAGGCTCTAACTCAGCGACCGTTTCTGGCTCCGCCTCTTCTGCCTCGTCATCCTCATCGCCGCCTTCAGTTTTGAATACCACCAAATCGGCCCCGACAGCGAGCATTTCGCCCTCTTCGCAGGCGACTTTGGAAATAACGCCATCGACAGGCGAGGTCAGCTCAATCGTAGCCTTATCCGTCATCGCATCTGCAATGGGATCATCCTCGGAAACTTCATCGCCTACAGCTACATGCCAAGCCGTGATCTCGGCTTCGACAACGCCTTCGCCAATGTCAGGAAGTTTGAAACGGAAAGTGCCCATTATGCCGTCTCCATCACAGAGCTAATTGCAAGACGCACACGCTTCGGCCCCGGGAAATAAGCCCATTCCTGTGCATGCGGGTATGGCGTGTCCCAGCCTGTGACGCGCTGCACAGGCGCTTCCAGAGCGTAAAAACAATGTTCCTGCACGAGGGCTGAAAGTTCCGCGCCAAAACCCGATGTCCGGGTGGCTTCATGGAGGATAACGCACCGCCCGGTTTTGTTCACACTGTTCGTGATGCTCTCCAAATCATATGGCAAGAGTGATCGCAGGTCGAGAATATCAGCATTGACACCCATTTCTTCGGTCACGGCTTTGGCGACCCAGACCATCGTTCCGTAAGCCAAGATAGTGACATCATCCCCTTCGGATATCATCCGCGCCTCGCCCAGCTCAACTGTGTAGTGGCCTTCGGGGACTTCGCCGAGTTCATTGCCTGTCCAGTTTTTGGCCGGGGCGTGGGGGTCACCTGAAAACGGGCCGTTATAAAGCCGCTTGGGTTCTAAAAATAAAACCGGATCATTGTCTTCAATCGCTGCGATTAAAAGGCCTTTGGCGTCATAGGGATTGGACGGGATAACGGTCTTAAGGCCGGCAATATGAGTAAAAAGGGCCTCAGGTGACTGGCTGTGCGTGGTGCCGCCATAAATACCGCCGCCAACCGGCGTGCGAATTGTGATCGGGGCCGTGAAGTCGCCATTGGAACGGTAACGCAAACGCGCCGCTTCGGACGCGATTTGGTCATAGGCTGGATAGATATAATCCGCGAACTGAATTTCCGGGACCGGGCGCAGGCCATTGGCCGCCATGCCCACAGCGATGCCGATAATGCCGCCTTCTGAAATTGGCGTATCGAAACAGCGGTGCAGACCGTGCTTTTCCTGTAAGCCGGCCGTGCAGCGAAACACACCGCCGAAATAGCCGACATCTTCGCCAAAGACGAGCACGTCGCTGTCTTGGCTCATTTTCACATCCAGCGCATCGCGGATGGCTTCGATCATATTTAGCTGCGCCATTAGTCTGACTCCGCTTCAAACATTTTGCGCTGAGCGTCTATGTGATCCGGGGCGTGTTCATAGACTTGTTCGAACATGGTGTAATCATTGACCTGCGTATCACCCGCCAGATTGCCCATGGATTCGGCATCTTTGTAGATTTCGCGAATGCGGGTTTTGCACTCTTCCGCCAGAGCTTCGTGTCGCGCTTCGTCCCATTCCTTCAAATGAATGAGATGTATCTTCAATCTCTCAATCGGGTCGCCAAATGGCCAGACTTCCGGTTCATTTTCGGGGCGGTATTTTGTGGGGTCATCCGATGTGGAGTGACCGGCTTTGCGATAGGTGAAATGCTCAATCAGGGTTGCGCCGCCGCCATTGCGGGCGCGCTCTGCCGCCCATTTTGTGGCTGCATAGACCGCCAGCAAATCATTGCCGTCCACACGCAGGGTCGCGAGGCCATAGCCTGTGCCGCGCGCGGCAAAAGTCTCGCCTTCCCCCGCAGCAATGCCTTGAAAGCTGGAAATCGCCCATTGGTTATTCACGACATTGATGATGCAAGGCGCGCGATAAGTCGATGCGAAATTCAGCGCGTAATGGAAATCGCCTTCGGCCGTTGCGCCTTCGCCCGTAAAGACGGAGGCGATTTCATCGCTATTCTTATAGGCACTGGCCATACCCCAGCCGACGCCCTGAATGAGTTGCGTGCCCAGATTGCCGGAGATAGAAAAGAATCCATGTTTCTTGAAAGAATATAGCACCGGGATAGATTTGCCATCCAGAGGATCGCCCGCATTGGACAGGCATTGGCACATCATTTCCTTAATTGATGCTCCGCGATGAATAAGGATGCCTTGTTGCCGATAGGTCGGGAAGATCATATCGGAATTATTCAGTGCCATGGCGTGCCCGACGGATACAGCCTCCTCGCCCGTTGACTTCATGTAAAAGCTCATCTTGCCCTGGCGCTGCATATTGAACATGCGCTCATCCATAGCGCGGGTCATCATCAGGCTTTTTAAAGCATTGCGCAGCTGTTCGGCGGAAAGATCGGGCTTCCAATCTCCAACGGCTTCGCCGCTAAAGCGTAAAACCCGAATGAGTTTTAACGCATGCTCACTCGTCTCATGCGGGTCACATAAGGGGTCCGGCCGCACCGGTGTGTGATCGGCGGGCACGGAAATATGCGAATAATCGGGTGTATCACCGGGCCGGAAAGGCGGTTCGGGCACATGTAGGCGCGAACGGTTATTGGAAGGTTTTCTAGCCATAAAGCCTCAAGCGATCATGATTGACAGGGACAAATTGCCATACGTGCAACCTATCACCAGATGAGAGCGACAAATACCCTCAAATCATCAAAAATAAGTGACAAAATAGAAAAATTTGAGAAAATGATTAGCATTATTTTGCGTGTTTGGGTAAATGCAGCGAAAAGCTTACCTTAATTGAGGTCATTATGTCTGATCTGATCGATAATATTGATGCCAAAATTTTGCATCTGATTCAGTCCGATGCAGGGCTGTCCGTCTCTGAAATCTCGGAGCAAGTGGGTCTGTCCTCTTCGCCTTGTTGGCGGCGAATAAAACGTATGGAAGAGATGGGTATTATCAAATCCCGGGTCACATTGCTTAGCCGCGAAAAACTGGGCCTGGATTTCGAAGTATTTGTCGCCGTCAAGCTGTCCCTTCCCAATCGTGACAATATGGAAAAATTCGAAAAGGCTGTGGCGCGTATGCCAGAGGTCGTGCAATGCGCGGTCGTCACAGGTGCAGTGGATTTTATGCTACGCATAGTCACCAAAAATATGCATGCCTATGAAGATTTTCTACGGGAGGTGCTGCTATCCATTGATCTGATTTCCGATGTGCAGTCCCGTATCGTCTTGCGTCAAAGTAAAGATACGACGGCTATTCCGCTCAATCTTATTTCCAACGCCGTACCTCGATTATAGCTGCCGGATCATGTCCGTAAGGCTTGTTATTGCAGCGGGCATATTTATAAGCGCGGGGCGAAATAGGAGGTATTGATGACTCATTTAGTGCTGGTGCGGCATGGCCAATCAGAGTGGAATTTGCAAAACCGCTTTACCGGCTGGGTCGATGTGGATTTGACGGAGGACGGAATTAAAGAAGCCAAAAAGGCCGGAACACTATTGGCCAAAGAGGGCATCATCTTTGATGCGGCCTTTTCCAGTTTTCAGCGCCGTGCCATTCGAACGTTGTGGCTCGCACTTGAAGGCATTGAGCAGTTCCATATTCCGGTCATAAAAGATTGGCGGTTAAATGAGCGGCATTATGGCGGGCTGACGGGGCTGAATAAACAGGAAACCCGCGATAAGCATGGCGATGAGCAGGTTCACATCTGGCGCCGCAGCTTTGACGTGCCGCCGCCGCAGATTACGCCGGAGCATGAATATCATCCAAGTCACGATAAAAAATACGCGCATCTTGATCCGGCAGAACTGCCGGTCGGGGAGAGCCTGAAACTGACCTGTGAAAGAGTGCTGCCATATTTTGATGACATGATTGTACCGTTCCTGAAGGCTGATAATAATTTGATTATTTCAGCCCATGGAAATTCGCTTCGCGCTTTGATGAAGCGCCTGTTCAATGTCGCCGATCAGGATATTCCGGGATTTGAATTTCCGACGGGTAATCCGCTATTGCTGGAGCTGGACTCGGATTTGAAGGTTCTATCTGCCAAATATCTGGATGAAAGCCGGGCTAAAGATCTGCCGCCAGTGAGTGGGGGCGGGTCTGCTTAACGACGCCCAGTACATGGCGCGGGCTCTAAAGTTGGCTGCGGCGCAGCAGGGCCGGACAGCGGAAAACCCCGCTGTAGGCTGTGTGCTGGTCAAAGACGGGCAGATCATCGGGGAGGGGGCGACCAGTGATGGCGGGCGGCCTCACGCAGAAACCAACGCACTTCTCATGGCAGGACGCGAGGCCGAGAGCGCGACGGCCTATGTGACGTTGGAGCCTTGCTCGCATTATGGCCAGACCGCACCCTGTGCCAATGCGTTGATCGAAGCGAAGATCAACCGCTGTGTGATTGCTGTGATCGACCCTGACCCGCGCGTGCATTGGCGCGGAGCGGCGCTGTTACAAGAGGCCGGTATTGATACGGTCATCGGGAAGGGCGCAGAAGAGGCTTATCTTTTAAATCAGGACTTTTTCAGCAGGTTTAGCGGCTGAAAGGAATAATAGCTTTCATCTCAAGTGCTTAGGTAAGGATTGGTTAAGACTTTGGAAATGAGCGGCTGTACCATGGCTGATGGTTGTGATGGCGGGATTAACTTTCATTTTAGTTATGTTGTTATGCCTTTGTTAAACCTCAAATAATGATGGGCGTGATCACTTTCAAATAATTGAGTCCATTCACCAATAAGTAACCATAAAGATCTACATGAAGCTATGGAGACAAAAGCCGTAGAAATGATGATCGAGCCGGGTGCGGAGAACCTCGTTAAGGCAATGGGCAGGCGAATGAAAACGCGGGCCCGGTCCAAGGTGATTGACCGGACTCTGTCGCAAATTCGCGAAGATTTTCACATATCCGAATTAGCGGGCTGGTTTTCAGAAGATGCCTTTGCGCCGTCACGGCGAACGACTGTGCGGCTCTCGCCTGAGAACGCGGATTATCTGGACGCGCTGGCGCAGACGGTTGGTAAGGGCCGGCCCGCTATTTTGATGGGCTTGGTTTACTTCGCCGCTGCGAAATTATCGCGCGAGGATTTGGAAGCCTTACGGGTTTGATAGCCTGTTTTCCGGGCAAACATCTCTCGCATTTGGCTGAGCAGACGGGTTTCCAGATGCAAATCTTCGATGTGTCCGGCATAGGGCGGAGGCGCGCCGAGGTGATCCCGGACAGTTTCGGACAACATCAGGGCCGTTTCAACGGCCTCACTCATATCCCCGGTTGAGACAACTAACGGATCAAATTTCGGCTTACGGCGGCGGATCGCATCCAGCATCCAATAGGCCCGCATAAATTTATCCGACTTGGTGTCATAACTCAGCACGCTGACATCCGAAGCGCCGGCCAAACGTATGTGAACCGGCGTGCAGCCCTCTGGCGGCACAACAAAGACCCAATCATAAGACAGTGACAAGGCTGCCAGACTGCCCAGAGCCTCATCCAATGCCATTTCCCCGATCGCCGTCGCGGTGAAGTGCTCATTAGACGTCACATATAAGGCATCATGAAGAGGCGCGCCTTCGAAGACAATATGCGCCAATGTACGGTTATAAATAATATCAGCCGCCCTCATGAGCTCTCCGTCACATGCATCCAGCATCAGAACCGTTTCGCCGAGGCTGGCGGCTTTTCGGCCGAGTTTGAGGGCCAGGTCATGGAGAGACGGAATATCATTATCCGGCGAGAGGAGGCTGACCAATCGCCCGGCCGGGTGATAGACATCACTTGCTGTTGAACTCGTTTCGGTCACGACCCCGCCTTCACCTAATATCTTCGGGACTTTTCGTCCTCTATGATATTGATAGCTCAGAGGGGCTAAGACTTTGCCAAGAAGCGTGGTAAATTCCGCTTAATTTGAATGAAGAAAGGGCAAAGAAAAAGCCGCTTTAAAAGCGGCTGTGATCTAAATCTTTTCGCCTTGTCTTAGCGATATTGCTGCGTCCGCGTTGTGCGCAGCCCTGCAATGCCGTGGCTTTCAATACTGCGCTGCCAGGTCATAAACTCTTCGGCCGATAGCCCGTAACGCTCGCAAGCGCCTTCCAAAGTCAATAATCCGCCGCGCACCGCCGCAACGACTTCGGCCTTGCGCCGGATTACCCAACGTACCGTATCCGGCTTTGGCAAATCCGCCAAAGTCAAAGGCGTCCCTTCCGGCCCAATCACCACATTCTCTCTTTTTAGTTTGCGCTCTAACATCAAACTTGCACCCTTTACTTGTCCCGTCCACCACAGGCTGGTTGTTATTATGTTTTCCCCTTAGAGCGGGTATGTTAAAAATAGTTTAAGCGCTTGATAAAAAATACAATGATATCAATCGTTTACCAAGGTTAACAGAATCGGCTTTATTGTTAAGAAAGGTTTACGCCAAAGGCTAACTCCCCGATTCTAAACGGGTTTTATTTCGGCGTAATCCTGACTCTATGTATCGACTTGAAACAAAACCCTCCCTATATGGGCGCCAAGCTAGAGGAATTATTTTTCATGACGGCGCAGCCAAAGAAAAATTTGAAGGTCAACAGCCTGGGTTTTGACAAGCCCGAGGCCGAGACGCGCGTGGTCGTCGCTATGTCGGGCGGCGTGGACAGCTCTGTCTGCGCGGCGATGTTGGCGCGTGAAGGCTATGATGTCATCGGTGTGACCTTGCAGCTCTATGACCACGGCGCAGCGATTAAATCGGCCAAATCCTGCTGCGCGGGGCAAGATATCTATGACGCCCGCCGCGTCGCGGAAATGATGGGCTTCCCGCATTATGTGCTGGACTATGAATCCAATTTCCGTGAGCAGGTGATGGAGGACTTCGCCGACACCTATCTGAAGGGCGCGACCCCCATCCCCTGCGTGCGCTGTAACCAGACCGTCAAATTTAAAGACCTTCTGCAGGTCGCCCGTGACCTCGGCGCGGACTGTATGGCGACCGGCCATTACATTAAGCGCGTAATGGGCGAAAATAGCCCGGAACTTCACCGCGCCCGCGATTTTGGCAAAGACCAAAGCTATTTCCTCTTCGCGACGACCAAAGAGCAATTGGACTTTCTGCGCTTTCCGCTGGGCGGGATGGATAAATCCGAAACGCGCAAGCTGGCCGCCGAATACGGGCTGAATGTCGCGGCCAAGCCGGACAGTCAGGATATCTGCTTTGTTCCGACGGGCAAATATACGGATGTTATTGAAAAGCTGCGCCCCGATGCGGCCAAGCCCGGCGACATTGTCGATATGGATGGCAATATACTGGGCCAACATCGAGGCGTGATGTATTACACGGTCGGACAGCGCCGTGGCCTGGGGCTGGGCGATGATACCGGCACCGACCCGCTTTTCGTCATCCGGCTGGACGCCAAGGCCAATCAAGTCATTGTTGGCCCGCGCAAAGCGCTGGAGCGGTTCCGTATTTATTTGACCGATATTAACTGGATCGGCGATGGAGATTTTGACCATTCTCTGGACGGCACGCCTATCCGCGTGAAGGTCCGTAGCACGCGGGAGCCGAGACCCGCCTCCCTGCGCTGGCATGACGACCAAATTGTCGTGGAGCTGGCCGAGCCCGAAACCGGCATTTCGCCGGGACAGGCCTGCGTGTTTTACGCCGACAGAGACGACGCACAACGCACGCTGGGCGGCGGCTGGATCACCCAAACGGAGTAGCAAAATCTCGCCTTTCGAGGATTTAACGCGCCCTTTCGCCATTTCATGTGTTAAGGATACACGACCATTTAAAACAGGAGAAACCTTATGGCCGTCATGAAGACAATTGAAGTAATGAGCGAAAGCAGCAAATCTTTTGAAGATGCGATTGAAAATGCCGTGGAACGCACCGCCAAAACGGTCAAAAATATTCGCTCTGCCTATGTCAATGAAATGACAACCTCGATTAAAGGGACGAAAATCGATAAATTCCGTGTGAATGTGAAAATTACCTTCCAAGTGGATTAGGCCTTTCAGCTTTACTCTTTAAGCCACAATTCTAACAGCGTCAGACCTGCGCTCTGCGGAGGTCTGGATTATCCGGGTGGGGTGGGCTACACATATATCTCAGGGCAGGCCTGAAATTTCGGAGCTGGCATATGATATTGCCAATTTTTTTCATCATATTGTCTTTGGCGTTGCTGGGGTTTATTCTGGAATGGAGACGGGAGAGCCGCGCCAAAAAGGCCAAACTTAAGATGATCCAGCGCCGGCTCGCGGATCGCGAAACATTTGATTAGCTGACGCAAGGTGACATTATGGACTCCGGATATACCGGCATAAGCATTCTCATTCTGATTCTGGTTTTTGCCGTTCTGTGGATTTGGACGGGCAAACAAAAACGCGCCCATGAACAGCGCCAGCGCAAATTGCGGCAAAACCGCAAAGCGCAACTCGCAAAACTCAAGGCCGAAAAGCGCCGTGAAGAAGACGCCGCCAAACAAGCCAGTTTAGACGAGGCCGGCAAAGGCATCTAGGCAGCTCACCCGAACGCCCTTGCCATAACATCCTAAGTCTCAAGGGAATGGGCTGGCTCTGACTCTCTTGCGCGCACAGCTTCCTCGGCTTCCCGGTCGGCTTTCAGTTGGCGGGCCATCTGTGAGGCTTCATTTGACGCCTTGATCAGCATAGCCTGAATTAAATCCAGTTTGATATCCGGATTATCCCGCGCCAGAGCCTGCAAAAACGGGTTTCTAAAATCGTCAATGGCCGGCAACATTTTTTGAATACGGGCGATGAACTTCGCCCGGTCTTCCGGGCTGGGCGGCGGATAATCTTCATAGGGCGTGTATTTGGGCGGCTCTGCCTTGGCGCGCGCCTCGGCGGCCTCGGCCCGCAATTTCTCCAGCTTCGCCGCCTCAATCTCGATACGAATTTCCGCTAGTCTCTCTACGGCGGATTTATTTAAGTCAGAACTAAAGTTTCGCATGAATTTTCCTTTCAATATTTATAGGCGAGTTTTCCCTCCTGCTGGCGATCCGGCGCTCAGCAAATTAGCTATGTCCTTATTAAAAGGACTGCCCGCAGGGTCAGTGTCCGCGACGGACACCGTGGGGGTTGGTTCATATTTTACGCGGGGCCACTGACCCTGCGGCGGTGTTTGGTCGTAGCGGCCTTATCAGCCCCGCAGTTACTGACATTACCGAAAGCAACATCGCGGCGGGTATGGCACACGCTTTACGGGGCCCGGATCCCTCTGAGTGTCACCCCAGCCTCTCAGCCCACACCGTCTCCTGACCCAACGACCGACATGTCATTTGTCCCAAGGCCAAAAGAACGATTTGAATATAGCTCTGTTTCCAAAGGTGCTGATTCAAATGGGCGATTATTTTACAACCCCTTGAAACTGCTTAGGAAAATTCAGGGATAAACGCGGATTATCCTTCGAGACGCCGCCTTGCGGCGGCTCCTCAGGATGAGAAGTTTCTTGAGTTTACTATAATTTATTCCTCATCCTGAGGCGTCTTTCCTCGCAGAGGAAAGGCGGGACTCGAAGGATTGGTTCTATGAAACACAAATCTTCAGCTATCATCCCGCTTCGGGCCACGCCTCGCCAGTTTTTGCAAACCGTCCCAATCCCCGCGAATGAGGGCCTCTTTCTTGGCGCGGCTCCAGCCCTTGATCTGACGTTCCAGATCAATTGCATCGACAGCCCATTGAAACTGCTCCGCCCAGACCAGCGTCACCGGGCGGCGCTTATAGGTATAGGCATTTTTATAGACGCCCAGATTATGCTCGCTCACCCGCGTATCGACATCCTCGCCCCGGTAGGTGCCGGTATAATCGCCCATCCGCGCAGCGCACGATATATACCCAAGTGTAACGCATAAGACGGCCTAACATAGGAGACCGCCTGAACCAATCCTTCCCGGCTGCGCCGTAGCGAAGCTCCAGCTTTGTCGAGGCGAGCGAGTCCCTTGTTGCCTCAAAGAGGCAACAAGCCTCAGGATGAGGGGGGTTTTTGGTTATATAGCATAGATACTCCCTCATCCTGAGGAGCCGCCGCAAGGCGGCGTCTCGAAGGACGAGGGAGCACGCCTCAGGAAGAGGAATTTCTTGAATTTATTATAAAACATCCCTCACCCTGAGGAGGCCCGAAGGGCCGTCTCGAAGGGTCGCGCTCAGAAGAAGTACCCATGGATGAAGGGTCTTGTTGGTTGACGATAGAGGAAAACCTTAAAATTAATTTTACTACAGGTCTTGTTTTTCTTTTGTTCTTTCCTATCTGATCTAAGATAAAACAACTTAGAGGCGTGCTTTAAGAACACAAATAGAAGGTTAAAGTTATTATGAGTGAAGATCCAAATGAACTATTAGAACAAATCGTAGAGGAGGAAGAGGTAGAATTTCAAGAATTTACTACTGACTTTTTTGATCGTCTATCCAACAAAACGACTAAGCTTATTAGCAATACGAATTCAGATAATTTTCAAAAGGGGCGCAAAAAACACTTCCCTTTTTACTTTAAGGAACCAACATTCGTTCAGAGAATAGTAGTTACTCTCGAAGGCTACAGCTCGTCTACGAGAGTTAGGTTTACTTGGAAGTCGATAGCGAGTGCATCTAAAGATAACCAAGAACAGTTAATAGAGGGCAATACAGTTAGCATTACTCTGAATGAAGTCGTTACAGAATTTGGCTTTGTCCCGCCTAGGAAGAATTTTGGAAACCCTCTTATTACTAAGGTTGAGGTTACAGGGCTAACGATGGGCAATTTTAGTGATGTGATTGACAAAATAGGGCGGATTAATGCTTTACAAGCGCAGATTATCAACAAATGTGAAACTTCTATTGCCGCTGTTGAAGAGAAAGAAGCAAATATTGACGAGCTTGAAACGTCACAGCAATCCATCAAAGACGATATTGAAGAAAAGAAAACAGAAGTTGAGGTTCTCAATTCTCAAATTGCAGGCTTATCTCAACAGAAAGCAGAAGTTGATGCTAGTATAGAGGAGGTAAGAAGCAAAGAAACTACACTAAGCGTTAAAATTCAGAGTCTTGAGGATACAATTGACCAAAAAGCGAATGAATCAAGCGGCCTTAATTCAGCTATTGAAAAAAAGAAATCGGAGCTAAAGAAGTTAGAAGATGATATTAATCAATTTCCAGCTGAATTTAGTGGTTTTTTAGAACAGGGCGGAAAGAATATAAAAACTTATGCAGGTTTCACACTTGTTCCTTTAGCCTTGATATTGGGTCTAACTACATTTTTGTTTGTGGGTGCTGCCGATTTGTCAGCAAAGTATGAAGTAATGGAGGAGATGGATTTATACACAATGCTTGCATCAAGGCTTCCATTTACATTGATCGCCGGAACTATAATTTATGCAAGCTATCGGTTAGCCAAGTTTCTGATTGAAGAAATTATGAAAATAACTAGGCAGAGATTAAATCTCACTAGAATAAGTATAATTGCCAAAGAGGTCAGTCAAACTTCTATGGTCGGTCTTGATTTAACAGATAAAGAAAAAGCAGAAGTTTTAAACAAGCTTAAAATGGACATTTTAAAATCCCACTTAAAGTCAATTGTCGAAGCTGACTATGAAAACAAAATTGAACTTTCTGCATGGGAGACTTTTCGATCGCGCGGAAAAATACCTAAAGTCAAAGCAAAAGTAGATGCTGGGGAAAAGACGGCGACAGTAGAAATAGATAACGCCGTCTCTTCTGGATAAATCACTCCGCCACCTATTCAGCCGCCTCTCTCGCGCCTCTTAACTCCACCGCCTTCTTCTCAACCGCCGCCACGATATCCTCGATCATGTCGTCATTATCTGTCTTTCCCGTCTTTTTCCCCGCGTGGTACATCATGCCATAACCAGCAGACCCGCCAGTAAAGCCGATATCGGTGAACATGGCTTCGCCCGGGCCGTTGACGACGCAGCCGATGATGGAGAGGCTGATGGGTTCGGAGATATGGGCGAGGCGGTCTTCGAGGGTTTGGACGGTTTTAATGACGTCAAAGCCTTGCCGCGCGCAGGAGGGGCAGGAGATGATGTTGACGCCGCGGGTTCGCAGGCCGAGGGATTTTAGCATATCAAAGCCGACCTTGATTTCCTCGACCGGATCGGCCGACAGGCTCACGCGAATTGTATCGCCAATCCCCGCCCAGAGCAGGTTCCCCATACCGATGGAGGATTTGACCGTGCCGATGCGCGTGCCGCCCGCCTCTGTGATGCCCAGATGCAGCGGCGCGTCGGTGGCGTCTGCGAGCTGGTGATAGGCGGCGACCGTCAGGAAGACGTCGGAGGCTTTGACGGAAATCTTGTAATCCTGAAAATTTTCATCCTCCAGCATGCGGGCATGCATCAGCGCGCTCTCCACCATGGCGTCGGGGCAGGGCTCGCCATATTTTTCCAGCAAGTCTTTTTCCAGCGATCCGCCATTGACCCCGATCCGGATAGAGCAGCCATGGGCGCGCGCGGCGGCGACGACTTCTTTGACCCGCGCCTGCCCGCCAATATTGCCGGGGTTGATGCGTAGACAGGCCGCGCCGTTCTCCGCCGCCTCTATGCCGCGTTTATAGTGGAAGTGGATATCGGCCACGAGGGGCACGGTGATCTCTTTGGTGATGTCTTTTAACGCTTTGGAGCTCTCCGGGTCGGGGCAGGAGACGCGGACGATATCCGCGCCGGCCTCTTCGAGGGCGCGGATCTGCGCGACCGTCGCGGCGACATCATGGGTGACGGTGTTGGTCATGGACTGCACGGCGATGGGCGCGTCCCCGCCGACCTTGACAGCGCCGACCTTGATCTGCCGCGACTTGCGCCGCTCTATCGTGCGCCAAGGGCGGATTTGGGAAATGTCAGTCGGCTGGCTCATGACGCGTTACTGCCACGGCTAGGTGACAGAATAAAGACGGAATAATGGCGCATCTTTATCTCAAATAAATCCGACTTCGCGGATTTATATCACGGCACCAGCCCTCTCCCCCACCTGACACACCCAATAAGTTTACCCTGTGTGTGTGTCTGGTGGGGGAGAGGGCTGGCCAGGGATTGTGGCGGCTCGGTCTTGCGGCAAGTGGACAGGTTGATCCGCCACATGCGAGAAAATTTAAATTTTCTCGCTAATCTTAATCGCCGCGTGGCAGCCGAATTTGATTAGGCGTGAGAGGAGGGGGTAGCCGGGGGCGTCGTGGGCGCCGCCTTCGATGGCAGTGTGTTTATGGGCGAGCTCGTCTTCTCGGAACTGCGCGAAGGTGGCGGCCATTTCGGGCTCTGTGTCCTGGATCTCTGCGACCTGCGCGCCATAATGTTGCTCGATCACGCTCTCCACGGCTTCGGTACAGGCATGGGCGGCTTTCTCGCCCATCAGCGCCGTGACGACGCCGAGGCCATAGCCCGCGACATTCCAGATAGGCGCGAGTGCGGTCGGGCGGACTTCGTGTTCGATCAGCATCTCGTCAAAGGCGTCGAGGTGTTTTTGCTCCTCGGCCTCCATCTCGGCCAGCTGTTCGGCGATCTCGCGGGTCTTGTTGTTGTTCTTGAACACGGCCTGCTGCCCGCGATAGATCGCCACCGCGCCATATTCACCGGCATGATCGACGCGGAGCATTTCAGCTATGCGATGATTGTTGCGCTTAGTCATTGGCCGCGAGCCTCTTAAAACCAAGCCGTGCGACGATGGCCGCGCCCAGCAAGGAGAGAATACCGTTCCACGCCGCCATGGACAGCCCGGCGAAATGCCAGACCGCTTTGTCGCAAGAAGGCGGTTTGATTTTCTTGTCCAGCCCGCCCAGCGGGTTATTCGGGTCAAATTCAAAATCAATGTCTCCGCCCGCCGCGCAGGCCTTCGGCCCTTCCCAAAAGCCAAACTCCACGCCTGTATGAAAAAATGCGATCCCGGCACTGCCTAGCAGCGCCAGCACAGTCAGCATCAGCAGCGGCTTGCGGGCGGCGGGAGCGGCGGATGTGGCCAGCAGGGTCATCGCCGCCAGCACGATAATCGCCTTATGCATGTGGCGCTGCCAGTAACACATCAGGCAAGGCGCATAGCCAAAGCCGTGCTCAAATATCCACGCCCCGATCAGCAGCACGGAGGAGAGACCCAGCGCGATGGCGGGGGCGGCTTGGCGGTGTCGGAGCGCGTGTTTCATGTCAATACTATAGCCCTTTCATGCCGCGTCTGTCATGCGGCGCATTTACGCGTTTAAATACCGGGTTGTAACAGGGCTATGAGTCGGAAATGCTTGCGTAATTATTTTAATGCGTTAACTATTTTGCAGGGCGCATAGTTTAAGGATTTCGGGCATGGCAGCGCCCCAAAATACGCAAGGAACACACCACATCGGCACGCGCCTGCGCGTAGCGCGCGAAGCGGCTGGCCTGTCTGTCTCTGAGCTGTCGGATCTGACCCATATCCGTTCGGATTTCCTATCCGCGATAGAAGGCCTTCGCGCCGATGATTTACCGTCGATTGGTTATGTGCTCGGCTTTGTGCGCAGCTATGCCAAGGCGGTTGGGCTGGACGGGGCTCAGGCCGTGGCGGATTATAAACGCGATGTCGCCGTGCCAGAAAATCTGGGTATGCGCAATCAACCGCATTTCGTTCCGAAAAACAGCCTGACATTACCGCGCGGCTTCGTGCCTGCGCTGACCGTCTTTGGTTTTGCCGCTATGATCGTGACCTGGTATGGCTTGCAAACTGAAACGCAGGCGACGCCTGTGATCAGCAGCCCGGCCTTGGTCGAAAGCGAGACCGAGGAAACCATGCCCATAGCCGCGGATATGGTCACCGTTCGCACCACTGCGCCATCCTGGGTGCAAATCAAGGACGCTAAGGGCACAACACTGATCAGCCGTATCTTTGTCACGGGGGAGAGCTGGCAAGGGCCTGTGGGCGGCGGTTATAGTGTCTCCGTCCGCGATGCCGGAGCGATAGAGATTTATCTGGGTGAGGATAAACGCCCGCCTTTAGGCCAAATGGGTGAAGCCCGCTACGACGTCATTCTCAGCCAGCACTAGCCCTCATGACCGCCCTGCCTTATAGGGCCTCATGACCCAAACTCATGCCACGGATGTTCTGCGATTTGCCGCTGCGGAGCCAAGTGCGGCTTTATGTATTCTAACGCATGTCACGGGCGGAACGTTGCGCGCCAAAGGCGCGATGATGGCAGTGACTGAACGCGGCCATATTGGCTATATCTCCAATGGCTGTGTGGATGGGGACATTTTATTTCAGGCCCGCGAGGCGCTAAAAGACGGGAAAGCGCGACATTTGATTTACGGCGAGGGTTCCCCGTTTAAAGACATATCGCTGCCCTGCGGCGGGACGCTGAATATAACCCTCATCCCAAATCCGGATAAAGATGTACTATCACAGGCGGCGCAGGTTTTATCCGGTCGCCGCGCCGTCCATCTTTCTATCAGCGAAGATCAGGGTTTAAGCGTGGGGCCGGCCATGTCCGGATTTTCTCATCTTTATACACCGCCTCTGCGCCTGCGTCTTGCCGGGCGGGGAGAGGCCGCCTTAAAGCTTTGCCAATCGGCCAAAGCGGCCGGGTTTAATATCGTTCTGCAATCCCCGGATGCTGACTTGTCAGGCCAAGCAAATCCGCAAGAGTTTCATCATCTGACGGATCCGAACGCAGCGCCCCCAATGGAGGATGATGCCTGGACGGCGGTTGTGCTGCTATTTCATGATCATGACTGGGAAACGGCATTGTTAAAACAGGCTCTGGACGGCCCCGCATTTTATATTGGCGCAATGGGCAGTGAGATGACGCATCAGGCCCGGCTGGCAAAATTATCAGAGGCGGGGGTAGACCCGTCTAAATCGGCAAAAATTCACGGGCCCATCGGTTTGATCCCGGCCATGCGGGATGCCAACAGCCTGGCTGTGTCAGTCCTGGCCGAAATCGTGCAGGTCGCGGTCGAAGTTTCATAGATCTCTCCCGCTTTTATGGGCCGCAGGGACTGACGTAAAACTGTCATATTTCTGTAACAAATCTGTCGATTCAGAATGGCAAGCCGCGCTCAAACGCGATGGTCGTTTCCACATTTTCTCCCACTCGGGACATCGTAAAAGAAGGTTAGAGCGATGACACATATTTTAAAAGCGGGCGTGACCGCCTCCACATTAATTCTGGCTTTGGCGTCAGCTGACGTCGCGGCGGCGCAGGATGCGACAATCAAAGTTGGCGGCCGGGTCATGATTGACTACACAATTGCAGACATTGACGGATTGGAAGGTAATCCTGATACAGATATATCCGCATCTGAACTGCGTCGCGGACGTATGTTTATTTCGGGCACATATGGCGAGGCCATCAAATATAAGTTTGAAGTCAACAAAGCCTCAGGAAAGTCAATCGAAGCCACGGATGCGTGGATACAATTTGCGCCTAAAAATACAAAATTTAAAATCAAAGTAGGTCAATTCAAGACACATAACTCTCTTGATGAGGAAACCTCTTCCCGCTTCATTTCTACAATTGAGCGCGCCGCCTTTACGGACGCCTTTGGCCTAAACCGCCGCGTCGGCGCATCTGTGGGTGCGTCAGGTGATCGTTACACATTCAATGCAGGTATTTTCGGCGCCAATCTGGAAGCCGATGGCGGCGCTGATGAAAGTAAAGCTTACGCAGCGAGATTTACATTCAACCCAGTCAAGACTGGTGAAACCATCGCCCATTTGGGGGCGTCCTGGCGTCACCGTGAAAAGGGCGACACAGAATCCGATTTACGTTATCGTCAGCGCCCCTACACCCATGTCGCGCCAAGCCGCATTGTTGATACAGGCCGGTTTGCAGACAGCGATGACTTCTATGGTTTCGAAGGGGCCGTCATTCACAAAAACCTTTGGGCTGCCGGTGAATACGCCATGCTTGACGCTAAAGGGACGGATGGAAACCCGGATGCTGACTTCAGCGGTTATTATGGCGAAGTGGGCGTCATTTTTGGAGGCAAGCGCACTTATAAAGGCGGGAAGTTCAACCGCTCCAAAGTTGATAACCCCTTAGGCGAGGGCGGCATGGGCGCTTTTGCTGTGACGGCGCGTTATGACAGCCTTGATCTGGAAGACGGTCCTTACACAGGACAGCTGGACACAATCATTCTGGGGGCAACCTGGATGCCAACCAAGCAAACACGCCTGCGTTTGGATTACTTTGATTCTGATGCCAAAGGCGGCACGGCCGATAAAGGTCAGGGCGTCGTGGCCCGTTTAGGCTTTGATTTTTAGTCAGCTCAGAGCCTTAAAGGCCTAAGTAACAAAATTCTTATGGATATCTCCCTTTTGTGATTAGGGGGATATCTTTCTTTTCCCTATGGTTCGCTCAAATCTGTATAAAGCAGTGGGGGAACCATGTTCAAAACCTTATCAAAAGATGCCGCATCTACCGCGCAATCACCGGAGTTAATCCGGTTTGATGACATGGTGCGGCTCTTTCTGGCCATAGCTTTTTTGGCGGCGGTCCATTTTTTTGTAAATGGCACGATTGCCGGGGAGATTGTTGACCCCACAGGCCGGGTTTTTCTGATACTCGCTGCCATTATTGGCGGTTATATGGCGATGAATATTGGCGCCAATGATGTGGCCAATAATATCGGCCCGGCTGTCGGATCAGGAGCCATGACTTTGGGCATGGCCATAGCTCTCGCCTTTATATTTGAAGGGGCGGGCGCGATGATTGCGGGGGGTGACGTCGTAAAAACCATCAAAAAAGGCATTATTGATCCCTCGATGATAGGGGACGCCCAGACCTTTGTCTGGGTTATGATTTCTGCTTTATTTGCCGCCGCGGTGTGGCTGAATATCGCCACGGCTCTCGGCGCACCGGTCTCGACAACCCATTCTATTGTTGGCGGTGTTTTGGGGGCGGGCATAGCCGCAGGCGGCTGGGCGATTGCGGATTGGGCCAAGGTGCAACAGATTGTGGCCAGCTGGATCATCTCTCCCGCTCTGGGCGGAATTATTGCGGCTGTGTTTCTTTATACGATAAAACGCTCCATCATCTACAAAGACGACATGCTGACCGCCGGCAGCCGTTATGTCCCGATATTGCTCGGGATTATGGCTTGGGCCTTTACATCTTATATTATCCTGAAGGGCATCAAGAAGCTGATTAAGGTTGAAGTGCCTCTTGCGATCGGGATCGGGTTTCTGGCTGCGATGCTGACATATTTTGTCACAAGGCCGTTGATTGTCAGAGCGTCCAAAAATCTGGAAAATAAGCGCGAGAGCATTGACGGGCTTTTCGTGATTCCATTGATCATCGGTGCGTGTTTCCTGTCCTTTGCGCATGGTGCCAATGATGTCGCCAATGCGATTGGCCCTTTGGCCGCCATCAATGAAGCCGTCCGGACGGCCGAAATCGCCACAAAAGCGGCCATCCCGATTTGGGTTATGGGTATCGGGGCGCTGGGCATAGCTGTGGGTCTGGCACTTTACGGCCCCAAACTCGTGCGCACAGTTGGAACAGAGATTACGGAACTGGATATGATCCGCGCCTTTTGCGTGGCCTTGGCTGCGGCGATTACCGTGATTATCGCAACGCATTATGGCCTGCCGGTCAGCTCGACCCATATCACAGTGGGCGCGATTTTCGGGGTTGGTTTTCTGCGCGAAATGCTGACCTATCGGTATAATCAGAAATTGGAACTGGTTCGGGACTATATGGCTGACAAGAAAAGCCAGACCGAGGAAACCGCCGAAGCTTTTGTCAAAGCCTTTGATGAAGCCTCAATGGCTGAAAAGAAACGTATTCTGGATGAGCTAAAAGCTGAAGATAGAGCCCATGGCCGCCGTAAAAAGCTAAAGCGCGCTTATCGTGAAAAGCTCGTTCAGAGATCGCTCTTGATCAAGATTGTTATGGCTTGGGTGATTACTGTGCCTTTGTCGGCCATCTTCGCGGCGATGATGTTCTATATGGTGCGCGGATTTATGGTTGGACTCGCATAAGCCCTGTCTTTAATCTGCGCTTATGCAGACCTCTTTATTACTTGATATGATGTCGGATAATTTCCCGGAGCGCATGGCGCTTGGGTCGTTACAAGACGGAATAAGTTATGGAGAGCTGGCCCGCCGCGCCAAGGCCGGAGCGGGTTGGTTATCCCAAAAGCCCGGAGAGATCATTGTCTATCTGGGTCTGAATAACCCGTCCATTCCGATCACTTTATTTGCCAGCGGTTATATCGGACGGCCTTTTGCGCCGATAAATTACCGCTTAAAGGATGACCAGTTGCGGGCAATTCTGGCGCGGACTGCGCCTTCCACTTTAATCGTTGATGATGATATGGCCGCGCGTGTGGCGGGCGTAGCCGATGTGGAAGTCGTGACCCGATCCGAATTTGAAGCGGCGTGTCAGTCACCAGATAATCTGGAGATTGAAATCCCGTTTGTCGATCCAGATGTCGCCTTGTGGCTTTTTACAAGTGGCACGACGGGAGAGCCCAAAGTTGCGATCCTGCGCCATGCCAATCTGACGTCCTATGTGATTTCAACTGTGGAGTTTGCCAATGCTGATGAGTCTGATGCCGCCTTAGTCAGTGTCCCGCCCTATCACATTGCAGGCATGTCCGCCATATTGACCAGCGTCTATTCAGGGCGGCGCATGGTTTATCTGACGGCCTTCACCCCCGAAGAATGGGTGGATGTCGTGGCGCAGGAAAAAATCCTGCGGGCCATGGTCGTACCGACTATGCTGGACCGCATATTGGATGTGCTTGAAACGCGCGGGCAGGGCTTACCGGATTTAAAGGCTCTGACCTATGGCGGCGGGCGAATGCCCTTGCTTGTGATTGAGCGGGCGATGAAAAGTCTGCCCCATGTGAATTTCGTCAATGCCTATGGCCTGACAGAAACCAGTTCAACCATTTCCCTACTGGGGCCGGAGGATCACCGCGAGGCCATGGCGTCAAATGACCCAGCCATTAAAGCACGGCTAGGGTCTGTCGGGCAGCCCATACCGTCTTTGGAAGTGGAGATTCGTGATGAGGCCGGACAGCTCGTACCGGCAGGCACGCCCGGAGAAATTTATGTGCGCGGGGAGCAAATTTCCGGTGAATATAAGCACAAGAAACTCACCGATGATGCGGGATGGTTTGCGACCAATGATGGCGGCTATTTTGACGAAGGCGGCTATCTCTATGTCACGGGCCGGTTGGATGATGTGATCGTTCGGGGCGGAGAAAATATTTCCCCGGGCGAGATCGAAGACGTGCTTCTGGCCCATCCTTCCGTGGGCGAAGTTGCCGTGCTGGGCGTGAAAAACATCGAATGGGGTGAAGCTTTGGCGGCGGTCATCGTGCCGGAAAATGAAACCCCGGACAAAGCCGAACTGGCAGATTGGGTGAAGTCGCGCTTGCGTTCAACCAAGACGCCGCAGCTTTGGGAGTTTCGCGATGAGCTGCCCTATAATGATACGGGCAAGGTGCTGCGGCGCATATTGAAAAGCGAGCTGGAAAACCGCTAGCCCATTGCGCGGCCTGCCATTGCATGGTCAAAAGCCTCATGGCAGATTCGCATAATCATCATCACGGACATGATCACAGCCATCACGGTCATCATCATGGGCCGGGGCACAGCCACGCGCCCAAAGTGAATGAAAGCAATCGCCGCCGCGTGGGACTAGCCGCGATCCTCACGGGTCTGTTCATGATCGCGGAAATCATTGGCGGTGTGATTTCTGGCTCTTTGGCGCTGCTCGCCGATGCCGGGCATATGCTGACCGATTTTGCCGCGCTGGCCATGGCTTGGGGCGCGTTTCAAATTGCCCGCCGCCCCGCCAATTGGAAACACACATTCGGCTATGACCGATTTTCGATTCTGATCGCTTTTGTGAATGGTTTGACACTGTTTTTAGTCGCGGCCTGGATATTGTGGGAAGCGGTGGAACGTTTTCTGTCACCGACAGAGGTTCTGGCCGGGCCTATGCTCTATGTTGCGCTGGGGGGGCTTGTCGTGAACCTTCTCGTGCTTTGGATTTTGCGCGGGGCGGATCAGCATAATCTCAATGTTCGCGGGGCGGTCTTGCATGTGATGGGAGACTTGCTCGGTTCGGTCGCGGCCATCGCGGCGGCGGTCATCATCTGGCAGACAGGGTGGATGCCGATAGATCCCATTTTGTCGGTTTTGGTGGCGTTGCTGATTTTGCGCTCAGCATGGGTACTGATCAAAGACAGCGCCCATA
Source organism: Hellea sp. (assembly GCA_020631215.1). Lineage (GTDB taxonomy): Bacteria > Pseudomonadota > Alphaproteobacteria > Caulobacterales > Maricaulaceae > Litorimonas. Next base: position 52,577 of record JAHDHS010000009.1, on the reverse strand, counting down.
TCCTGCTCGAAGGCGCGCCAAGCGGTCTGGACAGCCGGGCGATTACAGCCGATTTACAAAGTCATATAGACGGGCTTGTCTCCGTTGATCACATCCATATCTGGTCCATCACGCCGGATCGGCCCATGCTGACTTTAGAAGCCATCGTAGATCCCAAATTGCGCGTAGAGCCAATTTCACAGGCCATTAAAGCCCGATTAGTGGACAAGTTTCACATCGATCACGCCACGGTCGAAGTGCGCAGGGCAAAGCCCTAACGGCAAGCGCTGCTCGGACCCATATCGACATGGAAATGGTCGTAATGTGCTGCATTGTAATCCGGCGATAATGTGACTTTGAAAATCTTGCAGGCCGCATCCCGGGCGTCGCGTAGATAGGCGGCCTTATCATTACTTTTGGGCCAGTCCAATCTGACACTGATCAGGCGCCCATCGGACAGCTCAAATCCGGCAATGTCCCAGGCATTGGCAAAGGCGTGTTCGCTCCACTGGCCGGAATTATTTCCATTCTGTCGGCGGCAGGAATAGGTGCCCATATGATGAATTTTTTTCAAGCCTGTCCCGAACCGCTCCTGTGCCAGCCCGTCGAGTTCCCGCACCCAGAGATAGGTGCCGACGGAGAGCGGGCACTGCATGTTCGCCTCGCCCGCAAGGGTGATATCGTTCTGGCCATAAACGACCCGGGCGATATCCCACCCGCAAGTATTACTTGGCCGTTTGGGATCAGATGGGACCGTGACGAACCCCTCTATATCGCGGGCCATCTCCATACAGGTTTTTGACGTAGAGAGAGATAAACGTAAGAGCTGGCTCTTAGTACCAAAACCCAATGGCCGGGCGGGGTCTAATTGCCGCCAGGGCAAATGCTGCGGAGGGACAACCTTATTGGCCCAAATACCAAGCGCGGCTATGATGAAAGCCATGACAGCCCAACAGACGAGTGTCCAATGACGCTCTAGCCAACGAGGCATATCACCTGAGCAACGCGGCGGTCGCGGCGCAGCTTGTCAGCATTGACCCCATAGCTGTCCAGATCAATGTTTTCCGGTTCGCCGGAGGCCTCTTCGAAATAGCGGCGAAGATATTTCGGCGCGACGGTGTAAATCCGGCCGCGGCGCGGGCTTTCAGCAGAGACCACACCAATGACTTCTCCGTCCTTGTCCAGGACTGGAGAGCCCGACAGCCCGCCCAATGATCCGAACAGGCCGCGCGTGCGCGCCAGTTCCGACCATGCCAGAACGCCTTCATCCGAACGGTAACGTCCGCGAATAATCATGCGTCCGCGCCCTAAAAGAGAGCCAACCACTTCGCCCGGATTGCCTTGTGGAAAGCCGAAAAAATAACCTGTCTCGCCAATGCGGCGCTGCGTATTTAAATCATGGGGCAGGGGCCTTCGTGTCCACTCAGAATCTAGAATTGCTAAATCCGCATCAGAGATCACAGTCACTTTTGTGCGTAATATTTTACGCGTGCCGATTTTAATCCCGACATTCTCGCAGCTATCCACCACATGACGGGCGGTCATCCATCGTCCGTCATCATTAATTGCGAAGGCTGTTCCAACGCCGGAGCGGGGCCGGTCAACGGTCACAATAATGCGCTCATCGCGCGGACTTTGGCTTGGCAGGATAGGCCCGAGTTCAGGGGGTGGAAGCGGCATGGTTACGTCGCGGCGTGATTGTTGCGCGCTATAGACCAGCATCCCCAATAAGAGAAAATAAACCAGCCAATCGGGTAAGCGCTTCAAGGCATTAACCCGAAATAGCAAAGGCGAGAATAATAGACCCGGCGATTTTAAACGAGGCCAAGACGAGGGTGGGGGCGGCTTCGTCATTGATAATGCGTTGCGGCATGCCGCGGAAAATCGCGTCCGTCAGGCGGAATAAGAAAAGCTGTAGCAAGACAGAAAAAGTGCCCCAAACCGCCACATCCAATAATGAAAATTTATTGATTAAACAGGCCGCCAGCGGCATTGCCATACTTATGACCAAGGATGAGAAATGAATGGCCGCCGCCATGTTCCCGTCTTGCACCAGATCCAATTCTTTGTGGGGCGTCAATTTGGTATAAATAAACAGCCCGGCAATATAAATAGCAGTGACGGTCAGCAGGTAAAATATCAAATATGGGAAACCGGAGGCGAGGCTTTCGAGCGCTGGTTGCATGTTATTATCCATTATTATTATGGTGCCCTGCGCTTTGCCCCGAAAGCGCTGGGCACCCTATTTCATAGAGACCTGCACTGAATCAAGGGCTTTCTGCTTTCAGGCGTGTCTGCCGCCGGATATCACTGGCACGCTGTTTTTCCGATTCGGATTTTAACTGCCCGCAAGCTGCGAGAATGTCGCGTCCGCGCGGTGTGCGGATCGGGCTGGCATAGCCTGCGCGGTTCACGATATCGGCAAAGGATTCGATCGTTTCCCAATCACTGCACTCATAGGCGCTGCCGGGCCAGGGATTGAACGGGATCAGATTAACCTTGGCCGGAATGCCGCGCAGTAATTGGATCAATTCCTTGGCATGTTTAGGGCTGTCATTCACGCCCTTCAGCATCACATATTCAAATGTGATGCGGCGCGAATTGGACAGGCCGGGATAATCCCGGCAGGCCTGCATTAAGTCTTTCAGAGGATATTTTCGGTTAATCGGCATGATCTGTTCGCGCAAGCTGTCATTGGCGGCGTGAAGTGAAATGGCCAGCATGGCCGAGGTGCGCTCGCCCATCGGGCCGATTTCCGGCACGACGCCAGACGTCGACACCGTGATACGGCGACGCCCGATGCCCAGACCTTCGGGGTCACAAATTGTGTCCAGCGCATCGCCAACATTTTCCGTGTTATAAAGCGGCTCGCCCATGCCCATAAAGACGATATTGGTGAGTTTTCGGTTATCCTGCGTTGTCGGCCACTCACCCAGATCGTCACGGGCGATGATGACTTGCAGAACGATTTCCCGGGCGGTCAAATTGCGCACAAGGCGCTGCGTGCCCGTATGGCAGAATTTACAGGTCAGCGTGCAGCCCACTTGGGACGACACACAAAGCGCCCCTGTTTTTGACACATCAGGAATGAAGACGCTTTCCACCTCTATGCCAGGGGCCATGCGGATCAAATATTTGCGCGTGCCGTCGACACTGATTTGTCGTTCAATGATTTCCGGCCGCTCCAGTGAAAAGGCCTTAGACAGCTTGGCGCGCAAATCCTTGCCGATATTTGTCATCTGATCCCAGTCAGTGACGCCGTAATTATAAATCCAGTGAAATATCTGTTTGGTGCGCATGCGCACTTTTTTCGGCTCTATGCCAAAATTTTCCAAATGTTCGGCAATTTCTTTTCGGCCTAAACCGACTAAACGCACAGGGCCACCCACAGCAGCTTTCGCAGCGGGGCGGTTATCAGGAGTTATCAGCGGTGTGCTCATGGCGCGCATGTAAGGTCATTGACCTGTAAAGGCAATGGCAGGGTCTTAATTGATGCGCAAACCTTCATGCGGACTGTCCAGTACAAAGGCAGGGATGTCGACATCAAATGCCTCGCCCGATGTCGGCTCAACGCGATAACTTCCGCGCATCATGCCGGACGGGGCCGTCAAAGGTGCGCCGGATGTATAGCGAAATACTTCACCGGCTTTGACGACCGGTTTTTCGCCGACGACACCGGAACCGCGCACTTCCTGTACCTGACCGCGGCTATCTGCGATTTGCCAGAACCGGCCTGTGACCTGCAAATCTTCTGTGCTCTGATTGTCGATTTCGACGGTATAGGCCCAGATATAACGGGAGTCTGACGGGCTGGATTGATCCGCCAGATATTCCGGCTCGACCCGAACAACTACGTCCTTGGTTCTTTGTTCAAATAATGCGAATGGAATTTCCTCATTCGACATGTTCCCGCTCCCTCTGCTGCGCCCTCAATGTCTCTCTTTGGCTCTTCTGGCGTGAACCGTGCTGTCCTGCAAGTCCTTTAACCAGTCGCGTCGTTTTTTATACAGTTCATTCTTGTTTTGGGCGAATAGCATGCTACTCGACATTCCATGAAAAAGGGGATTTTACCGCAACAGGCCATCGCCGATTTGATCGGGCAGGGCAGGATTAAAGCGCCGGACATGGGCGGAGACGGCCATCCACCGCAAGTCCAGCCCGCCAGTCTGGATCTGCGTTTGGGCAGCAAAGCCTACCGACTTCGGGCCAGTTTCCTGCCCGGGGAAGGTCGCCGCGTAATGGACGCATTGCCGGATATTCGCATGCATGAAGTGGATTTATCGGGCGGCGCTGTGCTGGAGACGGGCTGTGTGTATCTGGTACCCTTGCAGGAATCGCTCAGCTTGCCGAAGGATATTGGCGCAGCGGCCAATCCCAAAAGTTCCACCGGCCGGCTCGATGTATTTACCCGCGTCATTTATGACGGAGCGACGCGCTTTGACGCTTTGCCTAATGGGTATCAAGGCCCGCTTTATGTCGAGATAGCGCCGCGCACATTTTCTATCCTCGTTCGGCCCGGTGACCGGCTCGTGCAAATGCGCTTCCGGCAAGGCAACTTGGATGTGCTGACCACCCAAACTGTCAGTCTGGATTTAAACGGCTTTGATGATAGCGGCATCGTTGGTTGGCGCGCGCGCCGCCATGCCGGGCTGGTCGATATTGCCAAAGTCGGGGGGCACAAGGCCCGTGATTATTGGGAACCGCTTTATGCCGATGGCGGGCAGCTTGTGCTCGACCCGGAGGAATTTTACATTCTGGCCAGCAAAGAGGCCGTCAGTATTCCGGCGGATCAGGCTGCGGAAATGGCGCCTATCGCCACGGAAATCGGTGAGTTCCGCGCCCATTATGCGGGCTTTTTCGATCCGGGTTTTGGCGAGGCGGCGGCAGGCGGAGAGGGATCGCGCGCCGTGCTGGAAGTACGCGGTCGGGATGTGCCGTTCCTGATGCGTCACGGGCAGCCCGTCGCGAAATTGATTTTCGAGGCCATGCATGAAAAGCCTGCCACGCTTTACGGGGCGCAGGGCTCAAATTACCAAAAACAAAGCCTGCGCCTGTCCAAGCATTTTATAATCTAATTACGCCGAACAGCTAGCGCCACCGAGGACGCAGAATTTCGCGCAATGCGGATGGTTTAGCGCCACGGGGCCAAGGCTCTCGGACAGGGTCTTGCCCATTTCAAATTGTACATCATCCCATAACAATGTGCAGGCCAATACACTGGCGCGGTCCTCGCCTTTACGGCGAACGACCATGCGGGAATTCGCGCACATCATACTGTCGGGATGCACATCTAATATCCCCCAACAGGCAATCGTAATCTCAGGCACATCGACGGTCTCGTCCATTTCCGGGAAAAGAATGAGCTTTGCAGGATTCATGGCATCTATGTTCCAGCCATGATTTTCAATCAAATCAGCATAACCGGCGCGGGCTGTGGCCTCATCTTCGGAAAACATGGCGCGCCCTGCGATGTGCAAATCAAAGTCATGATCGGTCAGCCAGCGCATGCCTTTCAAGGCGATGTCAAAACTGCCATCGCCGCGCTCTTGGTCATGTCCCGGAGCCGTGAAGTGATCCAGACTTACGCGTAGCGTCATTTTACCCGGATAGCGGTTGCGTAAATCAAGCAGACCTTTTTGAACACGCGGCCGCATCATGGGTTTCATGGCGTTGGTCAACACCAGCAGCGAATGGCCTCGCGCCAAAACCGCTTCGGATATATCGATCATATGCGGATTGAGATAAGGCTCTCCGCCGGTAACGCCGATTTCAATCGGGCCAATGTCCATGGCGTCGATTTCATCCAGATAAGGGGTGACATCATCCAAGGTCAGGTAAATGAAGTGATCGGCAGTCGGGCTGCTTTGAATGTAACAATTTGCGCACTCAATATTACACTGGCTGCCCGTATTCAGCCACAGCGTATCCAGCCGCTTGAAAAACACCTGTGCGCGCTTCTCGCCTTTGGCCGTGATGCGGGGATCTTTGAATTTTTGGGGATCAATCAGGGCGTTCATACAGTCCTCCTAGCCGATATACATTTTGCTGTCATACACATTTCTGTGAATGGGAGGCGTGTTTGCATTTTGTGAGTGAAACTGTCCCAGTAAGATAAAAATGCTATTTGGCTATTGTTAATGAACCCATGCCTCCTCGCCATAGCCCGCTCTAACTTTTTCATTGGCTTGGGGAGAGGATTTGTGTGAGAGAGTGGGTAAAGATGATGCGCGCAGGCTCATGCGCGGAATAAAACAGATTTGGGGAGGCGTCATGTCTAAGATTCATGAGATACCTTTGTTGCTCTTGGTCGTATTGGCCGCACTACTGGCCTTTGGGTGCTGGGCTTTGGGGATGGGTTTTCTAGCGGAACCGATCAAGATGGGCGATACCTATCTGACCAAATCCATTGCGGGGCTGGCCAAAGACTCGCTCTTTGTGCCGTTAAAGCCCCTCATGTATGCTTTGATTATCCTGTCCATCGGCAGTTCACTGGCGATCAGCACGGGCGGGCTGGGCGCAAAATTTATCCGGGTCTTATTGTTTTTTGTTGGCTTCTCTCTGATCGGGATGATGCTGGGTATTCTCGCCTTTTCTCTTTTCTCTGAGCTGAACATTCTGCCGGCACCAAGCGCGGGAGAAGGGTCCGGTAATGTCATGCAAATTCCTTTTGCTGCAAAGATTTACGGCGTGCTGACCTCGGCTTTGATGATTTCGATCTATGCCGGTGTGATTTTTGGACAGGCGCTCAAGAGGCTGAATTTGGGTCGACAGGCGGATGAAATCTCTGATTTGTTTATCAAGGGCTTTCGTAAATTTCTGCAATATACGATTCCGCTTGCGGTCTTTGGGTCTATCACATTGGCGCTGAACCGTCCGGGCGGGGTGGAAACCTTAACCAATCTGGTGCCGCTTTTAATCCCATATATTATCGCCATGGGCGGGGTCTGGATTATTATGGTGCTGGTGACCTCAGCCATTCAGGGCCGCGGGCCGGGTTTCGTGCTGCGTGCTGTGCTACCGCAGGCCTTGGTGGCGCTGTCCACCTCCAGCTCTATTGCCACGCTGACGGCAACGCGGGAAGCCTGTGATCAGATGGGCGCGAATGCGGATGAAGCGACGCCTTTTTACACCATCGGGGCCACGATCAATATGGTCGGAACCTTGATCGGTCTGTTGTTGTTATCACTCTATGCGATGAAAACCTTTGGTCTTGAAGTCGGGATTGGCGAGATGTTGGTCGTCGGCTTTCAGTCCATGATCTTCGCCACGGCGGCGGCGGGCACGCCCTCGGCTTCGGTGGTTCTGTTGCAGGATATTCTGGTCAGTCAGGGCGTTTCGGCGGAATATGCGACCTATGTAACGGGGCTGATTATTACGATTGATACGCTGATTCTGGACCGTTTGCGGACAATGTTAAATACGCAATCTGATAGTATGAGCACCGTAAATGGCCTGAAACTATACTATAAAACCCCGAAAACATTGGCAGATTAGGATCAATGACAGGTTTGTGAATAGGCCATGAGGCGTAGGCTCGCTTCAGACTAGGTTAATATAGGTGTCTGTAAGACTTTGTTAACAGTCACCAAAGCTTAGAGGAGCCATTATGGGGCGATTGACTAAAACTTTCATGCTGGGCGCAGCATTATTGGGCACAAGCGCGCTGGCCACAGGCTGTGCTACGACGGCTAAGGGCGTCTCGCAATCGGCCGTTATGAAATCATCGCAGACCGAGCGCCTAGCCAAAGAAGTGCCGCCGGGCACAGTTATGGCTGTCGTGCGTTATCCGGCTCATGTTGATGCGGCCGCAGAGGATGCTTATTACAAGGCTTATGGCGAAAAAGTCATTGGCGGGAAATGGTCGAAAAGCCGGGGCGATTTGGCGGAAATGCATGCGCTGGCTGACAGCATGATCCTGAAATCCAATTATTTTGCGCTCTCGCTTTATAAGGAACTGGCTGCGAAAATGCCGGCACATAATGTCCTGCTTTCCCCGCATGTGATCAAGCTGGGCGCTGACGGCAAACTGACCTCTGAACCGATGACACAGGCAGAGAGCCTACCCAATGTCGTAACGGTGGATTTCGCCAGCTATACATTCCCCGACACGAAAAAGATGATGGGCAAGGAGCCGCTGACCTTTGGTGATTTGGTCACGCCTCTGGTGACAGTGCGTACCGACCACCGTGCGGCTGCGCCGACCCAAGGTCTGCTTATGGCCAGCGCGCCAATCCTGCCACGCGCGGCAGGTAATGGCCGTGATGCGGTCAATGAATCGCTCTCGATTATGCAGACGGGACGTTTCAAAACGTCCGCACCGGAACTGGATTTTGTCGCGCATTTAAAAGGCGATCAGCCCATGGGCGTGACGACCCGTCCGATGGGCGCGGCGAGGCCCAATTCTGTGACGGCCTATCCGCTGGAGAAGATTCAGATGAACAAGGCGGAGCTGGCCTCCATGAATGAAAAGGATGGGGGGGCAGTGGATCCGCTTAAGACAGCCTTCTCCAAAGGCTTTGCCAATCAGATTATCGGCATTATCAACCGCACCGATGTTGACAAAGCGGCCATGGCAGGCCGCGCCTCGGCCATATCAAATTTCGATGAAAGTCTGGCGGCGCTGACATTGGTCGGCTCACGGGATGCTGATTACCAGGCGCGCTATCGTTATGCCGAGCGCCTCATGGAAGCCGAGCAGAAATATTTATCGGTTCAGTCTCTGCGCCTTTTTGACGGGGTGCATAATGGCGAAATGGGCGCGCAAGTGCGGGATATGCTTAAGGCTGAGCACAAAATTTTAGAAAGACGCCGTGAGCTTGCCCGAAAGCAAAATCAGGCTACGGCTCTTGCGATACTCGGCGCAGTTGCGGCGGGCGGGGCTATTGCCAGTCAGGACGGTAATAACAGCTACGCAGAACGTCTTGCGATTGAAGCCCTCATAGGGGCAACGGTCTATGCCGGAACCAAGGCGTTTTCTTTGAAGCGTCAATCGCGCGCCGTGGGTAGTAATTATTTGTCATCCGTCGTGCCTGCGCTGGAAGAACAACAAACCGTACAGGTCAATCTGATTGACTCCAATGAAACGATCACGGCGATCCGCTTTGAAGATTTGCGGGCGAAATTGCAGACTTTGTACAATAATAAGCAGCGCTCTTTGGATACGGTCGCCACGCGCTGCGGATATACCCATGACAGCGGCAGTAAAACGGGTACATGGCTGGGTGTCTGCGAAAATGGTTTGGCCAATGGTACAGGTGTTGGCGTTTTGCGCAATGCCGATGGCAGTTCCGTGGAATATTACGGCTATGCCGTGAACGGACAGCCGCAAGGTCCCGGTTATATGATCACCCATACGCCTACCGGCAGCTATTCGCTGGAAGGCAACTTTACCGCCGGCCGCGCGGATGGTGCTATGCGCCTGTCCAAAGCTGGGCAGTCTGACCGTGTCATGTCATATCAAGCCGGACAGCAAATCGGAAAAGCGCCTTCGGGCTCTGTTGTCGCCTCTCCTTTTAAAACAGGGCTGCGTCCGGGTGATTTAGCCATGGCCAATTATGGTGTGAATTAATGAAGCATGTTCTGACATCACTGGGCGCGCTCGCTGCGATGAGCGGCCCGGCTTTTGCACAAACCGAAACTGTACAGGTCGAGATAGCGCCAACTCAAACGACTCAGTTCCAGACGGCGGGTGCGAGCGATGTGGCGGTTGCCGCGCCGTCCCAAGCCTATTGCGTCTCAATCATGTCGGGCTTTCCGAATGATGACACAGTGGCGCGTTATCAATTCTTCCGCCTGACGCAAGATATTGCCCAAGATGCGACGCCGCAATTTCGCGCCACTCTCGCGCAATATGGTGAGGCTGATGTCTCGCAGGACACACCGATTTTAGAGGTCATTGAAGCCATCGCCAATCCGGTTTTGCGCCAGGCGGCGCCCGAAATGGTTATAGGCTATATGGATCATCTTATTCAATTTGAAGATCGTTGCGAGACCTATATCTCCGGCCAGGTTGACAGCTTAAAAGCTTATGATGCAGATCTTGTCTGGGAAGATCCTATCATCGCCGAAGATGCGCTCTTCCTGCGGCAAGTTCTCTCTGACTCGCTGGACCGCGTGGGTGCCAATAACGATCCGGTTCACAGTTTTGCGGCGCAGCAATATGCGCAATCACTGATCACGACTCGTGATAATATGGAGTATCAGGTTTTTGTTTCTGATATCGATGAGCTGGAAACGCTTTATATGACGGATTTGGACGGCCGCTTGGCGCGATCCAATGATATCATCAATGAAGAAATGGACCGTGAGGTTTTGGGCGATGCCGTGATCCTGTCTGACGATATGAATAAGGCGGCCAGAGAGCAGGAAAAGCAGCGCACCCTCTACACACTCATCCGTATTCTAGGCGGTGGCTATTAGAGGCCCATGAAATCCCGTCGGCGCAATATTTCCGTCTTTTCAATTTCGGCGTTGGATTTATTTGCCGCCGCATTGGGTGCGTTTATCCTGATCGTGCTGGTGCTGTTTCCTTATTACCGTATGGGCGGAACGGATGTCTCCTTTGAGGAATTAGAGGAATTGGTGCAAAAACGCCGCCTCGTGGCCGCTTCATCAGAAAGTGAAATGTCCCAGATAAGAGCCCTGCGCGCGGAGATCAGATTGCTGGACAAGCAATATAAATCCACAGCCGAAAACATGTCCGTTGTTGAGGCGAAATTGCAAGAGGTCTTGAAACAAACCGCCGAGGTGGAAATCCCTGACCCGCCGCCCGAACCCAAGGAAAGCCCGGTGCCGGTGCCCGACCCGATCCCCAATCCGCCGCGCAGTACGGGCAAGGGCGTGGAATTTTCCATTCTGGGTGTGGCCACGAACAAAAAGAACATTGCCATCGTGGTTGATATGTCCGGCTCCATGAAAGCGCACCGGGGCAAGGTCGAACGTGCGCTGGATGAAATTCTGTCTCAGATGCGGCCCGATAATAAATTCGTCATTCTCGGCTATCGCGGCGGGCCAACCTATGACACTTTTCCGAGCTCTGGCCGGATGCAATCGGCGAATGCATCAACAGTCAGTCAGGCCCGCAATTTTGTCTCCGGCATGTCGCGCCGCTTTGGCGGTGGGACGCCGACGCAAAACGCCATGGTGCGGGCACTGAATTTAAAGCCTCAGGCGATTATCCTGATCAGTGATGGCGCGCCGGATGATGGCAGTCCCGGCGCGATTGTCACAAATATCACCAAGCGCAATCGCGGGCGCGCGGAGATTCATACCGTGGCGATTGGTGACTACACCAAGGACAAACGCCTGACCTTATTTCTTCAGGCCTTGGCGAATAATAATCGCGGCGACTTTGTTGGGCGGGCCAGATGAAGAAGCGGCCGGACAGAGCCATTGAGATTTTCAGCCTATCCGCGATTGACCTTTTCGCGGCGGCGATGGGGGCTTTTGCACTTTTGGCAATTGTGCTGCTGCCATTCTATCAGAAGGAAATCCGCGAACGTACACCTGAAAACGCCATTGCGGATTTACTTCGCGCAGCGGAAACCAGCGCCGAAGAAACCGTGATCAAGAAAAAGGCGCTGGAACAAAAACGCTCGGCTTCGGCGGCCAATGTGTCCGACATTAAATCCAAAGCGGAAAAATTACTTGCCGAGTTAAAAGCCGCCGAAGCGGCGCTGCTGGAGAAAAAGGCCGCTGCGGCGCGGGCGATTATCATCCCTGAGCCCATAGAAGACAAACCCGCCCCGACCGAAGTGCCCAAACCCGCCACGGTGTCCTTTCGCTTTCTCGGTATGAAAACTGCCAAGGATGATGTCGTTGTGGCGCTGGATATGAATAAATGTATGGGCGGGCATGAAGCCTCTGTGCAAAAGGCCGTGCAGCGTATCATAACATCACTGCAGGAAAATCATGCGGTTAAAATAGTTGGCTTTCAGCAAACGGATCGCGGGCCGCGCACACAAAGCTGGCCGCCCGGCGGGTCTCTTAGGAACATCAATGCCAGCGGCACACAGCAGGGCGCCATTAGTTTTGCCGACGGGCTGACGCGTCAATTTGGCGGTTCGGCATCTATGTTGGACGCGTTTGAGAAAATGCTGGCCGGGCCGGGACAGGCGATTTTCTTGGTCAGTGACGGCCTCCCTAATCCACGCGCCAATCAAGGGCTGTCCCCCAATGCGCTGGCGCGGCGGATCACGCAAATGAATAGCGGACGCAAAGAAATACACACCGTTGTCGTCGGGAATTATTTTGACTACGACGGGACAGTGGAATTTATGGAAACGCTGTCAAATAATAATAACGGAGAATTTATGGCTTTGGCCTCACCGGATAAAGGTGTGTGCGATTAGCCATGTTGATAAGGAAGGGCGGATGCCATGAATAAACAATATGGAGCTTTGCGGCGTTTGGTCGTGTTTCTGCTGGCGATTTTAGCTGCAATCGTGCTGATTGGTATTATGCGGTTCACGCTGGGTCCGACCTTGCAGGAAATCCTGCTGGACGCGGATGCCACATTCTGGCCCTTTACGATTCAGAACATTATGTGGGTCGCGCTGTTTATCGGCTTTGGCGAATTATTCCTGCGCTGGAGCGCGGCCAGTGATGAGCAAAGCCAGCTTAATCGCGGCTATCTGCCGACAGATGATCGGCAGCTTGATATGGATATGCTGGGTAAGATCAAAGACAGCATCGCTAATCGCCGTTTCGCCAAGGAGGCCTTTCTACCGCGCATGATCACGCGGACCATTGATCAATATCGCGTCTCGGGAAAAGAAGATCAGGCTATCTCTGTGCTGAACTCTTCTTTGGAACTTTACATGCATGAAATCGATTTGCGCTATTCTATCCTGCGCTATCTGACGTGGTTGATTCCGTCACTTGGATTTATCGGAACGGTGATGGGCATCATGTTTGCCCTGCAATATGCAGGCGTTCCGGCCAATGCGGAGTCCGAAGATTTCCTATATCAAGTCACGCAGCGTTTGGGCGTGGCCTTTACGACAACCTTGCTGGCTTTGATAATGTCGGCTGTCTTGGTCTTAATTCAATCGATCATTCAATCTAAAGAAGAACGCGCCTTAAATGAGGCCGGACAATATTGTCTGGATAATCTAATTCTGCGCTTGGGAAAGGGAGCCTGATAAATGGCGAATGAGCATAATGATTGGGAACCGCCCAAGCCGGAGTATGACGTTCGGGCGGAGCGCGCACCTTGGGGCCGCTGGATATTCAGCGCGCTTTTAATTGGAGCGATCGTGATCAGCGCCATTTGGTTGATCCGCCAAACCATTGTTCCGGACCCCGCTAATAATCCCGGGCGGATTGATTTGCCTGTGGCCGAAAAACCGGATGAGACACAGCCTACCCGCACCGCCGATGACGAGGCTTGGGCGCGGGCTTTGGAAAAAGATACGCTGGAGGGCTACCGCGAATATCTCGCCGAGTTCCCCGAAGGTAAACACAAGGACAAGGCGCAGGCCGAAATTGACGCCTATGACAATAAAGCCTGGGCCACGGCCGAGCAGCGGGACACGATTGCGGGTTATGAAGATTATCTGGAGGCATGGCCAGAAGGGCTCCATGCGTCTAAAGCCAAAGAGCGTATCGCTGAAATGAAAGCCGCAGCCGAAGCCCGCCGCAAAGACGCGGCGGAGCGCGCGCGTCAGGATCAGGCGGATTGGGAAAACGCCGCGCGCAGCAATACGGTGCCCGCCTATGAGGGCTATATGTCCAAACATCCGGCAGGAAAATTTGTCAGTGAAGCCCAGACTCGTATTGATCGCTTGAAAGCCGATCAAGCCGATGAGGCAGCGTGGCAGGCGGCCAAAACCGCGAACCGTGCTGATAGTTATCAGCAATATCTAACCAGCTTCCCGCAAGGTAAATATGCGGCGCAGGCAATCGCGGCGCTGGAGCAGTTGCGGCCAGCGGTCGGGCGCGAATTTAGCGACTGTGCGAATTGCCCGGCTATGGTGACGCTGGCATCGGGCAATGCTGAGCTGGGTGCGGGCGAGACCGAGGCAGATGCGCGGCCCAATGAAAAACCCAAACGGCCGGTCACGTTCACCGATATGTTCGCTATGTCCGTGAAAGAAGTGACGTTTTCTGAGTATGATGCCTGTGTGGCGGATGGCGGATGTGGTGGTCGTCCGTCGGATAATGGATGGGGACGCGGCAGCCGCCCGGTGATTAATGTGTCTTGGGATGATGCGCAGAAATATACGGCGTGGCTGTCAAAAAAGTCTGGTTTTTCATATAGTTTGCCGAGTGAGGCCCAATGGGAATATGCGGCGAGGGGCGGGGATACGGGCGTCTATATTGGCGGATCGACCGCGGCCATCTGCGCCTTTGCCAATGGGGCAGGCAAGGAAACAGGCCTGCGCTTTGCCAATAGTGATTGCACGGATATGTCCAGCGATAGAACCCTGCCAGCGGGGAGCTTGAGCGCGAATAAATTCGGCTTGCGCGATATGATCGGCAATGTCGGGGAGTGGACTTTGGACTGTAACACATTGAATCTTAAGGATGCACCGACCGATGGACGCGCCGATCAGCGCGGCAGTTGTAATCAGCGTGTCGTGCGCGGCGGGTCCTGGTTCTCCGGCCCGGCCGATCTGCGCTACGCCGCGCGGCTGATGCAAAGGCGCGGGGACAGCAATGATTTCACTGGGTTTCGCGTTGTCCGCAAAATCGGTGATTAGTGGCGATTTTCGATCGATTTATGGTTAACAAAAGCTGAATAAAAGCCTCTGCGCCCATTCATGGCGCAGTCATGCGAAATCTGCTATGGCGGTGCCATGATAAGATCAGTTTTACTCGCCCTTGCGCTCAGCACATCCGCCGCTGCGATCACGGCGCTACCGGCCCATGCGCAGACAACCACGGAAACCGACAAATCCGAGGAGGATTGGCGAAAGTCCAAGAAGAAACGTGACAGCTCTGATGTCATGGAGGATTTCAAAAACATCCTCTCCAAAGGCAGTAGCGGAATCATGGGCGGCCCGATGTCGCCTTATGAAAATCTGCCCGAAGAGTCCAAACGCCATTTAAACAAACAGCGCGCCAAAGCCATGGCGACCACTGAGCCGGGCCAGCCCGTCAACGCCGCCTATGAGCCGAGCACTGAAGCGCAAACCGATCCCGATCTGGCCGAGCAGGAAAAAGCGGCTTGGAAAGATATGGTCGATGAGATGAACGGCACGGGCGGCGGCCAAGGTGATCAATCGGGTCAACAAGGGCAGCAGGGCCAGGCTGGCCAAAGCGGCCAACAATCCGGCCAACAAGGTCAATCCGGCCAAAACCAATCTTCGGGCGGCGGCTCGGGCTCATCTGATAAATCCGGCCAGCGCGGGAAATCTGTTATGCGCGGCGGCTCTGCGGCCAGCGTTGCTGATATTCTCGCGCAGATCAAAGGCATACAGCCCGGCAATGGATCGGGCGGTAACAGCCCCACACCCGGTAGCCAGCGCGGCCAAGGGCAATCCCCACAGGGCAGCTCCCAAGGTCAAGGCCAATCACCTCAGGGTCAGTCATCCCAAGGCCAATCATCTCAGGGTCAGGCTGGACAGAGCCAAGGCCAACAGGGTCAATCTCAGCAGGGTCAATCTCAACAGGGCCAAAACCCCTCAGGCCAATCGCAAGGTCAGTCTCAGGGCCAAGGTCAGTCTCAAGGCCAAGCACAAAGCCAAGCCCAAGCCCAAGCTCAACAGGCCCAAGCCGATGCAAATTCAGCGGCTCAGGCCGCGCAGCAAGCCCAGCAAACGGCCGATATAGCCTCTCAATCTGCGGCTGAGGCGCAGGCTGAATATGAAGCGCAGCAACAAGCGCAGGCCGATCCCGTCGCGCAAGCCCGCGCCCGCATGGTGGCCCGCGCGCAGGCCCAGGCTGCGAAGGACGCGCAGGCTCAGGCGGATGCGGCGGCACAGGCTGCGCAAACCGCACAGGCCCGCGCCGATGCGGCGAGTCAAGCCGCGGCGCAAGCTCAATCGCAACAGGCTCAAACGCAAAATCAGTCTCAAAGCCAATCTCAATCCATGGCGCAAACGCAAGCGGGTCAACAGGCGCAAGGACAATCTCAAGCCCAGGGTCAGGCGCAGTCGCAAGCCCAAGCTCAATCTCAGGCCAATACCAATACACGCCCCGATATGGAGCCGCTTGGCCCGCTGGACCGGATTAAACGCGAGCGCAGCACCAGCGCCTCCGGCAGTCAGACCAGCGCGTCTGATTTCCTCAAAGGGACGACGCCAAAAGACTAGAACTATTTTTCTGTGATTTGATGCGAGGCTTCAGCCTGGATCTTCGCATGGCTGTGAGCTGTCGACTCGCCTTTTAGTAAAAGACGAAATCCGCAGCCGTGATGTCGATATTAGACCCGTCATGGCTAATCAGGGTTATGCTATTATTGCCTGTGCCATCATCAAGCGTCAGAACTACCGTGTCAGTCCCATTGCCGGTGATAATGAAATCAGAGAGATCATCAGCCACGGCAGAGAATATTTTTAGATAATCCAGCCCGTCTTCGTAATCCATGATTGTGTCTTGCCCAAATTCGGCATCAACGAAAAGGAATTGATCGCGGTCCGCACCGCCCGTTAATGTGTCCTGACCTGTTCCACCTTGCAGGGTGTCTCTAGCGCCATGGCCAAAAAGTTGATCATCATCTGCGCCGCCCTGTAAATAGTCGATGGATGCGCCGCCAATGAGAATATCGTCACCCCCAAAGCCGGAAAAGCGCGCACGCGCTGCGCCTGTTTGCATATAGTCGCCACCAGAAGCGGAGCCGAAAAAGCTTTCAATCGAGGCGAATATGTCGCCGACAATGTCGCCGCCATGCAGGCTCTGGTCTTCAAGGTGTAATATGATGCCTGTGCTGCTGCGAGCGTCAAAGGCATCCCGGCCTGCCCCGCCGGAAAAGATATCTGCCCCGCCGCTATCTATAATGAAACGATCATTTCCAACATTTCCAGAAAACCGGTTATCCTGAGAATTGCCCCGGCCCGTAAAATCATCCGTGCCTTCATAAATGACGCGGTCTAAATAACTATTTTCGCTGATCAAAATTCGATTATGGGACGTGTGGGCGATGTCATAGCCGCCGCCCGCGCCTTCAATCACGCGGTCTCCCGCCTCATCCAGATAATAGGTGTCATTGCCTGCGCCCCCAATCAGAATGTCACCGCCGGCTCCCCCCGATATTGCGTCATCCCCGCCGCCCCCGGTTAAAATGTCACTGTGATTTCCGCCAATAAGGTACCATGCGACATCTGCGCTCGACACATTTATGGTGTTGCTGCCGTCTAAAAAGCCTGTGAAGATTCCGTGTGTGCCCGACTCAATATTGGATGAAAAATCGGATGAGCCTGCTGCCAAGTGCTCAAAATTAAGAAACCCACTAAGATTGTCAAAACCGTCAAGGCGCCCCGGGTTAAATTGAATTGTTTGAGGATATGAGAAAAAGCCCAAGCTTTCTATGTTCAGAAAGATAACGTCCTCGATCGAGCCTGAAACGGAATAGAATAAATGGTCATATCCATCTCCGCCATTAAAGGTCAAATCCACGCCGTCATCCAGTTGAATGTTGGAAGACCCTAAATAAACTATGTGGTCATCGCCATCCGATCCCCGTATTTCTTCGATTGAAATCAGGGTGACATCATTAAGCCTTAGGGTGCCGGATGAGTTGTGGTCCGAGAGGCGGTAGACATCAAATCCTTCGCCGCCATCAATGTGATTGTCTCCGTTATCTGAAGCTTCTATTATGTCATCCCCTGTGCCACCCATAACGACATTTGCACCATAAGAGGCATCAATTCGATCATTTCCCGCGCCGCCATTGAGCGTATCATCCCCATATCCGCCGATTATATAATCATCACCGTCGCCGCCATTTATCGTGTCTGAATTTCCGCCGCCCAATAATGTGTCATTGCCAGAATGACCTGACAAAATATTGGTATGGATTGTGCCGGATAACACATCGTCCTCCGCGCCGCCATTTACAGTGAGTGTATGAGTGGACTCATTCCAGTCATAGGATATTCCGGATGTATTTAAATCCGTATTTGAACCATAAATATAATCGAGCGCGTCCAAATCAAGCGGGCCAAGCGTGTTCACGCCGTGCACAAAATTATAGCTCATGACTGTGATATCGACACTATCAAGGCTTTCATCCAAAATGAAACGTCCGCCTATGCTTTGTTCAAATGGATGTTTCAGACCCAATGCATGTCCGATCTCGTGTAAGATCACATGGTTGCCGGCCCAATGATCGCTTTGCTCTGTGCCCTCAATATATATGCCGGAAGCATTATCACGCCGATTGGAAGGGTAATTTGCATAGCCGCCATATCCGGATCCCGTCACGCCCATGAAATCAAGGGTGCCGCCGCTCTCGACTTCTATAAAGATGATGCCGGAATTATCTGCGAATTGTTGGATGAAATCTCTTGTGACGGCTCTTTGGGATTCGGTGAAGGAAAATACGGCATCGGGGGTGTAAGGAACGGTTGACGCTGGCGGCAAACCGCTGGCCTCCCGAAAGGAATAGGTGATAAATGTTATGCCCTGTATTGGATTAGCGAATTGCGCATTATTCCAGGCTCTTCCGCTGAGCAGGGCCGTGTAGTCGGAAACAATATTAGAGCCGTCCCCATTGAAACTGTGATCATGACCATCATCATGCAGGCCGTGATCATGGTCGTGGTCATGGTCGTGATCATGAGGATGATCGGTCAAAACAAAACCGGATGTTAATGCCGTGCCATAGCTGGCATCAGGTTCCAGTGCCAAGCTTAATTCAGGGGATAATCCGTCATAGTAAAGACGATAATTTCGCATGCTGCCTCCGGGCCCCTAGTTTGTCGTAAACCATCTGGTTGCAATAATCAATGTGGCTGATGACGGGTTGAATAGAGGCACAAGGCTTATCGGACTATATTCTGATCGAACTCTGGACTCTCTATTGCGTTCACATTATGTTCTGTCTCCATTTCGGAGATGATCATGCAGCGTTCCAGCCGTTTGACCCGGCTTTATATCGACTTTGATGCGTTTTTTGCCCATGTCGAAAAACAAATCGACCCAGCTCTGCACGGGCGGCCTGTGGCGGTGACGCCTATGCCGTCACGCTATTCCGGCGTGATTGCCGCCTGTTATCAGGCCAAGGCGCGGGGCGTGAAGCGCGGGATGAAATGCGATGAAGCCGAGGCGCTCTGTCCCGATATTGTGTTTCGCCATGCCCGTCATGATGTCTATGTCAAGCTGCACCATAAAATCATCGCTGAGGTGAACCGGTTCATGCCGGTTTTAAAAACCTGGTCAATTGATGAGGTCGAATGCGGCGTCCCGGCGCGCACAACCGAGGCGGCGGTCATATTGGCCAAGCAGATGCGGCGGGGCCTGGCCCAGACAATCGGCCCGATCATCACGCCGTCTATTGGCCTGTCTTGCAACCAATTGCTTGCCAAAATCGCCGCCGAGATGAACAAGCCGCGCGGCCTGATTGTCCTGCATCCCGATGATTTGCCCGGGCGGCTGCTGGAGGTGCCGCTGGAGGATGTGCCGGGCATTGCCGCCGGTATGCTCCCGCGTCTGGCCCGGGCGGGGGTGCATGATATGGCCGGGCTCTGGGGGCTGGCCCCGAAACAGGCGCGCGCGATCTGGGGGAATGTGCAGGGCGAGCGGCTCTGGGCAGAGCTGCATGGCTATCACGTCAAGCGGCCGGAAACCTCACGCAGTATGTTCGGTCATTCGCGCGTTCTGTCAGGCGACTGGCGGCAGCGGGACAAGGCGCGCGAATGTCTGATCCTGCTGGCAGCCAAGGCGACGCGGCGATTGCGGGCGGATCAGTTCATGGCCACGAAACTAACCGTCAGTCTCAAAGACGCCGAAGGGCAGCGCGTCTCGCATGAGCTGCAATTTCCGCCTGCCCGGGACGATTTTACTTTGCTGCGGGCCACGCGCGCGGCCTTTGATGGCTGCGCGGCAAAAACGATCTGCCGGGTCTATGCGCATATTTCGGTCTATCTGCACGGCTTGAAACCCGAAGGACAGGCCAGCGGGGATTTATTTGAACAAGCCCATCGGGCGCAACGTAAGCTGCAATATGAAACGGCGTCCGACGCCATGGACCGGATCAATGCGCGCTATGGCGGTAACACCGTAAATCTGGGCACGCGCGAAGAACCGCCCGGCGGTTATGCCGGCGCCAAAATCGCCTTTGGCCGCGTCCCCGACATAGAAGACTTCTCCGCCGCAAGGTGAAGGAAATAAAAAACGGCCTCTGCGGGCCGTTTTTTAAGTTATTCGATTGGGCTTAGGTGACGTCTTCGAGTTTGCGCTCGAGCATTTCGACGGTGAAGCATTCGATCTGGTCGCCTTTGCGAAGATCATGATAGCCTTCAAAGCCCATGCCGCATTCCATACCGGCCTGAACTTTTTCCACCTCATCCTTGAAGCGCTTGAGCGTGGAGAGCTCGCCTTCATGGATGACGACGTCATCGCGCAGCAGACGAACGCCGGAGCCGCGCTCCACACGGCCTTCGGTGACTTTACAGCCCGCGACCTTCCCGAGTTTGGAGATGTTGAAGACTTCCAGAATTTCGGCGTAACCGATAAAGGTTTCGCGGCGTTCCGGTTTCAACATGCCTTCCAGCGCGCCTTTAATCTCGTCAATCAATTCATAGATGATGGAATAATAACGAATTTCCACGCCTTCGCGTTCGGCCAGATCTTTGGCCTGACGATTGGCGCGGACATTAAAGGCGATGATCGGGGCCTCAGAGGTTTTGGCCAGCTGAACATCGGATTCTGAAATACCGCCTGCGGCGCTGTAAATCACGCGGGCTTTGACCTCTTCATTGCCCAGACCCTCAAGTGATGTTTTAATCGCCTCGGCAGAGCCCTGAACATCGGCCTTCACCAGAAGCGGCATCTCAGATGTGGTCTTGTCAGCCAGTTTGGACATCATCGCTTCCATGGACGCCATGGCGGATGGTTTGACCAGCTCGGCTTCTTTGCGCTTGCGGATTCGATATTCCGTAAGCTCACGCGCCTTTTGTTCATCATTCACAACCGCAAACGGCTCGCCCGGCATAGGCGCGCCGTCCAGACCCATAACTTCGACAGGTGTTGACGGACCGGCCTCTTTGAGCTGCTTATTGCGCTCATCCATCATGGCTTTGACCTTACCCCAATATTCACCAGCCACAACGATCTGGCCGCGTTTCAGCGTCCCGCGTTTTACCAGGAAGGTTGCGACAGGGCCGCGGCCTTTTTCAATCTTGGATTCAATCACCAGACCGTCCGGCGTGCGTTTTGGATTGGCTTTCAGCTCCATTAATTCGGCTTGCACCGTGATCGCTTCGGCCAGTTCTTTCAGCCCGGTCTTTTCCTTGGCAGAGACTTGCACCGCCTGGGTTTCGCCGGACATGGATTCCGTAATGACATTATGCTGCAACAGATCGGTCTCGACCTTTTGCGGGTTGGCTTCATAAGTGTCCATTTTGTTGATGGCCACGATGAGCGGTTTATCCGCAGCCTGCGCATATTTAATCGACTCAATGGTTTGCGGCTTAATGCCGTCATCGGCAGCCACAACCAAAACCACAATGTCCACAGCCTCAGCCCCGCGGGTTCGCATTTCGGCAAAGGCGGCGTGACCCGGCGTATCCAGAACGGTGATCTGCTCGCCGGATTTCAGCTTTAACTGATAGGCGCCAATATGCTGCGTGATGCCGCCCGCTTCGCCTGCGGCAACGTCAGTGGCACGCAGGGCGTCAAGCAATGAGGTTTTACCGTGATCGACATGGCCCATAATCGCGATGACCGGCGGCCGCGGTTTGCGGTCTTTTTCCTGTGACGGTGTATCGTCGATCAGGAAGTCATCCTCGACATCGGCTTCAGAGACGCGTTTGACCGTGTGGCCAAAATCTTCAACGATCAGCTGCGCGGTATCGGCATCCAGAATTTCATGCATGGTGACCATCTGGCCTTGCTGCATCAAATATTTGACAACATCGGCTGCGCGCTCGGCCATACGGTTGGCCAGATCGGCGACGGAAATGGCTTCCGGTACGACGACTTCGCGCTGAACCTTTTCGCGATCACGTCCGCCTTTCTGGCGCTGCTTTTCCCGCTCACGGGCGCGTTTCATTGAGGCTAGAGAGCGTTGACGCTCATCATCACCGGACAGAGCGGATACGATGGTCAGCTTGCCACGGCGGCGCTTGGTCTCGCCCTTGGACCGCGTCGGCGGCGGGGTGTTGCGTTTTTTCTTCACGCGCCCGCCAAGTTTTTCAATCTCGGAGCGTGTGTCTTCTTTGGTCTCGTCTTTCAGAGGCGAGCCAACCGGACGGCGGGCGGCCTGTTTCTCGGCCTCGGCTTTGCGCTTGGCCTCTTCTTCTTCCTGAAGACGGCGCAGTTCGGCTTCTTCTTCGGCTTGCTTTTTCGCTTCCAGCGCAGCTTTTTCTTCTTCTGCGCGGCGGCGGCGCTCTTCGGCCTCAGCGCGGCGCTGGGCGTCACGTTCATCCTGCTGGGCCTGAGCGGTGTTCAAAGCCGCCTGACGTTTCAAATATTCAGATTTGGACAGGCCGAGCTGTTTCGCGGCGGCCGCGACTTCATCCACCTTGGCAGGCTTTTTGATCTCTATGCCTTTGGGCGCCGGGCCGTCGGTTTTCGCCGGCGCGCTGCCGCCTTTCCCGGGCATGATCAGTTTTTTCTTTTTCTTCTCAACCACCACGGCAGAAGTTCTCTGGCCGGGTCTGCGCGGACCGCCGCCCTTATTCAGGGTCAAAGGCCGTCTTGCGGGCTTTTTATCGGCGGGTTTCTTATCAGATGTATCGTTCATAATCTTTCTTTCAAAAATGAAGCCGGGCCATAAATCCGGTGGTTCACCTTTGCTTGTTTACTCTCTTGCCTTTT
The DNA here is from genome assembly GCA_020631215.1 of Hellea sp. Classification (GTDB taxonomy): domain Bacteria; phylum Pseudomonadota; class Alphaproteobacteria; order Caulobacterales; family Maricaulaceae; genus Litorimonas. Next base: position 29,675 of record JAHDHS010000009.1, on the reverse strand, counting down.
ATTCACTCGCACAGAGGCGCGCAACCTAACCGTCTGGCTGCGATTATCAACCGCAATCCTGACTCTATTTCACCTCTTAGCTCTTTTCATTTGCAGGGGATAAATCCCGCAACTCATGTTCCAAATCCTGCCAATTCTCCGGGATGAGCGGCCGAAAGCCTGATAGGCGGTCGGCCATCTCGGTCATACGTTTGGCCAGCTTGCCATGGGGCAGGGCGGCATGGATCAGCTGCTCGCGCCCCAGCACATGTCCCAGCTCTGCGGCCTTGAAACAGCCCAGCACATGCGGCAGCGGTTTTTCCAGCTCTCTGGCAACCGCCTTTGACAAGGTCCGGATTTTCCCGCGCCCGTCTTCGGACCCATCTGCGGCCTCTATCCGCCAGGCCAGAGCGTCACCGCGCGCGGCGCTTTGCACCTGATCAAAGCCGATGATTAACTGACCGGACTTTTTGGCCATACCGATCAGGCCCAATATCTGGCGGGTCAAGCCGTCTTCGGTCTGATCTATGAGATCATCCGGCAGCGTGACTTTGGCTTTGAAGCCGCGGGCAAACGCCCCCGTCTTGACCGCTGTGTCCAGAGATGAACGATCAGCTGTGACCCAGACGCCGCGCCCGGGTAATTTACCGGATACATCCGGCGTTACAATACCGTCCGGGGACAGCACAAATCTGACCATCGTCGCCGGGTCGCGTGTCTCCCCGCTGGCCACACAGCGCCGCTCACGCGGTTTGTGACCGCGCTTATCGACGAATGTTTCGCCAGAGGTGATATCCAAAACCGCCTCTATGTTTAGCCCTCAGCGCTTTCAAAGAGATTATCAGCTGTAATCACAGGGTTGCCGTCTTCATCGAGCTCGGCCTCATCAGTTTCAGGCTCCAGCGCAGAGGCATCGATCCATCCGGCTTTAACGCGCGCCTGCATGATCAAATCTGTGGCTTCCTGATTGGACAGACCCAGATGCTCGATCATGCCGTCTTCGTGGATGCGCTCACCATCTTTCATTTCGGTGTAACCGTTCAGATCATCCGGCACGAGCCCCGCGACATCCTCGACGGTTTTGACGTCATTTTCACCAAAGGCCACCGCCATAGGCAAGGTTACGCCTTCGATTTCCAGAACATCGTCAGCCACGCCCAGCTCTTTACGCTTATCGTCTTGCTCTTGAGCGATGCGCTCTAGATATTCACGGGCGCGGGCTTGAAGCTCTTCAGCGGTTTCCTCGTCAAAGCCTTCGATGGATGTCAGATCATCCAGCGCAACATAGCCGACTTCTTCCATGGTCTCGAAACCTTCGGAGACCAAGAGCTGCGCAACCATTTCGTCGACATCCAGACCTGTCATGAACAGCTCTGACCGTTCCTGGAATTCCTTCTGGCGACGCTCAGATTCCTGCTCTTCGGTCAGGATATCCAGCGCCCAGCCGGATAGTTGGCTGGCCAGACGGACATTCTGACCACGGCGGCCAATTGCCAAAGACAGCTGCTCTTCGGGGACAACGACTTCGATCCGGTCATTGGCTTCATCAATCACAACCTTGGTCACGGTGGCCGGTTGCAGGGCGTTGACGATGAATGTTCCCATATCTTCTGTGTAAGGGATAATGTCGATGCGCTCGCCTTGCAGTTCATTGACCACAGCCTGAACGCGGGAGCCGCGCATACCAACACAAGCACCCACTGGATCGATAGAATTATCATTGGAATAAACGGCGATCTTGGCGCGGGAACCCGGGTCACGGGCGACAGCCACGATCTGGATCACGCCTTCATAAACTTCCGGCACTTCCTGCGCGAAGAGTTGCGCCATAAATTGCGGATGAGCGCGGGAGAGGAAAATTTGCGATCCGCGCGGTTCTTCGCGCACATCCATGATATAAGCGCGAATGCGGTCACCGCCTTTGACATTTTCACGCGGCAAAGCCTGATCACGGCGGATAACGCCTTCGGCACGGCCCAGATCGACAATGATATGGCCATATTCCACGCGCTTGACGATGCCGTTGATGATTTCACCGACGCGGTCTTTAAACTCTTCATATTGACGGGCGCGCTCCGCGTCGCGGATTTTACCCATAATGATCTGTTTGGACATTTGCGCCTGAACCCGGCCAAATTCCAGTGGTGGCAACTCGGTTGAAATTTCATCGCCAATTTCGGCCAGCTTATTATCCATTTTGGCTGTGGAGATACCGATTTGAGTGGTTTCGTTCTCTACCTCTTCATCCTCAACGACAGATATGACGCGGCGCAGAGTTTGCTCACCTGTGACAGGGTCCAGCTTGGCGCGAATGTCCAGTTCCGCGCCGTAACGCAGGCGGGCTGCTTTTTGGATGGCTTCTTCGATTGCCTCTAAGACAATGGCTTTATCAATCGCCTTTTCTTCGGCAACCGCTTTGGCGATTTGCAGCAGCTCCAGCTTATTGGCACTAATTCCGGCAGTGGACATAGTCGTCTCCCTAGCTTTCCGGGTTTAAATTTTCAGCGGCTTTGGCGGCCGCCTCTTTGGCTTTTTGGCCTGCTTCGATCAACTCATCGGTGATCAGCAGCTTGGCCTCTGAAATCCAGTCAAAAGGGATCGAGGCAGTATTTTCCGTCTCGCCCTCAAGGTTTATATCGACATGGCCGTCTTCGGTTCCGGCCAACACGCCGCGAAACCGTTTGCGACCCTCAACCAAGCGGTCAAGCTCCAGCTTGGCCTGATAGCCCTCATATTTATCAAAATCGGATAAATCTGTCAGCGGCCGATCCAGACCGGGTGAGGAAACTTCCAGCACATAGGCATCGGGCAGGGGGTCTTCGACCTCCATCAAGGCGGATAGCTCCCGCGAGAGCGCTTCACAATCGCCAATGCCCATCAAGCCGTCAGAAATACGTTCTGCCATGATCTGAACCGTCTGGCGTTTGCCCGCCATGACGCGCACGCGGACAATGTTCAGGCCCAGGTCCGCCGCAACCGGTTCGGCCAGAGCCAAGACGCGTTCATCCATATGTGTTTTTGTTTTCATTCATATCCTTCAAACCTCTTTTACAGGCAATAAAAAAGGCGACCCCGGCGGGGTCACCCTGCTGATATCCTGTATCAGAGGCGTCTGTCTTGAAGGGGATATAGGGGGCGACGCCTTGTTTGGCAAGAGATAAGAGTCAGAGTCTTTTAAAGCTGAAAAAATGCCCGCTGCGGCCTTCGCGGATGGCTTTTTGTAAGTAACGGGTTTCGGGCCAATCATCCGGACGCATGCGCCAATCGCTTTGCCGTTTGGGGGACCAGTCAAATCCGCCGTGACGCGATATGCGCGTTAAGGCCCAATCGACATAATGGATGATATCACTGCCAAAGCGCAGCTCTCCGCCGGGTTTTAACGCGCGGTGAAGGTCGGCAATAAATTCATCCTGTATCAGGCGGCGTTTATGATGGCGTTTCTTGGGCCAAGGGTCAGGAAATAGAATGAATATGCGATCAAAGCTTTCATTTGGCACAAGCGTAAGCACATCGCGCACATCGCCCCGGTAAAGACGTAAATTTTCAAGACCCTGATCCTGCGCACCTTTCACCGCTTTGGCGACGCCGTTTAGAAAGGGTTCTACCCCTAAAACCGTCACGTCAGGATTGCGGCCCGCCTGCCAGAGTAAATGTTCCGCAGCGCCAAAGCCGATTTCAAGCCAGATATCGCCCGTCATATCGTCAAGCGGATTTAACCCCGCCGAGACGGCAGGGCTGATATCCATCTTAGGAAAGACCTGTTCCATTAAGGCGGTTTGTGCCGGGCTGAGCGTTTTGCCCTTGGCACGGCCAAATGTGCGGAACTTGTCCTTATCGCGGAAATGTATCGGCGTTTCAGATGTCATGGGCGGGGTCATAAAGCCCCGCACCATTTAGGAAAAGCCTAATCTTCGGCTTCAGCAGCCTCCAGCGCCGCGCTTTCCTTCGCCAGTGATCGTGCCAGCTCCAGAATTTGCCGCCTGACGGCTTTGCTTTTGATTTGTGACACGGCTTTGGCCAGCGCAACTCCATCGGAAGAATTGATAAAGTCATAAACGATTGGCAGCTGATCATCTTCGGCGAAGTCGGCATATTCGACCCCGTCTTTCAAACCGTCGAAGAAAAACCCGATCGGTACATCCAGTACGTCAGAGATTTTCCAAAGGCGGCTGGCGCCAATGCGGTTGGAACCGCGTTCATATTTTTGAACCTGCTGGAAGGTAACACCCAGCTGATCGCCAAGCTTTTCCTGGCTCATTTTCATAACTTGACGGCGTAGCCGTACGCGTGTGCCGACATGAATGTCGACAGGATTGGGCGACCGAGGCCCTGGTTTTTTAGACATAGATTTTCATCCCAATAAGTTCGGTGCAACGGTGCCCCCACCGGGAACGAACAGTTTAAATTTGACGCAGTCCCAACTCGCGTCGATTGATTATGTACATACCAAATATTAACAAATTTATCAAGCAATTGAAAAAAATGATAAGTCGCGTTTGGCGTGTTTTGCGCAGAGAATTGGGCAGACCTGTATCAATATGAGACAGGTCATCACGCGGGATCGATTTATAGATACGGCCGTAAGGATCGATGATAGCTGAGAGCCCGTTAGACGCGGATCTCACCATGGGCAGGCCTTCTTCAAGGGCGCGGTAACGCGCGATATTAGCGTGTTGGGCCGGGCCCCATGTCTTGCCATACCAGGCATCATTGGTTTGATTGAGAATCAGTTGGACCGGGCGGGCTTTATCTATGGGCGTTAATCCCGGAAAGTCCGCTTCATAGCAAATCTGCGGGGAGAGGCGCGGGAGGCCCGGAAAATCGGCCAAGCGCTTTTCCGGGGCCGGGGTCATGGATGCCAGCGCGGTTGACACCAAAGGAAAGTCATATGATTCCAGCCACTTGCCCCCCGGAATAAACTCTCCGAATGGTACTAATCTATGTTTGTCATTATAAGCGGCAATGGTTGGAGTGCCGGTTGCGCCATAGGTGATCGCGACGGAGCTGTTGAAATAATCGGAGATTATATCACCACTGCGCGGATGGGGGCGCGTCTGCAGCCTGAGGGAGTTCATAATCCAGACCGGCGGGGTGCTGTCTATAGCGCTCAGCTCGCGGCCCATCGCATAAAGTAAAGCCTCGCTCTCCATAGCCAGCCCGTTAACCGCACCTTCAGGCCAGATCAGGTGGGTAACATCTTCAAGGCCGGGCGCGACACTGACGGTTAGGAATTTATTGACGATGTCACGGGATTTTTCAGGATCGAATTTTTCCGCCTGCGAAAAAGGCACATTCACCAGCCGAATATTAACATTCTCGGCCATTGTGATTTGCGCCGATGAGAGGCGCATATGGCCGTATCCGTAAAGTCCGGCCAGCCCCAATACAGCGATAATCCCGCCCGCAATGCGGTGCCGCCTATGCATCAATAGCCCCAAAGCGGCGCTGATGAAAAGTACGATCCAGCTAAGTCCGTAAATATTGATCAGGCTGGCGATTTGCGAGGGGCGGCTACCCGCTTCGAAAATATAGCCGGGCAAGTTCCACGGAAATCCGCCAAACAGATGTCCACGGGCGAGCTCGGCCAAACTCATCGCAGCGGTAAAGAAAATGGCGGCGTGAAGACCTTTGAGTTGAGACCGCGCAAAGATTCCGCCCGCCACAGCCCAAAAGAGAGCCAGCAAGGCGGCGAGTCCCAAAACCATGGGCGGCATGATCGGAATAAAGGCCGGCCCGCGCGCGATGAAAGCTGAGCCAATCCAGAAAATACCAAGGCCGAAATAGCCCAGGCCATGCCAGAAAGCTGTCCCAAATCCGGCTTTAAAGCCGGGACGGGTTTGAGCCGTGTGGAGCAGGCGTATAAACAGCAGAGCAAAACTGACTAAGCCAAGTGGCCATAAATGCAGGGGCGCGTGGCCCAATACGCCCAGCCCGCCAAATAGAAACCCCAGCCCCCGGCCTGCCCATCCTTGCGTTCGCAGCCAGACCGGCATCGCAGCGGCGGGCGTCAATTAATGCACCTTTTGATCAGGCTGCGGAGCGGAACTTTTGGAGTCGCTAATCCGCAGGCGTTTGACGCGGCGGGCATCTGCATCCAGCACTTCAAATTCCAGCCCGCTGAGATGGCGGATGATCTCGCCGCGTTCGGGCACACGTCCGGCCATGGTAAAGACCAGCCCGCCCAGCGTGTCGACATCATCCTCTTCGTCATCCGTGGCAAAATCCCGGCCCAGAGCTTTTTCAAAATCATCAATGGTGATGCGTGCATCGGCCTCCCAGACAGAGCGCCCGCCTTGGTCGGTCACGATTTGAACTTCGGGGACGAGCTCATCATGTTCATCTTCGATGTCGCCGACAATGGGTTCGATCAGGTCTTCGATTGTGACCAGACCGTCCGTGCCGCCATATTCATCCACGACAATGGCCATATGGCTGCGATGGGCCTGCATGCGCCGCAGCAAATCCTGCGCCAGCATGGAGGGCGGCACATAAAGCACGGGGCGGCGGATATATTGAATGACTTTCTTGTTCGGATAAGTCTTGCCGCTGCGGCCCTTGGCGTCCAGCATCAGATAAGGCAGTACATCCTTGATATGCACCATACCGGTTGGGTCATCGAGACTGTCCTTGAAAACAGGCAGGCGCGAATGTCCGGCCTCTTTGAACGCAGCGGAAAGCTCGGATAAGGTTGCGCCGCTCTCAATGGCGACAATATTGGCGCGCGGCACCATCACATCATCGACACGCAGCAGGTGAAAGCGCTCTGCCGCGCTCATCATTAATTTTTGCGCAGCGGCATTTTTTACGGATTTACTGGGAGGTTCATCCTCGGCGGCGTCTTTGTCCGGCCGCCCAAAGATTTTGCCGAAGAAACCCGGCGAACTGTCATCATGGCTCATAGCTTAAATGTCGTCATCAATTTCATACGGATTGTCAATATTCAAAGAGGCGAGGGCTTTAATTTCTAGTGCCTCCATTTGCAAGGCGTCTTTGTCATTTTGGTGGTCATATCCGAGCAAATGCAGATAGCCGTGAATGAGTAAATGGGCGGCGTGGTCTCCAAAAGACACGCCCTTATCAGTGGCTTCACGCTGCACAGTTTCCAGCGCCAGAATAATATCCCCCAGCAACAGCCCGTCCTGCGGGAATGACAAGACATTGGTGGGTTTGTCCTTATTGCGGTAATCACGGTTCAGCGCCTGAATATGCGCATCATCGGTCAGGACAATGGACAGCTCGCCTTGTCGGGCTTCGGGCAGGGCGTTCTGTGCCGCCTGTATAGTGGGCGCGGGATCAAGCTCAGGCCAGTCTCCGGCCTGCACCATGATGTCTATTCCGGTCGCTGGGGCGGGCATGGATCAGGACTGGCCGGCCTTTGGTTTGGAGTCTTTCTCATAGGCATCGACAATTTTGCCTACCAAAGGATGACGGACAACGTCAGAGGCCAGAAACTCGATTTGCTCAATGCCTTTGATCTTTTTGAGAATCTTCAGCGCATGGGCCAAACCTGAAGTCTGGCCGTGAGGCAGGTCGGATTGTGTCGGGTCGCCCGTGACGGCATATTTGGCGCGCTCGCCCAATCGTGTCAGCACCATTTTCATTTGCGGGATTGTCGCATTTTGCGCTTCGTCAATTACGACAAAGGCATCGGACAGAGTACGCCCGCGCATGAAAGCCAGCGGCGCGACTTCGATATCGCCTGCGGCGCGGCGGCGGTCGACTTCGTCGCGGCCCAGCACGGCATGAAGCGCGTCCCAGATTGGCTGCATGTAAGGATCGACTTTTTCATTCAAATCACCGGGCAAAAAACCAAGGCGCTCTCCGGCTTCGACGGCGGGACGGCAGGCAATGAACCGCGCGATTTCGCCGCGCGCCAGCAGAGACGCTCCGTAAGCGGTCGCGAGGAATGTCTTGCCCGTTCCGGCCGGGCCGACCCCAAAGACAATGGTTTCATCGCGCATGGCATGGATGAATTTTTCCTGCCGCGGGGTTTTGGGCACAATCGGGCTGCGGCGCGGGAAGGGGATGATCGCGTCCACACGGGCGGCCTTGACTTTGCCTTTGCCCATGGCTCGGATCAGCGCGCGAATATCGGACGGCCCGCAGGGCCAGCCGCGCTCCAGCCGTTGGTAAATCTCTTTGATCAACTCTCCCGCGCGCGCGCGGCTTGGCCCGTCGCCATTAATATGCACATTATCGCCCGGCGCTTCGATATAGACGCCAAAGGCCTCTTCGATCAAAGCGAGGTTAGCATGGTTCGGCCCGCATAATTTACGCACCAAATCCGGATCGTTAAATTCCAAAATATCTGTCTGTTTACTCATATGCCCCCGATAGTCGGTTTTACATCAGAAAGCGAGAGGGTATATGAGTGACGCAGGGAGAGACTTATGGGGAAGCACGGGCAAGATATTGTTTTTGACGATTTGAACGATCCGAAACTGACATGGCTGCAAAAGTTGGCGGTCGGGGCGACGAAAAATGTCAAGATTGACTTCACGCAAGCGGCGGTGAAACAGGCCGCGATGGAGGCGACGGGGCTTTCCGATTTTGGCCCCCGCCCAATATGGGAACCGATGCAAGTCTTGCTGGATGAATATGCATCCGATCCGCATATGTCCGGTGCGGGCAAGCAACAGGTCTGGGGCGATATTGTGCGCTGCGCTTCCAATCATTTGATTGTTCATGACCGCATTAAAAACACGCCGGAGCTGGCGATAACAGAGATCGTCCGACCGCTTTCCGTGTCCGGGATGCCGCGTTCGGGGACGACGCATCTGGTCAATTTGCTGGGCGCGGATAGCCGCTTTCGCAAACTCCCGCTCTGGATCGCTCAGGAACCTTTTCACGCCCCGGGTAAAGAGACGGCCAGTGGTAAGTTGAAATTCACCGCGCGGATGATGGCCCGCATGCTGAAAAGCGGGGACAGCCTGACCGAGGATGATCCGCGTTATTTACGATGTTCCCAGCGCTGGTCAGCCATGCAAATTATGGGGCCGGATTTGGCGGCCATGCATCCGATGAACCCGGATCATATTCATGAGGAATTAGAACTCATGACCTTTGATTTCGGCTCCAATCAATTTGAATGGACAGCGGTCATCCCGAAATATCAGGCCTATTACCACAGCGCCGATCAGACCCCGCATTATGATTATATGAAAACCGTTTTGAAGCTCTTGCAGATCGAGCAGGATAAAAACGGTACCGACCCGGAGAAGGGCTGGGTGCTGAAATGTGTGCAAAACCCGGAACAGCTTCCCGCGCTTTATCAGACTTTTCCCGATATCACGGCAATCATCACCCATCGCGATCCCGTTGCCGTAATCCAGTCCACCGCGACTATGCTTGCTTATGGGCAGCGCATGTTACGCACCAAACATGACCCGCGCGCGGTGCTGGATTACTGGACAGACCGGTTTGAAAAGCTGCTCCGCGCGCTGGTGCGGGATCGCAAAGTCCTGCCCAAGAAACAGTCGCTCGACGTGCTCTTCCATGAATATATGGCCGATCAGATGGGCACGCTGGAGCGGATTTATGATCTCCACGATATGGAACTTACCCCCAAGGCGCGGCGGGAAATGGCCGACTTCATCGCCGCTCACCCCCGCGGCATGCATGGCCGCGTAAGATATAAATTAGAGGAGCATTTCGGCGTTCGCCCCGAAGAAATCCGCGAACGCTTTGATTTTTATTTTAAGGCATTCCCCGTTAAGGTGGAGGTTTGATTTCAGATTTACTGGACTATAAATGGCCATAAGTACCATAAAATGGCCTATGAGATACTCTAAAGAATTTCGCGTCTTTGCCTTTTAGAAATTGATACACACCGGTTTCATGCAAACTTTTTTCTAAGCTTGATACAGCCTCCATACCCCACTTTATTCGTTCCCAATCAACAGTTGAAAAACCTTGATAATATATTCCTGAACCTTTTTGACCGTATAAATTCTCATGCGAATGGTAATGACCCAACAATCTTAATCTAAAAGCACTTTGATCTGGAGTTGAAGTTTTAGGGCGATAAATATATTCGAAACCTGCTAGCAACCCTTTCTCATGCATATGAGCAGCAGAAAATGAGAGTGCCTCATCTGTTCTGTCTATCTCAACACTAAGGGTAAATTCACTGTAAAATTCGAATATAACTTTCTTTGCGGTGTTTAAGTTTAGTGTCTGCAGTTTAAGATTTCTCTTTTTGAGAAACGACCTTAGATGTTTTTCCGAGCGCTTTGCAAAAATATCAATATGCTCATACATCTCATACCCCAATCAGCGAGTTCACCCCCGCTTCGGTAATCGTCACATCGACGATTTGGCCGATCAGTTCTTCTGGCCCGTCGAAATGGGTGCCTGTCAAATAAGGCGAGCGGCCGAAGAGGCGGCCGGGTTCGCGGGCCGTACCTTCGACCAGTACTGGGAGCGTTTTGCCGATCAGGCTTTGGTTGAACTCGCGTTGCTGGGTGTAGAGTAAATCCTGCAAGCGTTTCAGACGCTCGGATTTCACATCTTCCGGCACTTGGCGGTGCATGGTCGCGCCGGGCGTGCCGGGACGGACGGAATATTTAAAGCTAAAGCTGCTCGCATAGCCGATCTCTTTGACGCATTTCATGGTCTGCTCAAAATCAGCATCCGTCTCGCCCGGGAAGCCGACAATAAAATCACCGGAGAGGGCAATATCGGGATTGGCGGCGCGGATTTTGGCAATCAGCTGCTTGTAATGCTCATAGGTATGATCGCGGTTCATGGCGCGCAAGATTTTATCGCTGCCTGCCTGTATCGGCAGATGCAGATAGGGCATGAGTTTCGGCTCTTCGCCCAAAACCTTGATTAATTCATCATCCATATCGCGCGGATGAGAAGTCGTGAACCGAATGCGGTCAATCCCGCCGATTAAGGCGACATGACGAATAAGCTCGCCCAGCCCCCACTGACCACCATCCGGCCCTTCGGCATGGTATGCGTTCACATTCTGCCCGATCAAAGTGATCTCCCGCACGCCTTGGCTGGCCAGGCTCCGCGCCTCGGCGACGATTTGCGTGACGGGCCGCGAAACTTCTGCCCCGCGTGTGTAAGGCACAACACAGAAGGTGCAGAATTTATCGCAGCCTTCCTGAATGGTCAGAAAGGATGAGAAGCCTTTGGGTTTGCGCGTTTCGGGCAGTTGGTCAAATTTCTCCAGCGTGTCGAATTCCGTTTCCAAAACGGCACCCGTCTCGCGGTGCACCTTGGCAATCATTTCCGGCAGCTTGTGATAGGTTTGCGGGCCCAGCACCATATCGACGACCGGCGCGCGGCGTTTGATCTCCGCCCCTTCAGCCTGCGCCACGCAGCCCGCCACCGCGACTTTCATATCGGGCTTATTGGCCTCTTTCATTTTGCGAATGCGGCCCAGCTCTGAATAGACTTTCTCGGCCGCTTTTTCGCGAATATGGCAGGTGTTCAAAATAACCAAGTCAGCGTCATCCGGAACTTCGGTTGGCGCGTAGCCAATGGGCGAGAGCACATCGGCCATGCGCTCGGAATCATAAACATTCATCTGACAGCCATAGGTCTTGATGAATACTTTTTTGGTGTTTAGCGCAGAGACATCGTCAGTCCGCGCCGCAATAACGGCTGGCTGATCGATGTCACGGGGCGCGGTTTTATCGCGGGGTGACGTCGTCATGATAATCTCACTATTTTGGTGAGCGGCCTATAGGCAGAATTTTCCCGCGCTGCAAGCGTCTTTGCTACGCTTAAGCCTCATATGTCCGCGTATAAGACGAGCCTATAATCATAACCACGCCGCCAAAGAGCAGCATGAACAAGAGGGCGGGTAAGCTTGTATTCTGCGTCGTCCATTTGACCGCGCCGAGGCCCGGAACATTATCCGGCGTGGCTGCGGCCTTGATTTTATCGCCATAGGGCAGGGCTTTTTGTTGTAATGTCTCCGCCTTGCTGTTCACGGCGTTGTAAACGGCTTCGGCTTCATCCATGCGGCGATCCGTCCAGCGTTCAGCCTTGCGGATCGTCGTTTTTACGCGCTGCTTCTTTTTGTCAAATTTGGCCTTTTCTTGACGCAACGTTTGTTCAATCTCGCCGGAGGCTGGCGTGGCCTGTGCTGCAAGCGGTATAGCGCTTGATCCCATAATGGCGGCTGTGAGGAGTGTCTTAACCATAAATCGTTTCATTTTGACCCTGACCTTTCTGTATTCTGGGTAGAGACAGCAAGGGCGGGACCAATTCCGGCATGTAGGGGAATGTTAGGGCTAACATTCTCTTAAAACGCGATTTTATGGTAAATGGAGGGTTAACACCCGGCGGCATTCGTCACATGCCCGTCACATAAATCTCCTATGGCACGGATATGGCCGAGCCTTTTGATAAACATCCCAAACCCCATTATCGCGCTATCTTCATCTCCGATGTTCATTTGGGCAGCAAAGGCTGTCAGGCGGAAGCGCTCTGCGCCTTTCTGAAAGCCCATAGTTGCGAGCAGCTTTATCTGGTCGGGGATATTATTGACGGTTGGCGGCTACGCAAAAAATGGTTCTGGCCTCAATCCCATAGCAATGTCATTCGCCGTATCCTCACCGCCGCTAAGCGCGGGACGGATGTACGCTATATTGCCGGTAATCATGATGAATTTTTGCGCGGCTTTCTAAGGTTCAAAATTAATTTCGGCGATGTGAAATTGTCTAATCGAGAAGTGCATATAGGCGCGGACGGGCGGCGGTTTCTGGTCGTCCATGGCGATATGTTTGACGGTTTGATGCGGGCGGATCGCAAATGGATCATGCATCTGGGGGACAATGCCTATAACTTCCTGCTTTGGGTCAATACCAAGCTGAATTTCGTGCGCCGTAAGCTGGGCCTACCTTATTGGTCATTGTCAAAAAGCCTGAAGAAACGCACCAAACGGGCGATGAATTTTATCCATAGTTTCGAAGAGCAAGTCGCCGATTACTGCCGGCGCAAGGGCTTTGACGGCGCGATTTGCGGCCATATCCATGTCGCAGAAATGCGGGATATTGACGGCGTGACCTATATGAATGACGGGGATTGGGTGGAAAGCTGTACGGCATTGGTGGAGCATTATGATGGCCGTTGGGAAATTTTACATTGCCCGCCCGCTTTATCAAATATTGAAACAAAAAAGGCGAGCCCTAAGCTCGCCCATATGGCTTGAAATCAATTCGACCCTGTGAAGAGGCTTAGCCTTTTTCTTCAGGGAATTTGATCGACGGCCCAAGGTTTTGCAGAACCTCGCGCGCGCTAAACGCATTGTCTTTGCCTGCGGGCTTCGGACCTCTGCCGAATTTAACCTCGGCTGTTGCACGATATTTTGTAATTTCACGGACGTCATAATCATTGAAGAAAGGGTCATAAAACGGATCGTAAAACGCTCCGCGATAGCCAAATCCGTAGCCCCGGCGGAAGCCCCGGAAACGGCTATAACGATAAGGCTGTGACCAGCCAAAGCGCGGACGGTAAAAACTGTAACCGAAATAGGGATCATAAAACCCGCCGCCGCGCGGTGAAACATTAACGCGTTTTTTCTCTTCGGTTTCGCGCTCTTGTAACTCGAACCAGTCAAAGCCGCGCTCAACTGTCATTTCTGCGGCGCGGTAGATCAGGCTGTTCTCAACATCCCCGCGTTTGGTCAGTGAGTTACCGCCAAAGGTCACGCGCGCCCGGTCATTTTCGATCATGGTCTGGCTAAAGCCGTCATAGCCGCCGGGTTTGGAGGCAGGCTGATAAGGCGTCGATGTGGCGCAAGCCGTCAGGGCGATGACAGAGGCGCCGATCATGATTTTTTTGATCAGAGTCATAGGGGTCTCCTCTAAATTGTCCCCATATTTAGGCTTATTAGGCTGAACCTATCCTGAAATTTTTCTAAACTCTCCGTAAGGTTCAGCGCACTTTTTCGTGACTTATTTTTCCAAAAACAGCCCCGCCACAGCCCAAATCGTCAGAAGAATAGAGATGATAAAGGCCAGTCCGCTGATCCAGATTGGCAGCGGCGTGTAGGCGAGCAGTAGCGCAGAGAGAATGACCCATGGCAGGGCGAGTAGCAGCGAGAAGGCCGCGCCTCTGCGTGCGCCTCCACCTTGCTTGTGGGCGCGCCAAGCGATGCGCGCGATCAACAAAGGCGGGACAATGGCGAAAGCGCCCAATAAAGCTGTAAAGCTGAAGGCCGACACGACCGCCGCCAAATGATTGTCATTGGCGACAAATCCGGCAAAGAAAATGACACTGCCGATCACGGCCAGACCGCTGGCGAGCATTGCGATAATGGCCGCTACCTTATCTGCCAGACGACCTTTGGCCACGCGCGGGCGATGGTCATTGACTGCTACGGGTTTAAGCTGCTCTGTCATGCTTTATGCTCTAACGAAAACTCCAGCAAAAAAAAGCCCGGATATGAAACTGGCCTGTACGGACAGGGGTTTGCTTTGAATTCTGATCAATCGCATGAATGTTGGTGTCACGACATCAAAGGAGGTTGCCCATGGAAAAGAAAAGCGAACGTCTGGAAGTCAGGCTCGGCTATCGGGAGAAACAGGACTTCGTGGAGGCCTGTGATTTGCAGGGCGATAATCCATCCGGTGCGATAAGACGGTTTATCAATGGCTACGTCAAACGCTCGGACGGTGATGTGCTGGCCAGTGCATGGCGAGGCTCAGCGCGGCGAAAGTTACTGCCTAAATTTATTTTCGGCGTAACGGTTTTGGCAGCGGCAGGGCTGCTATCATGGACCGCCTATAATCATCTTACTAGAACCTCTGATAGTGATGTTTTCGCCGTCAGGGATAGAAATAATGACGGCCAATTGAAAGGTGATGAACTTGGTTATGCTGAGCTTGCTGAACAGTTTTTACGGATCATGGATGTCGATAATTCTGGAGGAATCGACCTCAATGAGTTCCAAGCCAATGGTAAGATGGCCTATGTGTTAAGTGGAGCGAAAGATGGCGCAGATCGCCATAAACCGCGCTCCAACCAAAGTGCATATTTGATAAAATTCGATATACAGCCTGAGCGTACAAAGAGCGGGACTTATAGCTTAGGCGGATTTCAAAAAGGTTTAGAGCGTGTAGTGTTTTGGCATGACGGTGGTGGCGTGACTGTCATGGAAGGCCCGGTTGATATTGAACTGGATGATGTGTTCATTTCAGAATAAAAAAGCCCCGCCGCGAGGGCAGGGCTAAAATTTAATCAAGCTGGGTATTGGATTTAGTGAGCCAATACCGCCAGCAGCAGAAGCGCGATGATATTTGTGATCTTGATCATCGGGTTGACCGCCGGGCCGGCAGTGTCCTTGTAGGGATCACCAACTGTATCGCCAGTGACAGAGGCTTTATGGGCGTCTGAACCCTTGCCGCCATGATTGCCATCTTCGATATATTTCTTGGCATTGTCCCAAGCGCCGCCGCCCGCTGTCATAGACAGAGCGACGAACAGGCCTGTGACGATCACGCCGAGCAGCATCGCGCCGAGGGCGGACAGAGCCTGCTCTGTTCCGGCCATTAATTTCACGCCAAAGAACAGAACGATAGGCGCAAAGATCGGTAGAAGTGACGGCTTGATCATTTCCTTGATCGCCGCGCCGGTCAGAAGGTCAACCGCCTTGGCATAGTCGGGACGTGATGTGCCTTTCATGATGCCGGGGTCAGCTTTGAACTGACGACGAACTTCCTCAACGATAGAGCCCGCTGCACGTCCAACGGACTGCATAGACCAAGCGCCAAAGAGGTAAGGGAGCATTCCGCCAATGAAGAGGCCAACAATGACATAAGGATTGGTCAGGCTGAAATCAGCGACCAGACCTGAGAGCGCATTACCTGGCTTGGCAGAGAAATACTCGATGTCTTTGTAATAGGCGGCGAACAGAACCAGCGCACCGAGACCGGCAGACCCAATCGCATAGCCTTTGGTCACGGCCTTGGTGGTGTTACCCACCGCGTCCAGCGTATCGGTTGTGTCGCGAACTTCGCTTGGCAGCTCTGCCATTTCAGCGATACCGCCGGCATTGTCCGTCACAGGGCCAAAGGCGTCGAGCGCGACAATCATACCGGCCACACCGAGCATGGCTGTCACAGCAATCGCGATCCCGTAAAGACCCGCCAGCATATAGGTGGCGATGATCCCGAAGACGATGATCAGAACAGGGACAGCAGTTGCTTCCATGGACACGGCTAGGCCTTGAATCACATTTGTGCCGTGACCCGACTCAGAGGCTTCAGCCACAGAGCGAACCGGACGGTATTTTGTGCCTGTGTAATATTCCGTGATCATCACGATCAGGAAGGTAATGACCAGACCGATGACCGCGCAGAGAAACAGATCCATGCCGGAGAAACCGGTATTGGCGATGTCGCCCATGCCAAGCAGGTGGTTAGTGACCAAGTAAATAGCTGCCACAGACAGAACGCCCGTTGCGATGAGGCCCTTATAAAGCGCGCCCATCACATTGGTGGAACCTTTGCCTAGGCGGACAAAATAGGTGCCTATGATGGATGTTACGATACAGGCCGCGCCAATCGCCATTGGGTAAAGCGCCAACTCACCCACAGCGCCGAACAGGATAGAGCCCAGAACCATAGTGGCCGCAATGGTCACAACATAGGTTTCGAACAAATCAGCCGCCATACCCGCGCAGTCACCGACATTATCGCCGACATTATCCGCGATGGTGGCGGGGTTGCGGGGATCATCTTCGGGGATACCCGCTTCGACCTTACCGACCAGATCGCCGCCTACGTCGGCACCTTTGGTAAAGATACCGCCGCCCAGACGGGCAAAGACAGAAATCAAAGAGGCGCCAAGTGACAGAGACACAAGTCCGTCAATCACGCCGCGCTCATCCGCGCCCATCGGGCCGGTCAGCATCAGGTAATAGACAGCCAGACCCAGCAGAGCCAGACCGGCAACCAGCATGCCTGTGATCGCGCCTGCTTTGAAGGCGATGTTCAGGCCTGCGCCGAGCGACTCGCGCGAGGCTTCGGTTGTGCGGACATTGGCCTGCACTGACACCAGCATGCCGACATAACCCGCCAGACCAGAGAGGACCGCGCCGATGACAAAGCCGACAGGCGCAATCGCGTTGCGGAAGAAGACAAAGAGCAAAATGGCGACAACAACGCCGACAATCGCAATCGTCTTATATTGTTTGTTAAGATAGGCTTTCGCGCCTTCCTGAATCGCGCCTGCGATTTCATTCATGCGTTCATTGCCGGTGGAGGCTTTCATCAAGCCGGCACGGGTGAAAATCCCGTAAAGCACAGCCAGCAGCGCTGCGCCAATGATAAGATAAAGAGTCATGGTGATCTCTCCTCATAATTTGAGCCCTTCCCTTTATCTTTAGGGTGCGGGCTACGGTGTTATGAAGTTGGCCGCGCCATTTATTCGGCGCGCTTCCCCTCGCGAGTGTGAAGTTGGCCGTCCCTCCCTTCGGAACGCTTCCCTCCGCGGTTAATGAAAGGGGTTGTAACGCCTATAAATGACGAATCAAGGACGTTTTTATGACAGTATCACGATGACGTTATCATGGAGTTGGCGCTATTTTCTGTCACGAAGGGCCGTTTGACGCATAGAATTAGACGCATATAAGAAGCCAAGGAGATATTTATGACCCACCCACTACGCGCAATTTTCCTTGCAGGCACGATGGCCTTGGTCCCGGCTTTGACGCTGGCCGCCGACAGCTTTGAGATAAAGGGCAGTGACGATGTCACATTAAAGGCCAAGACTTTGGCTGAATTTGATGGCCCTTGGGCGATGGCATTCCTGCCGGATGGGCGAGCTTTGGTCACGGAAAAAGACGGGGCGCTATGGCTGCTGAACAAGGACGGTTCCAAAGCGGGCCAAATTGGGAATTTACCCAAAGTCAAAGCCAAGGGGCAGGGCGGTATGGGCGATATAATCGTGCATCCGGATTTTGAAAATAACCGGACGGTTTTTCTGTCTTACGTCGAGCGGGATGCAGATAATGACCGCCTCTCCGGCGCAGCGGTCGAGCGGGCAACATTAATCTTGGGTGCTGATAAAGGCCGTCTGTCAAAACGGGAGGTGATCTGGCGGCAAAATCCGAAAATGCGCGGCAATGGGCATTACGGCTATCGTCTGGCTATTTCGCCTGATGAGAAGTTGTTTATTACCTCCGGTGAACGGCAGCATTTTACGCCTTCACAGAATATGGATATGAATTTGGGGAAAATGATCCGGATCAATCAGGACGGCACGATCCCTGAAGATAATCCTTTTTATGCCCAAGGCGGCGTGACGGCGGAAATCTGGTCGCTTGGCCACCGTAATCCGCTTGGCATTGATTTTGACGCAGACGGAAATCTATGGGCGCATGAAATGGGCCCGCGCCATGGCGATGAGCTGAACCTGATTCTTCGCGCCGAAAATTACGGCTATCCGGTCGTCTCAAACGGAGATCATTATTCCGGCAAGGAAATTCCGGATCATGATGAATTTCCAATCTATGAGAAACCCAAAGCCTATTGGGTGCCTGCCATCAGCCCGGCGGGTTTCACAATCTACAAAGATGATCTTTTCGCGGATTGGACAGGGGACGGCTTTATTGGGGGCCTGTCTTCACAGGCGCTTATTCGCGTGGAATTCGGAGATAATAACAGCGCTAAAGAAGCCGCCCGTTATGAGTGGGATGAGCGCATTCGCGAAGTCGAAACCGGCCCTGATGGTGCGCTCTATGTCCTGGAGGATCATGGCGGGCGGTTATTACGATTGACGCCAAAAGAATAATCGAGCGCCGTTTTAAGCCTAAGAAAAACCCGCCCTTATGACAGGGCGGGCTCCACGTAATTTATAAATTTAGTCTCTATTTACCGGAGACATTCGCCGCCGTCGCCGATGAGACCAATGCCGATCCATTAGCCGACAGGCTGCTGACGGGGATGGCGGTGGCCTGGCCGTCCAGAATTACGCCGCTCACAACGCCTGCATCCGTGGTTTGCAGCGACGAAATTGTACCAAGCGTTGCGCCAGTATTATCCGTCACAACCGTACCGGCCCGTAGCATACCTGCCAAAGAGGCAGAGGCTGCCGGAGCTTTCACGGAAGCTGACCCCTGGCTGTGACCAGATGAGTGCACACCGACATGAGCAGGGCTGGAGACGCCAATCGTGGCCTTGGCCGGAGAGTTGACCTGAGTCTTGGCCGCGCCTTGCGCGCTGGCGTCACCTTCGGCCATTACGCCGCCCAGAAGGCCAGTACCTGCCGAAATGCCTTTCGAGGCGTCACCTGTAAACTGACCAGTCGCCTTGGTGCTGTTGCCAATGACAATACCTTGCGTCTTGGATACATTCCCCGTGACCTGACCTTGTACCTTATCGGCATTATCCAAAACTGTACCTTGAGCCGATGTCGCGGCATTGGCGCCGGCATCGATCATGGAACTGCCATCAACCGAGGTTCCGGCATTTGTGGTTTTAGAAATATCAGTCGTAGACGACCCGACCACGCCGGCGTCTGTCATGGATTCAGCCGCGGCTGTACCTTCGGCTGCACCGGAGGCTTTGGTCATGGCGTCAGCCGCCAGATCAGTCTCGTTACGGATATCCGTTTCATTGGTAACGTCAGCCGCCGCCTTAGCGCGCTTGAGATCAGTCGCCTTCTTCATGCGCGTGGCAGACCGCAGATCCGTTGTAGAACGGGTTGTAGTATCTATGGCTCCGCCAACGCTCCCTGTGACGCCGCCTAATTGTGCGTACGCAGGTGTGATGACCGCAAAAGCAGCCATGATTGCGAGGCTGGAGATACCTGATTTTAAAATTCTATGTGACATGTTTCTGTCCTTTCATTGTTGGTGTCGGGATGAGATTAAGTGTGCTCAGCCCGACGCACGAGCCGGAGATTGGGGCCAATCATGGCGGAAATCGGGCAGGAATATTACAATTTGAAAAGCTGAACGGGATTCGAAAAATACCAGGACTAGGCCTATGACATTACATATAGGGGCTGAATTTACTGAGTAAATTCAATCACATAAACATGGTCACATTTTGCATGCCTTCGACGACCAAGTCGCCTCTTGTGTTCCAAATGCGCATGACTTGGGAGCTGTAACCCTCCTGCCCGGCCGTCAATTTTGTCTCAATTTGCCACCAGCCATCATCTGTGGTCAGATCATCCGTCAGGACATTGAACATCCAGCTCATAGAGCTGATTGCCCCCATATGTCTGAACATGGGAAGGGCGGCAGGTGGCAGCACATCGCCGAGGCATAACAGGCTGGCAATCCCGTTACGCGAATCCTCTTGGCTATGACGTGACCAAGTCCTGATATACCCCTCTTTCGCGCCGCTCATGGGCCTGTGACCTGCGATCAATTTAGTCTCAAATTTATGAAAGAAGATGGGCACGAAGTCTTTGATTTGCGGCGGGGTAAAGTCTTCGCAATCATCCGGGCGGGGCGCGTCCGGCGCGGGCAGGTTGATATTCAGATCGCTCTTGCGGGCCGCGCCAAAAGCAAAATTTGCAGCGAATACGGTTTGGTCACCGATGGCAGCATTGGCGGCAATGGAGGTGACATTGCGGCCCTGTCGCATGATCTGGCTCGTGAAGACGGGGTCATCCGTCACCGGGCCAACAAAATTGATCATGGTGGACCGTAGTGGCGGCAGATCGCTGTGCTGTCTCATGACGGCTTCCAAGGTCAATCCAGCCGTCAGCCCGCCATAGGCTGTGCGCCCCTGCCGCCAATCATCGGGAATATGGACAGTCAGGCCATCATTCTTGGGCGAAAGTTGGTTGCATAGCTGCGCGAAACTGTAATCCTCAGGCATGGCGCTTTAGTGGCATAACGCATTTATCCGGTGAAGGAAAAATTTTGTGGCCCGTTCCTGCGAGATTGTTGCTTGCTATGCCCGCCAAAAATATAGTGTTAGTCATGTTATGGTTTTGCCGTTTGAATTGGACCTACGCCCTTATGGAGAAACATGGTGAGTAAAGCAGTCGATTTTTATTATGATTTTGGCAGTCCCAATGCCTATATGGCGTGGAAAGCCCTGACTGAGATTGACGGGATAGTCCTGAATATGAAACCGGTTCTGATCGGCGGCATTTTCAAACTGACCGGCAATATGCCGCCCTGGCAATCAGCGGGCGGGGTTGCCAATAAAATGTCTTATATGCAGCTGGAACTAAAGCGGTTCGTCAAAGATCATCAGCTCACCAAATTTCGATTCAATTCACATTTCCCGGTCAATACGTTACTGGCCATGCGTGCAGCCATAGCGGCGGAAAAGGCTGGCGTGCATGACGCGTTCTATCCTGCCGTCTTTGCTGCCATGTGGGAAGACAGTCTGGATGTCTCCCGGCCAGAGGTATTGGTCGGTGTGCTGGATGACGCAGGTCTGGACGGTAAAGCTTTAGTAGAGGCGGCGACAACCCAAGAGGTCAAAGACAGCCTGATGGTCGCGACCCAAGCTGTGGTTGACAGAGGCGCCTTTGGCCTGCCCACCATGTTTGTCGGGGATGATATTTATTTCGGAAAAGACCGCGTCTGGATGATTGAAAAGCGCCTGACAGCTTAATCCTCTCAGCTTAATCCTCTGCGGGGCTGCTCTGCATCTGGATATAGCGTTCAATGCCCATCTGTTTGATCAGGTCAAATTGCGTTTCCAGGAAGTCGACATGTTCTTCCTCTTCGGTCAGGATTTTCTGGAGAATATCACGCGTCCCGTAATCCCGCACACTTTCGCAATGTTCAATGGCATCCTTATACATGGGAATAGCATATTCTTCGAGCTTCATGTCGCATTCCAGGATTTCCTTGACATTTTCGCCGATGTGGAGCTTTCCAAGGTCTTGTAAGTTCGGCAGACCGCCCAGGAACAAAATCCGTTCGATGATGGTATCAGCATGTTCCATCTCTTCGATCGATTCTTTATATTCCTTCTCACCCAGCTTGGTTACGCCCCAATCTTTCAGCATGCGGGCATGCAGGAAATATTGATTGATCGCCGTCAGCTCCGCTTTCAGCGCCTTGTTCAAATGTTCAATAACTTTCTTATCGCCCTTCATGACGCGCTCCTTCTTGTTCACGCGGCGAATCTGGCATTGCGGGCGGGGCCGCGTCAATCAACAGATGCGTGAAAATCGCCAATAATTACAATTATTTGCGTAAGTGAAAATCAGTTGCAGGAAATTCGGCGCAATTGCAAATCAGTCGCGATGATTTAGGGCTTATTCCGCCGCGACGAGGACAGCGGGGGCTTCGATCAACACATCCAAACGGGCCTGAATCGACTCACGACACTGGCCGCAATTGAACTCGGTTCCGCAAAAGGACTGAACCTGTTCAGGGGTCTTCGCACCGCAAGACTTCGCCTGATCGACGGTTTCAGTGTTAATGTTATTACAAATACAATGTATCATCGAGTTTCAAATAGGGTTTTTGCGAATGATTGTCAATAACTTTGCGAATGAGTTGCAGAATCAAAATCAATGTATTGTTGCACCCTCAAACACAGAGCTTAAGGTCAGCGGATGACAAACAAGAAAATATGCGTGTTGGGCGCAGGGTCCATAGGCTGTTATCTGGGCGGGCAGCTCGCGAATGCGGGCCTCGATGTGACTTTTATCGGACGCATCCGATTTCAAAAACAGCTCGAAGAACATGGCCTGACACTGACCCATTTTGCCAAACCCAAATTACATGTCCCTAAGCCGGTTTTCGAAACAAAGCCTTCCGCCATGGAGCGTGCTGACATAGTGCTGTTATGCGTGAAAAGTCAGGATACGGAGATGGCGGCGCAGCAAATCAAAACCCATGCACCGAATGCACAAATCATCAGTTTCCAAAACGGCATTCGCAATGTTGAAACATTACAGAAGATTTTCCCGGCAACGCAAATTATTCCGGCCATTGTTCCGTTTAATGTCACGCCGACAGAGCCGGGCTGTTTTCACTGCGGGACAGATGGCGCACTGATTGTCGGGCCCGGTATAGATGAGTCTTTGATGGAGGGCTTTCATGCAAGCGGGCAGGCCATTAAGATTGATCCGGAGATAGAAGCCGCTCAGTGGACGAAAATGATCATCAATTTGAACAATGCCTTAAATGCCTTGACCGGAGGCACCTTGATGCAAGGTCTGATACAGAAAGATTATCGCCGCGCATTAGGGTTGTGTATTGATGAAGCTATCGGCATTGCCCGGGCCAATGGAATAGAGCCGGGAGCGTTTAACGGACGCAAACCAGAGCAGCTGCTAAAAACCCTGCGCCTGCCTAATGTCCTCTATAAATTTGTGATGCAGAAAATTGTTAAAATCGACGCCAAAGCCCGCTCATCTATGCTGGATGATCTGGAGGTAGGACGGGTCAGTGAGATCGACTATCTACAAGGTGAAATTGTCCGGCGAGCGGAAAAGACAGGACTAACTGCGCCCTATAATCAGAAAATTCTGGAAATGACGCTGGAAGCTTTCGAGAAAGGTCGCTCGCCAAAGCTGACGGGCGCGGAAATTTTTAAATTCCTTACTGATTAACCTGCCTGGTTATTTTGATCTAAATCTCTCATTTCAAGGAGAACGACTGAAAGTTTGCGTCGGCAAGGTGAAGGGATTCGCCGCTGAAACGGGGTATATCAAATAAAATCGCGGCGCCGTGTGCCTGGGAGGGGGGATACACACACGACGCCGCTTTTATTACGCATTGGTTGCCCTAGGGGGAGGGAGGCAATACGTTTGCGTAATCTCTATTTAGGCAGCTTTCTTCTTACCGCCAGACTTCGCCGCAATTAACTTTCCGTCATGAATGGCGATTTTTCGCGGTTTTAAGGCCTCCGGCAGTTCACGTTTGAGTGAAATGACCAAAAGACCGTTATTCATCTTGGCGTTTTCGACAATGACATGATCCGCCAATTGGAAACGGCGCTCAAATCCGCGCTCAGCGATTCCTCTGTGCAGATATTCCGTGTCGTCATTATCGGCTGTGGTCTCGCGCTTTCCGGTGATCGTCAGCACATTTTCATGGCTTTCGATCTCAATCTCGTCGCTGCCAAACCCGGCAACGGCCAGTTCGATGCGGTAGCTGTCTTCATCCAGACGCGCGACATTATAGGGCGGATAGCTGTTCCCGCCGGAGGCGCTTTGCGTGGCTGCATCAATCAAATTTGCCATGCGGTCAAAGCCGACAAAGCTGCGATATAGGGGTGTAAAATCATAAGTTCTCATCTGTGAACATCCTTTCTAGCAATGTTAAATTTCAGCCCTCTTGTGAGCGGCTGACTATGAGTTTGCGGGACCCTTTTGGCGTCCCACAGACCTAAGTGGGAAACGAATTTGTGATTTCAAGGGGGAACGCTTGTCACGCATTGCAGTTGCTATTTTGGCTGGTTTTGCTACGGCAAGTTCAAATTCACAGGAGAGATGACATGCGCTTACTTTTCACACTATTTCTGACGGCATCACTCGCGGCCTGCTCTGGTGGGAAGCCTGAAACGGCCGAGCCGCAAACCCCGGTAGTAGAGGAAAAAGCGGCTATGACGCTGGCCGAAGCGATTGCCCATCCGCGCCGAAGCCAGGACATGGCGCGGGATAAGTTTCGTCATCCGCAAGGGACGCTCGATTTCTTTGAAATCGGCCCAAATCAGCGTGTGGCAGAGATTTGGCCGGGCTGGTATACGGAAATTCTGGCCCCTTATCTCAAAGACAATGGCGGAGCCTATGTGGCGGTATTATATCCCCAAGGCGTGAATGACCGTCTGGACACACGGATTGCCAACTTCAAAGAAAAATTTGGCAATACAGAGGTTTATGGCGATATTGAATATGGGGCATTTTTAAAAGATAACGGCCCTATATTACCTCCGGAAAGCGTGGATACCGTTCTGACATTTCGAAACACGCATAGCTGGATGCGAGGCGGATATGCCGATCAGGCTTTTGCCGAATTTTATGCGGCTTTAAAGCCGGGCGGAATCCTGGGCGTCGTGCAGCACCGCCTGCCGGAAACCGCCATGCAGGACCCCGATGCAGGTTCGGGTTATGTGCAGGAGAGCTACATAAAGGCTCTGGCGGCTGACGCTGGATTTGAATTTGTTGAAAGCTCTGAGGTCAATGCCAATCCGCTCGATACAGCCGATCATCCGATGGGCGTCTGGACCTTGCCGCCGCGCTCCCGATTGCCCGAAGAAGGCAGTGTTGAGGCCGCAGATTTTAATGCTGATGCCTATAAAAATATCGGGGAAAGTGACCGCGCAACCCTGAAATTTAGAAAGCCGTCTGAATAATTACAAAAAGGGCTGGAAGTTGGGCCTGTCTGGCCCCATATTAAACGCAGCATATGACCAAGAAAGGGAACGCTATGGAAAATTCCGACATTGCAGCAAAAATGACTGAAGCCTTGAGCAAGGCGGGCGGCATCGATAAATCTGTCAAATTCGACTTTGACGGCGAAGGCGCTGTTTGGGCGCAAGGCACAGAGGCCAAAGTGTCTGACGCCGAAGCCGACTGCACGATCAATGTGGACAAAGCTGATTTTCTGGCACTGGCTGCCGGAGAGCTTGATCCGATGATGGCATTTATGTCCGGCAAGCTGAAAGTGGCAGGCGATATGTCTGTGGCCATGGGTCTACAGAGCATCTTTGCTAATATGTAATCCAATTCGCCAAGAAAGCTTATTAAAGGGCCGATCCGGCCCTTTTTTCTTGTTTCTGGCGGGATGAAAAAGATTTATAGCTAGGGGCTTATGGCGGTAGCGCATCCAAATTTCGAAGAGGCGGAAATTATCCAGCCCGGCGGCCGGCCGCTTCCGGCTGAACTGGAGCAGCGTGCCAAGACCTATTATATCTATAATGGCGAAACACGGCTGAGAGTTTTACTCGCTAGCCCGGCGACGGACGCGCCCCGCGGTTCGATTATCTTCTCACCGGGGCGCACTGAATTTATCGAAAAATATTTCGAAACCGTCGAGAACCTGATCCATCGGGGGTTTAATGTTCTAATCGTTGATCCGCGCGGGCAGGGGCTTTCTTCCCGGATTCTCGACGATAAGCTGAAAAGCTATATTGATGATTTTCAGACCTATGCGGATGATCTGGCCTTCGCGGCAGAGACTTTTGCCCCGCTACTGCCCAAGCCGCATGTTTTGATGGGGCATTCCATGGGCGGGACGATCGTCCTGAAATCTGTCATCAGCGGCGTGATCAATCCCGATGCCGTGATTTGCAGCGCACCTATGCTGGGCCTGTTCGATCTGGAAACGCCGATCTTGCGCGGCATGATAATCGGGATGAGCATGCTCGGTATGGCTAAGAGTAATTTGCCATTTCAAAAACAGCGCAGCGGCCTGCCGGTTCCGTTTAGTGATAATAAACTGACCTCCGACCGGGATCGATATCGTATCTGGTCATCTTATTTTCAAACCACGCCCCGCCTCAGACTCGGCCCGCCGACTTATGGCTGGATTCGCGCGGCTTTGCGGGCCATGTCACAAGTCAATCGCAATGCCGATAAATTACGGGTGCCGTCTTTGCATTTAGGGGCAGGCGGCGACCCTATCGTCGATCCGGAATCCGTGCAAAAATTTGCTGAAAAATGCGGCGGAAAATATGTGGTCGTGCCCGGCGCGCTGCATGAATTATTCCTGGAACGCGATGTCCATCGTAATCAGGCTTTTGCCGCGATTGACGCATTTCTGGAAGAGCAAAAGCTTTAATCATACACCTTGATTTAATCGTCCATGGCCCGGCCGAGATAGGTGTAAAGCTCCGGCAACAGCCCCGCATCACTGACGGCGACGACCCGCCCGCCATTCACCGGACTGCCGCCATACCAATTGGTGATCTTGCCGCCAGCCCCTTCCACCACAGGCATAAGCGCGCGCACGTCACAGGGCTTTAACAGGGCTTCGATGATAATATTCATCCGCCCCTCTGCGAGCAGGCCATAGCCCAGCGCGTCGAGCCCCAAACGGGAAAATTTTATCCCCGCGCGAATGATATTATAGGCCGCGAGTTCCCCCGGCCTGAACATGGCCAGTGGTTCCGTACAGCCCAAAATCGCGGTTTTCAGCGTCTCACAGGGGGCTGCGCTGATGGCTTTTACGGTTTGCCCGTCATTTGTCTCCAGCCAAGCCTTGCGCGTGTCACCATCAATGCGGCCCATATAAGATTTATCCAGCGCCGGCAGGTCAATCATGCCCAATACAGGCTGCCCCTGATAAGATAGGGCGATCAGTGTTGACCAAACCGGCACGCCCGCCACAAAGCCGCGCGTGCCGTCAATCGGATCCAGCGTCCATGAAAACTCATTCGTTCCGGGATGGTCGTCAAATTCCTCGCCCTCAATGCTGTCTTCGGGAAACGCTTCCTGAATCAAGCGGCGAAGAGCGGCCTCAGCGTCAATATCGGCTTGCGTGACCGGGTCATAATCCCCGCCTGACGCCTTGTTCTGAATGCCGTCGGGGGCCGCAAATAAGGGCAAGGTGATGTCCCGCGCGGCGCGGCGAAGCACCGACATGAATTTCAACCGCGCATCTATATTATCTGTCAGAGTCATAAGGGCGGCCTATCATGACCGCCCTAAAACAGAAACAGGAATGTGATGCGCTTTACTGCGCGACCAGACGCAGACCCGGCTTGGATTTCGTCTCCAAAGATTTGGCCAAATCCAGCAAATGTTTACGCGGCCCTTCGCCCATGGAATAATAAGCGCGTACCAAATCCATGGTTTCTTTTTTGGACAGTACATCCGGCGCGATAACCCCCGTATCGACATCACCATCCGAATGCTCTTGTTCAGACAGGCCCTCATAGAAATATTGTATCGGCACGGATAGCGCCTCTGACAATTCAAATAAACGCGCAGCGGACACCCGGTTTGCCCCGCACTCATATTTTTGAATTTGTTGGAACCGAATCCCCACTTCTTCGGCCAATGATTGCTGAGTCAGGCCTAAAAG
Source organism: Hellea sp. (assembly GCA_020631215.1). Classification (GTDB taxonomy): domain Bacteria; phylum Pseudomonadota; class Alphaproteobacteria; order Caulobacterales; family Maricaulaceae; genus Litorimonas. Next base: position 1,774 of record JAHDHS010000009.1, on the reverse strand, counting down.
CCGGCGGCGGCGGCGAAGGCGTTTTCCCACATGTAAATCGATATCACTGGTCATCTGGACAATCCCTTATTTTTGTGTTCGCGTTATCGTCACAGGAGAAAGAGCAAGCGCCGTGCCAGCTTTAACGCGCATTCCCTTGACGGTTGTTCGCGCAAAAAGGGAGTGTTTGGTTTGTTTTGATGCGCTTTATGGACGAATTAACCCTGTGCCGTGTCAAAGCGGGACATGTTGAGACCCGGCAGTTTTATTGCGCGGCCATATCCATGGGCTCGGCGGCGGCGATTATCTGCTCTATAATATCGGCCAGATCATCGGCCAGCCTGTTATAACCGCGCTTGCGCGTCTGGGTGACCGGGTTCAGATATAAATCGCGGTTGATTTCAATTTGCAGCGCCTCCACGCCGCGCTCCGGCTGTCCGTGGGCCTGCGTAACATAGCCGCCCGCATAGGGATAATTTGTGCCAACCGTATAGCCCTTATTCTCGAACAGCTCCCGGATCCGCGCAATCGTGTCGGGATGACAGGCTTTGCCAAAGCGGTCGCCCAGAATGATATCGGGTCGCCGCGATCCCATGGGCGCAAAGCCCGGCATGGAATGACAATCGATCAATAATGTTTGCCCGAACAGAGCTTTGGCCTCCGCGATCAAATTCGCTAGGGCCGCGTGATAAGGGTGGTAAAGCGCATTGAGACGGGCGTAAATCTCTGCTGCGCTGGGGGGCACATGATAAATCTGGCTGTGCTCGGTCAGATGGGTCGGAACTACCCCCAGACCTGCGGCGGCCCGCGCGGTCGGCTCTGACAGGGTCTCTATATCGGGGTGGACCACCTCATCGGCGCGCCGGTTCACATCGACAAAGCAGCGCGGAAAGCGCGCGGAAATCAGCGGCGCGCCCGATAAAACCGCCGGTCCCATCAGGCGGTCGACAAACATATCTTCATTGCGGCGCAACTCTGCCAGGCTGCGTGGGGAACGGGCTCGAAAACTGTCGGGATAAAGATGCCCGGAATGCGGAGAGGCAAAGACCACCCCCGCCCGCCAGGCTTGGGGCCGCGCAATGACATGGCCCGGCAGAAAGGCCTCGACCCCTTTTAAGGCCGCCCGGGCAGAGATTTTCGCTGGAATGCGTTTAAACATGTGTTCACTCTTAATGCAAAAAATCTGATTTGCTTAGACATTTTTAACAAGCGCGCCCTAGCAAGAGAAAAATGGCGGGATAAATGCATTTATACCTGCCAACGCACCGTAATGATACAACAGGGGTTCCCATGGCGACGATTCTTTATGCCGAAGACGATGATGGCATGCGCAAATTTTTTGAAAAAGCGCTGGAAAAGGCCGGACATCACGTCATTGCCTGCTCGGACGGGGAGCGGGCGCTGCGAGCACTGAAATTCGCGGATGGTGCATTTGATCTTCTGCTGACCGATATTATGATGCCGGGCATGGACGGGATCGAGCTGGCCAAACAGGCCGAAATCCTCTCTCCGGGCATCAAGATCATGTTCATCACAGGCTTTGCTGCCGTCGCTATGTCCGACCCATCCGCCGCCGAACAAACCGTCCTGTCCAAACCCATCCACCTCCGCCAATTGGTCACTGAGGTCGAGCGCCTCGTCGCGGCTTAGGCAAGTTGATATTCGCGGCGTTTAGGGCTTGATTAGACAATCATCCCGCTCTATATCGCCGCTTCCCGAAACAACGTTTCGATATGATGGAACGGGCGATTAGCTCAGCGGGAGAGCACTACATTGACATTGTAGGGGTCACTGG
>JAHDHS010000049.1 GCA_020631215.1 Hellea sp. | reverse complement strand
TTTGTCTTAAGGCACGGGAGAGTAGGTCGCCGCCCGGTTTATCCAAGCAATAAAACATCCTCCTTATATCACACAAAACAGCGCTCCTTCAGGGGCGCTTTTTTTGTGCGTGGTTTTATGTGGCAAGATGGGCTGCGTCTCGATAAAGGAAGCCATGAGCTACCGCCCGGAAATTGATGGCCTGCGGACGATCGCGGTGATGAGCGTGATTTTTTATCATGCGCAAATCCTGATATCTGGACGCGACTGGTTTTCCGGTGGGTTTGTGGGCGTCGATATTTTCTTTGTCATCAGTGGCTATTTAATTACGCGTATCATCCTTAAGGAGCTTAACGAGACCTCCCGTTTCAGCCTCAGGCGGTTTTACGAACGCCGGGCCCGGCGCATCTTTCCGGCGTTGCTTCTGGTCATTATTTGCAGCCTGCCCTTTGCCTGGATGTATCTACTGCCGACGGACTTGATCGATTATGCCCGCTCGATCATCTCAGCGATCTTCTTCAGTTCAAACCTCTATTTCGCAATCAGCTTGGGTGATTACGGTGCGGAAGCCGCGCTTTTAATTCCGTTCCTGCATACATGGAGTCTGGGCGTGGAGGAACAATTCTACGTCGTCATACCGCTGTTGCTTATGGCCTTGTACAGGTTTTTACCAAAATTAATATTACCGGCTTTGATCGCCATGGCCGCCGGCAGCCTGTTTTTCGCTGTGCTGTTTCAAACTTATAACGCGCAGATCAATTTCTTCCTGCCTATGTCACGTGCCTGGGAACTCGGGATGGGCTCCATCATTGCGGCGCTGGAGATACGCTATGGCCCCATACGCCGCAGCCTGAAAACGGCATATCTGCCGATATTGGGTTTTGCTATGATTGGCTTGGCCATCGTCATCTTTAATGATCAAACGACCGCACATCCGGCCCTGCCAACGCTTTTACCGGTATTGGGAACAGGTCTGATTATCCTCTTCGGGACGGATCGTGATGTTTTGGGCAGGCTGCTGGCCTCGAAAGCTTTCGTTGCAATCGGCCTGATAAGCTATTCGGCCTATCTGTGGCATTATCCAATATTCGCATTCGGGCGCATGCAGAACGCTGAGCCCAGTATGTTTGATAAAAGCATTTGGATAGGCCTGACATTTATCCTGTCGGCGCTTAGCTATAAATTTGTGGAGCAGCCCTTCCGGAATTGGAAAAAGGTCACATCTAAACACTTCTGGATCTCCCTTCTGGCTGGCACCGGACTAATATTGACCCTGTGCGCGGTCACGCAGTGGCAAAACGGGTTCGGTCACCGCGTACCTCCGGAATTCCGAAAAGGGTTTAGCGATGCGGTTCACAATCAAATGAAAATCGATGGCCGAAATTGCCACAATCGCCGTGAAGATTTTTGCCATTTCAACCCGTCCGGCTTTCCCAAGCTTTATGTCATTGGTGACAGTGTTCTGGCCTCTGCCATGCCCCAAATTGTCAAATCCTTCCAGGATTTCCAAATCATTCAAATCACCAATGGAGCCTGTTATCTCTTTCCCGATACAAGCAAGCGGACCAAAGATGGGGCAATTAATAAGACGAAATGCACCCGGCAATTTCAAAACCATGTCTATGAGAGCCTCATGAATGAAACCGAAGAGAGCTACGTCCTGCTTGGCGGACAGTTGAATGATTATATAGACAGCCAGCGCTGGTTTATACGTGAAGATGGCGGTCCTATGGAGACGGAAACTCTTCTGTCTTATATGAAAGACTTGGCGGCACGCCCTAATCTAACACTCATCTTTGCTAAACCGACGCCGAAATTTAGTCCTAAAGGATATGAGCACGGGCTTTCCAAGGCAAAAAGAAATGGACGGGCATATTTGTCGTTCATGACTTATGGTGAACCCCGATCACATTTTGACGAACAACTCTCCAAATCCGATGCATTTTTTACGGGCGTCGAAGCACGGGGCATTGGCTTCGTCGTGGCTATCGACAGATATCCCTGTGATGAAGTGATGTGTTACGCCATCCGTGAAGGCGTGCCCTATGTCGCCGACCGTCATCACCTCGCAGATGCTGGCGCGAAAGCCTATGCCGTCAGCCTAAAAGCCGCAATTGATGGGATGCGCTAAGTTTTTGTTGATGGGCAGTCAAAGTTTCTGCCTATAGACGCGGCTTGCTGAGGGGGCCTATCAAAAAACAGGACAATCAATTCATTGCCTTATGTAATCTGGCATGATTATTGTGCCGCTGCATTATCACGGGAATATTTGCGGAATATATCATGAGCCAATCGCCAAAAACATCCGTCATCGGATTTCATTACACCCTTAAAGACGATAAGGGCGAAGAGCTGGATAGTTCGGCGGGGGCGCATGCCATGTTGTATCTTGCCGGGAGCGGGCAGATATTGCCCGCACTGGACCGGGAATTACAGGGCATGGCGGTTGGCGATAAGAAATCAATCACCTTACCGCCCAAGGACGGATATGGTCTGGTCAATCAACAACTGAAAATGCAGGTCAAGCTGGCGCAATTCCCCAAAGGCACAGATGTGCGCCCAGGCCTGCAATTCCGGATCAATCAAGAGGTCGGCTCCCCCATGTTCCGGGTGGTGAATGTGCTGGGCGAGGAAGTGTTCATTGATGGCAATCACCCTCTGGCGGGTCAGATTTTGCATTTTGATGTTGAAGTGACGGAAAAGCGCGATGCAACAGAAGATGAAATCGCCCATGGCCACGCCCACGGTCCCGGCGGTCATCATCATTAGCCTCGCGCAGCTATCGCGGCGATGACCCAGGATATATTCGACAGTTTCGTAGAAGGTTTATCCTCCGCCAAAACACCTGCGTCATTCGTAAAGTTAATGTCATTAGTGGATCGTCACGTGGCCATATTCACATCCAAGGCTGGATTTAAACGGGCCGTAAAGGCGCTGGAAGATGAGCTGGCAAACCGATCCGTCAGCGCATGGACGGCAGAGAGCCTGACCGATTTCATTGACCTGATGCAGGCCCTTGGTCACACAAACAGCAAAAATTCTGTTCCGCTGACAAAATCTCTCATCGCTGTCGGGGCGGAGGCGGAAGCGGCCATATTGATAGACGGGCTTTTGCGCCTGCGCCCACTTGCGCCCGGTTATTTCAATCTGACGATCTTGATACGCGATGCTTCAATTCGTGAAAACACGCAACAAAGTCACTTTAACCGCTTGGTGGTCATGTCGAAAAATGATGAAGCTGCCTCTCTGCTTTTGGCGAAACAATATATGCAGGCGGGCAGGATGGCTGAGGCGGCTGATCTCTTGGAAAACACTGCCCACCCAAAAGAAGCGGGCTATCAAGCGACCTTATCCGTCATTTATTTCTGGCTCAATAAGTTTGAGGCCGCAGAGCGCCTGGCGCAATTTGCTTTGCAAGATGAGGGGGCTCTGACCGAAAAAGAGCTGGCCGCGCTTTATTTACATCTGATCAAATGTCAAATCACGCTCGGCAAAGGGCTGGCGGCGCTGGAGACGTTAAAGGCCCGGCGGCAGGCTTTCCCGGATATTGGATATGACTCTCTGGAACATCACGCTCATATATTATTAGAAGATTTTTCGGGGGCCTATGAGGGATATAACAGAACGCGCGAAGTTCTAGCCTTGACCGGTTACAGTCCTGATCTTTGGGGCGCCCGGATATTTGACCCTGCACGAGAAAAGACGTCGGCGCGAAAGGACGAAGATTGTGTCATCCTGTGCTGTATGGGTTTGGGGGATGAAATTCGGTTCTCCCGGTTGTTTGATGAAATTGCGTCTAACTATGCCCAAGTCACAATTATCTGCGATAGACGCATGGCGCCTATTTTTGCTCAAACCTATCCTCATCTGAAATTTCATGGCGTGGACCGGACGCGCGCGGCAAAATCTGCTCCGCCGCTCTTAGCGCGCTATATGGATGAAACCGCCTTGGAGATATTAAAGGGCGCAGATGTCGTGGCCGATTTGAAACAATTCACAAATCTATATTGGCCACTATTGACGGAGAGCCCGGATAGAAGACCGCCTTTGACGATAGAGAAAGCCTTATGCCAGACATGGCAAGATTGGCTCGCGAAACATGCAGACAAACCCACGATAGGCCTGTTTTGGCGGAGTGATTTGCCATCCCATGCCGCCAGTGTGAAGCAGAGTGATTTATCCGATTGGCTGTCTTTAATTAAGCGGCCAGACGTTCAAATTGTCCCGTTACAATATGATTTAACTGAGTTTGAAAAAGAACAGCTAGCCGATGATCCCCGGATTATAAACTTGCCGCCGGATCTGGATACCAAACAGCATATCGAAGATGTGTTTGCACTGCTTAAGGCCTTGCCGCTGGTAATAAGCTTGCCCGGTACGATGCAACATATGGCCGGCGCAGTTGGAACCCCAACGCTCTGCCCCGCCCACCCATTTGAGGCTCAATGGCGGCGTTATCCGGGCCGGGACCATGATATCTGGTCCCCCAGTGTTAAAATCATATCCGGGAAAGCCGAAGACGGGCTGAAAGGTTCGATGAGCTTGGCCGTCACAGCTTTGGAGGAATGGCTTGATAATCAACATTAAGCCGTCATAAGGGCCATGAAACCAAAAGGATCAATGGAAAACACCTTGGACTCAGTCATAAAAATAGCGATTGGCGTGGACTCCCGCGAGGTGGTCGCCGGAGTCACGGCGCAAAATTCGATCCTGCGCCGCGCGTCCCGCCCCGTGCAATTTATCCCGCTGGCGCTGCCGACATTGCGGGGTATGTTTAACCGGGATATGCCTAAGCTGGCGACCACGGAATTTTCCTTCACACGCTTTCTTGCGCCCTATTTATGCGGCTATGACGGCTGGGTCATATTTATGGACGGAGATGTGATAGTCCGCGATGACATAGCCAAGCTCTGGGATATTCGGGATGACAAATATGCCGTGATGTGCGTGAAACATGATCATCGCCCCACAGAGACCACCAAATTTCTGGGACAGAAACAAACGCAATATGAAAAGAAAAACTGGTCATCCGTCATGTTGATGAATGCCGCGCGCTGTAAGGCTCTGACGCCGGATTATGTCAATTCGGCCAGCGGTCTGGATTTGCACCGTTTCCGCTGGCTGGAGTCGGAGGATTTGATTGGAAGTCTGCCGGAAGAGTGGAATCACTTGGTCGGCTGGTCAGAGGGCGAGTTGGAAGATCAGAAACTTCTGCACTGGACGCAGGGCGGACCCTATTTCAGCGCCTATCGCGACGCCAAATGGGCGGATGTCTGGCGCGAAGAAAACGCGGCGGCCAATTCGGTGCAGGAAGGGGATTACAAAAAGCCATGACTGATAAACCCAAACCTTCTGCACAAGCCAAATTTGAAGCGCAGGAAAAATGGCGCTTTGAGAAACTCTCTGCCAAGCTGGAGAAGCTGGAAGGCAAGATTGATTATGCGACACTGAAAATCCGGGGCCGCACCGAAGATACCAAAGGCCCGTCCCATGCCATTGCCCCGCATATGGTCTGGCTTCATGAGCCCTATTTCGTCCGTGCCAAGGCCAAGGTCAAAGTGCCCGGCATTCCGGATATTCGCTGTTTTTTTCTGCAATCCTGCCTGCGCAGTCTGAAAGATGTCCCGGGCGATGTGGCTGAATGCGGCGTGCGCGAAGGCAAGTCGTCATTCTTTTTGCTAGAGGCCGATGAGGCCGAGCGGGATTATTATCTATTCGATTCCTTTGAAGGATTCTCTGATCCGGTGGCAGGAAAAGACAGCCTGAAATCCGCCATTGATCCCAATACGGGCGCGCGGATTTTTGATGGAGATTTCGATAAAGTTGCGCAGAGTTTCAAAGGCCATTCCAATGTGCATTTGATAAAAGGCTGGATCCCGGACCGTTTTGATGACGTCGCGGACAAGACTTTCGCCTTTGTGCATGTGGATGTCGATTTGTACCAGCCAACTCTGGATTCCTTTGCCTATTTCTATCCGCGCTTGGCTCCAAACGGAATTTTGGTCTGTGACGATTATGGCAGCGCCCATTACCCCGGCGCGCGTCTGGCGATGGACGAATATTTCGCGGATAAACCCGAAACGCCGATTGAGCTCCCGCAAGGTCAGGCTTTCATCGTGAAGCGGGGATAGGCGCTGGAAGTTCGGCGCGCGCGGCCCTATATCTAACCTATGTTTGGTGATCTTTATAATACGGACATCCTGACCCTTTCTGCGGGGCTTAAGAATGCGCGTTTGGATGAACCTGACGGGACAGCGCGGAAAGTGTCCAAGCTTTGCGGCTCGTGGCTGGAGATTGATCTGAAAGTCAATGAAGGCGTAGTGAGTGACTGTGCCTTACGCGTGCAGGCCTGCGCCTTGGGACAAGCCAGTGCGGCGATTTTGAAAGACAAAATCATCGGGACAAATTTGGAAGACATGACGGCCGCGCGCGACGCACTTTACGCCATGCTGAAAGAGGGCGGCGCAGCGCCGCAAGGCCGCTTTGAAAAATTGGCGCTGCTAAAAGGCGTGGCCGATTATCCGGCGCGGCATACCTCGACGATGCTGGCGTTTGACGCGGTGGTTGAAGCGATGGAAATGGCGCTGGAAAATGCGTAATCCGCTTATCTATCCCATGCTGGGACTGCTTTGGATTTATCAGAAGCTGATTTCACCCGTGCTGTATTTTTTCGGCGTTCGCTGCCGCCATACGCCCAGCTGTTCGAACTATTCCAAACAGGCGATTATCCGCCACGGGCCATGGCCCGGCGGCTGGATGACTTTGGCGCGGCTGCTGCGCTGTCAACCCTGGGGCACAAGCGGGGTTGATAACGTCCCGCAAGCCGTTACAAAGCCGCCTTTATGGGCGCCATGGCGATATGGTCTGTGGCGCAGTACAAATTCGGATTGAGACAATGGTCACTTTGACATTCCCAGATGGCGCCACACGCGATTACGAGGCGGGAGTCACGGCAATGGAGGTTGCCAAGGGCATCTCCAAAGGTTTGGCCAAAAAGGTTCTGGCCGCAAAGCTGGACGGCACGCTGGTCGATGCGTCTTTGCCGATTAATGACAATGCCAAAATCGAGCTGGTCACAGCCCAAGACCCGGAAGGGCTGGAGCTGATCCGTCATGACGCGGCCCACGTCCTGGCCGAGGCGGTGCAAGAGCTCTTCCCCAGCACACAGGTCACGATTGGCCCCGTTATCGAAAATGGTTTTTATTACGATTTTCACCGCGACGAGCCATTCTCCGAAGATGATTTTGCGGCCATCGAAAAAAAGATGGCGTTCATCATCAACCGCAATGACAAGTTTGAACGTGAAGTTATGGACCGCGATGCAGCGATCGAACTCTTCCGCGAGATGGGTGAGGAATTTAAAGCCGAGCTGATCGAAGACCTGCCCGAAGATGAGACTATCACCGTCTATCGTCAGGGTAAATGGTTTGATCTCTGCCGCGGCCCGCATCTGCCCTCGACAGGCAAGATCGGCAAAGCCTTTAAACTCATGAAGGTCGCCGGCGCCTATTGGCGCGGCGATAGCAATAACCCGCAACTACAGCGTATTTACGGTACCGCCTGGGCGAGCCAAGAGGATTTGGACGCGTATTTGAAACAAATCGAGGAAGCCGAAGCGCGCGATCACAGACGGCTGGGTAAACAACTGGAGCTGTTTCATTTCCAAGAAGAAGCGCAGGGTCAGGCCTTTTGGCACCCCAATGGCTGGACGCTTTACACAATTCTGCGCAGCTACATGTCTCGCCGCCAAAAGGAATATGGCTATCGCGAGATCAAGACGCCACAGCTTATGGACCGTAAATTCTGGGAAGCCTCGGGCCATTGGGAAAAATATCGCGAGAATATGTTTATCGCGGAAATTGCCGAGGAGGATAAAGTTCTCGCGCTTAAACCCATGAACTGCCCCTGCCATATTCAGGTTTTTAATCAGGGCCAGAAATCCTATCGTGATTTGCCGTTGCGCTATGCTGAATTTGGGTCCTGCCATCGCTATGAACCTTCCGGGGCTCTGCATGGTTTGATGCGCGTGAGGGGCTTTACGCAGGATGATGGCCATATTTTCTGTACGCTGGAGCAAGTGACAGATGAGGTGAAAGCCTTCACGGAATTATTGAAATCCGTATATGCTGATCTTGGGTTTGATGATGTTAAGGTTAATTTCTCCACCCGCCCTGACACACGGGTCGGCTCTGACGCCTATTGGGACAACGCCGAAGACGCGCTTGAGGCTGCGGCTAAAGCCTCAGGTCTCGAAGTGGTTTTGAATGAGGGCGATGGGGCCTTTTACGGCCCAAAGCTGGATTTTGTGCTGCGCGATGCAATCGGCCGTGAATGGCAGGCCGGAACCATACAGTTAGATCCTAATATGCCTGAACGCCTGGATGCCAGCTATGTGGGCGCCGATGATCAACGACATAATCCGGTTATGCTCCACCGCGCCGTCTTGGGTTCCTTTGAACGGTTCCTGGGCATCCTGATCGAAAATTATGCAGGCAAATTTCCGCTCTGGCTTTCGCCTGTGCAGATTGTTGTCGCAACGATTACGTCCGACGCCAATGAGTATGCCGAGGCAGCCGCCACTCAATTGCGGGCGGCGGGTCTGCGGGTTGAAACCGATCTGCGCAATGAGAAGATCAATTATAAAATCCGCGAATTGTCCGCGGATCGCAAGATTCCCATCATTGCCGTTGTGGGTATGAAAGAGGCAGAAGGGAGTAAACTTGCGCTTCGCCGTCTTGGTTCGCAGGGGCAGACAATTTTGACATTGGATGAAGCCTGTCAAACTTTGTCCGAAGAAGCCAAAGCGCCGGATTTAGCCAGACAGGCTTAGGCACGTAATTTGCTGCGCGTTTCGACATGGCTGGCGCTAATCTTCACATGGACCGCTTTTTTGCTCATGCCTCCAGCCGCCCATGCGGGCGGGTTGTTAATTACAACGCTCATGGTTCTTATGGGCGGGGCGGGGCTTTTACATGCGATTGCTCGCAAGGATTTTGACTGGAAGGCGCATGTCTTTTGGTTTTTGCCGCTGGCAGCCTTATTTGTTTGGGCCAATATCACCGTTCTCTGGAGTCCCTTTGATCAGAGGGGCGGTTGGACGAATGCCCATACCGCCATCACTGTCGGGCTCCTTATGGTCTGGGCGCCTTTGGCTTTACACGCCGTAAAGCCGGAGAGACAGCTATTACTGCGGCATTTGTTTCTGGCCACGTCCCTCATGGCGGCTGGATTACTGCTGATCGATGTATTGTCTGGCTGGGGGCTTTCTATTCTGATCGACCCCATACAGCCTGATGAAAATTTGGGGCATCGCCAGAATGACGCTTTGATGAATGTCGGCCACGGCATCTATATCTACGCGATGTTCGCAGCGCCATTCACAGCCATTGCATTAAAAACGCTGCGGCGAGATGTGGCTTGGGGGCTTATCGCCTTATATGTCATAGCTTTGGCGTTGGCGGCATATTTCAACTTGCTGCAAATTGGATGGTTGGTTTTGTGTGTGACTCTTTTGGTTATGCCGCTGGCTTATAAATGGCCGCGGCCCACGATTTTGGGCTTTTGCGGATTGGCAGTCTTATCGATTTTAGCGGCCCCTATTTTGGGAATAACCTCCGGAAAAATATTGACGAGTGAAACAATCTCGCTCCCCGGGTCGTGGGACCACAGGCTTCGCATGTGGGCCTATTGCTGGGCGGAAATTAAACAAAACCCGTTTTTGGGGCATGGGTTTGATGTCTCTCGAACCTATAGCGAAACCTATAAAACACCCGCCGGCTACGATATGGCGATTGTCTCCCTTCATCCGCATAATATCGGTATTCAGCTCTGGTTGGAGACAGGATTGGTTGGTGTTTTGCTTTTTTGCGCCTTTATCTTAGGTCTGATCAAGCAGGCGCTGAAATATGCCGGAAGTCCCTTATGTGCGGCGGCGCTGTCGGGTTTGCTGGCCTCAAATGTCCTGATTTACGCAACCACAGTCAATTTATGGCATGATTATGTATGGGGCAGCACGGTCTTTGCACTTGTGATTTTAACCCTGATTCCAAGGGGTTCGGCGAATGACAACGAATCGAGTTCCGCTTAAGTCACCAAAATTTAACGAAAGATTCCTTTGCATTCAGCCCGTTAGCCCGTTATGGGACTCGCCGGTTGGGAGAAAGAGGACTCTCCGATGGTGGCTCAAATTGTCAGTCTCCCGCGATTAGCTCGTAAAAAGCCAATCAGCGTGATAATGGTCAGCTATATGACTGGACCGGCTTTGGTCGAGGCTATTCACGCTGTGCTGGACGACAAAGACATCCATGAACTGATCATTGTCGATAATGGTAATACAGAAAGTGCCCGTGCGCGCCTGTCGCGTTTTCTTGTGACCCGCAATCGGGTACGTTTCATACAGGGTCATGGAAATATTGGTTTTGCGCGCGGCTGTAATTATGGCGCCTCGCTGGCAACCGGTCATTATCTTCTATTCTTGAACCCCGATGCGATTATCAGTCCGGGCGCGGCCAGACGGCTGGCCGACAGCGCGGAAGGCCTGAATAATCCCTGGCTGGCCGGCGGGCTGCTGCGTGATGTCGAAGGCAAAGAACAGCGGGGATCACGACGCGGCGCTTTGACACCGATCTCTGCCTTTCTAAGCTTTACGGGGCTGCACAAATTACCGGGCCTGAAGTCCATCCATAAAGACACCGAACCTATGCCTGCCGAGCCGACTGCTGTAGAGACGGTTAGCGGAGCCTTTATGATGATGGACCGCGCATCATTTGAGGCCGTGGGCGGCTTTGATGAGAATTACTTTTTGCACGTCGAAGATATCGATATTTGCCGCCGCACGCGTCAGGCGGGCGGAGATGTCCTCTTCGTACCCAGTGCCAGCGTGATGCATTATGGGTCAACCAGCAAAGTCTCCCCCATGGTGGTTGAGCTCGAAAAGATGAAGGGCTTCATCTATTATTTCTGGAATTACCGCCCCGGCTTTCTCTCAAAATTTTTAACTACCTTGGCCGCGCCTTTCATGGCGATGGCCCTGATGGGACGGGCGGCTTATTTGAGCCTACGCGTCGCTATCATCGGGCGCTAGGCAGTTACTTAGCGTCAAGCGGGACAGGCGCGGGTAAACATGGCTGCGCCGTGACTTTGACAATCTCCACCGGATCGCCTTTGCTATAGTTAAACCCGGAAACGGGTCTTGATGTTTCCAGACATAAATCAACCTGTGATGCGCGATCCTTAAGCTGTTCTATGAAGTCCGGTTTCTCGTCTGACTGAAGATCCACCAGTAAGACACGGCCATTGCGCAAAGCCTCCATATCCAATGGATCGGCTTGCCCGGACAGGCGCACAGATTTATCTGTGTGAAAGAGCAGGCTGGGTTCGGAATAGGTGACTGAAACAAGCTGTGCATGATCAGACGGTTCTAACATTGCGGCGACGCGTTCAGACATCCGTAAGTCCGTTAAATTCGGCAAGATATAGCTATAGGCCCCGCCCGATAAAATGATGGCTGATATGACGGCGCTGATGAGCGATATTCTTATCCGGTTGATCCATATCGCAAAGCTGGCTGTCAGCGCCGCTATGCCACCCAAAGCTATGATCACATAACTTGGCGCGGCCATGTCATCCGGCCCAAAGCGCGTGGCGGCAAAAAGTAAAGCGCCGATCAATAAAAGACTGGCCAGCAGGAATAATGCGCCGCCCGCAAAGCGGCTCTTGGGGAACGCCTTGACTTGCATAAGCGCCGTGACGGCCGCCCCGATCATAATGGATAAAGCCGGGAAAAGCGGCAGGCTGTAATGAGGCAGCTTGGTCGGCATAAGCTCGATCATCACCCAAAAAGGTATGGCCCAAATCATACATAAGCGCATGGCCTTGGTCACGGCGCTGCGGTCCTCGCGCCCCCTGCGGACAGTTTTGACGGCATAGGTCAGTCCCGGGATTAAAAACAGGCAGCCTGGCCAAAGCGCGAGCCAAATGACGCCCAGATGATAGCCGGGCGGGCCGGGATGCTTTTCCTGTGCCGTGATCAGTTTGCCGCCGAAATCCTTACCAAGGCTCTCCGCAAAAAAGGCCCCGTCTGTGGCCAAATAAATCGCAATGGCCCATGGCACCCACATCAGCAGAAAAACCAGTATCGCAGCTATATTCAGTAAGCCTTTGGCCCATTGAATCTCCCGTTCCCAAAGCCAAAGGCCCATGATCGATATGATGGCCAATGCAGGGACGACTGGCCCCTTGATCATAATCCCGGCCCCCATCGCCAGCCAGAAGACCCAGACCCATCGCCGGATAGCTTCGCCGGGATGACGCAAATGCGCCAAAGCGGCGAATTGAGACGCTGCACTGGCACAGAGCAGGGCATCGGTCTTGGCGATATGGGCTTCAAAGACAAATATCAGCGACAAGGACAAAGCCCCCGCCGCGTAAAGCGCGCCTTGGCGTCCAATCATCCGTATGGCGCCTAAATAAGTCATGAGCACTGCGAGCAAGGCGGCTAAGGCGCTGGGCAGGCGGTGCACCCAGATTTGCCGCTTATCCGGTGAAGATAAGGCTTTTAACATGACGGTCTGCGCCCAATAGGATCCGGCAGGTTTTTTATTTCGGGCTTCATCCTGAAACCGGATATTCAGCCAGTCCCCGCTTTCCGCCATTTGAACACTGGACTGGACATATCGCGCTTCATCCCGGTCGATCACAGGTAGTGAGGCAAGGCCGGGCAAGACCATGATCAATGTCAGAACCATCAGCGCCAGCACATGCCAGCGCCGCTTCGGCGGGAGTTTTACGTGAGTCTCTTCTGCCATAGCGCCCTTTAGCTCATGAGGCGAAACCCCCAAAGCTTTTTCGCGCGCGCACTTCGGCATGGAGGCCAAAATTTATTTGGTCGCGAGTATAGCGTCGATAATATTTACGGCTGTTTCGAAGGCCGCTTTGATAGACAGGTTTGTTGTATCTAATAGATGCGCGTCCTCGGCGGGTTTTAGCGGGGCTTCGGCCCGGTTCATATCGCGCTCATCGCGCTCGATCAGCTGCGCCAGGACCGTGTCATAAGAGATATCTTCGCCATAGCCGACAAGCTCTGCGTGGCGGCGGCGGGCGCGCTCCTCGGGCTTGGCGTCAACGTAGAGCTTAGCGGGGGCGTCCGGGCAGATGACGGTGCCAATATCGCGCCCGTCCATCACGGCCCCGTTTTTGGCGAAATTTCGTTGATAATCCCGCAGCGCCCCGCGCACAGCAGGATGAACCGCAACCTTGGACGCGGCCACGGCAACATCGCCGCTCTTTAGGATCGGGTCTGCCAGAAGTTCCGGCGTCAGTTTTTCCGCCATGGCTGCGCCATGTTCGGGGTTATGAACATCCATGCCCGCTTGCGTGACCAGATAGCCAATGCCGCGATAAAGTTTGCCCGTATCCAGATAGGGTAAGTCATAATGCGCAGCGAGCTGTTTAGCGAGTGTGCCTTTCCCGCTGGCAAATGTTCCGTCTATGGCGATGATTAATTTCATGCGTTAATCTCCGCGCCCAAATTGCGCATTAAGTCAAAAAAGGTAGGAAAGCTGGTTGCGATCATGGAGGCGTTATCAACCGAA
Organism: Hellea sp.; assembly: GCA_020631215.1. Classification (GTDB taxonomy): domain Bacteria; phylum Pseudomonadota; class Alphaproteobacteria; order Caulobacterales; family Maricaulaceae; genus Litorimonas. Next base: position 1,960 of record JAHDHS010000049.1, on the reverse strand, counting down.
ATGGCGGTCTCGGATTGAAGCCCCAAAATAAGCGCGCTCATGGCGATGCGGTGGTCGTGATGCGTCGCCACCACCCCGCCGCCCGCCACAGTCGCGCCGCCATTGCCGCGAACTTTCATGCCGTTTTCCAGCTCTTCTGCGTCAACCCCATTGGCCGTCAGCAAAGCGATGGTCGCCGCGATGCGGTCACTTTCTTTCACGCGCAGCTCGCTGATGTCATCCATGATCGTGACGCCCTGTGCAAAAGCGGCTGCGACGGCTAATATGGGATATTCATCGATCATACTTGCGGCCCGTTCCGGCGGCACGGTGATGCCACGGAGCCGTGAATATTTGACATGAATATCGGCGATAACTTCCCCGCCGGATTTGCGGAAATTATCCGTGCGTAAAAAGCCCCCCATATCAGTCAGACATTCAAACAAGCCGGTCCGGGTTGGGTTCATCATCACATTCTCGACAATGATATCGGAACCCGGCGTGATCAAAGCCGCAACAATCGGAAACGCCGCCGACGAAGGATCCCCCGGCACATTGACTTGAGCGGCTTTTAATTGGACCGGCCCGGTAAGGCTGATGCGCTGACCGCCTTTCTCCGGGCGCGAAGTAACCTCCGCGCCAAAAGCCCGAAGCATGTTTTCCGTGTGATCCCGCGTTGGCGTCGCTTCAACCACCTCCGTCAGGCCTGTTGTGTTTATTCCGGCCAGCAAGATCGCGGATTTCACTTGCGCAGATGCTTGGGGCGGCGCGTAGCTGATCGGGGAAAGCTGCCCGTCCGAAGTTAAAGTGACAGGCAAGCGTCCGCCGCGTTCGGCTTTGCTGTGAATACCCATCTCCTTAAGAGGGGTGAGAATACGGTTCATCGGACGGGATGACAGGGATGCGTCCCCCGTAAAGCGGGCTTTGATCGGGTAGCCTGCCGCCGCGCCCATGATCAGGCGGACGCCCGTCCCGGCATTGCCGCAATCAACATCGCCCTGCGGGTTTTGCAGGCCCGCCTCGCCGCAGCCAATGACCTCCCATATCCCGTCGCCGCTGCGTTTAATCTTGGCACCAAAAGCTTTCATGGCACCCGCCGTTGACATGATGTCCGCCCCTTCCAGCAGGCCGGAAATCCGGGTCGTGCCCTCCGCCATTGCGCCCAGGATCAAGGCGCGGTGAGAGATAGATTTGTCCCCCGGTGCACGGACGGTTCCGCTAAGATTGGACGAGGCCACACTACTCGTTTTCTGGGTCATTCTGCTTAAGGGCTCCATTGCCGGTTGACTTGGCAAAACCAGCCGCTAATAGGCGGTCTGGCTTGTGCGTTATGGCTCATACAGACGTCACTGTGATGTGCAAGATAAACTTCGACTGCTTAGCTGGAGACTGGGAATGGCAAAAGTTGATTTGGGCACAAAACGCGTCTGCCCTGAATGTGAAGCCAAATTTTATGATCTTGCCAAAAACCCGGCGGTCTGCCCCATGTGTCAAAATAGTTTTGATCCGGCGGAGCTGGATATTAAACCTGCCATCCCGACGGGCCCTCTGAAGCCGCAAAAGTCACAAGTCGAGGATGAGGATGAGGCCGAGGAAAGCACAGACGCGGAAATCGATGAAGATGATATCGACGAAGAAGAGCAGGAAGCCAAAGAGCTGGAGCTCGATGGTGATGACGTCGCGATCATTGGCGGCGATGACGATGAAGAACGTACAGATTTTGACGGCTTCTCTACGGATGAAGACGAGGATGAAGATGCGGCCTTGGTCGATGATGATGACAATGAAATGCCGCCGCCTGATGATGGGAATGATGATGACGATGCCGAGGAAATCGAGATTTAATCCTAAGTATTTCCTGTCTTGACCAAAGCGCGGCAAGCCTGTAGTCCGCGCTTTCCTTTTGGGGCCATAGCTCAGCTGGTAGAGCGCTTCGCTGGCAGCGAAGAGGTCAGGGGTTCGACTCCCCTTGGCTCCACCA
>JAHDHS010000008.1 GCA_020631215.1 Hellea sp. | reverse complement strand
CGGATCGATTTCGACGCCGCATCTATGATGGCAATCTCAAACGCGTGCGGGCCCAAGTCGACGGGCAGACGATCTTTAACGTCTATGACGCGAGCGGCCAGCTTGTCTTTGTCAAAAAGCCCGGCGGGATCACCACGGAATATGTCCCGGGGCCAAACGGCGTCTTCGCCCGCATGGTCGCCAGCGGATCGTTCATCTTCATGCACAACGATCATCTCGGCTCTGCCTCTGTCGCCGCCAATAAAAATGGCGGCCATTTCTGGAGAGAGACCTATGCCCCTTACGGCGAAACCCTGCTCTCCCCCGCCGCCAATGACAACCACCCCGGCTTCACCACTGCCCCTGCCGGGGCCTTTTCCATCTATAATCGATCCCCCGGATCGATTATTTGGCTACGCCAACCGCCTCCAAAGCACATCAAAGACAAAGCCACAGGCCTGAACTACATGCAGGCAAGATACTACGATCCGGTGATCGGGAGGTTTTTGAGCGTGGATCCGGTCGGGTTTGTTGGCAGTGGAGGAAATCCCGGTTACTTCAATCGTTATGCTTATACGATGAATGATCCGGTGAATATGATTGATCCAGATGGAATGCAAGTCAGCCACTATCCTCCAACTGCGTTAGCTCAAGTTGCGGTGAATGATGCACAAAAAGGAACAAATCATTCTTCTCAAGCAACCAAATTAGCTTTAACTCTGCAAGGAACGGCGGCCGCCACAGCTCTATCGATTTCGGGCGGCATTTATGCATATAATGCTCTTGGTCCAGTTGCATTTGCTGAGGGGCTCGCAGGCCTTGTTCCTGGGATGGAAGGTGCAACCTTGACCGGTTCATTAGGCACGGGAGCAACATTAACTGCTTCTAGATCCGGACTAATTGATGAAATTGCCTTTAGAGTAACTTCACAATTCGATAATTTCAAGTGTATGGAATGTTCAGATGCACTTGTTTCCGCTTTAAAGCAAAATAATTACAGCGGAGAAATTATCAATTTGAGCACTTCTTCAGCAAATAGAATTAATGGGCACATATGGAGTGATACAGCAGGTAAATTGATTTCTACCAATGGTAAACATAAAGCTATTATGGTCGATGGAAAAGTTTATGATAACATACACAAGAAAGGTATCTCATTTGAAGATTGGAAAGCGGATTTTCACACACCTCTTAACGATCTGTCAATTGAAGTTACGGATTTTTAAATGAACGACGAGAAAAACATCATTGATTTAGTTTTAAAAATAAGAGAGCGCACACCAATGTATATTGGGGGTCGTTCTATTTTTCAATTAAAGGCATTTATTGATGGCTGGCTGTACGCCAAGGGAACAGAGACAAAAGGTATAGAAACATGGAGCCAGTTTACAGACTGGATACCTGAAAGATTCAAAATTCAATCCAGCCAATCTTGGTCTCAAATAATATTGTTTCATTCAGTTGACGACATTGATGCTTTAGATAATTTTTTCCAGCTATTTGAAGAATTTTTAAATCACAAATATCAAGCGCTTTAGCTAATACAAGCCAGGTCGTCTTTGTCAAAAAGCCCTGATCAGGCTATTAAACGTATGAACAAAGCTTTAGGTAATTAAGTGACTTTCAATTTTTTCAAGAAAAGAAAAAAGGATGACCCCGATGAACTCATTAGGGCATTAGAAGAAATGCTGGCCGAGGGTGACCATCTTCAATTTGCTATGAAGGTTGCGTCAGATTCAGGACGCGGCAGAAATAATCCCGAAGAGATTAAGTCTGCTGCTCTAAAGTTAATATCATCAGACGATGATGATATTGCATTTTTTGCGATAGACGCATGTACAGTTCGTATGCATCTATCCGAATCTTTCCCTGAAATTATGTCAAGACTTTCTAGATCTAACAGTGTTGAGGTCTTATACTCCATGACTTCTGGCCTTGGGGTCTTGGGACGGAGAAACCTAATTGAACGCAAGCTAATCATTGACGCTATCGATAAAGTGAGAAAATTAGTATTGATTAAAAAAAATAACGAAGAAGCTTTGAAGAATTGTGATGATTTTTTAGAGGAGTTATCGGGAAAAGGGCAAAAAAAGTTGTAGAGCAAGATAAAGCGAAGCGTGCTTTGTGGCCCACTTCGACGCTAAAGTTCTATAATTACGACTTATTTTATGGCCCCCCTTTTTATTCTACCACTGCCGTGGCCTTCTGCGCCTAAAATCATTCCCCCGGAATGATTTATCTGGCTAACGCCAGACCGTCTCCGAAGCCTGTAATTTACGCCTTCTTTACCTCAAAGACTCTGCAGCCAAAATCTGCTATAGTCATTGTATGGCTCATGATGATGAATTCATTTTAGGCGGGCGCAAAACTAGAAAATCCAGCTCGTCGCAAGGCACGCCGCACAAACCATCCTAGTAGGCCGCCGAACCGTTTCGATTTCTTTCCACATTTTCCCTCAAATTTCCCTATGCCTTTTCAACCGCTTATAAAATAATCATCCATTTATATCCTCATCCTCAATTTCTGTGGGAGGGTTTTGGGGGTGAGAGATGAGACACATATCGAGGCTGATGCGGAGGCTTTGTCCCTAACGGACTATATCACCCGGGTCATGGACGTGATGATTATGACCTATCTGCGCCTTATCGAAGGGGCGGGGTCGGATTTGAAACTGGTTTTGAAATATGCCGCCCAGATGCAGAGATATGTCCGGCGCATGACGCGGATGAATTACAAGTTTCGTCTTTATGAGCGGCGCGAGGCGTTGAAACACAGCCCGGACCTACGCAAACAAGTCAGATATGATCTGGGCGGGAAAGTGGCTATGGTTCTGTGGGAGCGTCGCAGGCGCGGGGCGATGATCGAGCGCGCCAATCGTAACCGCCCTGATCCTTATGCGGATGTCCCCATGCCGGACTTTGACAAGCCCGCGAAATCCTATCCCCGCAAGACCCCTTGCAAATGGCAGCCCAAAACAGACCGCAATGGTCACTACCGCCTCGCCGTCATCAAGACAGGCCCCATGGAAAACCCGCCCAAGCGCAAACCCAAGGCGCCAACAAATCCCACCGAACCCAAAGTCACCCGCCGTTATGAAATGCGGTTCTTACCGCTGGAAGTCACACCGGATGAAATCAGTCCCAGGCCCGCTTTCAGCAGCGGCTACGCCCCATCCCCGGATGGCGGCTTCCCCCCCACAGGCCATGCCCCGCCCATAGACAGACCGCCGATTTAATAACCCAAATTAAAAACACTGTCATCCCGCACAAGCGGCCGTTTACGGCTGACCTCTTGACCCGCAAACAGTTAAGAGGTCCCGGATGTCGGCCTTGGGCCTCCTCCGGGATGACAGAGAAAGAGATGTCATTGCACAGCAAAAAGAAAGGGCCGGGATGGGTTCAGAGAACCGCTTAAATCTTCCAGCCTGTATGCAGGCAGGCAATGCCGCCGGAATAGTCTTGCCAGTTGACCTGAGCGAAACCGGCGGCATTGACCATTTCAGCGAAAGGTTCCTGACGCGGGAAGCGGCGGATGGATTCGACCAGATATTGATAGCTGTCCTTATCGCCGGCGATCACCTGTCCCAGACGCGGGATGACATTGAAAGAATAAGCGTCATAAAATTTGCGCAGCCATTCCGCCGGCGGGGTCGAAAATTCCAGCACGCCCAAACGCCCGCCGGGTTTCAGCACGCGGTAAAATTCCCGCAGCGCGGCATCACGGTCTGTGACATTGCGAATCCCAAAGGCAATAGTGACCACATCAAAGCGCGCATCTTCGAAGGGCAGTTTTTCGGCATTGCCGCAAATCCGGGTCAAATCCATATCTGTGTCTTTGCGCGGATCAATACCGGCCAGCAGCATTTCATCATTAATGTCACAGATGACGGCGCTGGCCCGCTCTCCGCCCCGGCGCTGTCTGACCTCATCGGCGGCGGTGATAAAGCGGCGCGCAAGATCCCCTGTGCCGCCCGCCACATCGAGCAAAGCCTCTCCTGGTTGCGGATTAAGTTTGGTGATGGTCAGGTTTTTCCAGACGCGGTGGATACCGACGCTCATCGCGTCATTCATCAAATCGTAATTGCCCGCGACCGCGTCAAAGACGCCTTTGACACGGGTCACTTTTTCGGATTCGGGAATGTCCTCAAATCCGAAATCAATATTTTTATCTGCCATGGCTGTCCGGCCTTTGCGGGGTGTTATTCCGCCGCAATTAAGCGCGTGTGGTGGCCGATGTCGCCTATGAATTTTGACACACCCCCATTAAGGAAATAATCCGTGTCTTCGCGAAAAGCCTCTGCCAGAAAATCATATACCGCGCGAATGCGCTGGCTGCGCCGCAAATCCTCATGCGAGACCAGATAGAGGGCCTCTTGATGTTGGACATTCGGCAAAATACGGACAAAGCTGTCCCGCTCACAGGCGCAGCTGTTACAGAGCGGCAGCATACCAATCCCGAACCCATTTGCGATGGCTTCATCATAGGCCCAGACGGAATCCGTTTGAAACGCCATGCGCTTGGGGATGTAATCCGCCTTGTCATAATTATCATGTTTCCACAGCGACTGCCCGTCCATAATCGTCAGGGACACGCCGTCATGTTCACGCAATTCCTCCAGCGTTTGCGGTATGCCGCGGCGCTGGACATAGGATGCCGAAGCAAACATGCCAAAGGTGACAGAGGCCACTTTACGGGCGATCAGGCTGTTCTGATCTCCGGGGCTGCTCCAGCGCAGGGCGATATCGGCCTCTCTTTGGGCCAGGTTAAAACTGCGAAACCCAATGCCCAGATCAAATTGAATATCGGGATGATCCTCGCGAAAGACCTGCAAAACTTTTGGCAGCCACATTGTGCCAACGCCTTCGGTTCCGGACAGACGCACGACGCCCGCCAGAGAATGGTCCAAAGTCGCCGAGGAGCGTTCAATCGCATCCGCCTCTTCCTGCATGCGCGTAATATGATCCAGCATAGAGACGCCAAAGCGGGTCGGGACAAGGCCGCCCTCTTCACGTTTGAGGAGCGGCGTGCCGTAGTGATCTTCGAGGGCGCGGATGCGCCGCCCGACTGTGGGTTGGCTCATGCCGAGCTTTTTGCCGGCGGCGGTGAGGCTGCCCGTTTCGGCTACTGCCAACAAAATTGGATAATCAGACCAGTGCTTCATACGATTGTGAATAGCATATGTTCTGATTTTGTCAATTTCATTCTTTTTTGTTTATTGTTAGGTGAAAATTGTCACACGAAAGGAGATCGAGATGACTAAAACAATGAAAAATTTGGTGTTAGCGGGTGCCACCGCTGCAGCCATCGCCCTGTCCCCCGCCGCCTTTGCCGGAGAGACCAGTCAAAGCTTTAACGTTGAACGGACCACCAACCCGGCCGTGCGCGTAGCCGTAAAGGCCTTTAAGAAAGGCGACTATGAACGCTCTGTCCGCTTGAACCAGCAGGCACTGCGCAAAGGTCTGTCCTCTTCGCGGGCCTCTGTGGCGCAGTCCAATATTTGCGCGTCCTACGCGATGTTGGGCGAGCTGGAGAAAGCCGGCGAGGCCTGTCAGGCAGCGCTTGATTTGAAGCCGGATAATGATGTCGCCTCGGCCAATAAGGCCGCCCTGACTGTGCGTATGGCCCAAATTACCAACCAGTCCGGAAACTAAGGCCCGGATAAATATTCCTCTCCCCGAGGAGTGGGCCCGCCTCTCAATTTGAGGGGCGGGTTATTCTTTTAGGATTTATGACTCAATCGCAAAAGTCAGGCCGGCATGATTTTGCAGACGGTCAATCAGCTTGCTGCCCATGGCGGGGGCGCTCGTGTAAACTCCGCCCGGGGTTTCATCATGGCTGATATCTTGCGCGAGGCATAAAGCCGCCTCGGCAATCATTTTGGAGGTCGACCCATAACCCGGATCCTTATCCCCTTTGACGCTCGCCATGATCGGCCCGTCTTTTCCGTCGCCAATGAACAGCACGTCATAAAACCCGGTCTCGCGTTCTTCTTTGGAAGGCCCCTCACCCGGCTTGGGCGGGTTGTCACCAAACGCATTGCCCTTGGCGATGCCTTGCGCGATTTGCTCCCCCTGTTCCCCGGAGCCAGTGAGCATCATTTCATCATAGACAAAATCCTGACCATAGGCGTGATCCATCAGAGCGTTGGAGCGGTGTATATTTTTGGTATTGATCGACGCCATGATGAACGGCGCAGACCAGCTGCCCAAATCCTCTTCATGGATTGGCTTATGTCCGGGCGGTTGCGGCGGGCCGTCAAAACCGGGCACAAGCGTAAAGGGGTCTTTCAGCCAGTCCAGAACTTCGGGCTGCTGTCCGGCGCGTTTCATAGTTTCCATAAAACTGGCGGCCGTGCCGCCCGAGAAAGTGCCTTTCATTTTGCGCACACGTCCGCGCACGCGGCCGCAAGGCTCACCTTGAACATCCTTGGCATGTTGCTGCAAATGATAGACGCCCAGATCAAAGGGGATGGAGTCAAAGCCGCAGGACAGCACGATCCGCGCGCCGCTTTGCTTGGCCTGATCGTCATAGTCGCGGATGATATCTTTCATCCAGGCCGGTTCCCCGCAGAGATCGACATAATCCGTTCCGGTCTCAACCGCAGCCTTGACCAGGGGTTCACCGTAAAGCTGATATGGCCCGACCGTTGTGACAACAGCTCTGGTACTTGCGCACATATCGCTTAAGCTTTGCGGATTGTTGGAGTCGGCCACAATCAACGCCACATCATCAGAGACGCCCATCTCGTCTCTGACGGATTTCAGCTTCTCTTCCGAGCGTCCGGCCATGGCCCAGCGCAAATCGCCGCCATATTCCTTTTCCAGATATTCCGCGACCAAGCGACCTGTAAATCCAGTTGCGCCATAGATGACGACGTCAAATTCTTTTCTCATGCTATTTTCCCGTATTTTGGATTATTCACGATTATTCTATGCCACAGCGCAATCAGAGGCGATCCCAGCTCTAGAAACATGCCGGCCATTTGTATCGGCTCAGGCGTTCCCACATTCACATATGAATATAGCCGCGCGAGGCCGCCAATGAAGATAGCTACTATAGCCAGTCTTAAGACCGTACCGCGCTCTTCAATATTGGCCAGCACATACCAGATCAGCAAAAATAGGATCAAATAGAATGCAGACAGATAGCGAAATTGATTATCCAGCGGTGCAGATACTGTATCGCCAAATTGCGCGGCTCCGCCAAGCAATCCCGTCACCGCAAAGAAAAGTGGTATGAGTGATAGGATCATGAGAATGATCTTGAAGGCTTGGCGCATGAAGGTCTCCTTATCTATTGCACCAGTCTCTTGCGGCCCAAATCAGGCGCCGTCAAGCTGGACACATATAAATAGCCGTCATGCATAATCGCGCCCGTCGTCGCCGGGTAGCCTGCATCGGGGTCTTGCCATGTGCGCAATACCGAACCATTCGCGTCGAGCTGGATGATAAAACCATAATCAACTGCCTTGGCGCGAAAGGCTTCGGGCAAACGCAGGGCAATCTTACGCGCCAAAATGTTTTGGGCATTTTCATCGATCCAATCAGACCGCTTGCTCACGATACCCACCAGGAAGGTGTCATCAGGCCCGCGATTGATATTATCCGGAAATCCCGGGAGATTATCGATAAAGACGGTTTGTTTGCCCGTCTTAGGGTTGACTTTCAGGATACGATATTCGCCAGTCTCATTGACCAGAATGTCACCGTCAGGATGAATCGCCACGCCATTGGAAAAGGCATAACCATTTCTGATAACCCGTGTCTGGCCACTATTGGGGTCATAAGCCAGCAGCCGGCCTGTTCGGCCATGTTCAAGTATTTCCAAAAGGCTCCCCGCCATGGTGCTGCCCGCCGCCTCAGCGCCAAATTTGGTCGAGGCATCAGAGAAATAGATCACCCCATCATCGGCAATATCCAAATCATCTGCGTAAAGAATCGGTGTGTCGTCCACTACATTCGTCAAGGTCGTGACGTGACCATCCGGGCCGACAGAAAGAAGGCCGCGATAGGCGTCGGCAATGATCAAATTACCCGACGCATCAAATTCCAAACCCAAAGCCGAACCCTTGGTATCAGCAAAATCCTCATGGGCCAGATTCGAAAGGTCGATGCGGATGATCTTGCCTTCCTGAGAAGAGACATAAGCATAACCATTCTGGATAACGATATCTTCGGGGCCATGTATATCGCCGATGGCGATGCGTTCCAAATCCGCCAAATCAGTATTTGGCTTAAAATCCCCGACATAGCCGCGATTAATCGGCGGCTGCCACGGAACCGGATCAATTGGAACAGGCCAAGCGAGCAAATAGGCTGCCAACACAGCCAACAAACCTATGACAGCCAAAAATATCTTTTTCATGATACCCCCAATCTTAATCACTCTAGAATAGATGGCGGCACAAAAAAAGCCCGCCATGTCTGGCGGGCTCAAAATCATATCTGTATGAAATTATTTTTTCGCAAGAAGATCGCGAATTTCAGCCAGAAGCACTTCATTAGCCGGCGGAGCCGCTGGCGCTTCTTCTTCTGCTTTTTTAGCTTTGTTCATGCCTTTGATCAACATAAACAGAACCCATGCCAAAATCAGAAACGCGATCATTGCATTGATAAAAGACCCATAGCTAATCGCAGAACCTGTGCCCTCAATGACCGCTCCAGCCGCGTCAGTTTGTGCTGGTGTCAGCACAATCTTTTTTGAACTGAAATCCAGACCGCCACTGAAATGTCCGATGACAGGCATGATAACATCTTCGATGAGTGATTTAATAACAGTCCCAAACGCACCACCCATTATGATGCCGACGGCCATGTCCATCATGTTGCCCTTCATGGCAAACTCTTTAAATTCGGAAATCATTCCCATGATTTATTCCCCCTTTAGAATGTGATTCGCCCAAATGCGAACTGAGCATGAATATGCACAGCAACGCCTTGTCGTCAATCAAACGGGTGTAAATTGAACCCTAAACGGATTCGTCAATTTTGATGCGAAGCTCTTTACCAGCCTTGAAAAAGGGCACATGTTTTTCCGGAACAAAAACATCTTCGCCCGTACGCGGATTGCGTCCAGAGCGCGCGCGACGATGCCGGACAGAAAAAGCCCCGAAGCCGCGAAGCTCGACACGGGCACCGCGTTCTAGGGTTTGGGTGACGGATTCGAGGACGACGGCGACGACGCGTTCAACGTCCTTGCGCGTCAAATGCGGGTTTTCCTCATGCAGGATGTCAATGAGTTCAGAACGCAACATGTTGACTATAAAGCAAATTTCGCCCTTGGGCGTCAACTCTTATTCATATCGACTTCACAAAAAAGGCCCCAAAACCGTAACGATTTCAGGGCCTTTTATGGTTAATTTTTGGCTAAATCAGGCTTATTCGTCGCCTTTCAGCGCTGCGCCAAGGATATCGCCCAATGACGCACCGGAATCGGCAGACCCATATTGCTCGACAGCCTCTTTCTCTTCAGCAATTTCCAGCGCCTTGATAGAGAGTGACGCTTGGCCTTTCGCCACGCGTGTGATCATGGCGTCAACCTTGTCACCGACGGCAAAACGCTCTGGACGCTGCTCAGACCGCTCGCGTGACAAATCACCTTTGCGGATGAAGGATGTGTGCTCGTTTTCATCACCAAAGGTCACATCCAGTCCGGCCGTCTGAACATTCGTCACTGTACAAGTGACAGTCGCCCCGCGGCGTACGCCGCCGGCACCGGCACCCGTGTCTTTGGACAATTGCTTTATACCGAGGCTGATACGCTCTTTCTCGATATCGACCTCAAGGATCTTGGCCTCAACAACATCGCCCTTTTTATAGTCTTGCAACGCGTCTTCACCGGATTTGTCCCATGACAAATCAGACAAATGCGCCATACCGTCAATGTCACCATCCAAACCGATAAACAGTCCGAATTCTGTGACGGAGCGAACTTCACCTTTGATCGTAGAGCCAACTGGGAACTTATCAGAGAAGCTGTCCCAAGGATTGTCTTGTGTCTGCTTGATCCCGAGAGAGATGCGGCGTTTTTCCTCATCGACTTCCAGAACCTCAACATCAACTTCCTGAGACGTCGAGACGATTTTGCCCGGATGAACATTCTTCTTCGTCCAAGACATTTCAGAGACGTGAACCAGACCTTCAACACCTTCTTCCAGCTCGATAAAGGCACCATAATCGGCGATATTAGTCACAGTCCCTTTGTGACGTGACCCAACCGTATATTTGGCAGATGCGATCGTCCATGGATCTTCCTGCAGCTGCTTCATGCCGAGGCTGATACGTTGTGTTTCAGGGTTGATGCGGATGATCTTGACCTGAATTGTATCGCCAACCGCCAGAACCTGTGACGGGTGGGAAACCCGGCGCCAGCTCATATCAGTTACATGGAGCAGACCATCAATACCGCCAAGGTCAACGAAGGCACCATAATCGGTGATGTTTTTGACAACGCCTTCGCGCGTCTCATCTTCTTGGAGCTGACCCACGAGCTCTGCACGCTGCTCGGCGCGGCTCTCTTCGAGGATGGCCCGGCGAGAGACAACGATGTTCCCGCGAGCCCGGTCCATTTTCAGGATCATGAATGGCTGATCTTGGTTCATCAGAGGTCCAATGTCGCGTACCGGGCGGATATCGACTTGCGAGCCCGGCAAGAAAGCATTGATACCGCCTAGATCAACCGTAAAGCCGCCTTTAACGCGGCCAACAATCGCGCCGGTTACAGGCTCTTCTTTTTCATGGAACGCGGCCATCTTGATCCAGCTTTCTTCGCGGCGGGCTTTATCGCGCGACAGAACAGCATCGCCCAGAGCATTTTCAATACGCTCAAGGTAAATATCGACTTCGTCGCCGACCTTGACTTTATCTTCGTCAGTTTGGCCAGGGACGTAAAATTCTCTTAGCGGGACGCGGCCTTCTGTTTTCAAGCCGACATCGACAATCACAGTGTCTTTTTCAAGACCGGTGACCAGGCCCTTAATAACGGAGCCTTCTTTCATAGGGTTTGATTCCACGCTCGCTTCGAACATGGCAGCAAAATCATCAGTGGATGGAGTGAGGGTGTCTTGAGCTGCGCTCATGATAGGTTTCCTTAATATATGCTTCCGGCCGACAGGTTGTATCCTGCGGTCTGGCCCAGCCAATCCGGGCCTATTAAAGTGCAAAGCGGCGTGCCTTGAAGAGCCCGCCGCGAGATGCGCGCGTCCTATAGGCGAAAGCCCTATGGGGTGCAAGGGCGCATTACGGCTTATTTCCCTGTCAAAAACGAGTCAGGCAGCGATGATAAAAATGTGAAGATTCTACGCCTTTGCCCCTTGAAGGGCTGAATTTGCCTCCCATATCGGGCTCAACGGGTGCCGCCCGGGCAATTTGCCGGGATCGGAGCCTTTGCAGAATTTAACGCATTGGGGGTGCTGTTAGGCCCCAAAATATGGAGACTATATAATGTCTAAAGTTATCGGTATCGACTTAGGTACAACGAACTCATGTGTCGCCGTCATGGATGGCGACAAAGCCCGCGTCATCGAAAACAGCGAAGGCGCACGCACAACCCCGTCAGTTGTGGCCTTTACAGATGATGGCGAACGCCTGATCGGCCAGACCGCCCGCCGTCAGGCCGTCACAAACCCGGATCACACTTATTATGCCGTCAAGCGTTTGATTGGCCGTCCTTTCACAGATCCGGCTGTCAAGAAAGACGCCAAGCTGGTGCCCTACAAGATTGTCAAAGGCAAAGGCGGCGACGCCTATGTTCAGGGTCGCGATAAGGCCCTGTCCCCGTCCGAAATTTCAGCCATGACGCTGACGAAAATGAAAGAGACCGCAGAAGATTTCCTTGGCGCGCCCGTAACGCAAGCTGTCATTACAGTTCCAGCCTATTTTAATGACGCGCAACGTCAGGCCACAAAGGATGCCGGTAAGATTGCCGGATTGGAAGTTTTGCGGATCATCAACGAACCAACTGCTGCGGCGTTGGCCTATGGTATGGACAAGCAGGACGGTAAGACGATTGCCGTTTATGACCTTGGCGGCGGTACATTTGACGTATCCATCCTCGAAATCGGTGACGGCGTTTTTGAAGTAAAAGCCACCAATGGTGATACATTCCTTGGCGGTGAAGACTTTGACATGCGGATTGTTGAATATTTCGCCGATGAGTTCAAAAAAGAAAATGGCATTGATCTGAAATCTGACAAACTGGCCCTTCAGCGCCTGCGTGAGGAAGCTGAGAAGGCTAAGAAGGAATTGTCCTCTGCTTCGACTTATGAAGTGAACCTGCCATTCATCACGGCGGATGCGTCCGGCCCGAAACATTTGAACATGAAGCTGACCCGCGCCAAGCTGGAAACTCTGGTCGCTGATCTTATCAAACGCACCATCGCGCCTTGTAAAAAAGCCCTCGCAGATGCGGGCCTTAAAGCGGGTGAAATCGACGATGTTGTATTGGTCGGAGGTATGACCCGTATGCCGGCCGTGCAAAAAGCTGTGACAGACTTCTTCGGTAAGGAACCGCATAAAGGTGTGAACCCGGATGAAGTTGTCGCTATGGGCGCAGCCATTCAAGCGGGCGTTCTGCAAGGGGATGTTAAAGATGTTCTCTTGCTTGACGTTACGCCTCTGTCTCTGGGGATCGAAACCGAAGGCGGTGTATTTACGCGCATGATCGACCGGAATACGACCATTCCAACCAAGAAATCACAGGTCTACTCCACAGCGGCGGACAACCAGTCTGCTGTGACCATTCGCGTCTCCCAAGGTGAACGTGAAATGGCCGCCGACAACAAACTTCTGGGTCAATTTGATCTGGTCGGTATTCCCCCTGCCCCGCGCGGCATGCCGCAAATCGAAGTGACTTTCGACATTGATGCCAATGGTATCGTCAATGTGTCAGCCAAGGACAAGGCGACGGGCAAGGAGCAGCAAATCCGTATCCAGGCCTCTGGCGGTCTGTCCGATGATGATATCGAGTCCATGATCCGCGACGCGGAAGCCAATGCCGATGAGGATAAGGCCCGCCGCGAGCTGGCCGAAGCCCGCAACAAGGCCGAGGCAGCCATCCACCAGTCCGAAACAGCTCTGAAAGAGCATGAGGACAAGGTCGATGCGGATTTGAAAGCCGAGATTGAAGGCGCGATTGAAGAGCTGAAAGGCTTAAAGGACTCTGATGACACAGCCAACATCACAGACAAGACAGATATTCTGTCTGCGGCTCTGATGAAGATGGGCTCTGCCATTTATGAGAACCAGTCCGGTGATGACGCCGAAGCGGCTGCGGCGGCGGATAGTGCTGATGACGATGACGACATTGTTGACGCCGAGTTCGAAGACGTCGAAGACGACAAGTCCTAAATCTATACTTAAGACGGCCCTCTTTCAGGGCCGTCTTTTTATGTCTATGACACTGCCCAACAATCCGGCCATTCGGGGAATCTGACCACTATGTCTAAACGCGATTATTATGACGTTCTGGGCGTGGATAAAGGCGCCGATGCCAAGACGATGAAATCCGCCTTTCGCAAGAAAGCGATGGAATGTCATCCTGACCGGCACCCTGATGATCCTGCGGCTGAAGCGCGTTTCAAAGAGCTCAATGAAGCTTACGGCATCCTGTCTGATGATCAAAAACGCGCTGCCTATGACCGTATGGGCCACCGCGCTTTCGAGCAAGGCGGCATGGGCGGCGCAGGCGGCTTTCAGGATTTTGGCGATATTTTCAGCCAGATTTTTGGCGGCGCAGGCGGCGGTGGTTTCGCCGATATGTTTGGCGGAGGCGGAGGCGGCGGTGGCCGCAGACACCAGACAGTGCAGCGCGGATCCGACTTACGCTATGAAATGGACATCACTCTAGAAGATGCTTTTCGCGGAAAAGACATAGATATCACCGTACCGATCGCCGAAGATTGTGATCGGTGTGACGGCATGGGCGCGGAACCCGGCGCGACGATCGATACATGCCATACATGCGGCGGCTCTGGTCGTATGCGCACGCAACAGGGTTTCTTTACTATGGAACGGCCTTGCACCACATGCGGCGGACAAGGGGAATATGTCACCGATCCCTGCCGTCAATGTGACGGCCAAGGGCTCGTCCGACAGCAAACCGAGCTGGATGTGTCTATCCCGGCGGGTGTTGAAGACGGCACACGTATCCGTTTGTCAGGTCAGGGCGATGCCGCCCCCCGCGGGAAAGGCCAGCGCGGCGATCTTTACATATTTGTGTCAGTCAAGCCGCATGATCTGTTTGAACGTGACGGGGCGAACCTGTTTTGCCGTGCGCCCGTGCCGATGACGACAGCGGCATTGGGCGGTGAAATTGAAGTCCCGACCATTGATGGCGGGCGTTCTAAAATTAAGATCCCTGAAGGCAGTCAGTCCGGTAAGCGCATGCGCCTGAAAGGCAAAGGCATGAGCGTGCTGCGCAGTCCGCAACGCGGCGACATGTATATGGAAATCGCCGTGGAAACGCCGTCCAAGCTAAACAAACGCCAGCGCGAATTGCTCGAAGAATTTGCCGCCGAAGGCGGGCATGAAGTCAGCCCCGAAAGCCGCAACTTCTTTGATAAGGCAAAGACGTTTTGGGATAATCTGGTGGATTAAGGCGACTTGGCTTTTACGCGCCGGAAATCGCTCGCACCCGATGTGATAGAGCCCCACATATCATCCGCTTCTTCGGCATCCGGCACATCGCGGGTAAGATTCCAAAGCGTGCGGATATATGGCTCTCCGTCCTGGTCTTCGGTCATTTGTCCTGTCCAGCTTGTCATAGAGCCATAGCCTTTGAAATTGACTGTAAAGGTGATTTGGTCACCTTCGGCGAAACCTGTCAGCGGGAATTTTTGTGATTTATCCGGCTGCCCCAAGGCGGTTTGGTAATAGCCTGACAGCAGCCCGTCCGTGACGCGAAAGGTTACGGCGCTGTCTCTGTCATTGACCCACTGCCCGGAAAAAAGGTCCGGCGTGCCGATTTTTGCCTGTGCCAGCGGGCTTATAGTAAGGAATGATATGATTGCGATAAATCTAAGCACCGACGGCTCCTAAAATCAGATATAGCAATGTCGTGAGCCCGCCCGCGATGAGGGCATAGGGCAGCTGCGTTCTGATATGATCAATATGGTCATTCGCCGTGGCCATGGAGGTGATGATCGACGTATCAGAGGTCGGGCTGCAATGATCGCCGAACACGCCCCCGCCTATAGCGGCCGCAATCGCCAGGCTGACATTTGTGTCCATGCCCGTGGCCAGCGGTACGGCAATGGGCAGCATAACAGCGAATGTGCCCCAACTGGTCCCTGTTGAGAAAGACACAAAACAGGCGATCAGGAAAATAAGCGCCGGCACAAGCGCGGGACTGATAAAGCCCTTGGCAGTTTCCGCCACAAATTGTCCTGTGCCCAGATCTTTGCACAGCGCGCCCAGCGCCAATGCCAGCACCATTAAAATGGCCAGAGAGACCATGCCGCTTATGCCTTTCAAGGCCTGCTCGAAACTCTCGCGAATGCCCATCACGCCTTGCGCTTTATAAAGAACCATAGCGAGGAGAACAGCAATGCTGGCGGCATAGATCACGGCCTTGGAGCCAGAGCCACTAAACATGCGGGCTAGGATTGTATCGCCCTCACCTGTCATGATCAGGAAAACAATCATAAGCAAAACCATAGCCGCAATGGGGATAAGCATATTGCGAGCCCGAAGCGGCGCGCCCTCCTTGGCAGGGATCGAGGTCGTTTCATCCCCCATCATCAATTGCGCGTCGTCCCGGGTTAACTTGCCGGTCTCTTTTGCGCGAAGCTCAGCCCGTTTCATCTCGCCAATATCCCGCCCGGACATGATAACGAAGACAAGCATGATAATCACGATCATCGGATAGAAATTATATAATGTCGCATTCACAAGCTGCCCTACAGGGTTGGTCAGGCCTTGCGCCGCGATCAGGCCGATCAAATAGGCCCCCCATGCATTGATCGGCAAAAGGATGCAGGATGGGGCGGAGCCGGAATCCGTAATATAGGCCAGCTTCTCACGCGGGATACCCAGCTTGTCAAACACCGGGCGGTAAACGGTGCCGACTGTCAGGATCGAGATATTGCTCTCTACGAATAGAAGCAGCGCAGTGACTAAAGCCAATAGTTCCACCAATTTGCGCTGCCCTTTGCGGCCTGCTTGATCGCTGAGGCGTTCCAGCATTGCGATCAACCGCCTGACAAAGCCCGCAACGCCGCCGGATCGTTGAATCAGGGCAATCAAGGCCCCAATAACCAAGGTCAAAAGGACAATTCGCGTATTGCCTGGGCTGTCAAAGACCCGGACTATGCCGTCAATCGTGTCAAAGGTGCCCACGATCGGGTTCCAACCGGCCATAATCACAAAACCCAGCCACAAACCCGCCGCAAGCGAGATAAAGACCTGCCGCGTCCAAAGCGCGAGCCCAATCGCCAATAAAGGCGGGAGAAGCGAAAACCATCCAAAACTGTCCATATTGACCGCCTAACCTTATTTTAGCCTGATAAAAAGCACTTGATTATCAGAATCAAGACAATCAACTAGCAAAGCGAAAATCGCCGAAAACAGCCTGTTTTCCGAATATCATTCGGAAATAGATGAAAATTCAACAATTTAACTAATCTTAAGATTGTGTTAATTTTAACAACAATCCGTTAACCATATGAAATTATTTGATTTTTCACAGAGTTCCCAAAAATTCTGTCCCAAACCCTGTTTTTTATCCTTGCTAAAACCTTAACAAATCCTGTTAAATGAAAGTATGGGGGAAGCAATACTGCATCCCCTTTAAAATTTTTAGGGATTAGTCATGCGTGGCCCAATCATCATTTTATAAAACCAACCATAACCGATGTGACAGACAGCCCGCTTAAAGCGGGTTTCTTTATGCCTTGTTAGTACTATTTGTTAACGGTTGATGCCTAGTCATTGCTCTGATTATGTCATGGCATAAAAAATATTTGGCACCTTGCCGTAATATTAGGCATCTAACGTTGACACTAGCAACGTTTATGTCCGCAACGGCACATGCGGAAACACTGGATTATGACAAAATTCAAGAACGTGCCATATCTTTAGCGGAAATGATTGAGACGCAGAATTTAGTAGTTTCTAAAACTGCCTCAGACACAAACCCTAAATCGGAACTGCCACCTTCGAAGCAAATTGAAGCAAGTCGCACTGCACTATACGACGTAATATTTACTGGTGACTCCACTTTAGTGGACGCTGAATTAGAATCACACCGAAATTTAGTTCATAAGTTCGGCACCCAAAGAGACAAGGACGTATTAGGGCTTTTCGAAAAATTCTTAGGTAAGTTTACACCCGATACAGCCTCAAAAGATTATGAGCTTATCCTAAATAATATTGATGGTTATTTTTCGCACTCCGATTGGTTTGTCGTCGTGCAGGCACACGCAATAAAATGCACTTTAGCAGCTATGTCTGTGAAGCGTATAGAAGGTTTGGAGTCTGCACAAAAGGCCCTTACTTTGATTCCAAATCAAGTGGATGCTTACACACATGAAGCGCAAATACTGATTACAGATGCAATTGTATTGATGCATAACATGCTTCACAATACTGATTTAGCGCTTATCAACACTGAGCGTCTGATAGAGCTTAAATTGGAAGCTGAGCAACCAATCGATGGCATAGAATTATTAAATAACCTTCTTTATGCGTTTGGGACATCTCGAGATCATAAAATCAGCTTAGAAATCGCTGAAACCCTTAAGAGATTAGAACAAAATCACGATTCAACTACTCCCGGCTTAACTGATATGCGCTTAGCACAGGTTTATGCGGACACTGGCGACTTTGAATCGGTAAAGGAATATGCGCAGAAAGCTATAAAAAGCTCAGAAATTGACGCTATAACAAAAAGAACTCAAATACTTCTTGCGATTGCGGAAGCGGGGCTAGGTAACACCTCTGAAGCTCGCAAAGTAATCGAGAATATTTCTGACCTATCAGAATATGACGAACGTCATTATCTTTATGCTAAGGCCCTCATAGCTCAAGCAGAAAACAGAACAGCTGAAAGCGTAAAGCATTTCAATGCGCGACAAGATCTAGCAATAAAAAATATACTTGATGCAAACAATCAAGACACCGCTGACTTACTCGCAACCCTGGAAAACTCACGTGAGCGGCAGGCTGAGAGAGAAAGCGCTCTGATACGTGAAGCGGAGCTAAAAGCGCAGAAGCTGGCTGAAGAGGAAAAGAAAAACCGGCTTCTCATGTCTTTGCTCGCATTGATTGGCGCCGCTTTGGTGGCCTCTCTGCTATTTGCCCGTTACCGTGATAAAACATCCAAACTTCTGGCCATCAAAACGCGGGAAGCTGAAAGCGCTGACCGGATGAAGACGGAGTTTTTAGGCATGATCAGTCATGAGCTCCGCACGCCACTAAACGGGATTATCGGTATCGCAGACTTTATGGCCACACGCCATGAGGACGAAGACGTTAGAGAGAAAAGCGGGATCATCCTGCAATCCGGAAATATTTTGTTCAATCTGGTCGAGAGCATCATTGATATGTCCAGACTTGATAGCGGCCGGTTAAAGCTGTTCCCGGAACCCCAAAATTTGGCCAAGCCCCTGGAAGCCACAGCTCAAAACTGGGAAGCCAAGGCCGCCGCCAAAGGCCTGACCTATACTTATTTCATCAGTGATGATTTGAACCTGACAGCCGAATTTGACGAGACCCGCCTGACACAATGTCTGGACGGCCTTATCGATAATGCTGTGAAATTCACGGATAAAGGCCGGGTTCACGTGCACATCACCCGGGAAACCAGAGAGGATGGCCAAATTGGCCTGCAAGCGATTATTGCCGATACAGGGATGGGGATTGAAGAAGACGTACAGACCAAGCTATTCAAGCCGTTCCTGCAAGCCGACAGTTCGATGACCCGTAAGTTCAATGGATCGGGTCTGACCTTGGCCATTACACGCTCTATGGCCAGAATGATGGGCGGGGATGTCACGCTTGTCTCTAAGGCCGGTCGCGGGTCTGAGTTTATATTAACGGCTGTCCTTACAGAGCATGCCCAAGTCAAAGAGCCCGCTACCACAATTCTGGAAGATGCCAAACCGTCTGTTCCCCACGAAAACGCGTCTATTCAGGAAGTCGAGACAATAAAACAAGCGCCCAAAGCTATTCCCGCATCCAAGGAAGAATGGGGTCAGGATGTCCTGCCCGCGAACTTTAACCCGGACGAAGAATCCAAGGCGCTGGTCGATGTGACGCATGATCCGGATGAAGATCCCGATGAAGATATTTTGGACTTGATGATACTCGCCCCTGAAATGCATAGCAGCCCGCGTCATCAGCAGACCGCCACTGATAAGCAATCAAAAATCCCGATACAGTTTGAAAACCCGGATGATTTAACGGGTGTGAACGTTCTAATTGTTGAGGACGTCAAAGCCAATCAGGACGTTTTGAAATTACTGCTCGCACCTCAAGGGTGCCTGTGCCTTACCGCCGATAGCGGTGAAGATGCATTGGAGGTGCTTAAGGGGCACCCTGTTGACATTATTCTGATGGATATACGCATGCCAGGCATCGACGGTGTAGAAACCACCCGCATCGTAAGACACAGTGAGACCCCTTATAAAGACGTACCCATTATTGCAATTACAGCAGATGCAGACTCCATGACAAATGCGGAGTGCATGGCCGCCGGTGCCAATCTGTTTTTAACGAAGCCCATCATAAAACGCGAGCTAATCGACGCCATAGTCTTCTTACGGGAGCAGGAATATGCTGACCGTTACTACGCGCTTCGTTCAAAAACGTCTTAGTTACAGATTATGGCTGGCTAAAGCTGCGCGGGGCTTCCACACCCGGGCCGGCGACATTCGCTGACGGGCTTATCCGGCGCAGCAAACCACGCGCCGTATGCTGATCGAACTTCAGGCGCATTTGCAGATATAGACCCTTGCGGGAATATTCGGCCGCTTCGAAATCATCATCTTTATAGCCTTCGACATTATAGCCCGCACTGACCCAGACATTCTTGACCGGGCTGACACCGATTGACGGTCCCCAGCTATAAGCCGCGCTGTCGGTGCCATTATTGGTCAAGTAAGACCCGCGCAAACCGATATCAATTTTCTCGGTGACGTCAAACCGTGTCTCAGCCCCCAGAAGATGCGTTGTGTTGCTGAATTTCTGACCGGCAATTTCTGTCCGGACATTTTTCACGCCCCAATTACCCGTCAGCTGCCAACGGTCAGATACCATAGTATTAAAGGCTGCGTTATTGACAATTTTAGTTGTGCGTTGACCCAAAGCATCATGTGTGTGGTTCAAATCCAGACGATCAAAAAGGATTGTGTCTTCATCGCGTGGACGCCAGGCGCCGCCCAGACGGACATCCAGCTGGCTATTTGCATTGCCGCCGCCTTTAGGATCATTAATTAACCCGCGGGCCGCACCGGCAAAAGACAGGGTCTCAGAGAGCTCACGCGCCACGGACGCAGAGCCGATATAGCCTGTGCTTTCCGCGCTGTCGCGAACTTCCCCGCGAACAGACCCAGACATAACGTCATTTCTGTAACCCACACCGGCATAAGCAGATGTGAAACCTTCATTCTTCTCAAAAGCGGAGATGGCAGCATCCGGCAAGACCTCAACGAATTCCTGATCAGAATTCAAGACTTTCCGGTTCCGTAGACCGCCCGTTACTGACCATTTTTCGTCAATGCGCACAGTTTGATCCAAACCAACAGTTGCGCCCAAACGGCGTCCACTGTCATTCGTGACCATATCGCCACTGGCCGTCAGATTTGCACCTTTCCATGGCGCCGCTGTAACGCCGACAACCGTGTTATTCGAGCGGGCATTCTCCCCGTCCTGTAATTCATGACGGATAGAAACTGTGCCGAGATTGCCAATTGTTTTGTCAATACCAACGGTTGTGCGCATTGGGTAGGCGGAGACATCATCATCGCCGCCAATTGGCTGCTCATGGCTGATCTGAACCGTCGCATCATGTTTTGGTAGGCGGTAGGCGCCTCTCAGGATTGCCGTCGTAGATTGGCGGTCCTCGCCTGAGACAATATCATCACGGCTTGCCCGTAGACCGGCAGAGGCTGTCAGCCGCGCACCTTCATGTGTCAACATGACTTCGCCTGTGTTGCGGGTATTACCCGTCGTCAAATTTTCCTCGCGGAAAGCCTGTGCCTCGATCCGGCGCTGTCCACGGCGGCCTGTTTTTTCATCCTCGAATTCATCAATTTTGTAATTACCGCGCACGCCATAACGACGGGCTGCCGCCGTATTGCTCCCGGACTGTCCCAGACCGAAGCCTTCACCTTCCTCACGGTAATAAGCCTCACCTGTGAGTTTTTCGGAGTTATGTACAATCTCCAACAATTTCGCATCGGCTGTATTTTTGCCAGCCGCCGTTTTATTTTCTGTCACAGCATATTCAGCGCGGATTTGCGTATTATCCGTTACATCAGCAATAACATCAATGCCGATCTGATTATGCTCGGCCCCTGCGGAGGTCGCGCTGCCATTTTCATGGACAAAGCTCGATCCAATTTGAACTTTACCCTTAGCAAGTTGTGCCTGTACCCGGCCACCAGCTGTAATGTTGCGCTCTACGCCTTCAGAGGTTTCATAATCCACAACAATCACATTCGGGTTGAAGTCTGCATCTGTGGCATCAACCGGCAGGCGGAAAATCAATTGGCCTGTCAGATAGTCCAGCGTGTAGTCCAGATAGCGAACCATCACCTTGCGCTCCAGCACAACATCCGGACGGAAACGATCGCGTGTCTCGACAACAATTTCCTCTGATTGCGGCAGGATCCGATCATTATTCAGCTGATATGTCCCTGAGGTACCATCTGCCGCCAATTCATCCTTGGCAAAGCCCTGATTAGTTTCAGCCGCAAAACCCAATACCTGGAATTTATCACCCAAATATTCAGCCTTTAAGCCGGAGAGCTTCCGGTTATAGCTTGTCAAACGGCCTTCGGTGATGTTGGTGTCATAGTCACCAAACATCGCATAGGCCTGACGCTTCTCCAGTTTGACATAAACCGGATAACGGGAGCTGCCCTCAAATTCCTGATAAGAGCGATCACCATATAATGTGTAATAGGCGTTCGGGTCGATTTCATCGCGGAAGGCGCCATCACGGCCTCCGCGGCGGCGATCCGTATCGACGCCCAATGTCATCAACCAATTACCCTTGACCATGCCTTTGGCAAAGAATGCCACACGGCCATCAGTGATAATGTCTTCCGCACCGCCGGATTCTTCAATTGCGATGCTATTACCTTTAACTTTGTCAAGCGCAGCAGTGCCCTCAGCTAGACCAACAAGAATCCAGTCACGCTTTTCGGGCTCCAGATACATATAGATCGGAACCTGACGACCATTATCCAGTGTCGCGATCACTGTGACCTTGCCTGTCCGTAAGGTCGGCTCCAGCTTAACGCGCAAAATACCATCTGCACCAATTGAGAGATCTTGACGCGCTGAGAGCGGCGATAGCAGCTCTTCTGTTTCTTCAATCAAGCGGTCTTTGCCAGTTTCATCATATAAACGATATGGCGGCTCTAGATTGATGGTTGTGATCCGGCCGGCATGTACTGGACGGCCAGACTGATCCTCCATACGGATCGCAACAACAGGCGGCGTGCGGCCATCGGCAATCAATGTAGATTGATCCGGCATCGCAATGGCTTTGGCGATGGTTTTCACATACCAGATTTCTTCGCGGATAGTCTCAACCACATTGCCCTGGCCGTCTTTTACGGTTGCGATCACAACATTACGGCCATCTTCCAGGCTGACGCCGCGCCAGCGGCTGATCATCACAGAGCGGTCAGTATTGGCATCGCGCCCAGCATAGAGATAGCTTGGAACATCCCGATCATTGACCTTTAGTTTGATCTTATGATCCGGGCCATGCTTGATACCAATATTGGTCGAACTTGTAGAAGGCGTGCGGCTGGTTTCAGGATAGGCCCACTCAATTTTTGCTGTTTGGGTTTCCAGCCAGTCTTTAGCATAGTCCAAATATTCTTTGGCATCATTAAAGACTTCCTGCGTCGCCTCTTCTTCGCGTTCGCCAGTCTGTTTCAGATAGAAATTCGCGCGCCAAATACCACCGCCTTGGACGTCAATGAATTTGCTTTCATTCGACCCGGCATAACGCGTATTCTCCTCGCAGGTCATCAATTCAAAACCTTGCGGCAGAGTTTCTTTATCGACCTGAACAACGTGCGTACCTTCGCTTACACCTTCAAAGTGGAAAAGGCCCTCTTCGTCTGACACGACATAGGCACCTGTTTCCATATAAAGGCGCACGCCCTCAACACCGATGCCGCGCTCAATCGGGCGGGCCCAATCGGCGTCACCATCACAGGACTGCTCTGAAATCCGGCCAACAATTGTGGACGTGCTGCGCAGTAAATCCTCGCGCAATTTAATGCCGGCCCGCGCGATATTAGAAACCTGATCACCATCACCATCACGGACAACCGCCGCATTAACCGCATCGCCCATAGCCGCACCGGGACCGAT
Source organism: Hellea sp. (assembly GCA_020631215.1). GTDB lineage: Bacteria > Pseudomonadota > Alphaproteobacteria > Caulobacterales > Maricaulaceae > Litorimonas. The sequence continues at coordinate 53,968 of JAHDHS010000008.1, read as the reverse complement.
TAAAAGCGCATAGTCCAGCGTAATAGACTCGCCTGCGCCCAAGAGGCCCATATCAAATGTTAGAAGCGAACCATCATCACTTTGATTCGGATCTGATATTACTGTTTGTTCGATACGGGATGTGCCCGGTACATATCTAAAGCCCAGCGGCAATGTGTCATGTAACATGGCAGGCACAGTTGCCTGTCCGCGATTTTCAATCGTGACTTGGTAGCCAATATAGTCGCCAATATCACCAAAAGTTTGATTGGCTGTCTTCTGAACAATAATGTCTGAGACGGGGTCGAGAGGAATATCAAAACGCAATGTTCCCTGCTCTGTTAGAACCAATGCATCACCATAGGAAATTGGCAGCAGAACAAAATTCCCGCCTCCGCCGGCGCCTTGCATCATTTGATCCGGAGCAATAGCCGATGCAAATGTATACCCTTCCGGCGCTTCTACGCGGATTGAGTAATTTCCAGGCTCCACCACTGGGAACCGGAACTCACCATCCCGATTGTCATATACCAGACCTGCACTGTCGACAGCATCTTCGCCTGAAGTAACATTGGACGGAAAGGCAGAAAAACCGTCTACACCCAGAACCGTGGCCTCTTCACCCGTGTCCAAATTAATCAGTGTGACAACTGCGCCGTCAACCAGGTCACCGGTCACAGAGCTAAAGACGCGGTTCAGCGGGTTCAGGATGGCTGTATCGACCGTAACATCCGTTGAGTCAAAAATATCAACATATGTCGCTGTCAAGCTGGCATTGCCACTGGCTGTCATGACCGGGTCATTTTGCGCCGTGTCATCATCAGTTGATGGCAGATAGGCAAAAAACTCGCCCGTATCAGGGCCGCTTTCATACAGGCGCATCGTAATGATGTCGCCATTATCCGCTTCAATTGTAATGTTGACCGTATCAATTTCATCGCTGTTGAGGTTCTGACCCTCATCGATGACCCGGACGAACATCAACTCGCCAGCCAGATAAGTCTCTGCCGGAATAAGCGGAATTGGTCCGGACAGGTCAATTACCTGCCCCCCTGCTGTGACGGGCGAACCAATAGGTGTGTATGTGCCGTTTAAGTCTCCGGACGGGCTGTAATCAGACCCGTTAATTGACCGCATGATTGGAGACGGTGCCGTTGGAGCGTAACGGAAAAATTCGATAATTGCAGGCGTAGCTGCTGGGCGGATGACAAAGACTGCCTCCGGCGTCGCAACAGTCTCTTCGATTGTCCCTAAAGTATAGGTGACATGCGCGACGTTGACGACTTCTGTCCCGTAATTATTGACTTGCGCATTCGCCAGGGGTGCAGATGCAACCCATGCCGTAGCGGCAAGCGCCAACAAACCGAGATTATGAGCACGTGGAGTGACCATCTTATACCAGACCCTAACTTCCGAAGTTTCTATTATTTTTGGACTTCGTGAAGAGATCTGCCGCACCGCAGCGCGGCAGATCGTCAATGGTTAAACCTGCTTACTTTACAATCGCACGGATTGTGACCGTACCGACTGTCTCAGTTGCAGGCGCGACAGGGGCTGGCAGAGTGCCGCCGCTGTATTGGACTGTACAAGCGCTTGACACGCAATCTGTCCCTGCAGCAGGTTCAGACAATGTACCGCCTGTGAAGTCACCGCCAAATACGGCGTCAACGAATTCCAGCTCACCCGGAAGTACGTCAACCGCGTCAACAGCTGTCGCAGCTTCTGATCCTGAGTTGGTCACAGAAATCACATATTCAACACAGGCACCTGGAACGCCATATCCACCGGAAGGTGTGCCAGGAATTGTGGCGCAGTTTGATCCGTCTTCAGAGAAAACAGAAACAGTTTTCAGCGCTTCGATATCCGCAGAGGCAACAACATAGCTACCTGTGGCTGAATGGTCACCATTATTGGCAGCTTCATTCGCTGTACCGGAACCATCGGCCAGAACGTTTTCTGCGCCGCCGCCCAGGCTGTTTCCGTCGCCATCAGCGGTCGTCGGATTTGTTGTACCGGCATCCAAAGTATCAGCAACCAGTGTTACGTCAGCTTGGTCGCCATCCGTAGCAGCACCGATGTCCTGAGTGACAACAACCCAGATCATTTCATCAGGCGCCACTTGTGGCGGGTTAGCCGGATCATATGTTTGGATTGCGCCGTCATCAGCACCCGGCTCATAAACGCCATCACCATCATCAACATAGTATTGGATGACAGCTGTCGCGCTGGCTGGATCATTTGTATCAAAGGTATCTGGCGCAGTTGTTTCCTCTACAACAGACAGAGCATAGCCTTGTGTGTCGTTACCGGTGTTCAAGACTGAGAAGATCAATTCTTCGTCTGTCGCGCCAGGCGCAACTGTATTGTCACCATCAGAGGCCACAGTCAGATTGACCAAACGGTCAACTGTGAATTCTGTTGGTCCATTAGGATCGGTTGGATCGCTTGAATCGATCTGATCCTGCGGCACGCCATCCACACTGTAGTCCAGCGTAAATGTGTTGGATACGGTCGTACCCGCAGCCGTATAGTTATTTGGCGTGATCTGCGCATGAGCAGAAACCGCCGAAAAAGCTGTCAATGCTGTTGCAGCAAGCAAGCCCTTCATAAGTTTAGATGTGTTAGTCATAACCACTTTCCCTAAGTTTTATTTTACAACTTGTTCCCGAAGTTGAAGGGCGTACATACAGGGCGATGGTTAAATCGAGGCGAAGAAGCGTAGTTAAGAAAATCTTTCTTTGCAGTTTTTATTCGTTCATTTTCAGTTCATTTAGCAGAATAAGTTGTTATTTTTCATATGATTACAAGAGGTTGGCGTTATTTCCGTTCATACCTTGTTAAACACTTCGAAATTATTGATTCTTCAAATAGATAATTTCAGCTTCAATTATTTCGTGCTCTTGGCCAAAGAAAAAGCCCGACAAAAATCGCCGGGCTTAGAATAGGTTAAATTTTTATCGGCTTATCTGAGGCGCGCCTTAAACTCGACCGAGTCCCCGCTGCCTGCCGCAATAGGGCCTGCGATTTGCCATTGTATATGCGTAATATCATCTGCTGTCGCAGGACGGGCTTGCCCCGACGTTTCTGTTACTTGCAGGCTTTCGCGGTCTGTAAAGGTTTGTCCGCCATCTGCTGAAAAACGCACTATCGCCCCGGGGCGGTCAGCCGTTCCTTCGATATATTTAACATCTGCAGGGATAGGCATCGCCAGTTTCAAGTCAGATGCGGCCTCATTCCGCGTATTTTGTATGTTGAGCGTATAAACAACTTTCTCGCCAGGTGTGACCAGCTTGGCCTCGACGCGCTCTGTCGTAACGCTCCCGTCAGGGGCTGTTCTCGTGATTTCTTTCTCAACGGTTTGTGTCGCCGTCATGGCAAATGCCATTGGGGCAAACCCTGCCAAAAGAGCGGTTAGAGTAATAAGTCCAAATTTTCTCATGGGTATCTCCATAGTCATATCCAGCGGCATCATAACCCGCCTTCTTTAACGAGGTGCTAATCCAACATGTAAATAGCGTTAGGAATATCGTGCATTCACCCTCCGCTCATAAAATTTAAGCCCCCGTTAACAACGACTTTAAGCCAATGTTAAACTCTGTTTCTTGACAGAAAATTTCACGCTTTCCCTTAGTTTAATTCCAAATGGCGGAAAATGCTGTTGGGATAAAAAGACGATCGATAAGGGTTGGGCTCAATGCGGGTAAATACAATAGTGACATTAGGTGCATCAGCTGCCTTCGGCGTCATGTCTATTGTGCTGGCGCGCGGGTGGATTAATGGCGCCGTCGAAAATGAGTTTCGAAATGCGCGCCCTTTGACTGCGCCAGCAGAAATCCAAGAAACTATACCCATGCAAGCTGTGCTCGTAGCGGATGTGGATCTTGAATTCGGCGACACAATAAACCAGGATGTTTTACGTGTCGTCGATATGCCTGCGGAAATTGTTCCATTGGGAACGTTCACAGATATATCGGATTTATTTAACCCAAATAATTCCGATCCCATTCACGCGCTTGGGCCGGTCAAAGCCAATGAGGTTATATTGGCGCATAAGGTCAGCGGTCAGGGGGAGCGCGCCAGCCTGTCGTCCAAAATATCCAAAGGTCACCGCGCGGCAGCCATTCGGGTCGATGATGTTTCGGGCGTGGCGGGATTTGTCGTGCCCGGCGATCTGGTCGATATACTTTATACATATGAGCCCAATCCGGACGCCAAGGTCACAACCTACCGAACAGATATCGTCCTGCAATCGATTAAAGTTTTAGCCGTGGATCAAAATTTATCTGATCAAACAAGCGATCCGGATGTGGCCCGGACGGTGACTGTCGAAGTCAATCATCGTGACGCCCAAATTTTGGCCGCCGCTATGGAGGGCGGGACGCTTTCTTTGTCTCTTCGCTCTACGGGTGAAACTGAGGTCGCCACATCTACGCCGGTTTTAAGCACGCAGCTTTCCGGACGGCAGCGGACGAAGCGCCGTAAATCATCAGCCGCCCCTAAGGCCAAAAAGGCTGAGGCGAAACCTTTTGATCCAAGAACAGATATTACGGTCTTCCGCGGCGAAGAAAAATCAAGCGTCACTGTTTTGAGTGAAGAGAGAGCGTCAAGCGCCGCCTCTGCAACGCAATTGGCCGGGGGATAAGATCATGAGTCATTTAAAGCTGTTCACCTGCGCCCTACTGACCACAGCCTGTCTGGCGATGCCTGTTCATGGGAAATCCTGGGTTGATATGGAAACCCAAAAATCCCGCACATCTACCAATGTCGTTAAGAATGACATGATCGTGATGCGGACAGATAATGCGTTCAAAGAAGTCCGGGTCGGAAATGCGGAAATTGCCGATGTCATTGTTTTATCAGATCAGTCCTTTCAGGTTCTGGGCAAAGCAGGCGGCAAAACCAATGTCATGTTATATGACGGAAACCGTCAATTAGTTGACATCGTTGATGTGACGGTTGGGTTTGATTTAGCGGGCTTGAAGAAATCCCTCTTCGAGACCTTTCCAAATGAACGCGTTGAAGTTCGGCCCATGGCAGACGGTCTTTATCTCTCCGGAGATGTGTCGACCGAGGCGGTAGCAAAACGGGCGGAGAAAATCGCGCAGGCTTATGCGCCCAACCGCGTCACAAATGGCCTATCCGTTCACGACAGTCATCAGGTTATGTTAGAAGTACGCTTCGTCGAAGCCAGCCGGGATGCCGTTAAGCAGCTGGGCATCAATGTTTTATCAGCGCAAAATCAAGGCGGAGGTTTTGAGCCGGGTGATTTTGGACTAAACAGTGGAAGTCTCTTTGACGGGGCCGTGATAAACGGTGTTCTTGGTGGCGGCATCGGGACAGCCTCGCTAAATTTACGCCTACAAGCTTTGGAAGATAAAGGTATTATTCGAACCTTAGCCGAACCAAATCTAGTCTCCATGTCAGGCGAAACAGCCAGCTTCCTGGCAGGCGGCGAATATCCGATCCCGGTTCCTACGCCGCTTGGTGACATCGCGATTGAATATAGAAAATTTGGTGTGGGCCTCGCCTTTACGCCCACCGTGCTCGATGATGGCGTGATTAATTTAAAAGTAGCGCCGGAAGTCAGTCAACTGGATCAAACAATTGCTGTTCGAATAGGCGGGGTTGAAGTCCCCGGTCTGCGCGTCCGGCGGGCGAAAACCACGATTGAGCTTCGCAATTCACAAAGCTTTGCCATTGCCGGTTTGCTGCAGAACGAGTCTGAAAACCGCCGCAATCAGGTGCCTTGGCTTGGGGACATACCAATTCTGGGGTCTCTATTCTCGTCCACGCGATATCAAACAGCGGAAACTGAACTTGTGATCATTGTCACGCCGCATCTTGCGCAGCCGGTGTCAGATAAATCCAAACTGGCAACGCCGCTCGACGATCTTGCCAATCCGTCAGATGGTGAAGCCTTTTTCGGCAGCCAAATTGATGGGTCCACAGCCCAATTATCAGGAGACTATGGTCATGCCTTACAATAAAATTTTACTCGCCACTTGTTGCGGATTTTTACTCTCCGCCTGCGCGACGACCAACCAGCCGTCAATGAAAGCTGGACATCATAATTTTGGCAAAGCGGTCAAGGCAAATATGGCGGCGCAAATGGTTGCCCCGACGCCGGAGCAAAAAGCCAATACCTACATCCCGGCCAACCGTGAACGTCAGCGCCTGGCGCGCAAAGCCTATGAAGAAGACAAGGTCAAGGAACCAAAACCTCTTTCTGTTGAGGGAGATAAATCGTGAATATCAAATTCAAATCATTCCTAAAATCAACGGGCGGAGCGGTTGCCGCCTGGGCAGCCGTTACGACCCCTGTTGTGATCGGCGGTGCGGCGCTGTCTATTGATGTTGCGCGCGTCTATAATATGGATGGTGATTTGCAAGCCGCCTCTGATGCATTGGCACGGGCCGGCGCTGCTGAGCTTGATCAGCGCGGCGACAGCATAGCGCGCGCAACTAATGCTGTGAATAATATGCTTAAACTGGAACAGAAATTTTCCAATCGGGGTTCCGGTGACGTCGAAGTGGAGCGCATTCGGTTTCTGAAAGAAATTCCGGCTAATGATTATGAAGAGGTTCCGGCCAGCTCAGTCACCACTGTGCCTTCCGAAGCAAAATATGTCGAAGTGACTGTGAAACCTGAAACAGTAACGACGCTGTTTCCGCCGGGCTTGGCCTCCGGTATGGTCGACGTCGCGCTGCAATCCACATCTGTTGCAGGCATGAATCAAACTGTTTGCGGCGGCGCGCCAGTCTATGTTTGCAACCCATGGGAAGATGGCAGTTTGTCGATTTATCAGGCGCTCGAAGACCCAAATATGCGGCGTCGGCAAATCCAATTTAAAGGTCCGTCTGGCGGAAGCACTGTCATGATCGCCGGTGGATTTGGGTGGCTGGATCCCTATGGTGGGAATAGCGGCGCCTCGCTGCTCGCAGATGCAATCGCCGTGGACAAACCAAATTATTGCCTGTCTCAAATGGACGGGGTCGTCATCCGCACAGGGAATATTAGTTCTATGCGGCAGGGGTTTAACACCCGGTTTGATATTTATTCGGGATCATTCAAACAAAAGAAAAACGATCCGAGCTATGCCCCTGCTGCCAATGTTTTGAAAGGCTATAGCGGCAATAAATCCTGCAATGTTTCTCCGGACGTGAATGCTATGGGCCTGCCAAGGGATAATTGCTTTCTGACGGGCTCTTGCACCAACGTTCATGGCTCCATGGGCTATGGTAATTGGGATTTTGTGGAATATATGCGTGTCAATCATAATGAAGCCCAAAAAATCACTATTGAAGGCGTCACTTATAAATTAAATTACAATAAAAACACCGTCACGCCATCCATACCGCCCAGCCGCTATGCCATGTATCGGTGGGAAATCGACAATAATAGCATTCCCGGAGCGATAACATATGGGAGTCATTCGAGCACACCCGAAGAGGGGCATCCAACCTGTCACAGTTCTGGGCCATCCACTCAGGTCGAAGACCGACGCATTATACATGCGGCAGTATTAAATTGCGGTGAGATTAAACAGGCCATCGACAATGGAAGCTTAGACTCTGACAAGGCACTGCCAGTCGAAACCTTTGTCAAAGTCTTTGTAACCGAACCCATGAATGTCGGCAATGAAGCTGTGATCTGGGGCGAAATGGTCGGCCCTGTCGTCGAGGGCGTTGACAATGAAGCCAATGATAAAGTGGCCATAACCCGGTAATGCGCAAGTTAAACTCATATCGCAAGAATGAGAGCGGCGCCATTGCGGTTGAAGCTGTCTTTGTCATGCCCTTTTTGTTTGTCCTATCCTTCGGGGCTTTGGATGGGTCGCTGCTTATGCTCGACAATCATAAGATGGAAAGCGGCCTGACGGCTGCAGGGAATTACCTGTCCAACTCCGCCAATCCGCAGGCCTTTGAAAGTCAGGCAAAATGGCTGGCGACAACGGGCTCAATCAAGCCCGGCGGAGAGGCGCGTATCGATGGTTGGGACAGCTCCGGCGTGACTATAAACTACCGCAATATCGCAAATCCCGGTCAGGCATATCGAGGCGGCGAAAATATACAAATTGTCGAATTATCGGCCGCATATGACTATCAAGGGATAGGCATTATCAAATTATTTTCCGGCGGAAGCCTGACTCTGAGCGCCACACATGAAGAACGGGTCATAGGTAGCGCATCATGATCCGTAAATTTATTTCATATCTAAGGGCCAAAAGCGGCTCGGTCTCCACCGAGGCGGCCTTCGTCATTCCCGTCATTGTTATCCTGACCGGCTGCGCGATTGAGTTCTGCTATGTGACTTATCAATGGAACGGCGCAATCCAGTCCGCACGTCATGGCGCGCGCGTGGCGGCCACATCCAACCCGGTCGCCACTCAGCTGCGCGATATGACGGGTTTGGGCCAAGGCGTTGAAGCCGGAGACCCCATGCCGGATTACTCTTATGATTGCAGTGGGAGCGCTCAAAGCTGTAATCAAGGCTCTTTTGATCAAGCCGCCATGAACGCCATAGTTTACGGCCCGGATCAGGATTTAACCTGCGCATCGACAGCGCGGGCCCGGCGCGGCATGTGTGATGTCTTCGATATTGTAAGCGAAGACAATGTGGATATTAATTACTCACATTCCGGTTTTGGGCGGGCAGGCTTTCCACCAGATCCGGCGCCTTTAATTACCGTCACGATCCGTGATCTGAAGTTTGATTTTGTCTTTCTGGACGCGATCGCCCCTGCGGGCCTAAAAACAATTCCGCCTGTGACTGCGAGTATTATGGGGGGAGATTTGAGAAATGGGTAACTTCTTTAAACGCCGTAAAAGCGACCGTGTAGATGTCTCACCTCAAGACCTTATCGAGCTTGCCAGTGACCGTCACGATGATGACCGTGATCTTGAAATCCCTGCTATGCCGGAAGACAATATGACGGCTCCCGCAAACCAAGAAACACCCGAGACCCACGCTCCCAAAGCCAGTGTCACCCCGCCGCAAGATGCCGCTATTTTCACCTTTATCGGTGCCAGCGGCGGGGTCGGCACGACCACTTTGGCGACGCAAATTGCCTATGATTTGGCCATAAGGCAGAAACAGCCAAATCCATTGGGCCGCCCTGAAGACCCCCAAGTCTGTTTGATCGATTTAGATTTTGAAACAGGCGCGACTGCGTATTTTTTAGATCTTCCGCCTAGCATTAGCCTGGCCGAATTATCCTCCAACGCCAGCCGGATTGATACGGCTTTTACCTCGGCATTGGTCAGCACACATAGTTCAGGTGTCAGCCTGTTGGCGGCGCCCAATGCCCCGGGAGGCACGGGACGTATAAACCCACAAGCGGTTCTGGCCATGCTGGATGCCGCCAGCAAGCTTTACAAATATGTGGTCATCGACATGCCGCGTCATCAACAGGCCTGGTCACTGCCCATAATGGCGGGGTCAGATTTTGTCGGCATAGTGACAGAGCTGACCGTGCCGGCTTTGCATTTGACGCGTATGCAAATTGACCAAATTGATAAACGCTTGGGTGAGCGTTGTCAGCTTCATCCAATCGTCTCTAAATATGAACGGCGCTCGCTGCGCAATTCTCTGCGATTGACGGATGCCGAAAAGGCTCTCAACTGCGAGATATGGGAAACTATGTGCATTGATGCGGATACAGCCCGCGAATCGCTGAATTGCGGGGAGCCCGTTGGCGCGATGCGGCCAGACAGCCGCCTTGCCAAAAACAGCCGGAGAATTACGGATAAACTGATCAAAATTGCCGAACAACGGGGGCAGAAAACGCTGAGCGCAAACGCCGCGTAAGCTGTGGTTAATCTTATTTTCTAACCTGTAATTAGTCCGGTTTTGATACGCCCTGATCATGGGACGATTTACAGAAATATTCAGTGAAATTACCGATGATGGTCATGCGCAAGCTGAGGCTGGCTCTGCGGCCCGCTTACTGCGTGACGAGTATGGGCCGGAAGCTTTGGTCGAAATCGTAGAAAGCCAAAAAACCTCTGAAATTGAAGGTGCCCCCCAAAAACCTACCTCGAAAACAGAGCAAGAAAAATCACTTGAGATGAAAATCAAGCTTCATTCGCGCTTGATTGATGAGATTGATCTCACCGCTCTGGATGGTCTGGAGACAACGGCTCTGAAAGAACGTGTCTTTGACATCGTTAAAGCTCTGGCCCGTGAAGATAAATTACGCATGAGCGAGCCGGAAATACGCGAATTGGCGGATGGCGTCTTTGATGAAATGACAGGCTTAGGGCCGCTAGAGCCTTTACTGCAGGATGAAAGCGTCTCTGACATACTCATCAATACGCATGAGCAGGTCTATATAGAACGCGGCGGGGAACTGGAGCTATCTGGTGTGCGCTTTGCCAATGAGCCGCATCTTCTAAGGATTATCAATAAAATCGTGGCGCAAGTCGGCCGCCGGGTCGATGAAAGCCAGCCGCTTTGTGACGCGCGCCTATTAGACGGGTCCCGGGTCAATGTGGCGATCGCGCCGATAGCCGTTGACGGGCCATTGGTTTCCATTCGGAAGTTTTCTAAAAAGCCCTTCACTCTGGATAAGCTGGTTGAGTTTGGCGCGGTGCCGGATGTCGTCGCGCAATTTCTCTGGGCCGCCTGTAAGTCCCGCGTCACCATCTTGATTTCCGGTGGAACGGGCTCAGGGAAAACGACATTGCTCAATGCTTTGTCCCAATCCATCAGCCATAAAGAGCGCCTTATAACGATTGAGGATGCAGCCGAATTACAATTACAACAGCCCCATGTCGCCCGCATGGAAACGCGTCCGCCCAATATTGAAGGCCGGGGTGAAATCAGGCAGCGCGGATTAGTTAAGAACGCCCTGCGTATGCGGCCCGACCGCGTAATATTGGGCGAGGTTCGCGGCGAAGAAGCTTTTGATATGCTGCAAGCCATGAATACGGGTCATGAGGGCTCTATGGCCACGCTCCATGCCAACACGCCCCGCGATGCCATTACGCGCCTCGAACAGATGGTGGCGATGGGCGATATGAAAATCACACCCGAAGCCGTGGCTGGACAGATCGCATCAGCGGTTGGCATTATTGTCCAGGCGACGCGCCTATCAGACGGGCAGCGCAAGATTACCTCTGTCGCGGAGATCACCGGCATGGAAGGCGACGTGATTCAAATGCAGGAAATATTCAATTACACCCGGACAGGCACCGGGCCGAAACATGAAGTGATTGGCGAATTTCGGTCCACAGGCATTCGCCCAAAATGTCTGGATGAAATTCTCTGCCGGAATATTCCCCTGCCCGAAGGTTTGTTCGAACCCAAGGCATTGCCTGTTGGGCGAACCTCTGAGCAATCCATTAAAGACCGTATCGGCTAGATGGAACCCACGCAAAAATGGTTGATTTACGGGCTTGTCTTTTGTGCGGGCTTTTTGGCTTTGCAGACAGTCATCGGGGCCGGTCGGCAAGCGGCAGTCAGAGTGCGGCTGGCCAATGATCGGCTGCGCAATATGCAAAAACAGGACGCGCAAACGGCGGTTTTATCGCGCCTGCGTAAATCCCGCGGCTTAAATGACGAAGGCAGCGATCTACAGAATATTATATTCTGGCTGGGTAACCTCGTTTTGCAGTCTGGCCTTAAGCTCGGCGGTTATGGGATTTATGCCCTGATTATCGGATTATCGGTAGCATTGTCTCTGACATTGTTTTTGTTAAAAGGACAGCTTGTCTGGGCCGTCGCCGGCGCGATGCTGGGGGCCGTGCTGCCCATATTTATATTAATGTTTCTGGTTAAACGCCGCCGCAACAAAGCTGTTGCCCAATTACCTGAAGCGCTTGATATTATTATCCGGTCTCTGGGCGCAGGCCATCCTGTTCCGGTTTCAATGGGCTTGGTGGCCAGAGAAATGCCGGACCCGATTGGGACGGAATTTGGCATAACCAGCGATGAGATCGCGTTCGGTTCGTCTATCAGCGCCGCCATTCAGCGTATGTCCGACCGCATCGGCCATGAGGATTTCGAATTATTTTCCGCCATGATCCGCCTTCAGGAACGTACCGGCGGCAATCTGGCAGAACTGCTCCGCTCTAATGCCAATACTATTCGTGAGCGCCAAAAGATGCGCCTTAAAATTAAAGCCGCATCAGCCGAAGGCCGCGCCTCCGCGTTAATTTTGAACGTCACCCCGATTGGTTTATTTTTAGTGATTAACGCCATGAGCCCGGAATTTTATGGAGAGATTACCCATCTGCCGGTTGTGAAACACACTTTTTGGGGCGTCTTGGGGTGGATGTTTTTAGGCAATATGGTCATGCGCCGAATGATCAATTTCAAGATATAGGGAGGCAAAAATGCATTTTGAAAACTCCTTAACTATTCTCGCATCCCTGACTTTTATGGCCGTCTCGATGGGCCTGATCATGATCGCGATCCGCAGCGTTTTATTAAACTCGCGCAGACTGGAAGAACGGCTCGCAGGCGGCGCTGTTTTAGAGGGCGAAGGCAATGGCGGAATCGCCTCCAGCCGCAAAAAGGCAAATCTTCTGACGCAATTAGGAAGCCATCTGACTTTGCCTGACGCCAAGGAAATTACGCGTCTTCGGTTCATGCTGGGTCAAGCCGGATATTATGACCAATCATCTGTTAAAACCTTTTTGGCCGTCAGATTAGTCAGCCTTTTCGGGCCCGTCCTGTTTGCCTTACTCTTATGGGGGCCTATCTCCGCAAAGCTTTCGATTGGCGGGGCAGTGCTCACCATCCTGACAATAGCCGCGATTGGCCTCTTCGCACCCACATGGTTTGTCAGATGGAAAATCAAGAAACGCACAGATCAATGCCGCCGCGGCTTTCCGGATATGATGGATTTGATGGTCGCCTGTATTGAAGCCGGCCTTGGGCTGGACGCGGCTTTGGTCCGGGTCAGCCATGAACTTGGCGGGCGCTATCCGGCTTTGAAGATCAATCTTGAGATCATGAATTTGGAATTGCGGGCGGGACGAAACCGTCACGAAGCCATGCTTAATTTTGCCAATCGCATTAATCTTGAAGAGGCCAAAGCTCTGGCCGTGATGTTAAAACAGGCCGAAGAAATGGGTAGCTCAATCGGACAGGCCTTGCGCAGTTTTGCCGATGAAATGCGTCATAAACGTATGATGCGGGCAGAGGAAAAAGCGATGGGTCTGTCGGCGAAACTTACCGTGCCTCTGATCATGTTTATCTTTCCGACAATCATGATCATGTTGTTATTGCCCGCCGGGATAAGGATGAAAGATGGCCTGGGTCTTTAGACACATCTTACTCCCTGCCCTGCTGGTTGTGAGCGCCGTGCCATTGGCGCTAGCCAAAGATCTGGGAGAGCTTGACGTCCGGGCCGTGGAGCAAAGTTCAACCGATGTTTTTGATGTGCTTAGCCAGTTCATGCAGGCGGAAAGCGCCTATAAATCCGGTGACTATAAGGCGGCGTTGGCCGCTTACCGCTATGTCTATTTGCATGACCGCAATCAGGACGAAGCTGCGCTGGGTTATGCCAATTCAGCTTTGGCATTGGGGCAGGTGGATATCGCCCAGACGCTCTATCGCCAATTGACGTCTGAAGAGGCCCGCAATGGCGAAGTGCTATGTGCGGTTATCAAATCTGAAACGGATCACCCTGAAGCCGCCCTGCGTCACCGCCTGAAAACCAGCCCAAATGATGGACGGCTTTGGAATATGTTGGGGCGCGTTTTGGACGAAGCCGCCCGCCACAAAGACGCGCGCGAGGCCTATGTCATGGCCGGAATGGCGGGTCAGCGCGCCGGAATTACAGAAAATAATCTGGGCCTTTCCTTTTTAAGGGAAGGCCGCCGCCCGCAAGCATTGGAACATTTCCAGCGCGCCGTTTTGCAAGCGCCCGCCGATGTGAAATTTGACAATAACCGCCGTTTGGCCCTGTTACTGGAAAAGAAATATGCCCCGGCCTTACAGGCGCTGGACGGGGAGCGCGCCAGCCAGATCCTCTCGGATGCCGGGGTCATCGCCGCCGCGCAGGACGACACCAAACTGGCTTTTTTACTGTTTGAGAAAGCCAATCAATTAAGTCCGGTTTATAATGCCCGTATCGAGCATTACCTGGCGAAACTTAAACATTAGCGCCGCAGCGCATCTTCAATATCCGGAACCCTGTTTGCCTCTTTATACGCATCAGAAATCTCTTCCATGACAGAGGCTTTTGCCAGCCCCGTCCGGTGGAAATTATATTCATTGGCAAAGGCCGATTCTGGCAAACAATCCCCCGCAGCCGCCTCAGCTGCGCTACGTTTCATCCAGCGTAATTTATCAAATGCCTCATTACGGGCATCTCCCGGATTGGCTGGTATATGCGCGCTCAATTGCTTTAAACTCTCCTCCAGCCGCCCCGTAAAATAGGCGTCAGCCAGCATAGGCGGCGTCACCGCCAAAGCGTCTAAATCCACCGCCTCCTCAGGCGTAAATTCCGGTAAGCGCTCGGCTTCGCCCAAGGCGACATGGCGACGGGCACGCTCCATGATACAGCTATAATCCGGCTGGGGCGCTCTCGTTTCATATATCATATCATCTGCATTCGCGTCCGGGGGCTGAAGCGTGATCATGATGTCTGGCCAAGCAAAGGCAAGCGCAGACGAAAGCCCGCCCGCGATCAGGCAAATTAAAGCTTGTGTTCGGCTTAATGTGAACCCTGTCGACAAAGATCCGGCCTTTCTGTGCGCGCTGTTTGGCGTTGACCGGCTTGATAGCAAAACAGCCTTAGTAGGGCCTTTAGAGTCATGGTTTACAAACCCATAAATCCGCGTCATGAGGCGCGGCACACAACCGCCTTGATTGAGCCCATTATGGATTTTGAAACCTGGCTGAAATTGGTCGCCCTGTTCCTCGCAGGCGGGCTGACGCCCGGCCCGGCGGTTATGCTCGTGCTCGCCAGTGCCTTTCGTTATGGATTTAAACCTGCCATGCTCGCCGCGCTGGGGATTGCCAGCGCCAATGTCATTTGGCTGGCGCTGGCGGCATCGGGCGCCATGGCGCTGATCACGCTATATCCAGGGGCCTTTCTGGCTCTGAAGATAGTCGGCCTGATCGTGATTTTCTATCTCGCTTTGACCACCATTTTCGGCCCATTGCCGGATGCGGATGCAGGAGTTACCGCCCCGCCCTTACGCAAGCTTTATTCACGCGGGGTGGCCCTCCAAATATCCTCGCCTATGCCGCTGGTTTATTTCGGCTTATTGCTCCCAGTTTATTTTAACGCAGATTTGCCGCTGGCCCCGCAAGTGCTGATTATGTTTCTGACTGTCACCGCCACCGAGCTGCTTGGCCTGGCCGCCTATGCCTATGGGGCAGAGCGCATAAAGCAGTGGCTCCGTGATCCGAAACTGGCGAAGGCCTTTAACTGGGTCATCGGAATTGTGATGATCATTTCCGGACTATGGGCCGTTCTGGGCACGATGTAGACTTGCAATTCTAACTTTGAACGCTAAGAGGCGCGCAAGTATTTTGAGGGGCCACTCACAAAGGAAATTAGCATGGACATGAATAAAATCGCCGCTGGAGAGAACCCGCCGTCAGATATTAATGTCATTATCGAAGTGCCTCTGGGCGGCGAGCCGATTAAATATGAAATGGATAAAGCCAGCGGCGCGATGTTTGTTGACCGCTTCCTTTACACCTCCATGACTTATCCCTGCAATTACGGCTTCATTCCGCATACACTGTCCAATGATGGCGACCCGACTGATGTTTTGGTCGTGGGCAATCGCGCCCTCATGCCCGGCGCTGTACTTCGCGCGCGCCCCGTTGGCGTCTTGATGATGGAAGATGAAGCCGGCATTGACGAAAAAATTGTCGCCGTCCCACATGCAAAACTGACGCCTTATTATGACAATATCAAAACCTATCAGGATTTGCCCCAAGTCATGCAAGACCGTATTCCGCATTTCTTTGAACATTATAAAGACCTTGAAAAAGATAAATGGGTTAAAATTCTTGGCTGGGAATCACGTGAAAAAGCTGAAGAGTTAATTCTGCAAGGCCTCAAAGCCGCCCAAATATAAGCCTGCCCACGCCAGCCCAGACAGATATTCCGGCCCTGCATGTGGCGGCCCAATATCTTGCCTTACTTCGCGAGGCTTTCATAACCCATTAGACAGGCCTGCTTCATCGGGTTATGGGTGAGTTTCTGATAATAAACCTATCCGAGGCAGGGGTAATATGAAGCCGGAAATGATTGCCGTAGTGTCTGTGTTTTTGGCCTTTATTCTGGCCGAGATTCTGTTCACCAATTTCTTTCGTAAGAAAGGGTCGGTCAAAGGCGATGGCTGGGTGGAGTTGCTTGGGACTTTGATGATCACCTTGGTCACGCAGCCGCAAATCCTGCTGCTGATGTATGCGCTGGGTCTGGCGGTCTTTCCGCAATATCAAAATGCACTGGCGGAGATTCCATTTTGGGCAGGCTTTTTGCTGTTTGTTGTCTTCGACGATATGACACAATATTGGCTGCACCGCGCCAGCCACACTTTCCCTTGGCTCTATAAGCTGCACCGCCCGCATCATAATGGCGAATATATGAGCATCCGCCTCGTCTACCGAAATAATATCTTTTATTATTGGATCATGCCGGGGCTGTATTTTTCAGGCGCACTCATCTTTCTGGGGCTGGGCTGGGTCTATGCGGTTTATGTGGTATTGAAGATGACCATCATCTTCGGCGCGCATAGCGACATTCGCTGGGATAAAAAGCTCTATGAGATAAAATGGCTCTCCCCTGTCATGTGGGTGGTGGAACGAACCATCAGCACCCCCGCCACACATAATGCCCATCACGGGAAATATAAATCTGACGGGATTACCAATTATCATGGGAATTACGGCAATATGCTGTTCTTTTGGGATATTCTATTTGGGACAGCGAAAATCACGCGCCAATACCCGGCGGAATATGGTGTGGAGAACCTACCCGAGACGAGCATATGGGAACAGCTGATCTGGCCGATTGTGCGTAAACACCCTCAACCGACTGACAATACCCCAAATGCCCGCGCCGCACAGCCCGCAGAGTAAAGCCGCAGGGGATTTCCCGGAGGGGTTTGTGCATTATCCGCTTTATTTTACGCCGGACGAGCAAGCCGCCTTGATTGAGGCTGTGAAGGCGGGCGTGGTAACAGCCCCGTTTTACCAGCCGACCATGCCGCGTACAGGGACGCCGCTTTCAGTTGTCATGAGTAATTTTGGCTCTTTGGGTTGGGTCACGGATAAAGAGGGCGGTTATCGTTATGAATCGCGTCATCCGAAAAACGGCGCGCCTTGGCCGCCCCTGCCGAATTTATTGTCCAGGCTCTGGGAGGATGTTTCCGGCTGGCCCGCCCCGCCCGAAGCCTGCCTGATCAATTGGTATCACAAACAAAAGACCAGTATGGGCCTGCATGTCGATCAGGATGAGCTGGAGCTAAACGCGCCTGTTGTGTCGGTCAGCCTGGGTGATCCGGCCATGTTTCGCATTGGCGGCACCACGCGCGGCGGGCCAACTCAAGGCATTAAGCTCTTTTCAGGTGATGTGGTTGTGCTGGGCGGGACGTCGCGGCGATGTTATCACGGCGTCAGCAAAATCTTCTTTGGCGAATCCGCCCTTGTCCCGCGCGGCGGGCGGATCAATCTCACCATGCGGCGGGTAAACCCATGACGCTTAATGGAGATGGGTTTATCTTAAGGCCTTGGCAGGCGGCAGATTTGAACGCCATGATAAACATATACGCTAACCCTGAGGCCATGCGGGATTTTGGGCAAACTTTGGATGCCGACAAAGCCCGCTCTACTCTGCAAAGATATATGCGTTGCTATGAAAGACACGGATTTTGTAGATGGGCCATTACTAATCTAAGCAGCCATATTATCGGTATGGCGGGTGTGCAGAGACTGGACTCACATCCATCTCTTGGGCCTCATGATGAAGTTGGATGGCGACTTTTACCTAAAGCATGGGGAAAGGGCTTTGCGACAAAGGCCGCACAATTATCGCTTTCGCATTATTGGAAATTATCGAATGAAAAACGCGTATTGTCCTATACCTCACCAGATAATTTGACATCGCAGGCCGTTATGAAGCGTCTAAATTTGACCCGTAATCGTGAGCTGGATTTCACAGCTTTTTACGATACAATCGCTAACGGAATGGAATGGACAGGTTTCGTCTGGTCTCAGCCAAACCCGGGATCAACTGAGAAATGCTGACAATTTTTGATATTGCAGGCCTTTTCGGCGTTACCATTATTCTTAGCGCTTATATTGCCTTACAGCTTGGCAAGACGACGGCCGAGGATTGGCGTTATTCCGCCGCCAACGCTATCGGGGCGGCGCTTATCCTGATTTCGCTATATTTTGATTTTAATCTATCCGCTGCCCTGATCGAAATTGCATGGCTGCTCATCTCTCTTTTTGGGCTTTTCAAGGCGCTGCGGACGCGGCATTAAGCGCGGCCAAAGGATATAGCTCATGACTGAATTATTTACGCCATTCACCCTGCCCAATGGACAGACCATCCCCAACCGCCTGTGCAAGGCGGCGATGGAAGAGAACATGGCCGATCCCGGACAATTACCGGGCGAAGGACTGCGCAATCTATATCAGCAATGGGCCGAGGGCGGTGTTGGCTTGATCCTGACGGGAAATGTCATGGTCGCGCCCGATGCGATGACCGGTCCGGGCGGCGTCTATCTGGGCGGCGAGACACTCGCCAGCGATGAGGCGAAGGGCCGGTTTGAACGTTGGGCCAAAGCGGGGAAGTCCGGCGGCGCGAAGCTTTATATGCAAATCAGCCATCCGGGGCGCCAGGTCTATGCCGCGCAGGGCACACAGCCCGTTTCTGCCTCAGCTACCAAAGTGAAAATGGAGGGCCCGGCGGATAAGATGTTTACCCATGCTCGCGCGCTCACGGGCGATGAAATTCGCGGGATCATCAAACGCTTTGCCGATACAGCCTTTGCGGCGGAGCGAGCCGGATTTGACGGGGTGCAGATTCACGCCGCTCACGGTTATCTGGTGGCGCAATTTCTCTCACCCCTGACCAATCTGCGTGAAGATGAGTGGGGCGGCCCGCTAGAGAACCGCGCGCGCCTGCTGCTCGAGATCGTCCGTGAAGTCCGCGCCCGCGTTGAGCCCGGTTTCGGCGTCGCGGTAAAACTTAACTCTGCCGACTTCCAGCGCGGCGGCTTTGACGTCGGTGATGCCAAACAGGTGGTGCAGTGGCTAAACGGTGAAGCCGTGGATTTTGTTGAAATATCTGGCGGCAGCTATGAAAGCTCTGCCATGATGGGTGTGTCGGCGGATGGCCGCGTCAGCAGCACTATGGAACGCGAGCTTTATTTCTTTGATTTCGCCAAAGAGATTTCCGGTGTGGCGCAAATGCCGCTGATGGTGACGGGCGGCGTCACGAAGCGGGAAACCGCCGAAATGGCTTTGGCGGATGCGGGCGTTGATATTATCGGCATTGCACGGGCCATGGGCTTTAATGCGAAGCTGCCGGGTGACTGGCAAGCCGGGCAGAATCTGGAGCAACCCCTGCCGGAAGTGAGCTGGAAGAACCCCATGTATCGCGCGCTCGCGCTGATGGCGATGACCAAGATGAACCTCTACCGCATGGGCGACGGCAAACCGCCGCATAAAAAACAAAGCCCCCTATTTGCGACCATAAAGCAGCAGCTGAAAAACGCCGCCCAGACCAAACGTTATAAGGAATGGCTGGCGTCGCTTGATGCTTAGGCGCTGACTTTAGGGTTTAACCCTAATCCCGTGCTTTCATTATTTGCCGTCTCAGGCGGCATCATCCGCTAATCTCATAGCCCTGCGTCAAAAAAACTCTATTTGAGAATGATTTGCAGTTGCGTAGCGCGATTTACGGCGCTATAGGCCTCGCAAATGAGAACCATTCGCAAAAACTATCGTAGAGCTTATAAGTGATCGTGCAGGCCAGTCCCGAACTTTTCACGGCGTTGATGCAGATGGACAGACCTGTCCAATCCGCATCTGACAGAATTGAAATGGCGCTCAAAAGAAAAACCAACACCCCGGTCAATGACCGGACATTGCGGGCGGATCAAATGCCTACGCATAGAAAGACATAAATATGACCTTCCGGAAATCCATCTCATTGGCTGCGCTGGCTGCGGCCTTGCTGCCAGCCGCTCAAGCCGTGGCCGAAGACAAAGCCATAGACGAAATTGTCGTGACTGGAAAATATCTCTATGTGGATCAGGTCAATGCCTTGAAATCCCCGACGCCCATCATCGATGTGCCGCAATCTTTATCCATTGTCACAGCGGATCAAATCACCAATCAGGGTTTTGACTCCGTAGGCGACATTATTAATTACATCCCCGGCGTTACCAATTCGCAAGGCGAAGGTCACCGCGATGCTGTCGTCTTTCGCGGCGTACGCTCAACAGCGGACTTCTTTGTCGATGGCGTGCGTGACGATGTGCAATATTACCGCGGTCTTTATAATGTAGAGCAGGTTGAAATCCTGCGCGGAGCCAATGCGCTGCTCTTTGGCCGTGGCGGCACAGGCGGGTTGATCAATCGCGTAACAAAAAAGGGCCAAATTGGTGAACAATTCACCGGCTATAAAGCCTCCATCGATACATTTGGGGCCTTTGGTGTTGAGCTGGACAGCAATTTTTCGACAAGCGACAATTCCGCATTTCGTATCAACGCAGCGTATGAAAGCCTCAATAACCATCGCGATTTCTATGACGGAGATCGTATCGCAATTAACCCAACGGCCCGTTTTGAGCTGAGCCCGTCCAGTACACTCGATCTGTCCTATGAATATGTGGACAATGACCGTTTCATCGACAGAGGCATTCCGACGGGCGCGAATGGCCGACCGGTCGAGGATCTTCAGGACATTACATTCGGTGATCCAGAGCTAAACATAGCTGAGTTTCAGGCGCATATGCTGCGCGCCACTCTAACGCAGAATTTCGCTCATGACTTTAAAGGCGTGTTCAACATCACCTATGGCGATTACGACAAGCTTTATCAGAATTTCTACGCGCAGGCCTATAACCCTGAAACCAATGTGGTTACGCTGGATGGCTATATCGACACGACACAGCGCAAAAGCCTGAATCTCTCCGGCAATTTGATCGGGGAGTTTCAGACCGGAAATATCGGCCATACGCTCGTGACCGGGATAGAATATCGCGACACTTCCAATGACAATGACCGTTTCAACCCTGTCTTCAGCACGAGCGGAAATGATCGTGAAGATTTTGTGGCCGTGCGCCCGATCGCACTGTCTGGCGGCGTTGGAACTAATACGGCGGGCGATCCTGTCACGCTTGATTTCTCCAATCCTAATGATGCGACCGAAGCGGACATCAAAATTTTCTCCGCCTTTATTCAGGATGAAATCGCCATTTCCGACAATTTTGACATCGTACTGGGCGCGCGGTTTGACAGTTTCGATATTGAATCTGTTAATCTTTTAAATGATGAGCGCTTCTCCCGAAAGGATGAGGAAATATCACCGCGCCTTGGGCTTGTTTTCAAACCCCGCGAAAATGTCTCCCTTTACGGCAGCTATAGCGAAAGCTTCCTGCCGCGTTCGGGCGGACAATTTGCGTCTGTGAATGACAGCACATCTTTGCTTGAGCCGGATATTTTTGAGAACCTCGAAGCTGGTCTGAAATGGGATTTCATGCCGGGCCTGAGTTTCACGGCAGCCTATTTCCAGAACGAACAAACCATTGACGCAGCCCCTGACGGGGCGCCCGAAGATCTGGAACGGCGCGGGCTGGAGATTGACGGCTTTGAGCTTCAACTCGAAGGTCAGGTCACGGACCGCCTCTATCTTCGGGCCGGCTATGCCAATCTGAGCGGGAAAACCGATGACGGCAATGAGCTCCCCCGCGAATTGCCGGAAAATACGTTCTCTGTGTGGTCAAATTTTCAGGTCACCGACAAGTTCGGCCTGGGTCTGGGCGCAACCTATCAGGATGAAGCCTTTATCAGCGACTTTGATTTGGACGGCTCTGATGACCGGGCGACACATCCCACCCTCCCCGCTTTCACGCGGATTGATGCGGCGGCCTATTATGACGTCCACGAGGATTTGCGCTTGCAGGTGAATATCGAAAACCTGACGGACAAGCTTTATTTCCCGACATCGCACAGCACCCATCAGGCCACAGTCGGCGCGCCGCTGAGCGCCCGTTTCACGGTCTCGGGCCGCTTCTAGGGCGCTCTCATAAATCATCTTCATATAGGTCTTGATTTTTAGGGAGGGCTCGCCGATATACGGCCTCGAAATCCCTCCCTAGAATAAAGGTAACTCTATGATCCCGGGTCAAACATTTTCCGACCGCCTCCAAGCCCAAAAAGAAGCCAAGCTGGCTATGCTGAAACGGGCCAAGAAAAAAGAACTCAGCCCGGAGGAAAAAGAAAAGCTCATGAAAGAGCGGGCCGAGCGCAATAAAAAGCGCGAGGAACGCGAAGCCAAGCGCGCCGCCGAGAAGAAAGCCCGCGAAGCCAGACTTGCCGAAGAAAAAGCCGAAAAAGCCCGTAAGGCCAAGCTCGCCGAAGAAGCGCGCATAAAAGCGCAGGAAGAGCTGAAAAAAGCACAAAAGGCTCGCCGCGACGCCAAATATGCCGCGCGCAAAGCCCGCCGCTAAGCCGCTGATTTAGCGCGCCCATAACCCGCCCTTATGAGGCGGGTTTTTTTATGGTTGCCCCCATTTTTATTGCCGCCCGCGCAGAGTTCACCTAGGGTCTGAACCCAATTCCCACATAAGGCTAATTTGTGAACCAACCCGCCCAAACTCTCTCGCGTTCATTAGGCCTTTGGGGCGCGCTGTTTTTAGGGCTGGGCTCTATCTTCGGGACAGGCGTTTTCGTCAGCATCGGAATCGCCGCAGGCGTGACCGGCCCCTCCGCGATTGCCGCGATTATGCTGGCCGCCTTGGTCGCCACCTGCAACGCCCTGTCCAGCGCGCAATTGGCCGCGTCCCACCCGGTCAGCGGCGGCACCTATGAATATGGCTACCGCCTGATCAATAACAAGGTTGGGTTTTCGGCGGGATGGCTGTTCCTGCTGGCCAAATCTGCTTCGGCGGCCACGGCTGCCCTCGGCACGATTTCCTATGCCGCGCATTTATTCGGTGTGGATGCCGGAAATTACTTACCCTTTCTGGCAGGCGGCATTACGCTCATCATGACGGCCCTTGTCTGTTCCGGCCTGCGGCGATCCAATCTGGTCAATACGATCATAGTCAGCCTGACCCTCTTCGCCTTATCCGCTTTTATCATAGCCGCCCTTATTCGGCTTGGCCCTGACAGCACAGACAATCTAACCCCCTTCTTTCAACCCGCGCCGGATGCAGGGCTGTCTTTCTTTTATGCCTCAGCCCTGATGTTTGTGGCCTTTACGGGCTATGGCCGTATCGCGACGATGGGCGAGGAAGTACGCGAGCCCAAACGCACCATCCCCCGCGCGATCATTCTGACCCTGGTCGTGAGCACGGTCACTTATCTGGGCGTCGCTTTGGCTGCCATCCTAACCGTCGGGGCTGAGACCATCGCGCCGAAAGCCTATCAAGCGGCCGCCCCCCTCGAACTGGCCGCCCGGGCGATGGCGCAGCCTTGGCTGCCCAAACTCATTGCCATTGGCGCGGTGGTTGCGATGCTCGGCGTCTTGCTGAATTTAATTTTGGGCCTCTCGCGCGTTGTGCTGGCCATGGCCCGCCGCCGCGACATGCCGGTAAAGCTCGCCCAGATCAGCACGTCCGGCAATCCGACATGGGCCGTAATGGGCGTCGGGCTTTTCATCACCGCCCTGACCGCCATCGGCGACATCAAAACCGTCTGGAGCTTTAGCGCCTTCACGGTTTTAATATATTACTCCATCACCAATATTGCCGCCCTCAGACAACCCGAAAGTGAACGAATTTTCCCGCGCGCCATATCGGTGATGGGGCTGGCTGGATGTTTGGGCCTCGCCTTTTTCGTCCCTGTCAAAATCTGGCTCACAGGCCTAACCCTCATCGCCCTCGGCCTGATCCTAAAACACACCCTCAACCCAAACACGCCCTCACCCTAAGGCGTATTCCCTCATTGAGAGGCAACGCGAAGCTCACCCGCCCCGCCAAAGCCGGGCAGTATAATCCGCGTTTGTCATTACGCACGATTTAGCAAGGTGACTTTTTAGGCTTATCCGATGACGATGTCAGTTCATGTTAGTTGAACAGGAAAAAGCTAAAAAGTCGCGTTGTAAAATGCAAACAACCGTGGGGAATAGCATGAGCGTGGTAACGGCGATTAGCCTATCCGTTACCCCCACTTGTTAAGAAGTGGGGGATTGTTGGGGCTAGTTTCATTCAGTCGCTATGCTTCTTCAATCTTGATTGCGTTGTACCGTGCCTTCCAATCCGATTGCTTTGGCATTGTTGATCGCAGTTTTGCTGCATTCAACATCAAGTCCTGAGTTTTGGTTATGACTCCCAGTTTATATGTTGCAACAAGGAATTGCCTAATATCGGTAAGGCTTGGTTGTTCCAATAAAGCAAATCTTGTTCGTATTTCTCGAATTGGAACTGCATGGTCTTTGACTAGCCGATCACTTTGGTGTCCATTAATGACTTGAAGCGCCGCCTTAGAAATAAAATCCATAGCCAATAGAGCTTCTTTTTCTTTTTGGGGATGAGGGTTGTTGAACCATTTAGGACTACCTTTGCTGTTCAGAAAAGGTGGTCCTCTATGATACGCATACCAATTATCTACGAATGATCTGAAAAGGCTTCCGCTTGAGTCTTTGCTCGCATGATAAATTTGTAAATATTTCAGGTATGTCTCTTCCATCGCTAGCCCTTCATAAAATCAGGTCAAATACTAACCTGTAGTTTCACAATAATAAAGGCCGTGCTTACTATGTGATTACTGGAGCAACGGGCCAGATTTGACCTCGCGACCAATATCCGCTAAACATATGTTTCTTAAAGGAAAAATGGAGCGGGCGATGAGATTCGAACCCACGACCCTCACCTTGGCAAGGTGATGCTCTACCACTGAGCTACGCCCGCTCATATTTTGCGTAGGAAGATGGGTAATCCATCTTTGGCAGGGCGCCCCTATAACCCTAAAGTCTTACTAAATTCAACCAACTTTTGCGTTTTTTTTCATCTGGCTGTAACACCCCCCTATGACACAGATAAACCCGCAAGAAACCGCCCTTTACGCCCTGTTTGACGCGCAGGGCATAGAACACCGCACGGTGGAACATGAGGCCGTCTTTACGGTCGAAGAGAGCGCCGGAGTGAAAGCCGACATGATTGGCGGTCACACGAAAAACCTGTTTTTAAAAGACAAGGCCGGGCAATTTGTGCTGGTCTGCGCGATCAATGATACGATCATCAAGGTCAATAAGCTGCACGGTAAAATCGGCACCAAGCGCCTGTCCTTTGGCAAGGCCGAGGCGCTGGAGGAGAAACTTGGCGTACAGCCCGGATCTGTGACGTTATATGCCATTTTGAACGACGCCGCCGGGGATGTGAAACTGGTTTTGGACAGCCGGTTATTGGAGCATGAAACTGTGTGGTTTCACCCCTTGCGAAATACGGCCTCAACCGCCATCTCTAGCGAAGACATTGTGCGCTTTGCCAAGGCCACAGGACACAACCCGCAGATCATTGATTTTGCGGCCCTTAATGAAGAGATAAACCCATGAACGACACCGCCGTCATCATCAAAGACAGCTCAGATCAGGCCTTTATGGCCGATGTCATCGAGGCGAGTAAAACCACGCCCGTCGTGGTAGATTTCTGGGCGCCCTGGTGCGGGCCGTGCAAGCAGCTTATGCCCGCTTTGGAACGCGCGGTGAAAGCGGCAGGCGGCGCAGTCAATATGGTCAAAATCAATATTGACGAAAATCCCGGCGTGGCCGGACAGCTGGGTGTGCGGTCTATCCCGGCCGTGTTCGGGTTTAAAGATGGACAACCCGTGGACGGTTTTATGGGCGGTCAGCCGGAATCAGAGCTGAACAAATTCATCGCCCGCCTGTCCGGCGAGGCAGACCCGGCGGCCGAAGCCGAAGAGCTGGTCGCGCGGGCCAAGGACAGTCTCGCGGCGGGCGATCCGGGCGGGGCGGCACAGGATTATGCCCAGGCTTTGCAGCTGCATCCGGAAAATGCCGGCGCGCTGGCGGGGCTGGCGCGGCTTTATCTGGAGAGCGCCAATGAGACCGGAGCGGCAGAATTAATCGCGGCAGCGCCGGCGTCGATCACGGATCATCCGGAAATCGCGGCTGTCCGGTCCAAATTATCCCTGACGGCCGAGCCTGTCGCCGATGATGAAACGGCAGGGCTGGCAGCGGCGGTGCAGGCCAAGCCCGATGATCTGGATGCGCGCTATGCTTTGGCCAAGGCTTTGGCGGGTGCGGGACGAAATGGTGAGGCGGTGGATCATTTGCTTTATTCCATTGGCAAGAACCGCGCCTATAAAGATGAGCAGGCTCGGCTGTTTTTGCTGACTATCTTCGAAGCAGAAGGCACAGAATCCGATGTGTCGATAGAGGGTCGCCGCCGACTATCATCCATTTTATTTGCCTAAGGATTTAATGAGCACCCATTACAAATCCCTGACCCGGCGCACCAAGCCGGACGTGATTGCGCTTTTTCCGCTTTCCGGCGCGCTCTTGCTGCCAGCCTGTGATTTGCCTCTGAATATTTTTGAGCCCCGTTATTTAAACATGATTGATGACGCCCTGAAAGGCGATCGTCTGATTGGTATGGTGCAAACAGGCCCCGGCAAAGACATCGCCAAGATAGGTGGTCTGGGCCGTATCACTCAATTTTCTGAAACGGATGATGGGCGTTATGTCGTCGTGCTAAAAGGATTAAAGCGGTTTGCCATTACCGAAGAGCTGGATGTGACGACGCCTTATCGTCAGGCCAAAGTGGATTTTTCCGCCTATGAAAATGACGCCGAAACCCATATCGCCAAACAGACCAGCGAAGCGCTGTCAGAAACCGGGCGCTCTGACCGGGCGGCCTTGACCGTCGCGATGAAATCCTTGGCCAACGCGCTGGGTGTTCAAGTGGATTGGGACAGCCTGGCGGAAATTCCGCTGCCCGTCCTGATCAATCAGGCCGCGATGATCAGCCCCTTTGCACCCGAAGACAAACAGTCCCTTTTAGAGGCCGAGACAAGTGATGACCGGCGGCGTTTGCTGATCGGCCTGATGCATCTATATGCCAGCCAGGCGGATGGCGGTAAGGGCGATGCCAGACAATAAGGACGATTCTAGGCAATAAAGGACATTATGACAGATCAACCCAGTAAACAAGTTGCGATTGACCCGAAAATGCTCGGCATTTTGGTTTGCCCGAAAACGCGCGGGCCATTGGTTTTTGATCGGGCGGCGCAAGAGCTTATCAGCAAGAAAGCCAAGCTGGCCTATCCGATACGCGACGGAGTTCCCATTCTATTGCCTGAACGGGCGCGGTCTGTGGAGACGTGAAATGACCGATCTGACACAAGTCCAACAAGACGCCTTGGACGCCGCCACATTTCGGCGGCTGTTAAAACATCTGGATGACAATAAGGATGTTCAAAATATTGACCTGATGATCCTGGCCAATTTCTGCCGGAACTGCCTGTCCAAATGGTACAAATCCGCTGCAGACGAATCCGGACTGGATGTCGATATGGAAGCCGCGCGGGAGCGTGTTTACGGCATGGCTTATTCAGATTGGAAAGCCAATCATCAGCCCCCCGCTACTCCCGAACAACTCGCAGCATTTGAGGCGCGAAAACAAAAGCTCTAACGGAGACTGATATGACATATGATTATGCCGACGCGTCCAAATGGCGTGGCACGACTATCCTTTCCGTTCGTAAAAACGGTAAAGTCGTTGTTGTCGGTGACGGGCAGGTCAGCGCGGGTAACACGGTCATGAAAGCCGGGGCACGAAAAGTGCGCACCTTAGCGGGCGGCAAAGTGCTCGCCGGATTTGCGGGCGCAACCGCCGATGCTTTTGCCCTGCTGGAGCGACTCGAAGCCAAGTTGGAGCAGCACCCGACACAGCTGGCCCGCGCCTGTGTGGAACTGGCAAAAGACTGGCGGATGGACAAATATTTGCGCCAATTACAGGCCATGATGATCGTCGCCGATAAGGATGAGACCTATGTGCTGACCGGGAATGGCGATGTGGTTAAGCCTGATAAATTGCCCACAGGTTCCGGTATTACGGCAATCGGAAGCGGCGGAAATTTCGCGCTGGCTGCCGCGCTGTCCATGGATGAATATGAAAAAGATGCCGAGACCCTGGCCCGCAAGGCCATGGCAATCGCAGATCAGATTTGCGTCTTCACCAACGGCAATCTGACCCTAGAGAGCCTCGATAGCTAGGCTCTTGATCGAACACTTGAAGGACATCAATGACCGACACTCAAATGACACCCGAACAGGTTCGAAAAGCCTTGGAAGCAGGCATAATCACCCCGGATCAAGCAAAGTCCATGGGTGTTGAACTGCCAGCGGGCGACGACACCTCAACGATCGGGCAGGAAGATAATATGCGCTTTCTGCGGAGCTTTTCGGATGTCTTTATCGGGCTCGGCCTAATCATATTAATGCTGGGCCTGTCAGGTCTTATCGCCATGTCAGGCGGCGGGGTTTTATTTCTGGCCGCTGCGGCTGTGTCGGCCATATTGGCGGATTATTTCGGCCGAAAAAAGCGGGCGCATTTTCCAACACTAATCCTGGCCCTCGCCTTTCTTATATTTGTGCAGCGCGGCCTAACGGCTCTTATCGGAGGCGGAGATATTTTAGTGGCGTTCATCACTGCCGCCGCGATGGGACTGTTTTATTGGCGTATTCGCCTGCCCTTTTGTATCGCGCTGATCGCCCTAGCCTTACTTTACTTGCTGTTTGCCGTGCTTGGCCAAATTGCGCCGGGGTTGACCAAGTCAAATCTTGGCGTTGTATTATTACTGGCAGGTCTCGCCGTGTTTGGAGCGGCGCTGGCTTATGACGTTCGGGATACGCATCGCCGCACGCGGTTTGCCGATAACGCATTTTGGCTTCACTTCATTGCAGCCCCGATGATTATCCATGGACTGGCCGTTATGTCCGTCAGCATGAAGTCGGATGTTTTATTTGGATTTGTGCCAATGGTCAGTATTAACCGGGCTGACGCGGCGGTCATACTCGTCATCATAGCCTTCATTTCTTTTGTCGGGCTTGCCATTAACCGCCGGGCCTTGATTGTCAGTTCGCTAGGCTACGGCATTTTTGCCTTGGCCTATTTATTTGACGGTGCAGGCATGAAATTCGGAATGAGCGTGACTATGGCATTTGTGGCCTTGGGCGCAGCCGTCGTTTTTCTAGGGGCTGGATGGCATGCAGCCCGCAATCAAATCATCAAAGTCTTGCCCAAATGGAAAGTGTTTCCGCCGCCCTATGAAGAGCCATAGCCGCCTTGTAATTCAACTAACTCTTACCATTTAATGTGACATGACAGACTTTTCCCCCAGAGAAATTGTTTCCGAGCTCGACCGCCATATTGTGGCGCAAAGCGATGCCAAACGCGCGGTTGCCATTGCACTGCGCAATCGCTGGCGCAGGCGGCGCGTGCCGGAAGATCTACGCGCGGAAGTCACGCCAAAAAACATTCTGATGATTGGGCCCACAGGCGTCGGGAAAACTGAAATCTCCCGCCGCCTGGCGAAGCTCGCGCAAGCCCCCTTTATCAAGGTTGAGGCCACGAAGTTCACCGAAGTCGGCTATGTCGGGCGCGATGTCGAACAAATTATCCGCGATCTGGTCGAAGCGGCCATCACCTTGCTTCGTGACCAGAAACGATCTCAGGTACAGGCGCAAGCAGAGCTTGCTGCAGAAAAGCGTATTCTGGACGCCTTGGTCGGCGAAGGGGGCCGCGAGGCCGCCCGCGATAAATTCCGGCAGAAATTACTGAAAGGCGAGCTCGACGATACAGAGGTCGAGCTGGAACTTTCAGATACGGCCTCACCCTTTCAGGGCTTTGATATTCCCGGACAACCCGGCGCGAGCATGGGCATGCTGGATTTATCGGCCATGCTTGGCAAAAGCGGGCGAACCAAGAAGGTTAAGCTGCGCATTGGCGATGCCCATGGTCCACTCCTGTCCGAAGAATCCGACAAGCTGCTCGATGATGATGCCATCAAACGCGAAGCTTTGGATATCGCGGAACAGGATGGCATTGTCTTTCTGGACGAGGTGGACAAAATCACCGCGCGGTCTGATGCGCGCGGCGGCGATGTCTCACGCGAGGGCGTGCAGCGCGATTTGCTGCCGCTGATTGAAGGCACGACTGTATCCACCAAATACGGGCCGGTGAAAACCGATCATATCCTGTTTATCGCCAGCGGCGCTTTTCATGTGGCTAAACCCTCTGACCTACTGCCCGAATTACAGGGCCGCCTACCCATTCGGGTGGAGCTGCGGGCTCTGACCGAAGAAGACTTTGTCCGTATTCTAACTGAGCCCGAAGCCAGCCTGATCAAGCAATATAAAGCCCTGATGGCGACCGAAGATGTGACTCTCGACTTTACCGAAGACGGCATCAAGGAAATTGCGAAAATCTCCGCTGAAGTAAATGGATCGGTCGAAAATATAGGCGCCCGCCGCCTGCACACTGTCATGGAACGCCTCTTGGATGATATCAGCTTTAAGGCCACAGATAGCGGCGGAGAAACCGTCACGATTGACGCGGCTTACGTGCGTGAACATGTCGGCAAACTCGCCAGCGATCAGGACCTCTCCAAGTTTATCCTTTAGCCTTTCAAAAACACATACCACGCGCCGGTGCCGCCATGTTTGATATGGGCTTGGGCGTAGTTTGCGATGAGGGGGCGGATGACGGGGTCGTTAAGCCAGCCCGTAAAATTCCGCCGTAAAACGCCGTTCAAACGCACGCCTTTGCCCGTCACGACCAGAAGGCATTTATGGTTCCGGTTTGAGGCCCGCATGACCGCTTTTTGCAAAGCCGCCTTCGCTTTGTCCTGGGTCAGATCATGTAAATCAATTTTTGCGTCTATGTTGACCAAGCCCCGGCGGGTTTTCTTATCCCGGTTTTCATCCAACGATCCGGATATGTTACGCGGGGCCTCTTTCGTTTCGGGCGGGAGGCGCAGCATATTCGCAAAGTCTTCCCGGCTGGGGAGCGGTTTGGCGCTGCCCTTGCCTTTCTCTTTTCGGCGGGGGCTCACCGTGCGCGCCACTTTTTTCCAAACCTGACGCTCTTCATTGTCAAGCTTACGGCCGCTCATGACGGGCCGGCCATTCCCGGGGCAAGGGATTTCGGCAAAAAGATCGTCCAGCGCACAGGATGTTTCATCACGCCGGCTTTGTCACCGGCAGCCTTGCCCGCCCCGAAAAACAAATCTCCGCGCAGCGGGCCTTTAATGGCATTCCCGCTATCCTGCGCCGTGACCAAGAGCTGCCCGGCCTCCCCGCGATAATCCCCGCCAAAGCGCGGCAGGGTCGTCTCCAGCCACATGAGAGTCCCATAAGGATGATAGCGGTTATCAACAGCAATAGAGCCCATCTCGGTCAAAGGCACACGCATAGAGCCGCGAGGACCTTCGCCCGGCGCGATGGCCTGTTCGGCAAAAAAGATATAGCGCGGGTTCTGGTTCATCAGCTCCCGGGCCGCAGCGGGGCCCTTGCGCATCATCCAATCCTCAATCGCCTGTTTGGAGGCTTGCTCTTTGGTCATTTCGCCGCGATCAATCAAAACCCGCCCAATCGATTTATAAAGCTTGCCATTATTGCCGCCATAAGCCGCGCGCATGACGCGGCCATCTGAAAATTTGATCCGGCCCGAGCCTTGCACCTGCATGAAAAAGACATCAATCGGCCGCCCATATGCAATGACGCGGGAGGACGCGGCGGACAGTTTTGAGCGCGGCAGATTTTGAACAAATGGGTCATCAGGCTTGGCCAAAATAGGTTCCGAATATCCCGCGCCCGGCATCAGGCGGACGTTGATTTCCGGCTCATAATATCCGGTCAAAAGACCCTCCCCGCCTGTCTGCGCTGATAAATCGACAGGCGTAAAATACCGCTCCATAAAGGCCCTGATCTCATAGGACCGCACCTGCCGGGCCGCCAATGCAGCGGCCTCGGCGCAAGCCGGGCTCCAATCAATATAACGGCCATATTCCGGCAAATTAACACTCAACGCAGCCAGCTGGTCCGCTTGCGCCCAGCTTTCACAGCCCCGCGCAAACGCCGATAAGCCAGGCCGTAAATCGGCGCGATTCCACCCCGCCAGACGCTCAAACCCGCTGGGCGTTTCATAGATGGTGACGAGCGGCGGCTCGCTGGTCGGCGGGGGCGGCGCGGGGATCGATGGCGGAGCGGGTAGTATGTCTTTGGGCTGCGCAATCACGATCTCTGCCGGAGCTTCTTCCACGGGCTCTGACTGCGTATCCGAAGTGGGACCACCAGAGGCGGGACTGTCAGAGGCCGGACGATCTGGCGCAGGTCTGTCAGGAACTGTTGTGCAGGCCGCGAGCCCTAAAAGGGTGCCCGTCAATAGGACTAGATTGCGCATGAGCGGTTTATTTCTTTGTATCAGATCGTTTCGTACCAGATGGTTTGGTGTCAGATGGTTTCGTATCCGGGCTCGGATCAGCCGCCAGATCATCGCCCTCGCTTGGCGCGACCGATGCCAGTTTCCATGTCGGGTCTTTGGATTTCATATTGCGCTCATATTCCCAAACTTCTGACACAGCCGACAATATATCCGGATTGCCCTGTAATAAATTTCCGCCCTCATCAAACAACGCCGACGTCAATTCCGCCTCATAGAGCACTTCAATCCGGGCCTCGCTGCCATTCAGAGACGCATTTAAAATAGATGTTTTTCTCAGCCGCCCTAAATCTGTGACTTGTTTTTGGTTTTTCGCCTCACGCTCTCTAATGGCCGCATCATATACGGCATAGACCTCGTCATTTAGCAGCTCGCCCAAAACCTCCCTGTCGCCATTGGCAAAGGCCTCCAGCACCATGGAATAGGCCGCTTTGGCTCCGTTCATGAACTGCGCGGGTGAGAAGGCCGGATCAAAGCGGGCAATCGCGCCCAGGCCGGTTTCGTCCTTTGACAGACCCCCATCAATAACGCCCAGCCCGTTTGCAGCAGCTTTGGGTTTGGTCTCAACTGCGTCTTTGGGGTCGAAAGGGTTATCCGGGCCCATGCCGACATTTTTACCCAGAACGGAATAAAAAATGACGCAAACGATGGTGGCCAGCGTTGCATAAATTATGACGTCATACATGTAACAACTCTTTTCCGGCTTTGCCTATTGCGATGCTCTAAGAGATAGGCGCTCTGACCGCAATAAGCAATTGCGGCGCGCATGGCGCTATGATAGCTGACAGGCAGTTTTGGGGCCGGGCCCCATAAATATAGCGAGATAATGGAAAGAGGATATGGCCAAGAAACCTAAAAAATCCAAAGAGGCGGAGGCGCCAGCGTCCGAAGCCCCGCAAGGCCCGATGCTGCGCGTTTTGGCGCAATATACCAAGGACTCCAGCTTTGAGAACCCGAACGCGCCGGACAGTCTTCGCGCCGGGCTTGACGCGCCCGCGATCAATATCGGCATCGAAGTCGGGCGTCAGATGTTGAGCGATGACAATGTCGAAGTGACCCTGATGCTCAAGGCCGATGCCCGCCGCGGCGATCAGGTCGCCTTTATCGCGGAGCTGGAATATGCCGGATTGTTCGCTTTCCAAGGCGTCAGCGTCGAGGAAATCCAGCCGCTCATTCTGATTGAATGCCCGCGCCTGCTCTTCCCTTTTGCGCGCCAGATCATGGCCGAAATGACTCAAAATGGCGGCTATCCGCCCATCATGCTGGAGCCGCCGGATTTCGCCTCTATGTTCCGTGAGGAAATGATGCGCCGCGCAGAAGGCCAGCCAACCAATTAACCCGGCCATGAATTAATGGCCGTCACATTAGTCAAAGCCCCCGCCCTGCGGGGGTTTTTCTATGATGGGCGCGGGGAATATAGGCCTTACCTTACCGTACCCCAAAGTCAAAAGCGGCACTGTGGGATCGGATATCTTGCTTTTAATTCTTAGGTTTTATTCGCAGCAGGCGGCCATTGGTTTTGTCTTCGATCAGGATTAGGACGGATCCGTCTGAGCCTGTCATGACATCGCGGATGCGGAAACTATCTGTTTCGGTTTTCATATCGAACAAGATGATCTCTTCGCCCATAGCCTGTCCGTTTTCCAGATCAACGCGGCGCAGATCGCCGCTGGCGAGGCCGCCGACCAAAGCATCGCCTTGCCAGTCGGCAAATAAGGTGCCGCTGTAAATCGCGAGCCCGGACGGGGCGATAGAGGGCGTCCAGACATGGACAGGATCGACAAAGCGCGGGTCTGTTTGATTGGGGCTGATCTTAGCGCCATTATAATCCAAACCGTAAGTCACCAGCGGCCAGCCATAATTTTCACCGGGGGTGAGACGGTTAAGCTCATCCCCGCCGCGCGGGCCGTGCTCATGTGTCCAGATATCACCTGTGGCCGGATCAATCGCGGCGCCCTGCACATTTCGGTGCCCGAGGCTGTAGATTTCCGGCAGGAATGTTTCGCCCAAATCCGGATTATCGCCCGCGGCTTTGCCATCGAAAGTCAGGCGCAGGATCTTGCCCAAATGCGTATCCGGCTTTTGCGAATCCTCGCGGCGGTTAAAGCCTTCGCCCAACGTCAGGAGCAGAGTATCATCCGGCAGGATCAGTATCTTGCCGCCATAATGAGAGGCCGCGTCTTTGGGCGGCCCGGCTTTGAAAATCACCTGAGTGTTTTCAAGTGTGTCGCCCACCAGGTCAGCTTTCAGCAGCGCAGTGCCATTGGCCTGCATATCGCCGTAAGAATAAGAGAGGAAAATCGTGCCCGTTTGAGCAAAATCCGGCGCGAGGGCAATATCGAGCAAACCGCCCTGCCCCGCCGTCAGGCCGTTCTCTTCAATATTGATAATGTCTTCGGGCAGGCCCGAGATCGGTGTTTTCACGCCGTCTTTAACGCGCCATAAATCACCCATCTTGCCCGTGATCAAAAATCCGCCATCCGGCAATTCTTCGGCGGCCCAAGGCTGGGGCAGATTATCAATCACGGTCTCGATTTGAAAATCCGTGCTGGGGCGCGCTGGAAGCTCGGGGGCGGGTTGCGGTTCAAGACAGGCCGCCAGCATAAAACCGGCCGTCATCATCCAAATATATTTCATGCCAAGCTCCGTGATTGACGCAAGGCCATCTTAATCATAGCCTGATTGGAGGCAAGCTGGAGTTATTATGTTAAAGTCAATTGGACGGCGGGTGGCCGCTTGGATTGCAGCCGCATTGATGACAGTTTTATTGGGCGTGTTTTTTCAAACGCAAAATGTGCTTTCGCGCCTGTCAAAAATTGGCGGTGATATTTCTTTCGCCGATCGTATCAGCACATATTTTTATGATCTCACCCATCTGGGCACCTTATATGGTCTTTTCATTTTAATCGCTTTGTTGATTGCTTTTTTAACTGCCGGGCTGCTGCATCATTTTACCAAATTCGGGCGGCCTGTTATATTTGCCGGCGCGGGCGGCGTGGCGATTTTGGTGATGTTATTTGCGATGCGTGAAGCCTTTTTCAATGTTCATATCATCGCGGGTGCGCGGGACGCGCTGGGGATTAGTCTGCAAGTCTTATCCGGCGCAGTCGGCGGATTTCTTTTTCATCACCTAACAAAAAAAGGCGGCCCGAAGACCGCCCCTTTGGAAAATGTGCCTGAGACAATTTAGGTATTCATACTGTCGAAGAAGTCTGAATTATTCTTTGTGTCCTTTAATTTGGACAAGAGCCATTCA
This sequence comes from Hellea sp., assembly GCA_020631215.1. GTDB lineage: Bacteria > Pseudomonadota > Alphaproteobacteria > Caulobacterales > Maricaulaceae > Litorimonas. The sequence goes on along the minus strand of JAHDHS010000008.1, from coordinate 18,117 downwards.
ATTGCGTCCATCGTGCCCATCGGATTAAGAATACGGCGCAGGATATAGGTCTTGGTCAGCTCGGCTGGCTCAATCAAAAGCTCTTCTTTCCGCGTGCCGGATTTGGTCACATCAATCGCGGGGAAGATACGTTTATCGGCGACTTTCCGGTCCAGAACAATCTCGCTATTACCGGTGCCTTTAAATTCTTCGAAGATAACTTCATCCATACGCGAGCCTGTTTCGATCAGGGCGGTCGCGATGATGGTCAGGCTGCCGCCTTCTTCGACATTCCGCGCCGCGCCGAAAAAGCGTTTCGGGCGCTGCAGCGCATTGGCGTCGACACCACCCGTCAGGACTTTACCGGAGCTCGGCACAGTTGTGTTATAGGCGCGGCCGAGACGCGTAATCGAGTCGAGCAGGATCACAACATCCTTGCCGTTTTCCGTCAAGCGCTTGGCTTTCTGAATCACCATTTCCGCGACCTGCACGTGGCGGACAGCGGGTTCATCAAAGGTTGAGGAAACCACCTCGCCTTTGACGCTGCGCTGCATGTCGGTCACTTCTTCGGGGCGTTCATCGATCAACAGCACGAGGACGTAACATTCAGGATGGTTCGCCTCAATCGAGTGGGCGATATTTTGCAGCAGTACGGTTTTACCTGTACGCGGCGGGGCCACGATCAAGGCGCGTTGACCTTTCCCGATGGGCGCGACAATATCAATGACGCGGCCCGAAATATCTTTGCTTGTGGGATCAGGGAGTTCCATCACGAAACGCTCATCCGGATAAAGCGGGGTGAGATTGTCGAAATGGGCTTTGTTTTTTGCTTCTTCCGGCGAGCTGAAATTCATTGAGGTCACTTTGCTCATGGCAAAGTAACGTTCATTATTGCGCGGGCTGCGGATTTCGCCCGAGACCGTATCGCCTGTGCGCAGGCCCAGGCTGCGGATTTTTTTCGGGCTGAGGTAAATATCATCCGGGCCCGGCAGATAATTCGCTTCGGGCGCGCGCAGGAACCCAAAACCGTCCTGTAGCACTTCCAAGACGCCTGAACCGTTTATTTGGACGTCTCCTTCAGCCAAGTCTTTCAGGATCGAGAAGAAGATATCCTGCTTGCGCATGGAACCGGCATTTTCAACGCCGACCTTTTCGGCAAATTTAATCAGCTCAGCAGGTTTTAAAAGTTTCAAATCATCGAGGCTGATGGAGGTCATCCCCTCAATATCTTGGTCGAGTATAGTAGTCATAATCTTGTCTTTGGTTGGGGGATGGATGCGTTTATCCGGATAGTTTCACGGTTTTTTTGATTAAAACGCCGCAACAGGCCTGTTGCTTAGGCTTCATTTAGGCAGCAATTTAAACCGCGTCAAGTCTTAGAAAGGTCTCACAATTGCCAAAATAACGATGATGATAATCACAATTGCGGGTATTTCATTGATCATGCGGAAAAACTTTTCCGATTTCGGGCGTTCTCCGGCGGCAAATAATTTGCGGGTTTTCGACAGATAACCGTGAAACCCCATCATGCCAAATACGAGGGTCAGCTTTCCCATCAGCCAAATCGGCATCGGCCAATTATAGCCTATCAAAATAACACCGAATATAAAGGCCGCAAGCATGGCCGGGGTCATAATGATTTTGTTCAGCTTGGCTTCGGCCTCAACCATTTTAGCTTCCAGCTCACCGCCCGGCTCTGCGCTGCTGTGATAAACAAACAACCGGGGCATATAAAGCATCGCTGCCATCCAGAAAATCACCGCGGCCAGATGAAAGGCTTTCACCCAGAGATAGAGCATATGCCCTCCTAAACGTAATTCGGCTCCCCGCCGCGAATATGGGCCACGACGGCTTTGACATTCTCTATCTTAACATCCGGCGTGACGCCATGACCCAGATTGAAAATATGCGGGCCGCCTTGGGCCTCGCGCAAAACCTCATCCACGGCGCGGCGCAAGACCTTACCGCCAATGCGTAAAGCCAGCGGATCGAGATTGCCCTGCACAGGCATTTGATCCGGCAGCGTTGCGCGAAAATCAGACAGCGGCATTTGTGTCCCGGCGGCTATCGCCGTGATCCCCGTGTCATGGGCGTAGCGAATAGCGTTCAGCCCGGCCCCGCGCGGAAAACCGATAATGGGTTTATTAATCCCGGCCGCGCGAATTCGGTCTATGATGTCACGCGTGGGATTTAAAACGAGCCGGTCAAATAAATCCGGTGACAGACCTTCAGCCCAGCTTTCAAATATCTTCAAAACGTCAGCCCCCGCCTTGGATTGCTCTATCAGATAATCCGCGCTGGATTTAACCAACGCCTCTAATAAATCGGCCATAGCCTCCGGGTTTTCATAGGCAAAACGTTTGGCTGTTTCTTTGGTCGGGCTGCCCTTACCCTCAATCATATAGGTCGCGACCGTCCAAGGCCCGCCGCAAAAACCGATTAGGGCTTTGGATTGATCCAGCCGGGCTCTGACTTTGGAAACCGTTTCATAGACCGGTGAGATACGGTCCGCCGCGCCTTGGAGCGTGAGTTTGGAAATCTCCATCGGTGTGATCGGATCGAGCACAGGACCAACACCTTTTTCAAAGCGGACATCACGGCCAAGCCCGATGGGAATCAATAATATATCCGCAAATAAAATGGCGGCATCCATATCATAACGGTCAATGGGCTGTAAGGTTACCTCGGCGGCCTTATCCGGCGAGAAACAGAAATCGATGAAATCCTTGGCCGTTTCCCGCACCTTTAGATATTCCGGCAAATGCCGGCCTGCCTGACGCATAAACCATATGGGCGGGGTGGACAGTGTTTCACCGCTAAGAATCTGTAAAATGGGATTTGCCATAAAATGCCGAGTTTAGAGTTATTGCCAGACTTATGCGTCTTTGGGCCTTACCTCTTACCTATTATATAAAGAAGTGGAAGTTGTAGAGATGTCGCAATTGTGAGTGAGAGTCGCGATCATGTCAGCGATGTGAAGAAAGCGCTGTTTATGATGGAAAAGACCGTTCTGTATAAGGTGGTTATGATCTGATGTCTTGGGCGTATAACTGAAATTTTGCAGGGAATACAAAGAGAAAAGGTATGATAATTCTGTTGGTAAAAATGTGGGTAAAATTTATCCCTGTAATTAACCTTTTGTTAAGAAATTTTACGCCCATGGGCATAAATTCGTTGAAACTTCAACGATATTCCGTCTAATTCACAAACAGAGGCCAGGCCAAAAAGAGATTGTGGACAGATAAGCCCGGCTCGGCATAAACAGGGATAAGATGTCGGACCGAAATCCAAACATATCCATCTATTTTCATGTCCATTTGGTCAGTGACTCAACGGGCGAAACGCTCGTGGCCAATATGAAGGCGTCTACCGCGCAGTTTCGTAATGCGACTGCGCTGGAGCATCTTCACACGCTTGTCAGATCGGAACAGCAGCTTGAAGACACGCTCTCGCAAATTGAAGCCAAGCCTGGTGTGGTACTTTATACTTTGGTCAATTCAGAGCGGCGGCGGCGGCTGGAAGAATTTTGTGTGCGGCGCAATATTCCGGCGGTATCCATCCTGGATCCGGCCCTATCCATGCTGGGCCGGTATCTTGGCTCTGCCATGATTTCTGAAGTGGGCGCGCAGCGTAATCTGGATGCGGAATATTATCAGCGGATCGAAGCGCTGGATTTTGCCATGGCCCATGATGACGGGCAAAATGTATCCGGCCTGGCCGAAGCGGACATTATATTGCTGGGCGTCAGCCGGACTTCCAAAACACCGACTTGTATCTATCTGGCCAATCGCGGCTTTAAGGCGGGGAACATTCCGCTTGTGCCGGGCGCGCCATTGCCGGCCATATTAGAAACGATGAAAAAGCCTTTCATCATTGGGTTGGTCGCCTCGCCTGACCGAATTGTACAAATCCGTGAGCAGCGCCTTATGGGCCTGAATGAAGACAGCCAAACCGATTATATCGATCATGACCGGGTGCGCGATGAAATGCGGGCGGCGAAGCGGCTTTATCTGAAAAAAGGCTATAAGGTTGTCGATGTGACGCGGCGGTCCATTGAGGAAACCTCGGCGCAGATTATCAATCTTTATAATACCCATCGCCCGGCGGCGGATACAGAGAGCCTGACATGAGCCCGCGTATCATATTGGCGTCCGGCTCTGCTATTCGGCGGGATATTTTGACCGGGGCGGGGCTGGAGTTTGAAGTCATCGCCAAGCCTGTGGATGAAGCGGCCATTAAAGATGCCATGCTGGCCGAAGGGGCCCGCTTGCGCGATATCGCCGATGCGCTGGCTGAGGCGAAAGCCATGCGGGTATCAAAAACAGAACCCGGCCTTGTGATCGGGTCAGATCAGATTTTGGTCATGGACGGGACTTTATATGACAAACCCAAATCCATTGACGACGCCCGGGCGCGCCTGTGGGAGATGCGGGGCAAGACACATTATCTGATTGGCGCGAGTGTGATTTGCGAAAATGGCGCGCCGGTCTGGCGGCATATCGCGAAATCCACTTTGACCATGCGCGAATTTTCCGAAGAATTTCTGGACGCCTATATAGAGCAGGAAGGGGAGCTTTTGACGAAATCTGTCGGGGCTTACCGTTTTGAAGGGCCGGGCGCGCAATTATTTTCAAATGTGGAAGGCAATTTCTTCTCAATTCTGGGCCTCTCACTTCTGCCGATTTTGGATTATCTACGCACACGCGGGGCGGTCTTGTCATGAGCCAGATCAGCAAATTAGCCGGGGTCTGTGGATGGCCGATCCATCATTCGCTCAGCCCGCTGCTACATAATTACTGGCTGCGAGAGACGGGTATAAAGGGCGTCTATATCCCCTTTGCGCTTCGTCCCGATGAGGCGCTGCGGGCCTTTCGGTCATTGAAACAGACCTCTATTTCCGGCGTGAATGTCACCCTGCCCTTAAAAGAGATCGCCTATGAGGCGGCGGATGAAGTGACCGATGATGCGGAGAAATTGGGCGTGGCCAATTGCCTGTATAAAAGAGGCGGGAAGCTGGTCGCCCATAATACGGATTTGGAAGGCTTTGCGGCCCCGCTGCTCTCTCAGATGGGCGCGAATGAGCTTTCCGGGGCGACGGTTTTGATCATCGGGGCGGGCGGCGCGGCCAAAGCGGTGATCGGCGCGCTGCTGTCACTGGCGGTGCCGGAAATCCGCATCACCAACCGCACCGACGACAAAGCCGCCGCCTTAGCCGATATCGTGAACCTGCCCAGCTTTTATGCGGTGCCATGGGCGGAGCGCAATCAAAGCCTGCGCAGCGCGGATATCATCGTGAATGCTAGCGCCGCCGGGATGAAAGGCATGCCCGAATTGGACATAGATCTGGACGGGGCGCTGGACAGCGCGTTCATTTATGATCTGATTTATACGCCGCGTAATACAGGTCTGTTAAAACAGGCCAAAGCCCGTAAGCTGAGGCATTTGGGCGGGCTGGAGATGCTGATCGCGCAGGCCCGGCCGTCTTTCAAACTTTTCTATGGACGCCCTGCCCCGCGTGACAGCGACCCGACCGAAGCCCTGCTGCATGCTTTAAAAACCGGTGTGCGGTGATGAAGATCATCGGCCTGACGGGCTCCATCGGGATGGGCAAAACGACGACGGCCAATATGTTCGCAGATTTAGGCTGCCGCGTCTTTGACGCCGATGCGGCGGTGCATAAACTTTACGCCAAGGGCGGCAAAGCGGTCCCTCTGATCCGGGCGGTCTTCCCGGACGCCATCAAAGACGGGGCCGTTCACAGACCCAGCCTGGCCAAACATATGCGCGCCGATCCGCTGAATTTGAAAGTGTTGGAGAGTTTCATCCATCCCTGGGTCGGCGAGATGCGCGCCGAGTTTCTAGCCGCCGCCAAAGCCGATGATATCAAAGCGGCCGTCTTTGATGTGCCTTTATTATTCGAGACAGGCGGCGATAAACATGTCGACGCGACGGTCGTCGTCTCCGCCCCGCCGGAAGTGCAGCGCGCCCGCGTCATGGCGCGGGATGGCATGACCGAAGAGCTGTTCCAAAGCCTGCTGTCCCGCCAACTCCCGGACAGTGAAAAACGCGCCCGTGCGGATTACATAATATCCACAGGCGAAGGGCTGGCATCTGCGCGCGAACAGGTGCAGACAGTCTTGGGGAACATACTGACCAAAGCATAAGAGCAGGGATTTATGCGGGAAATCGTCTTTGATACGGAAACGACCGGATTTGACGCCAAGGGCGCGGACCGGATCACCGAGATCGGCTGTATCGAGATCATCGACCTGCTGCCCACGGGGCGGCAATTTCACACCTATTGCGACCCGCAGCGCGACGTCCCCGAGCGGGTGACGGAAATCACCGGCCTGACGACAGAGTTCCTGAAAGGCAAACCCAAATTCGCCGAAAAGGCACAGGAGTTTCTGGACTTTATCGGCGATGACACGCTGGTCGCCCATAATGCCAGATTCGATATGGGCTTTATTAATGCCGAGCTGGCGCGCGCGGGCCACAGCCCCCTGCCCGGCACACGGTTCAAAGACACGCTGGCCATGGCCAATGCGAAATTTCCGGGCTCGCCCGCCTCGCTCGATGCGCTGTGTAAGCGGTTTGGGATTTCGCTTTCCTCGCGGGATAAGCACGGGGCGATCATCGACTCCGAACTGCTCGCCGCCGTCTATCTGGAACTCTCCGGCGGTCGGGAAAGACGGCTGGGGCTGGACGGGGAGCGTCTGGACGGCACACGCCAAAGCGCCGCCAATGCCGCCCATGCAAAACCCAATCCCGCAAAGCCCCGCCCTGCGCCCCTGCCTCCCCTGATCAGCGAAGCCGAGAAACTGGCCCATGCGGACTTCATCGCGAGCCTAGGCGAGGGCGCGGTCTGGGAGAAAGTCTGGCGCAAACAAAAACGCGCAGGTTAATTGATCCCCGCCAGGCAGGCTTCATAATCCGCTTTATTCCCTTGGGTCAGCCCCGTAATCGGCAAATAGCGATTGGCGTCATCCGTCACCAAAATCACCGCCTGGCTCTTGGCCAGCGCCAAGCCTTGCGTCTTGTCAGGCGCCTTCACCCGGCCGATAATTTTTTTCGGGTTTAGATTATTGGATAGCGGCCGCGCCGCATCATAACCGGCCCAAATCAAATCACGCCCATCCGCATATTGAGCGCCGGAGGACAGCAGCATCTCCGGGGCGAGCGCGCGCAGCTTATCCCTCTGCCCCTTATTATAAGAGATCAAAACCACCTGATCCGCCATAGAGGCCTCCCGGATAAGCTGGATGACATCTTGATATTTGGCGGAGGATTTAAAATCGATCTCCAGATAAAGCTGATTATCTTTGGCAAAGCGCAAAGCGGCCCCCAGCGTCGCGGGGCGCTCGCTGGATAATGTGCCCTGACGGCTCTTAAGCAAAATCGTGTCAAGCGCGCCTGAGTCCGTCCCGGCGACGGGGCCGGTGGCCGTGCTCATCTCATCCCAGACACCGTCATGGGCCAGAATATAGACGCCGTCCCTCGTGCGCGCGACATCCACCTCGGCCATCAGATAGCCGCCTTTACTGAGGTTATTGAGCCCGCTCATAGCGTTTTCCGGCCCATCCCAATCATAAGCCGTCGCCCGATGCGCACTGATCATCGCAGCCTCATCGGGCAGGCAGTCAAGATAATCAGAAAGCGGCGGCAAGTGACCGTCAAGCTTCACAGGCTCCACCCCGCAAGCAGCGAGGATGAGTGCGGCCAAACAAATAAGATAGGCTTTCATGAGACTATCTTATGATGCGGGGAGGGTTTGGCAATAGGGGTTTAATCCCCATTGCGGACATTAGCGAACATTGCTCCACGTTCCGTTTTTTGAACTGGAATATATATTTCCGGCAACCATGTGCTCGCTTACGAAAAAGGTAAAAATTGCGGTAAACGCGCCGACAGTTAAGCCAGCTAATAAGCTAAAAAACAATGAAAGCGTTATGAGTTCCATCAACAAAATGTCTTGCGCGTAACTTAACCCAACTACAGCCATACTTATTGTGAAGACCAACATCATCGTAACAATGATGTTTCGAAAAATTGAGTGATATACTTTGGTCTTTTGAATTCTTTTCTTCATACTATTCTGTATTCATAGAATGTTCTCATTAAGTGTAGTATTATCATTTTATTTGAATAATTGGAAAGACAATGAGAGACGCTAACATCATTACATCTAGCTTTAACTCATCCAGTGTCTCAATTTTGCCAATCACGCAAGCGACGACTGCAAAATTTACAGAAATGTATTTTCGTAATACGTTTTTATTTTTCATCGAAAACGGAACGAAAAAGGTTGTCTGTCCTATAAATGGGGAGCTGACGGGTCAGCAAGGTGATGTGATGATATTCCCCCCCAATTCGGTTGTGACCATGGAAAATCATCCGCGATTAAATGATGATTACAAAGCGACGGGGGTTAGTTTTACGAAACAGCTCGTTCAGGCAGTTTTCCACGAACGGAAATTCGTATCGCAGCCTGATGGGATTCAGATTATTGAAGCCATTCCAGATAATCCGATGTCAATATTGGCGTTGATCGAGCAGACCTTGAGCGATACTGACCTTCCACCAACCATTCTCCAACACAGATTGTTAGAGCCTTTGATTTGGTTGAAATCTAAAGGCATTGCCTTGTTTCATGCTCATGACGAATCCCCTCTCAGTCGCGTCAGAGCTGTCATTGAATCAGATATTGGACGTTCATGGAAATCTAAAGAGGTCTCCGAAGAACTAGCTATGAGTGAAGCTACGCTTCGCCGAACACTCGCAAAGACTGGGGACAGGTTTTCTAAGATTTTAAAAAACACAAGATTAGAACACGGTTTAAGCTTGCTACAATCTACCACTGATCCAATTACCGAAATTGCGTTGATCTGCGGGTTTAAAACACCTTCGCATTTCTCCGACGGCTTCAAAGATCGTTTCGGAATTAAACCAAGTCAAATCAGATTTTCAGAAAATTGAGCGTTTCCCGACAATCATTGCTTGGATGATGGAAGCTCGATCTGATTTCTCCTTTTAGGAATAGAGCATCGATAATGCTTTACCAAAAAGGAAAAAATCATGTTTCTTAAAAAACTAAATCTCGGGCTTATTTTTACAATGGCCTTATCATCCGCTGCCTTCGCCGGTGATTTCAAACTGCAAAGCTCAGACATCGCAGAAGGTCAGAAACTCTCTAGCACCCATGTTTTTCAAGGATTTGGATGCGAAGGAGATGATATGTCACCACAGCTATCTTGGTCCGGCGTGCCTAAAGGAACGAAGAGTTTCGCAATCACAGCTTATGACCCAGACGCGCCCACTGGGTCCGGATGGTGGCATTGGAACGCCTTCAATATTCCTGTTACTGTCAAATCAATTGCAAAAAATGCTAGCGGCACCTCACGCATGCCTAAGGAGTCAATAGAACTAAAAAATGATTACGGAACCGTCGGCTTTGGTGGGGCCTGTCCGCCACCAGGTGAAGTACATAGATATGAGTTCAAAATTCATGCGCTTGGAACAGATAAGCTCGACATTCCAGCGTCAGCGAGTAATGCATTGGCTGGATATATGATTAATGCGAATACTATTGAGTCATCAAAAATTACAGCGGTATACACACGGTAACACCTAAACAGAGTGGGAGCTTTGAGCTTCCACTCATAATAATTGTCGTTCTAAACTCGAGAGAAATTTATGCATTTTTCATCTGACGAAATTTCTTCTGAAACAGCTTATAAACTTCTGGTTTCAACGATTGTCCCAAGACCAATTGCTTTCGTAACGTCCATGGACCTTGAAGGAAAATTAAACGGTGCACCTTTTAGTTTTTTCAACGCTATGGGTGGTGCGCCTCCGGTAATCGTTCTTGGTTTCCAGCCAAACCCAGATGGAAGTCAGAAAGATACACCCAATAATATACTCTCGTCGAAAGAATTTGTAGTTAATATTGTTGATGAACCATTAGCCGTTCAAATGAATATATGTGCATCTTCTTTACCTCCTGATATAGATGAACTCGCTCTTGCAAACATAAAAACAGCATCTTCTTTAGACATCGCCCCACCGCGGATTAAAGCTTCCCCTGCAAGCATGGAATGTCGATTAATGGAAAACATATCTCTATCTGGAGGTGGACGAATAATCCTTGGTGAGATTATGCATTTCCACTTGCGAGATGATGTGGTCACCCAAATCGATCCCTTGCGAATAGATATCAATAAATTGGCGCCCATTTCTCGACTAAACGGACCGTTTTATGGTCGTATCACAGACCAGTTCAAAATCGAACGCCCGCAATAATGGATTTGCTAAGGTCCGCTATGCCCCCGAACCCGGCATCCCGTGCGGTCTACAATTTATCCATCTAGCCTTTTTGTGCCCTCCCCATTAAGGACTGGGCATGTCCAGCTTAACCACAGACACAATCTTCGCGCTCTCCTCTGCGCCCGGGCGGGCGGGGGTGAGTGTGTTTCGTTTGTCGGGGCCGGGGGCTGGGGAGGTGCTGTCGGCGCTGACCCGTCGTCCCCTGCCCGCGCCGCGTATGGCGGCGTTGCGGCCTATATATAATGACGCGGTTAATAACGGGGGCGGTAAAATTGATGAGCCTTTGGTGCTTTGGTTTCCGGCCCCGAAGAGCTTTACCGGGGAGGATTGCGCGGAGCTGCATCTTCATGGCAGCCCGGCCGTCATAGAGGCGGCGGCCAGGGCCTTGATGGATTTGGGATTGCGGCAAGCGGAGCCCGGCGAGTTTACTCGCCGCGCGGTGGAAAACGGCAAGATGGATTTGACCGAGGCCGAAGGGCTGGCCGATCTGATCGACGCCGAAACCGAAGGGCAGCGGCAACAGGCCATCCGGCAAATGGGTGGGGGGCTGCGCGATCTTTATGAAGGCTGGCGCGAGCAGCTGCTCGACGCTCTGGCGCAGATTGAAGGCGAGATTGATTTTGCCGATGAGGCCGATGTGCCAGACGCCCTGTCCCATGCGGCCTATCCGATTTTGTCCGGCGTTAGCGCCGCGATGGATGAGGCCATTTCCCATGTGGAGCGAGGGCGCGCTGTGCGGGGCGGGATTGAGATCGCGATCATCGGCCCGCCCAATGCCGGTAAGTCAACTTTGATGAACCAGCTCGCCGGGCGGGATGTGGCGATCACCTCTGAGATTGCGGGGACGACCCGCGATGTCGTCGAGGCGCAATTGCGGTTGGGCGGGTTGCCGGTAACGTTGCTCGATACGGCGGGTCTGCGGGAGGCCGAAGATGTCATTGAGGCCGAGGGTGTGCGCCGGGCTTTGGCCAGAGCCGAGACGGCGGATCGCCGGATTCATGTTTTTCGGGGCTCTGAAGGATTTGTTAACCATAAATGCATCGAAAATCGCCAAAAATGCGATATTTTGTTCGTTAACAGCGCCGAGGGCGAAACGCCCGCGAAACCCGAATTTGAGGGGCATATTTGCTATGGGAACGCCTTAAGCGGGGCAGGGATAGATGGTCTTCTGGCGTATTTGGAGGCGGATATTGTTGAAAACTTTGCGCCCATGGAGGCGGCGGGCCTGACGCGGGAGCGGCATAAGGACTGCGTTTTGCGCGCTTTGAAAGACGTTCAATCCTCAGGCAGTTTGCTTTCAGACAGTCCGGAACTGGCCAGTGAGCATATCAGATCGGCCCTGATGGCGCTGGAAGAGCTGGCTGGACGTGCGGATATCGAACAGGTCTTTGACCGGATTTTCTCGCGGTTCTGTATCGGGAAGTAATCTTTTTGGGCGGATTCATGTCGCCCCCTGCCCCGCCTACTCGACATTTTGCGCGCAAGGCTTTATGGGGCGCGTGAAGGAAAAACGCTTATGTTATGGGACGTTATCATCATTGGCGGGGGGCATGCGGGCTGTGAGGCGGCGACGGCTTCCGCGCGTCTGGGTGCGCAAACGCTGCTGATTACCCATAAGCCGGAAACGATTGGGCAAATGTCCTGTAATCCCGCCATTGGGGGATTGGGGAAGGGGCATTTGGTGCGCGAGGTCGATGCGCTGGGCGGCGTGATGGGTCAGGTCGCTGATGCGTCCGGCATTCAGTTCCGCCTTTTAAACCGGTCCAAAGGCCCGGCCGTGCGCGGCCCCCGCACCCAGTCCGACCGCCACCTTTACCTGACCGCCATGCAGGAAATGTTAAGCGATTACAATAACTTAATGGTTAAGACCGGCGCTGTAGACGACCTTATCATGGATAAAGGGCGCGTCATCGGCGTGCGACTGGAAGACGGAGAGGAGGTCGCAGCCACGCAAATCGTGCTGACCACCGGCACATTTCTGAAAGGTGTCATCCATATCGGCGATGAAAGAACACCCGCCGGGCGCTGGGGTGAGGCGCCGGCTCTGGGCCTCTCTGACAGGCTCTATGCGGCGGGTCTGCGTATGGGGCGGCTGAAGACCGGGACCCCTGCCCGGCTGGAAAAATCTTCGATCGATTGGGATAGTCTTGAGCAGCAATCAGCCGATGATGAACCTGTGCCGTTTTCTTTCCTGACGGAGAAAATCACTGTGCCGCAAATCACCTGCGGTATCACCCACACCAATGAGAATACGCACCGCATTATCGCAGAAAACATAGAAAAATCAGCGGTTTACAGCGGCGGAATTTCCGGCCGGGGCCCGCGTTATTGCCCGTCTATTGAGGATAAAGTCACGCGGTTTGCTGATCGCGGGCGGCACCAGGTTTTCCTGGAGCCTGAAGGCCTGCCCGGCAATCCGGATGGGGATACGGTCTATCCGAATGGCATCTCGACCTCCCTGCCCGAAGAAATTCAGGAGTCGTTTCTGCGGTCTATTCGCGGGCTGGAAGAGGTGCGGATTAAGCGCTTTGGTTATGCGATTGAATATGACTATGTCGATCCTCGGGAGCTGAAACCGACGCTGGAGGTCAAGGCGCTGCCGGGGCTGTATCTGGCGGGGCAAATCAACGGCACGACCGGCTATGAGGAGGCGGCGGCGCAGGGATTAATGGCGGGTGCGAATGCGGCGCTGGCGGCGAAGGGGGAGGAAAGCTTCGTGCTGGATCGCAGCCAGGCCTATATCGGAGTGATGATTGACGACCTGATTACAAAGGGTGTCACGGAGCCATATCGCATGTTTACAAGCCGTGCGGAGTACCGCCTGATGCTGCGTACCGACAATGCCGATCAGCGCCTGACGCCGCTGGGCGCGCAAATCGGGCTGGTCGGGGAGGCTCGAAATGACGCATTTTTGGCCAAAAAAGCGCAATTTTCGACGCATTTAAGGTTAACAAAAGATCTGTCAGCCACGCCAACCGCCCTGAAAGCGGCGGGGATCGCGGTCAATCAGGACGGCGTCGCCCGCAGCGCTCATGATTTGCTCGCCTACCCCAAGATGAATGTGGAAACCCTCATCCCGATCTGGCCGGAGCTGGCGCAGCTGGATGCGGCCAGCCGCGAATTTGTGGAAATCGACGCAACCTATGCCGGATATCTGGAGCGGCAGGCGCGCGATATCGAAGCCTTTAAACGCGATGAAGGCCTGCGCATCCCGGATGCTCTCGACTATGACGCGATTGGCGGCCTGTCTAATGAGGTGAAGTCGAAACTGAAATCCGTGCGCCCCGCGACCATGGGACAGGCCACACGTATCGAAGGCGTCACGCCCGGCGCGTTAATGGCGGTGCTGGCCTATATCAAAAAACGCCACGCAGCCTAGGGCTTGCACCCATTTCCTCACCGACTGCCGCACCATGCAAATTGTTTCACGTGAAACATTCTGTGCTTTATCGAGTCCAAATTCGACGCTAAAGACACCATCCCAACCCAATTGTTTCACGTGAAACATTACTAGGCCCGGCCCAAATTATGAGCGATATCGACATTTTTGCCCGAAAAACGAATGTTTCACGTGAAACATTGGCGGATTATCAGGCTTGGCATGACCTGCTGTTAAAGTGGAATGCGCGGATCAATCTGGTCGCCAAAAATGAAATGGCGCAGTTTTGGCACCGCCACGCGCTGGATAGCTGGCAGATTTGCCGGTATTTGCCGGAAGCGGACGCCCATATTGTTGATTTCGGCAGCGGCGGCGGCTTTCCGGCAATATCGGCCGCGATTCACTGTAAGCATAGCGGGACAAATGGGTCCGGGGCAGGGCGCGTCACCCTGATCGAGTCCGTCGGCAAGAAGGCCAGTTTTTTGAAAACGGCGATCAGAGAGCTTAGCTTGCCCGCAGAGGTGAGGGGAGAGCGCATCGAAAATCTGGATCCCCTGCGCGCAGATATCATCACGGCGCGTGCATTTGCGCCGCTGCCGCGCCTGCTGGAATATGCAGAGCCCCACCAAAAACCGGGCACAGACTATATATTGCTGAAGGGCGCGTCTGTGGATGAAGAGCTGAAAGCTGCATCGCGCACGTGGACTTTCACGTCCGAAGCTGTCACAAGCCTGACAGATGAGGCCGCATCGATTCTGTTGCTAAAGGATGTGCGGCGTAAATAATGACGCGCCGCGTGCGCGGGACCCAAAGGCCGAATATGAACTTCTCGCGCATCATAGCCATCGTCAATCAAAAGGGCGGCGTCGGGAAAACCACGACCTCGATCAATCTGGCGGCGGCTTTGGCGGCCAAGGGCAAGACGGTTTTGCTGATCGATATTGATCCGCAGGGCAATGCCTCCACCGGGCTGGGCGTGCCGCGCCGGGAGCGGGAACAGACAATATATCACGTGATGACAGAGGGCATGCCGCTGGATGATGCGATCCGCCCAACCGAATTATCCGGCCTGTCCATTGTCCCGTCCCATGTCGATCTGTCGGCGGCGGAGATGGAGATCGGCACGGTGGATGGGCGCACCATCATTTTGCGGGAGGCCCTGAAAGCCTCGGCGCGTGAGTTTGATTATGTCTTGATTGACTGCCCGCCCTCGCTGAACCTGCTGACGATTAATGCGCTGGCGGCGTCGCGCTCTGTGATCGTGCCGCTGCAATGTGAGTTTTACGCGCTGGAGGGCCTGTCGCAATTGCTTAAGACCGTGGAGATGGCCAAGGCCAATATCAATCCGGCGTTGGCCATCGACGGGGTGATGCTGACCATGTATGACAGCCGCAACCGCCTCTCGGCGCAGGTCGCCGAAGATGTGCGCAAACATCTGGGCCGCGCCGTGTTCCAAACCGTCATCCCGCGTAATGTGCGCATCGCCGAAGCGCCCAGCTTTGGGGAATCCGTCGTGACCTATGACCCGCATTGCGCAGGGGCGCAGGCCTATCTGGCGCTGGCCGATGAGCTGCTGCATAAACATAGGCGGCGGGCGTAATTGAATAAATTAATCCTTAAATAACAAGGAGTTAAACATGTCTAAGAGACCCAAAAAGAAACCCTCAGAGCGGGGTTTGGGGCGCGGCCTTTCGGCCCTGATGAGTGATGTCGGCGCGCTGGACACAGAAGTTGAGGCCGTGCCGAAAAAGGCGGCCAAAACAAAGCCCAAAACAAAGCCGCCAACAAAAAAAGCAACTGCAAAAAAACCCGCAGCAAAAAAAGCTTCTGCGAAAAAACCTGCTGCGAAAAAATCTCCGCCCAAATTGGAGCGCAAATCTTTGGATGCGCCATCAGGTGCTGCGCCTATCGAGACGAAAAGCGCCGCCCAAAATGCCGGGGTAAATTATCTGCCCATGCACCGGATTGACCGCAATCCGGATCAGCCGCGCAAATATTTCGATAAGGAAAAACTCAAAGAACTGACCCAATCCATCCGCGACCAAGGCGTGTTACAGCCCATTCTGGTGCGGCCCGTGCCGCGCCCCGGCGGCGGGCGGCCCGATTACCAGATCGTGGCGGGGGAGCGCCGCTGGCAGGCAGCGATCCGCGCGGGGCTGGACGCCATGCCTGCTCTGGTGCGGGAGCTTTCCGATCAGGCCGTGCTTGAAATCGGTGTGGTCGAAAATGTGCAGCGCGCAGATCTGAACCCAATCGAAGAAGCCGCCGCCTATCAGGCGCTGTCCACGGATTTTGGCCGCACACAGGAACAAATCGCCGCCGCCGTGGGTAAGTCGCGGCCCCATATCGCCAATATGCTGCGCCTGCTGACCCTGCCCAAACGGGCGCAAACCCATCTGGCCAAAGGTCTGATCACGGCGGGTCATGCCCGCGCGATTATTTCCGCGCCCGATCCGGTGGAGCTCGCCGATGCGATTGCCGAGAAAAACCTCTCCGTGCGCGAGGCCGAAGATTGGGTGCGCCGCATCAAACGGTCCGGGCAGGGCGCCGCCCCCAAACCCCGCGCCTATAAAGACGCCGATACGCGCAAAGCCGAAGAACAACTGACCAGCGTCCTGGGCCTAACCACCGACCTCCGCCACAAAGGCCCCGGCGGAGAGCTGCGAATAAAATACAAAACCAGCGCCCAACTGGAGGATTTGATTAAACGGCTTGGAGCCGGGTGAGGGTAATAGAACACGTCTGTAGTGAGGCTTAGCGGACATTAAACAGTGGAGCAGCGCCCTTTGCGACTAAGGTGGAGATATCATCCCACTACATGGTGTCGACTAGGACATCGCCTAAAAGAAATTTTGTAGACCTGCGCAACAACCAATCATCTTTGTTTTTGAACACTGTCATTTCTAGTATGAAAAGCGCATTGTGAATATCAGGCGGATCATAGCTGGGATCATCCATATTGAAGTAAAGCTGCATTTTACGCAGATCGAGATCGACCGAAGTAATTTTCTCTGCGCGCATTTTCTTCAGGACATTGGATGTTACAGGTGCCCACTGCGCCTTTGGTGTTGGGTCTGGAGATTCTCGCCGGATATACTCGCCTGCAAAGCCCGCCGATAGGCATTGTTCTTCCGTCGGTTGCTCGGGTTGGTCGATATCGAGCAGGATGCAATAGGCGCAACTAAACAATCCCAGCCTATGAAATCTGCGCCCTACAAGAAAGGCGGACCAGCCATTAGGCTTGAAGTAGCTCTCTATCTCTTTGAACGAACAACTTGTGACGATCGATCTTTGATCTTCCGTCGGGAAGATAAAGATGTCACCTACTGAAACGACATGCTTTTGCGGCGTCTTGACAACCTTCCGGTTACGGGGTTTCGCGTTTGGCGTGTCCCATTTATGAATGAGCGCGTCGAGCTCTTCTCTGCGTTTGGCGCGGTCTTTATCAGACATATCAAGCGCAGCCATATTGCTGTCATCAAGACCACTCAAAATCATATGCCGAGCATCGGAAAACAAAGTCGGGCATGGGATGCCGTAAAGGTAAAACTGATCTGCCAATGCGATACAATTGATGGATGCGGTTTCATCCTCAGGGTCATTGTATGGGAAGTATTTTAAAAGATGTTCCAGCAGCTCAGGGCCGTTTTTGGGAATGCGAACGAGTTCCTTCATCTGATCGGCAAGATCACTTGCATCATCACACTGATAAAGTTTTGGTCCCCACGCGCCCATAACTAAAGTCCTTGGCTCTTTGAAATGAGGGATAGCAAAAAAGAGTTACCTATTTGCTACTTAAATTGCTCATAATGTGAGGGCAGGGGAGCAAGAGACCTGTCTTGTTAAGAATGAACATAAATTGAAAAACGCCATGGCCGAAGTAAGGTTTTGGATATGATGGACAGCTTGATCGATGGCGTCGGAGAAATTATGGATGACGTCTATGAAGTCGATGATGATTTTATGGACAAACTACAGGGCGTGATGATGAACCAAAATGAAAACCCCCCGAAAGTCAAAGGCGGCTGTCATTGCGGGGCTGTAGAATTTGAAGTCCGTCTGCTGGCCGGATTTAATACGGCCCGCCGATGTACCTGTTCCATGTGTGTGCGGCGCGGGGTAATCCCGGTCTCGGCGGAACTGGCAGATTTAACCATCATGCGCGGTGAAGATAAATTATCCTGCTATCAATTCGGCACCAAAACCGCAGAGCATTATTTTTGCAGCCAATGCGGGATTTATACCCACCACCGGCGCCGTTCTAACCCCAATCAATATGGCATCAACCCCGCTTGTCTGGAGGGTTTTGATATATTTGATTTGGCGGATGTCCCGATCCTGGACGGCACAAAACACCCTCGGGATAATCCGTACGGTAAGGTTAAGTGGATCGGCGATTTATCCCATAGGCGACGGGACTGACCCGCACTACCCCA
>JAHDHS010000048.1 GCA_020631215.1 Hellea sp. | reverse complement strand
TTAAGTGGATCGGCGATTTATCCCATAGGCGACGGGACTGACCCGCACTACCCCACGGCCTAATCCTTCACATTGCGTACGACCCGCTGCGGGAAGGGGATTTCTATGCCGTCGCCGTCGAGTAATTGTTTGATAGCGATGCGCAAATTGGAGGTTCGGGCCAGCCAATTATCCCCCGGCAGCCAGCAGCGGCAGGACAGATTAATTGCGCTTTCGCCAAAGCCCATGACATAGACTTCGGGCGGGGTGGGGTGATCTTTGACATCCGGCGTATTGGCCAGTAATTCCAGCAGCCGCGCCCGCGCGGTTTCAAGGTCTGTTTCATAGCCAACGCCAATCTCGATGATCGCTTTGCGGTTTTGGTGACGGGCAAAGTTCTGAATGCGGCTGCGCCACATTTCCCGGTTGGGGACGTAAATATAAACGCCTTCTGCGTTTTTGATGGTCGTGGCAAACAGGCCGATTTCCTCAATCGTGCCTGTGGCCGCCGCGCTGTCGATAAACTCCCCGACAGCCAAGGGGCGCAGCGCAAGCAGCATCACGCCCGCCGCAATATTGGACAAGGTATCTTTCAGCGCCAGACCAATGGCCAGACCCGCCGCGCCGAATATAGCCAGAAGGCTGGCGGCGGGCACGCCGAGCTTAATCAGGAAACCATAAAGCGCCATGGCCATGATGATATAAAAAATCAGGCTGGCAATGACGGGCCGGATCGTGGAGTCGACATGGTGATGTGCGACAAACTTAGAGCGGCGAATGCGTTTCCGGGCCCAGCGCGCCACGATCCAGCCGAGAATTAAAATAGCAAAAGCGGCCACGACATTGACGGATAAAGTCAATAGAACCGGAAAGCTCTCTTGCAGATTGGCCCAATAGGTTTTGATCTGATCCATGATAAAGCCCCTATGCGTGATTATCGCGCGCGTTTGGCAGCATAGCCCGCCAGCGCCAGTAAAAGTTTCGAGACAATGGCCTCGGATGGCGCGCCCGTTGTTTTAACCATGCGCTCCGCCGCTTGGCAGCGGGAGATTGACCCGCGTAAAGCCTGCGCCGGCCAGGTATTTAATTGCGAAATAAAGGCGCGTTCCTGCATGCGAAAGACGGGCGGGCGCAGGGATTTAATCGCGCCGGATGCGCTCTCGCCGGATTCCATTTTAATCGCAGCCTCCAGCAGGCGCAGAATATGGCGCTGGAGCGAGAAGAGAATGGTCACCGGATTGATCTTACCGCTGACCGCGCGGCGATAGGCGGCATCACAGGAATCGGCTTTACCCGACATGGCGTCCATGATGATGGTGTCGATCGAGGCCATTTGCCCGCCCGCCGCGACAGCGCGAATATCGGCCAGCGTCACGCTCGCGCCTTCGATTTTGCCATAGCCTTTATAGAGCGCTATTTTCTCGATTTCGCCTGCCGCGAGCGCGTGATCCCCTTCCAGCAGCGGCACCCAGACCTCCAGCGCGTCAGCGTCGATGCTGATAAACCGCTCCGCTAGGCCGGATTTAATTTGCGCGCGCAGATCATTGGCGCTGGCGGCGTAACAGCCAATCGCGGCGAAATGTTTGCCTGCCTCACAGGCCTTACGCACAGCGGAGCGGGGGGAGAGATCACCGGCCTCGATAATTAATTTGGCCTCGGCGCGGTCCGGATTGACATCCAGCTCTTTGATGATCTTGGAAATCGCCGCGCCCTGCCGCTCATGATCCAGCAGCAAACGCACAAGCCGCCCGCCGCCGAGCAGTGACAAAGCGCTCATTTCATCGGAGAGCTTGGCGGGGTCGGAACTGATATCGTCAGCGGTTAAAACCGTCGCGCCAAAATCATCAGCATCGGGCAGAAAAGTTTTGGACAAAGCCAACCCGCGCGATTTGACCAAACCGCGATCCGGCCCGAATAATAAGATACCGACAATGTCTTTGGGTGGATTGCCGAGAAAATTATTCTGCCGACCGCCCGTTATTTTCATGGGGCGGGATTATTCGCGTAATAACGCGCAAGCGTATTGAGCAGCCGGTCGGCAATTTCTTTGGCGACTTGTTCCTTGGATCCAGTATCCGCGGCCACCACGCCATAGGAGTCAATCGGTGCGCCAAAGGTCGTGATGGATTGCACACGCCCGCGATCCAAAATCTTGCCGGTTTTCTTATCCAGCAATTCGTAATTCATATATAGCGTGGTGTCATAACGGCTGGCGACATCCTGGTCTGTGATACCGATGCGGCGGCGGCGAACATCCGGCCGCAAAACCAGCTTATGCGGCGCGGCGGTATTATTGCCGATGCGGTCGCGAATGCGCTGCATGACAAAAAACCCGGTCTGATCATCGCCCAAATCTTTGCCGCCCGCCAGATCCACGGTGACTTTGTCAAACATGGTGCCGCCGCCCGTACTATGCATCGGCGTGAAACCGCAGCCAGTCAGCAGGAACGCGGCAAATGTCAGGATCAAATATTTCATGACGCCACTATATTCACAATTCGGCCCGGGACAATAATGACTTTTCGGACAGTTACCCCGTCGGTGAACTTTTTCACAGCTTCATCCGCCAAGGCCAGTTTCTCAATCTCGTCTTTGGCCAAATCGGCGGGGATCGATAATTCTGACCGCCGCTTGCCATTGACCTGAATGGGCAATGTCACTTGATCATCCACCAGCAGGCTCTCATCCGGTTTGGGCCAGGGCGCGTGATAGACCAAACCTTCGCCGCCCAGCTTCGCCCAACATTCCTCCGCCAGATGCGGCATGAAGGGCGCGATCACGCGGATCAGAATGCCCAGCGCCTCACGCTTGGCGGCGTCGTCACTTTTATATTTGGACAGCGCATTGGTCAGCTCATAAATCTGCGCGACCGATGTGTTAAAGCGGAAACCCTCAATGCCCTGTGTGATTTTCTCCAGCGCCTTATGGGCCAATTTGCGTAGGTCGAGCGCCGCGCCTTTGGCATCATCTGCGACTGACATAGGGGAGGGGCCCTCACCCAAAGGCTCGATCACCGCCCAGACTTTTTTGCTAAAGCGCCACGCGCCGATCACGCCCGCATCCGTCCATTCGAAATCCCGCTCCGGCGGGCTGTCAGACAACACAAACCAGCGCGCGACATCCGCACCATAGCCCTGAATGATGTCATCCGGATCGATGACATTCTTCTTGGATTTAGACATTTTGACAATGTCGCCTTTGGTGATGGCCGCGCCTGTTTCCATGTGGATCAGCTCACCGTCTTTTTCGTCGACATCAATCGGCATAACATAATTGCCATCCGGGTCAGTATAGACCGCGTGATTGACCATGCCCTGGGTGAACAGCCCGGCAAAGGGCTCCCCGCTTGGCAAATCTAAAAGTCCGCAATCGCGCATGCCTTTGGTGAAAAACCGCGCATATAAAAGATGCAGCACGGCATGTTCCACCCCGCCAATATATTGATCCACGGGCAGCCACTCACTGGCGGCCGCTTTATCGAAGGGTTTGTCATCGGGCTGACCATTGCCTGACCCGCCTGCAAAGCGCGCGAAATACCAAGAGCTATCCGCAAAGGTGTCCAGCGTATCGGTTTCTCGCTCGGCGGGCTTGCCGCATTTGGGGCAGGTGACGGGCTCGTCTTTAGTGCCATGCTTAAAGCTCGGGTGACGATCCAGCGGATTGCCCGGAATGGTCAGGTCAATATCCTCATAGGGCAGGCGGACAGGCAGGTCGGATTCCTTGACGGGCTGCGGGCCGCAAGATTCGCATTTAATGACGGGGATCGGGCAGCCCCAATAACGCTGACGGCTCACCCCCCAATCGCGCAGGCGATATTGGGTGACGCTTTCGCCCAGTCCCATCTCGCTGATTTTCGCTATCGCCGCCGTGATAGCTTCATCCTTGGACAAGCCGTTGAGGAAACCGGAATTAATTAAAGTGCCTTCGCCCGTATAGGCCTCCTCCAACTTCCATTCATCCCGATTTTCATCGGGGTGAGCGGAAGCGGAGGGTTGAATGACAGGTAAAATCGGCAGCTCGTATTTTGTCGCAAATTCAAAATCCCGCTGATCATGGGCCGGACAGCCAAATATCGCCCCCGTCCCATACCCCATCAACACAAAATTCGCGATCCAGACAGGCAGGGTTTTGCCTGCTATGAAGGGATGTTTGATTTTCAGCCGTGTATCTAAACCAAGCTTTGGAGCGGTTGCGATTGCCTCTTCTGTTGTTCCAATTTTTGCGCATTCATCAATAAAATTGCTAATTTCAGGATATGCTGTTGCAAGATCCTTAGAAATCGGATGGTCTGGAGATAGAGCAATAAAGCTTGCACCAAACAAAGTATCAGGCCTAGTTGTGAAAACTTCCAGCCCTTTCTGTTGCCTATAATCTTTGTGATTGAGGCAGTAGTGCCATAAAACCCAATCACTTATTTCTGAATTTTGATTATACTTTGCATCAATTAATCTATTTTTATATGCAACGTCTGCAGATTCTGCATCTTTATACATTGAAGCCAAAAAATCTTTAAGAGGTAGATTGATTCGCGGTTCATATACGTCTATATCTTCACACATATCAGCGTCTTCCCATTCAAACCGCATTTGCAGGCCTTCGGACTTCCCAATCCAATTGGCCTGCATCGTTCTGACCTTCTCCGGCCAGTCCTCCAGCGTATCGAGGCCTTCCAGCAATTCCTCGGCATATTCTGTGATTTTGAAAAACCACTGATCCATGTCGCGCTGTTCGACGACCGCGCCGCTGCGCCAGCCTTTGCCGTCAATGACCTGCTCATTGGCGAGGACGGTATTATCGACCGGGTCCCAATTGACCTTGGCGGTCTTGCGATAGACCAAGCCCTTCTCCCAGAATTTTAAGAAAATCGCCTGTTGCTGTTTGTAATAGGCCTCGTCACAGGTCGCGAATTCGCGGCTCCAATCCAGCGCAAAGCCGAGCCGTTTTAGCGGCGCTTTCATCTGGTTGATATTGTTATAAGTCCAGTCTTTCGGGTGGCCGCCATTATCAATCGCCGCGTTTTCGGCGGGCATGCCAAAGGCGTCCCAGCCCATGGGATGCAGCACTTCAAACCCGCTCGCCTTTTTGTAACGCGCCACGACATCGCCCATGGCGTAATTGCGCACATGGCCCATATGGATACGGCCCGACGGGTAGGGGAACATTTCCAGCGCGTAGAATTTCGGCTTGTCGGACGCGTTATTCGCGCGGAAGACATCGCCCTCTTCCCAGCGCTTCTGCCAGCGCGGCTCTACCTCTGCTGCGTTATATCTTTCAGACATGAAAAAACGGCCTCAAACTCAGTTTAAGGCCGCTCTATAGCAGATGGATTATAACTGGCTAGGCCTAGTTGGCGTCGACCGTGGCAATATAAAGTTCACGGGCGCGGGTCAGGATGGCGTTCTCGATCTGACGGGCTGTGTCGGCATCGACATTGGCGTCATCCCATCCGCCGGCTGCGCGGGTTTGCTTGAAAATGGAAACCTTCAACGCATCGGCGCGCAAATTCGTATCCAGAATATAGACATTGGCCTTGAACCGCTCATTGGGCGCTTCGGCGCTGGCGTACCAATCCGTGACGATGACGCCGCCAAAGGGATCGACTTGCTCCAAAGGCATGAAGTTTAGCGTCTCAAGGCTGGCGCGCCAAAGATAGGCGTTGACGCCCATATTCGGGGCCGCTTGCTGGCTGCGCGATGCGACCGGGCTGTCATTCTTTTTGGAAAAGGGCGTAGAGCAGCCGGAAAGCAGCACGGCGCTGAGCAAAGCGGTGCCGAGAAGGGCTGGAATAGGGCGTTTGGACCGTGACATGGACGAGCACTCCGTTAATTTCAGAGCGCGTTATAGCAGCTTCGCCCCATTAGGCCAGTCGTGATTTGATAAATTTCCGGTCATATTACAGGCCGGGTCACAAATCCTTAAGATGCGTTAACCATATTTTAGGACATGCGGGCGAGACCCTTAAAATAAGGTATTTACAGGGGTCTGTCATGTCAGCCACGTCGCGTTTTACGAGCTATATCGTGCCGGTCACATTGCTGACGGCCGGTGTGTTCACAGTGGCCAGCGCGCAATCCTCCAGCCCCTTTGCCAATAAAAAGAAAAAACAGGCCTGGGAACAGCCGCAAGTCACGCAGCCCGCGCCCCAGCCCGCCACAACCTATCCGCAACCGACATATACAGAGCCAACCTACACGCAGCCCAGCTACAGCGCACCCAGCTATCCATCGTCTCAGACCATGGAGCGCCGCCCGGCCAGCAGTGACTATCCGGTTGTGACATCGTCCCAGCCGGCCACGACAACGGGCTATAATTATCAGCCGCCAGCCCAGACAGGTTTTCCGCAGGCGCAGGAATTATCTTCATCTACTCCGGCTTATGGGCAGCCATCATCCGGCATATCGGGCGCTCAATCCGGCGCCTATAATAGCGGCAGCCGCCCGGGCGGATATATTCCAAATCCGTATGAAGGGCCAACCGGGCCGGATGTGCAGGGCCAGTCAGAGCCTTATAATCCGACGCCCCGCGCCTGGCGACAACCGCAATATCCGCAAGGCCAATATCAACAAGGTCAATACTCGCAAGGTCAATATCCAGGCGGACAGGTCGGACAACAAACAAATCGCAAACGCAGTTGGAAAGACAAGCTGGGCTTTGGGAATTGGAAATCAAAATTTAGCGGTCAAGGCCGGGTCGGAGTCGCCGCCACTGAACGCGATGGCTGGTCAGAAGATTTCATCGCCGATGCCGATGTCGAATTTGAAGCCTCCACCGTCACCCAAGGCGGGCTGGAATATGGCATTAATCTGGGCGCGCGGGCGCAATATGACAAATATCGCCGCGGCTTTGGTCGCCGCCTCCCTGATTGCCCGCCCACCACGCCGGGCTGTGCGTCCGTCGATATTGACGGCACACCGACTGCGCTTCGGGGACATACCAGCCAGTTTTACAGCTTTGGGCCGGATAATGCCAAAGAGGCCGAAGTACAGCTGGAATCCGCCTATCTCTTTCTGCGCTCCGCCTATGGTGATGTTACCTTGGGGCGTGATGACGGAGCAGCCTATCTGTTCAGCCTCGGCGCGCCGAGCCTGCTGGCCGTTGGCGCGTCCAATTCTCCGGTGGATTATACAGGGCTGGACAGCGTCAAGACCGTCAATGATGCATCAGGTTTCTCAGAGAAAATCACTTATACCTCGCCGCGCCTGCTGGGCGATACCGTCGGGGTCGGCGTTCAAGTCGGCGCGTCCTATGCGCTCAATGCCCGGGCCTGCGGCGTGGATTACTGCGTCAAACGCAATGACGGCACCGGCGCGGCGACGCCGGATCTGAAAGACATTATGGAAGTCGGCATTGCGCTTGACCGTACATTTGACAATGGCCTCAAGGTTGAAGGCACAGCCACCTATGCGCGCGGCAGCGAAGAGACCGGCCTGGAAGCGTTTGATGATCTTTCCGCCTATAATGTCGGGCTGGAAGTCAGCCTATCGGACTGGACGGTGGGCGGTTCCTGGCTGAAGTCTAATAATGCGCTGGCAAATGGCGATTACGAAGCTTGGGATGCGGGCCTGACATGGAAGCCCTCACAGCTTGGTTTCACACTCGGCTATGGCCAGGCCATGGACGAAAATGTGCAGCTGAAATCCAATCAGGGCGTTTTTGGCGTGACCTATGATGTCAATGAACGCTTCACCCTCGGCACGGGCGTACAATATATAGAGCGTAAAACGCCGATGCTGAATGCGGGTGTTTTGGATATGGAAAAAGAAAAAGCCACATCAATCTTTGTCGAAGGCGGCTTCAAGTTCTAATTAGCTGCCTTCCGCTGCAACCCCTTCGGCCCAATCCGGGTGGCGTTTCCACATCGCCCCGACAAACGGACAGCCCGGAATCACTTTGTAATTATGCTCGCGCGCATGATGAGATAGTGCCTCTATTAATTTTTTGCCTATGCCTTGACCCCCCAGCGATTTTGGCACGCCCGTATGATTGGCGTTAAAAACACCGTCCCGGACTTTGACCAACGTGACTTCCGCCTCGTCATGGCCCTCGCGGCGAATGACCAAACGGTGTCCACGATCTGTGTCTTCAACTTCAACTTCGCTCATAGCAATCTCCTGTAAAATACCATCAATGGCCGCCAATCCTGCGGCGCCCGTGCCGATCAACCGCTTGGCCGTTTGGGGCGTTATACCGCCCAGCGCATATATAGGCACTGAAAGGCTTTGGCAAAGACGTGTCAGAGCTTCGGGGCTGATTGGCTCTCCGGCAGACGGGCTATGGCTGTCAAAAATGGACGAAACAAACAGACCGTCCAGCCCGGATAATTCCGCGAGATATTCACCGTCTTTGATCCCGGCCATGGTGATGATCCATTCCGGCTGCGCCGCACGCCATTTACGCGGTTCATTGAGGGCGGCGTCACGGGGGAAGTGGACGCCATCTGCATCGACTGCCAGGGCCAGCTCTGTATCCGTCCCGATTAATAATTGCTGTCCGCGCGCGGCGGTTATCTCGCGTAAGGTTAGCGCTATTGCCTCGCGGTCATCGGCCCCGAAATGCCGATAGATAATGGCCGCGCCTTGGGGCAGTTTTCTGGCGATGGCGACTGGGTCAGGGACGCGCGCCGGATCCGTCATGAAGACGAAAGGTGACAGGCGGGACGAGCTTCGGCTATCTGCGCGCAAATCCGCCGCAATATTCCACAGGCTGCGGCTTTTCTTTACGGCATATTCGGCATAGGAGGGCGGCATGGAAAACCTTGAAACCATTGCGGATAAACGAAGCACTGTCTTAGGCGCAATCCGGGCGGCTGCCAAGCGGGCAGGGCGGGCTGATTTGCCCGAATTGGTGGCAGTGTCTAAGATGCAGCCTGATGACCGTGTGCAGGACATGCTGGCGGCAGGCCAGACGATCTTCGGGGAAAACCGGGTGCAGGAGGCACAAGCTCGCTGGGGCGACCGCTTTGCGCCTCGCCGGGAGGGGCTGGAGTTGCGTTTGATAGGCCCGCTGCAAAGCAATAAGGCCCAAGACGCTACGGCATTGTTCGATGTGATCGAAAGCGTCGACCGGGAGAAACTCGTCAAGGCGCTGTTAAAGGCGGCAGAGAAAACGGGACGCCTGCCGCGCCTCTATGTGCAGGTCAATACGGGCGAGGAACCGCAAAAATCAGGAATTTTGCCGGAGGACTTACCGGATTTCCTGTCCCGCATGAAACAGGAATATGATCTGACATTTGAAGGCCTGATGTGCATCCCGCCCGCAGCTGAGGCGGCAAGCCCGCATTTCTGGCTGCTTAGAAATCTGGCCCGCGATCACGGGCTTGCTAAACTCTCCATGGGCATGAGCGGCGATTATGAAACGGCGACTGAATTAGGCGCGACCTCCGTGCGGGTCGGCTCTGCCTTGTTTGGCGCGCGTAACTAGGCGTGTATCGACACGGCCATGTCTGATTTCAAATGCGGCAGCAGTTTCACCATATCATCCGGCGTGAGGGCGACGCAGCCTAGCGTTTGGCGGTCATCGGGTTGCGCGATGTGGATGAAAACCGCGGAACCTTTTCCGGCCATAGGCGGGCTGTCATTATGGCTGATCACCAAAATAATGTCATAGGCACCATCGTCGCGCCACAGAACTTCATGGCTGGCCGGGTAGGGCAGGCGGATAAATCGGTTATAGGCTGGGTCGTCTGGATCGTCACACCACCCGTCATTTACTTCAATCGGCCAAAATGTGAGTGAAGAGGGCGGCGCCGGGATTCTATCCGCGCGGTAAAGCCCGAAGCGTAAATGATAATCCCCCAGCGGCGTTTTTTCATCGCCTTCCCGGCCAAGCCTGTCCTCGACATAGCCGCCGCGTCCAATACGGCAGGGCATGCTGAGCCCTCCAAGGCGTAACTGGCCCTGCTTAACGTCGATGATTAAACTCTTCTCGCTCACTTCGCCCTCGCAATTTTGTGATGCATTCTAAATAATATGACATTATATTTTCTCAGGCGTCCTGTCTAAGAGGCGGGCACTTAAAAACAAAGGAATAAGACGCGCATGGCGGTTAAGAAAAAAATTCTATTGGTGGATGATGATAAGTTCTTACGCGAAGAGCTGACCGAACAATTTGGGCTCTATGATGAGTTTGAAACGGTCGCCGCTGAAAACGGCACGGAAGGCTTAAAGGCGGCCAAAGAGACACCTTTTGATCTGATCATTTTGGATGTCGATATGCCGGATATGCAAGGCACAGAAGTCTGCGCCTTGATGCGAAAGGCGGGGATTGCCGCGCCGATCGTCATGTTGACAGGCAATGATGCCGAAGCCTCTGAAATTCTGGGGCTGAATTCCGGCGCGAATGATTACGTCACCAAGCCGTTTCGCTTTGGTGTTTTGCTGGCGCGTCTGCGGGCTCATTTGCGCAGTTTTGAACAAAGCGAAGATGCCGTCTTTCAGATCGGGCCTTATGCCTTCAAACCGTCCAATAAACGCCTGACCCCGCCTCAAGCTGAGGGCGGCAAGCCGGTACGGGACATCAGATTGACGGAAAAAGAAACGAATATTCTAAAATATCTCTACCGGGCGGGCGGCAAAGCGGTCGCGCGCGAAGAGCTTTTACATGAGGTCTGGGGATATAATTCCGGTGTCACCACACATACGCTTGAAACCCATGTTTACCGCCTGCGCCAAAAGATCGAACCGGAAAAAGGGACGGCCACCTTATTGGTCACAGAACCCGGCGGATATCGGCTTGAACTTGGATAAGGTTTCACGCTAGCCAGACTCCATGGTCTGGGGTCTTATTGTTTATGCTTTAATCGTTCTCGCTCTGCTTGTCGCGGAGCTAAGAGATGATGCGCGGGCGCAGCGGTTTTTCAAACCAATGGCCGCGCTTGGATTTGTTCTGCTTGCGATTCATGTCGGAGCGCTTGAGAGCTTTTATGGACAGATTATTCTAGCGGGACTGGTTGCTTGCGCTTTGGGTGACGTATTGTTGTTATCTCGCAACTCGGAAAAACTGTTCATGGCGGGAATGGTGGGCTTCGCGGCGGGGCATATCGCTTATATAACAGCCATGATGCGGATATCAAAAAATCCCGAATATATCATCTTTATCGGGGCGTTCCCGGTTCTGTTCGGCAGCTTGTTTATCTGGTGGATAGAAAAATATCTGGATAAGTCCATGCGTGTGGCCGTAATGGTCTATGGCCTAATCATCATTATCATGGTGGTTCGCTCGCTCGGCATCACTCACACGGGCGCATTTATCTATTTGCCATTTGCCGCCATCATGTTCGCTATTTCTGATATGTTTGTGGCGCGTGATCGCTTTGTGACGCGGGACCCGAAAAATGCGCTTGCGATAACGCCACTTTATTTCGGCGCACAAGCCTTATTTGCGCTCTCAACCCAAATCTAGCACTTGCGTCATCGGCACATGGTCGGACGGTTTTTCCCAAATACGGCACGGCACATGGATTTGATGGCCGGACTTGCCGGCTTTTTCCGCAGCAGGCTTTAAAGCCGGGCTGACCCAGATGTGATCAAGCCGCCGCCCGCGATTGGATTTCATTACATCGCGCGCGCGGTAACTCCACCAGCTGTAAAGCTTCTCATCATCTTCCGCGAAAAGGCGGGAGCAATCGGTAAAATCATGGGTCTTACGAAGAGTCTCCAGAGTGGCCACTTCCAAAGGTGTGTGGGAGACAACTTTCAACAATTGCTTATGGGACCAGACATCATTCTCATGCGGGGC
The DNA here is from genome assembly GCA_020631215.1 of Hellea sp. Taxonomy (GTDB): domain Bacteria; phylum Pseudomonadota; class Alphaproteobacteria; order Caulobacterales; family Maricaulaceae; genus Litorimonas. The sequence goes on along the minus strand of JAHDHS010000048.1, from coordinate 5,107 downwards.
GATATTGAGATCGCCGACCAGAACCTGTTGATCATCACCCTTGGCAAAACGTTCCTCGAAATAGCAGCGCATGACCTCAAGGAAATCCAGCTTGTGCTTGAACTTGTCATTGATCACCGGGTCGGCGACGTCTCCGCCTGCCGGGACATAGAAATTATGAAATTCAAAATCCTGGTCTCCAGCTATGACTCGTGTGGACACATGACGGGCGTGCTCTAAGGGACAGAAGCTTGTGGGCAGGCGCTCCATAGGCAGTTTGGATAAAGTCGCCGCACCATGATAGCCTTTTTGCCCAGACACTTCGATATAGTCATATCCAAGCTCGCGAAAGGGTGCGTAAGGAAAATCCGGCTCTTGGCATTTGATTTCCTGCAAGCCGAGCACATCCGGCTGTTCTTCTTTTAAAAACCGCGCGACCTGAGCTTGACGGAGCCGGACCGAGTTGATGTTCCATGTGGCGAGTTTAATTTTCATACCGCCGCTTAGCGGTATTTATTGGAAATGACCAGCCCGGTTCAGTCGAGTCTGCATGTCAGCCTAACGTCTGCGGCGGTCCCGGCGGTCGCTGTCTTCGCGCAGGATGAACAGGCGCGGGTCGAGGCGGGGGTTATATTCCAGATTAGATAACATCACCCGGGTCTGGCCGCCGAAGCTGTCAGCAATGATCCATTCTTTCAGGCTAAGCGTCTGCGCATCAAACACCATGGTGATCGCCCCGTCCATTTCGCCGGAGCCGTCACGGGCGGTGACCTGCCATGTTACGGGTGATTTTAACAGCCCAATGACTTCTGTATCATTAGCCAAATTGACATTTTCTTTCAGGAAATAATTGAGCGGCGTGGCGGAAAGCGGAACCCGGTCAAATGTCTCCAGCGCTTTGTCCTGCTGCACCAAAGTAACCCCGTCAGACACAATCAGCATAGGGCTGGGCGCGTCATATTCAAAACGCAGCTTGCCTGGACGCTGAAGATATATCTGTCCCTGAGACAAAGTTCCATCTGCGCCATATTGCGCGAAACGGCCTGAGAAACTGCGCGTATTGTTCAAAGCCGCATCAATCCGGGCTAAGTCTGCGGGTACATTTGCCGGATCTGTGAAGGGTGCGGCGGGTTGATATAATTGCGCACCGCCTTGGTTCATCTGGATAGGTGTTTGCGCAGAGGCGAGGGATCCCGCCGTCAAAAGCGCCACTGCCAGAGTCGTAAATTTTCGCATTTTCACCTCCGTAAAAATATGATTCGATGTGCCTTTTATATAGAGCGCCCGTTTAACCCAGCGTGAATTTTGCGGGCTCGGAAGTTACAATGCTGTCATCTATTGACATAGACCACAACTTTAGGCATGTCTTCATTCATTGAAGTTTCAACATTCTTAATTGATTCTTCAACATTAAGTGTTGAGAGAGAAATCAGTCTCTCTGCAAAAACACAAAGTCTGTAGGGGGAGATATAGGCGGGGTAAAGAAGGAGAGGCGCTATGTCTTTACCAGAGTTAAAATATGATGTTCTACATTTGGCAGACGGCACTTTCGCCTCGCTTTGCGGACAAATATCCCGTGACTATATCAAATTTGCGAAAAAACGGATTTTCCCACAGTTGAATTTCGACAGCCTGTCCTATCGGGAGCTGAGAGTTTTGCTATGTGTGACCTATTTCAAGGACCCACTTGCCGGGTCCGATATCAGTAAGATGATGCGCTATGATCCGGCAACCGTGTCCCGCGCGACGGCTTTGCTGGTGGAGCATGGTTATCTGAACAAACATAATAACAAATATGACTTTCGCAGTACGGTCTATGCCGCGACGGGTAAAGGCGAGGATGTCATCCTGCGTTATCGCAATTTGCTTGATGAGGCCTATGAGGTCTTCAACGAGTCCAGCACGCTGAACCTGTCCAGTAAGGAAAAGCAGCAGCTTTATGGCCTTTTGATGAAAATGCGGGACCGGACTCATGGGCTGTCTTTGATCCCCAAAAAGAAGCGGGCGGCGCTTCATCTTGTGGAATAGAATAAGCCGCAGTGGGAAATCTGCGGCTTATCTTGCGTGTGTGAGACCCGGTTAAACTTGGGAAAATACCGGGCGTTACTGTGGGCCTTTGTAAGAGGAGTGTGGAGTCCGTCTCGCCTTGGCCTGATTTTGTGTCTACCTTCAATTGCTTAACAAAACCCTAATAAATCAAAAAAAGCCAATAAAAACAATAACTTGAAACTTCAACAATCTCATTGAACTTTCAATCAAGTCGTTGAAGTTTCCAGTAAATTCTTGATATTTCACCTCTATCGCGGCTTTTGGGCGTTTAATGCCAGCTCATGGATCGGCGTTTCGGGCCGCGCGCCATAATGCGAGATGACTTCCGCCGCTGCCAGACTGCCCAAATATCCGGCATCCGCCCAATCCAGCCCCATGGCCCGCCCGGCCAGCACCCCGGCGGCATATTGATCGCCTGCGCCCGTTGTGTCGACCACCGCCTTAACCGGCGCTGCGGGCACCAGATAGCGCCGCACCACATCCTGAATGATCGAGCCTTTCTCTGACCGCGTGATACAGGCCGTCGTCTTGGTCTGGGTCAGCGCGTCCAGCGCCGTATCCAGCCGGTCTGTCTCATAAAGAGATAAAATCTCATCTTCATTGGCAAAGAGAATATCAACATGACCTTCCACCAAATGCCGGAAACTGGCGCGGTGACGGTCCACACAAAAGGCATCGGATAATGTCAGAGCCACATCCCGCCCGGCTTTGCGCGCAATTTCGGCGGCGCGGATAAAGGCCTTTTTCGCGTCATCAGAGTCAAACAGATAACCCTCCAGATATAAAACGCGCGCCGCCCGGATCATATCCGGATCGATATCGGCCTGCCCAAAATCCGTTGAGGCTCCCAGAAAGGTGTTCATCGTGCGCTGCCCGTCCGGCGTGACCGCAATCATACAGCGCGCACTCGCTTTGCCGCTATCGCTGGGCTTGGTATCAAAAGTCAGCCCGGCCTTGCGAAAACCATCCGCCAGGCGCGTGCCGACGGCATCTTTGCCGACCTTACCCATATAGGCCGCTCTCACGCCCATTTCGGCGATCCCGACCATTGTATTGGCCGCAGAGCCCCCGGCGATTTCCGTCGGCTTAGACGTCGCTGAGAGAGCCTTGTTCACCGCCAAGGCCGTTGCCTGATCAATCAGAGCCATCGAGCCTTTGGCCATGTTATGCTCGGATAGAAAACTCTCCGGTACGGGCGCGATCATATCCATAATCGCATTGCCAATCCCCAAAACGTCATAGGTTGTGGTCATAATATTCCCTCTTTCTCTTGTCGCGGGTCAGCTAACGGATTAGGGGGGGCGCTGCAATCAATATCTCCACACAGGACATAGGCCCGCCCATGAAAATCGCTCTTTTGGTATCTGACAATCTCTGGCCCGGCTTTGATGACCAGCGGGAGGATGTGTTTGAATATGACGAAGAAATCGCCACGCTGACCCCCGCCTTTGCCGCGCAAGGCCTGGAGCTTATCCCAATCCGTTGGCGGGAAGCCGCCGAGCGCGCGCCGGATTTCGCCGCCATGCTGCCCCTCATGGTCTGGGATTATTTCGAAGGCAATGAAGCCGCCTTTCTGTCGGAAATGGCCAAAGCCGAACAGGTCACAAAACTCTTCAATCCCTTTGATGTGCTGAAATGGAATGCCAATAAAACCTATCTGGACGAGCTTGAGGCTGCGGGCGCGCCCGTAATTCAAACGATGACGGTGGAGCGCGTGACAGAATCCAATGTCGCCCGCGCCTTTGATGAATTGCAAACGGATTGTCTGGTGATCAAACCCCAAATTGGCGGCGGGGCGTGGCGGCAAGTGCTGTATAAAAAAGGCGATCCCTTCCCCGCCAAAGCCGACCTCCCGCCTGAGGCGGCCTTGATTCAGGATTTCCTGCCCAGCGTGAAACAGGAAGGCGAATATAGCTTCCTTTATTTTGGCGGGGCCTTTTCCCATGCCGTGCAAAAACAAGCCAAGCCGGGCGATTACCGGATACAGTCCCTTTATGGCGGCACGGAAACAACCTATACGCCCAGCCGCGCGGAACGCGAAACGGCCCGCTCGGTCCTCGATTGTCTTGATTTCACGCCGCTCTATGCCCGGGTCGATTTGCTCCGCGGCCGCGATGGCAAGTTGAAACTGATCGAACTTGAAATGCTGGAACCCTATCTTTATCTCCCTCATGCGGCTGTGGATGAAACGGGCCTGAATGAAGGCGCCAAACTCTTCGCCCAGTCCCTAAAAAAACGCCTCAAATAAACGGGATGGTTTGCCTCCAATCACGCTGACAAAGCGGCACAGCCTTCCTTCTTTGTCATCCCGGAGGAGGCGCTAAGCGCCGACATCCGGGACCTTTTGACTGTTTGTGGGTCAAGAGGCCCCGCATCAGCGCAGCCGTAAACGACTGCTTGTGCGGGATGACAGAAAATATACAGACATGCGATTTCTCCCGCTGGCGATCTGGCGCTCAGCTTTGAAGCAATAAGCGGGGCGGCCCGCGAAGCTCTTGCCCCCGATGGAACACCAAAAGGGGAAAATATTTTACGAAGGCATAAGCTTCGCGGCGGCGTCTTCTACCAGCGGCCGAACTGGGCAGTCTTTTGTCCCAATCAGCTCGCGCTGAACCAGCCGCCCTCGGGATCATTACGCCCGAAGCTACACCGGCAAACGCCGTCCCCTCACCAGCGAAGCAATGTGCACTTGCCTGCCCCTGTGAAGAGAACAGCTGTAATATAAGCAAGTTTCCAAAGGTGAGGATTTAAATGGGTGATTATTTTACAAGCCCATGAATCCGCACGGGAAAATTTAGGGATAACGCGGATTCAATTATACCTTCCTTCTCCCTTGAGGGAGAAGGTGTCACGTCCCCGCCTTCGCAGGGATGAGCGGGTGGCGGATGAGGGTGTACCAATTTGGCTTGGGTTCACCCACTCCCGCCTTCGCAAATACCTGCGAGGGCAGGTATTGGGGAATGTCGGTATGCAGCGGAAAGTTAGGATTTGGATTTAAAGTCCTCGCCCTCTTCATGGAGGGTATAGTCTGTTTCTTCGGTGCCGAAATGGGCGTCGAGTTTTTGCAGCAGCTCCAGCC
>JAHDHS010000047.1 GCA_020631215.1 Hellea sp. | reverse complement strand
TTGGGTACACCCTCACCCGCGGCTGCGCCGCACCCTCTCCCTCAAGGGAGAGGGAGTTAGCTATGCCCTAAATTGGAACAGCTACCAGTTTAATCACGCAATAATTCATTCACGCCGGTTTTGGAGCGGGTTTTGGCGTCGACGGTTTTGACGATGACTGCGCAGGCGAGGCTGTGACTGCCATCTTTGGAAGGCAGCATGCCCGGCACGACAACCGAATAGGCCGGGACTTCGCCGAAGGAAATTTCGCCCGTCGCGCGGTTATAAATTTTCGTCGATTGGCTGATAAACACGCCCATGGCCAGCACGGAGCCTTCGCGGACAATCACGCCTTCGACGACTTCGGAGCGCGCGCCGATAAAGCAGTTATCTTCGATGATGGTCGGATTGGCTTGCAAGGGTTCCAGAACGCCGCCAATGCCTGTGCCTGCGGATATGTGGCAATCCATGCCAACTTGGGCGCACGACCCGACAGAGGCCCAGGTGTCGATCATCGTCCCGGCCCCGACATGGGCGCCCAAATTCACATAGCTTGGCATCAGCACGGCGCCCGGCGCAATATAAGCGCCGCGCCGGACAGCGGCAGGCGGCACTGCGCGAAAGCCCGCCTTGGCAAACTCCGCCTCGCCCCATCCGTCAAATTTGCTGGGCACTTTGTCAAACCAAGCGCCGCCATTCACGCCGCCCGTCATGATTTGATTGGCCTCCAGCCGGAACCCCAGCAGGACAGCCTTCTTCAGCCATTGATGGACGATCCAGTCGCCACTGTCTTTGGATGCCACGCGATAATCGCCGCTATCCAGCCCCATAATAGCGGCTTCGATGGCGTCGCGGCGCTCGCCTTTTGTGTCGGGAGACAGGCTTGCGCGATCCTCCCATGCGGCTTCGATGGCGGCTTCAAGTTGTGCGGTATTCATGATGGTTCTCCAGACTGGCGCGCGGCAACATAGTCAGGGCAGGCGCTAAGTCAATCAGCCGCATTTTAATTTCTCTAAAGTCACATGCAGGCTTTCCAGAAAGCGCGAGCGGTCTTTGGCGGTAAAGGGCGGCGGGCCGCCTATATTGGGCATGTCCGCGCCCGCCCGAAGGTCTGCCATAATGGCGCGTGTGGCTATGGCGCTGCCAATACTGTCCATCGTAAAGGGCTTCCCATTGGGCGCAATCACTGTGGCGGCTGATTTCAAACACCGCTCGGCCAGTAATATATCGGCCGTAATTATGACCGCGTGCTCATCCGCCCGCTCGGCGATATAATCATCCGCTGCGTCAAAACTGTCAGATACGGCAATGAATTTGATCAAAGGCTCCCGCGGGACGCGGAGGAATGAATTGCTCACCACAGTGACCGGCACAATGTGCCGCCGCGCGACCTTATAGGTCTCTTCTCGCACGGGACAGGCATCGGCGTCTATGTAGATGTGCAGGGTCAGGTCAAAACCTCGTCCACCCATTCTGGCACAAGCGTTCCGGCGGGGCCTAGGCGGCTTTCGTGAAAGAAGTGACTGCCTTCGCTGGCTTCGAGATTTAATTCCAGGGTTTGTTTGCCCAGGCTACGGGCCATTTGCACAAAGCCCGCCGCCGGATAGACCGCGCCGGAGGTGCCGATGGAGACGAATAAATCGCACCCTCGCACGGCCTCTTCGATACGGCCCATTTCATAAGGCATTTCCCCAAACCAGACGATGTCCGGACGCGGGCCGCCGACGGTCTGGCAGGCCGGGCATTTATCCTCGACACTCACATCATCGCTGTGGTTCCAGCGCCAGCCACAGGCCGAACAAAGACATGACAACAACTCTCCATGCATGTGAATGACGTCCTTTGCGCCGCCGCGTTCATGCAGATCGTCGACATTTTGCGTTACGATGGTGACGCGGCCTTTATGCTCGGCCTGCAATCGGCCCAGCGCGATATGGGCGGCATTGGGCTCTACCTCTTTTAGCGCCGCGCGGCGCAGATTATAGAAATGCTGCACCAGCTTTGGGTCGCGGGCATAGGCCTCGGGCGTGGCCACATCCTCTATGGCGTGGGTTTCCCACAGCCCGCCTGTATCACGAAAGGTCTTAATGCCGGATTCCGCCGAAATTCCGGCCCCGGTCAGGATGACAATATTGAGCGAGTCAGTCATAAGACAGCTATGACCTCTATCCTCTTTGTCTGTCTAGGTAATATCTGCCGGTCTCCGACGGCGGAGGCGGTGTTTCGCGCAAAATTGCCAGATAGCGTGCAGATTGAGAGCGCGGGCACCGGGGCGTGGCATGCAGGCGAGCCGCCTGATCTGCGCGCCATGGCGGCGGGTCGGGCGCGAGGTTATAGCTTTGCGGGACAGACAGCGCGGGCCGTTAAAGAGGATGATTTCACCCGCTTTGATGAAATCTACGCCATGGATAGCCGCAATTATAAAAGCCTGTTAGATCAGTGCCCCAAAGCGCAGCGACATAAGATCAAGCGTCTGCTCGATCTTACGCCAGATAGTGCGGAGCGGGACGTGCCCGATCCTTATTATGGCGGGGATGCCGGGTTTGAGCATGTGCTGGATTTGATTGAAGCCGCAGCGCAGGCTTGGCTCGATAAGCCAGATTAACGCATGGACAGCGCGCGTCAGAGCGGCTAATTCACGGGCAAATTAAAACACGGATTCTACGCATGAAACATGGTTTGGTTACAGTCTTTGGCGGCTCTGGGTTCTTGGGGCGCTATGTCGTCCGCGCCTTGGTGGAAAAAGACTACCGCGTACGTGTTCCTGTGCGCCGCCCGCACACGGCCAATGATTTAAAGGTAATTGGAGGCGTGGGTCAGGTGCAATTGGTTCAGGCGAATTTACGCTTTGAACGCTCTGTTCAGCGCGCGCTCGAAGGCTCTGACGCCGTCGTTAATTGCGTTGCCGTGCTTTATGAAGCGGGCAAGCAGTCTTTCGAAGCGCTGCATGTGAACGGCGCCGATACGCTGGCCCGCGCGGCCGCAGAGGCCGGGATTTCCAATTTCGTACAGGTCTCTGCCATTGGCGCGGATCAAGACAGTGACAGTGACTATGCCCGCACTAAGGGCGAAGGCGAAGCGCTTGTGCGGCAGGCCGTGCCACCAGCAGACATCATGCGGCCGTCCATTATTTTTGGACCGGAGGATAAGTTTTTCAACCGCTTTGCTGGATTGACTCAATTGGCACCCGCTTTGCCACTCTTGGGCGGCGGGGATACGAAATTCCAGCCGGTCTATGTAGAGGATGTCGCCGAAGCGATTGCCGGGCGCATTGCGGCGGGCACATCGGGCCAGACCTATGAGCTGGGCGGGCCGCGGGCTTATTCCTTCAAAGAGTTGATGCAGATCATGCTGGATGTCATTGACCGCAAACGCCTGCTGCTGCCTGTGCCGTGGATTGGCGCGAATATGATGGGCTTTATGGGGGAGGTTTCCGGGGCGCTGCCTTTTGTCGAGCCTTTCCTGACACGCGATCAAGTGATGAACCTGAAGGTCGACAATGTCGTGGCAGAGGGCGCGATGGGCTTTGAAGAGCTGGGCATTACGCCGGAAACCGTCGAAGCCATCATCCCGACTTATCTGGGCAAATATCGCAAATATGGCCAGTTCCACGAACGCCGGGCATAAATCCTGCGGGCTGTTTAAGCCTGCCTAAAGAATTCACATCTGCGTGACAAACCGGCGATACCGCCGGGTTTCCGGTTGGCGCATTTGCACAGTCATCCAATAAAGGCTAAGGCTGTGCAAATTTTCGGGAGAGACCTATGACCATCAAATATTTATTACTGGCTGCCACAGCCGCCATTACAATTGCTGCCTGTTCAGGCGAAAAAGAAGCGAAAATCGGCGAAGCCCCAACAGATTTCGAACAAATGGAAGCAGCAGGGACTCTTTCTGCGCCTGCGAGTTTTGACGGGGCACAATTAGGCGCTGTTCTGGACGCGCAGAGCGATAAGCACAAAGCCCGCTATAAATATCGGAACCCGGCGCAAACGCTGGAATTTTTCGGGATTACGCCCGGCATGACCGTGGTCGAGGCGCTGCCCGGCGGTGGTTGGTATTCCAAAATTCTGATCCCTTATCTGGGGGATGACGGTCATTTGATTGGGGTGGATTATGCGCTGGCTATGTGGCCGGAATTTGGCGGGTTTGCCACGCCGGAATTTATCGAAAAGAAAAAGACATGGCCGGCTGACTGGGTCAAGGATGCCGCTGAATGGCGCGCGGGCAGTACTGGCGAAATCTCAGCCTTTGCTTTCGAAGACCGTGATACCTCTCTGGACGGCACAGTGGATGCAGTGCTTTTCGTCCGGGCCCTGCATAATCTGAACCGCTTTGAGGATGAAGGCGGCTATCTGACGAAGGCCTTGGCAGATACGCATGCCCTGCTGAAACCCGGCGGGATTGTCGGCGTGGTGCAGCACCAAGGCCCAGAAGGCAATTCCGATGAATGGGCGGATGGCAATCAGGGCTATCTGAAGAAGTCCAATCTGGTGAAAACCATGGCAGCGGCGGGTTTTGAGTTGGTTGCGGAATCCGACATTAACGCCAATCCCAAAGACGTCCCCAGCGAAGACGACATCGTCTGGCGCCTGCCACCCTCTCTGGGCACATCGCGTGATAATCCGGAGCTCAGAGAGCAAATGCAGGCCATCGGCGAAAGCAACCGCATGACGTTGCTATTTAGGAAAAAATAAGGCCAATCCAGACCGCCTTGAAGCTGCGCTTTAAGGCGGTTTTTCCTTACATTTTGGCCTTTCAGGGCCTATGTTGTTAACCTATCCGAAGACCGATTCGTGAAGGTAAATTTGCATGGCCGAAACTCCCGAAAACAATGCTGAATATGGCGCGGACAGCATTAAGGTTCTCAAGGGCCTGGACGCCGTTCGCAAACGACCCGGCATGTATATCGGCGATACGGATGACGGCTCCGGATTGCATCACATGGTCTATGAGGTCGTCGACAATTCGATTGATGAAAGCCTGGCCGGACATGCCGACCGCGTCGAGGTCACGCTGCATACGGATGGGTCCTGTTCTGTGCGCGATAATGGGCGCGGCATCCCTGTCGCTATCCATGAGGAAGAGGGTATTTCCGCCGCCGAAGTGATCATGACACAGCTACATGCGGGCGGGAAGTTTGACAGTAATTCCTATAAGGTCTCCGGCGGCTTGCACGGCGTAGGCGTGTCGGTCGTGAACGCCTTGTCTGTCTCTCTACAACTGACCATTTGGCGTGACGGCAAAGAGCATTTCATGGAATTCAAACATGGCGAATCCGTCGCGCCTTTGAAAGTTGTCGGCGAGGCGCCGCAGGATCATCGCCGTGACGGGACGACCAAAACCTTGACGGGCACGCGCGTGCGCTTTTTGCCGTCCGAAGACACCTTCACGATGGTGGAGTTTGACCGCGATACGCTTGAGCGCCGCTTGCGGGAACTGGCCTTTCTGAACTCCGGTGTGATGATCATCCTGACTGATGAGCGGCCCGAAGATGATATCGTCACGGAATTATTCTATGAAGGCGGGATCACGGCCTTTGTCCGCCATCTGGACGCCAATAAAACGGGCCTTCTGGAAAACCCCATTTCTGTCACCAAAGAGGTAGAAGGCATTACGGTTGAGGCTGCGCTTTGGTGGAATGACGGCTATCACGAAAATGTCCGCTGCTTTACCAATAATATCCCGCAGCGCGATGGCGGCACGCATTTGGCGGGCTTTCGCGGCGCACTCACCCGTACGGTGAATAAATATGCTGCCAGTTCCGGTGCGGCCAAGAAAGAAAAAGTGACTATCTCCGGCGATGACGCCCGCGAAGGGCTGACCTGTGTGCTGTCTGTGAAGGTGCCTGATCCGAAATTCTCGTCTCAGACCAAAGATAAACTCGTGTCCTCCGAAGTGCGCCCCGTCGTTGAGAGTGCCATGAATGAAGCCCTGGGCGATTGGTTTGAGGAAAATCCGGTTGAGGCCAAAATGCTGGTGCAGAAAATCGCCGAAGCGGCGGCGGCGCGTGAAGCCGCGCGTAAAGCCCGCGATCTAACCCGGCGGAAATCGGCGCTCGATATTGCCTCCTTGCCCGGCAAGCTCGCCGATTGCCAAGAGCGCGATCCGGCGCTGTCAGAGCTGTTTATCGTGGAGGGCGACTCTGCGGGCGGTTCGGCCAAACAGGCCCGTGATCGTCAGAACCAAGCGATCCTGCCCCTGAAGGGGAAAATACTGAATGTCGAACGCGCGCGTTTTGATCGTATGCTGTCATCGCAGGAAATCGGCACCATGATCACTGCGCTGGGCACGGGCATTGGCCGTGAGGATTTTGACGCGGATAAAGCCCGTTACCACAAAATCGTGATTATGACCGATGCCGATGTTGATGGCGCGCATATCCGCACATTGCTGCTGACATTTTTCTATCGGCAGATGCCGGAGCTGATCGAGCGCGGCTATCTCTACATTGCCCAGCCGCCGCTCTACAAGGTCGAGCGCGGCAAGAGCACGCAATATATCAAAGATCAGGCCGAGCTGGATGATTATTTAATTGACGCCGGCAGCAAAGACGCGACGCTGACTCTGGATGGCGGGGCTGTGGTTTCCGGTGAAGATTTGAAACGCGTCGCCAAAGAGGCGCTTCTGGTCCAAAGCCTGCTCAACCGTATGAAACACCGTGCGCCTGACAGCGCCATTGCGCAGCTTGCGATTGCAGGGGTTTTAGACGTTGAGGAAATGCCGGAGAAACTCAAACTCGCGGCGGACCGCCTGGATATGATTGCTGATGAAGGTGAAGATGGCTGGGAAGGCCGTTATGATGAAGACGGAGCGCTTGTTTTTGAACGTGACGTGCGCGGCGTTACAGATCGCGTGACCTTACGTCCAGCTTTTCGCGATTCCATCGATGCGCGGCGCTTACATAAAATGTCAGAGGCCTTGGCCGAAACCTATTCCGGCACAGCGACGTTTAAGCGCGGCGAAGATGACCCGATCTATGTTTCCGGCCCAGCGCAATTACTGGAAGTGATTTTCGCTGGCGGACGTAAGGGTTTTAAAATCCAGCGCTATAAGGGTCTGGGTGAAATGAACCCGGATCAGCTTTGGGAAACGACGCTGGATTCCAATGCCCGCTCACTGCTGCAAGTGCGGGTCGAGGCCGCCGACGCCACAGATGATTTATTTGCCAAGCTGATGGGCGATGTCGTGGAGCCCCGCCGTGACTTTATCATCACAAATGCGCTGGACGCAGAGGTTGATAGTTAGAGACTGACAAAACGACGGCCCTAGCGCGTGTAAAAAGAGCCTGTGCGGGTGGAGAGTAAATCGTCCAGTTTGATGTCTTCCTGCTTCAGGAAACCCTTTGATGGCAGTTTGCCTTCGCGGACGAGTTCAATGACTGATACCACAGATCCCGCTGTCGTCCATGCAATGGCTGTGCGGGGTTTTCCGGCGATCATTAAGGGCTTGTAGCCATTGACGAATTCCTGGCGCGAAAGCTTGCCGTCAATCATGCCTTCGGCGGCAACATGGACGTAAACGATATCGTCTGAAACAGGCGGCTTGGCATTGACCAAAATCTCGCCCGCTTTCTTTCGATCCTGCCGCATCAAAAGCTCATGGAAGAAGAAATTCATTAGATCAAAATGCCCGGGATAACGCATGGTTTTATAGTCCAGATTTTTGACCTTGCCGTGATAGGTTTCGCACATTGTGCCCAGCCCGCCGGATGTTGTGAAAGCCTCAAGCTTCACGCCGTCAATATAGATCATCTCCCGCCATTCCATGGCTGAGACCCATTTGCGTTCTCCACTTTCAATCACCTCGCAATCATTCAGATACTCATTTACAACGCCCTCGGGAGACCAGTTAAAGGCATAGCCCATCAAGCCGGTCGGGTTTTGCGGTAGCGCCCCGACTCGCATTCTACAGGAGCGGCATTCGTCAAAGCGGGAGATAAGTTCCGCGCCGACGATGCCGACAAAACCCGGCGCGAGGCCGCATTGCGGGGCCATGAGGCCTTTGGAGGTTTCCGCCAATTTGCGGATGTGATCTGTCGTAGGGACGTCTTCGGTCAGGTCAAAATAATGAATGCCTTTTTCGTGGGCGACATCGGCGACCTTGATGTTCAAATGATATGGCAAACAAGACAGGATCGCGTCCACGCGTTCAAAAACTTTGCCTAAGGCTTTGGCGTCGGTTACGTCAATTGCCAGTACTTCATGGCCGAAGTTTTTGGCGTCCGCAGCCATATCAATGCCGATCACCTCAAAATCCGATTCGACCAAAAGCTGCGCGGCCAATGCGCCAACTTTTCCAAGACCCAAAACAGCAATAGATTTCACAAGCGAATCCCCTTTAGCAAAGTTTGCTATTTGCGGGGTTTTCAATGCAGGCGCAAGACCGCCGATGACGTTTGCCCGCAACAGATTTTCAAAATGACGGTGTTATGAGGCGGGATTTTGCTCTGCTTCCAACCTGCCGGCGGCCAATGAAAAAGGCGGCCTAGGCCGCCTGAATTTAGTCGTTAGATTTATAAGATGCGCTGTGTTTAAGCCGCATTTTCAAATTGGTTCATGGTGTTGTGCTCACCGCCCGCTTTCAGAGCGCGGTCACCGCCAGTCATCTCCTTGAATGTATCGCCCAGATCAGAGCCTACTTCGTGCTGATGTTTCACAGCGGAGACATTGGTGCGAATTTCTTCGCGCTGGATATTTTTGACATAGGCCAGCATTTTCTGATCGCCGAAATAGCCTTCGGACAGGTCGTTCATCACTTTGGCTGTGCCGTGGAAGGTCGGCAAGGTGATCAGGTTATGGAACACACCGGCTTCGCGGGCGATATCCGTCTGGAACATTTGCAGACGGCGATCCGCTTCGAGTCCCAATGAGTCTTCGTCATATTTGGATGACATAAGCTGAGTCCCATCCGGATAATCTGACTCTTTGATCTCACCTGAGGCAATCCAGTCCTCGCGGACCTGTTTGCGCAGGTTCAGTGTCCAGTTAAAGGACGGGGAGTTATTATAAGTCAGCTTGGCGTTCGGGACGACTTCTTTGACTTTATTGACCATTTCGGCAATCGCCGCGACATTCGGTGTGGCCGTTTCGATCCATAGCAGGTCAGCGCCGCCCTCAGTCAGGCTGCTGATGCAATCCTCGACCACGCGCTGCACGCCTGTGTCGGCTTGAAATTTGTAAAGACCATTTGGCAAGCGGACGGGTTTGCGTAGCTCGCCATTTAATTGCAGGGCAATCTCGCCGTCAGCCAAATCAGTTGCGGGCTCCGTCTCAAGCCACTTCGTATATTCCGCAGCACTATCACCGGCTTCGCGGGAGACAGGGATTTTCTGCGTCAGGCCAGCGCCAAGGCTGTCCGTACGGGCCACGATCACGCCGTCATCCACGCCGAGCTCTTCAAAGGCCATGCGAACAGCGCGGAGTTTTTCTACGAAATCCTCACGCGGGACGGTGACTTTACCGTCCTGGTGACCACATTGCTTTGCGTCAGAGACCTGGTTTTCAATTTGAATACAGCAAGCCCCGGCCTTGATCATTTCTTTGGCCAGGAGATAAGTCGCATGGACGTTACCGAAACCGGCATCGATATCAGCGATAATCGGGCGCACATAAGTTTCAAAGCCATCAATTTTGGCAATGATCGCTTCGCGCTCAGCGCCCTCTGCGCCTTTCAGCTCGGCGAAAAGGTCGTTCAAATCCACCTCATCGGCTTGGCGTAAGCTGGTGTAAATTTCTTGAATCAAATCCACAACAGATGTTTTTTCATGCATGGATTGATCAGGCAGATGTCCAAAGCGGTTTCTTAAGCCTGCAACCATCCAGCCGGACAGATAGACATATGCCTTATCCAGTGATCCTTTTTGGCGCTTAATCGCGCGCATCATTTGCTGGGCGTGGAAACCGGACCAACAGCCAAGAGACTGTGTGAATTGGCTGCTGTCTTTGTCATAGGCCGCCATATCTGCGCGCATAACTTTCGCCATGGCTTTGGCAATGTCCAGATGCGTCTCAAATGTGTTTTGCGTTTTAAGTTGCGCGATATGTTCAATATCAATGCCGGCGGGCGCGCCATTGGCATAGCGCTTTTTCAGCTCCGCAAGGGTTTGTGAGTAAGTCATTATTCAGTCTCCAAAATGTTGTAAGCAGGGATTGTTAAAAATTCGGGCAGCTCTTGGGCTGTGGCCGTCTGGGTGAAGATGTCAGCCGCTTCAGGGAAACGCTGTGCTTCATATTGATCGCCAAGTTCGGTTTTCAGCTTAGTGATTTCCTCATTGAACAGGCGCGTATAAAGCCGCTCTGCGAGCGTTTCTGTAAAACCACCTTCCATCTGCACAGCCGCGCCATGACGCAGCCATTGCCAGATTTGCGTACGGGAAATTTCCGCCGTGGCAGCATCTTCCATGAGATTATGGATTGGCACAGCCCCGCGTCCACAGAGCCAAGCCGCGATGTAACGGATGCCAACTTCGATATTTGTGCGCACGCCGGCTTCGGTGACGGTGCCGCTATGCGGACGAAGCATGGCTTCGTCCGAAATACGCGGCGCCTGGCGTTTTTTCAAAATCTGGTGCTTGCCTGGCATGACGTCATTAAAGACGTCCATAGCGACTGGTACCAAGTCAGGGTGAGCCACCCAGGTTCCGTCATGGCCCAGACGCGCCTCGCGATCTTTATCGGCTTTAACTTTGGCAAAAGCGCCAGCATTGGCTGCATCATCGCCTTTAATTGGAATTTGAGCGGCCATGCCGCCCATGGCATGGGCGCGGCGTTTGTGACAGGTTTCAACCAGGCGTGCCGCATAGGCCGCCAAGAAATCACGGTCCATACCGACTTGAGCCCGATCCGGCAGCAGGTAATCTTTGTGATTACGCAAAGTCTTGATGTAGCTGAAAATATAATCCCAGCGTCCACAATTCAGCCCCGTAATGTGACGGCGCATGACATAGAGGATTTCATCCATTTGGAAAGCCGCCGGTAGGGTCTCGATCAGGATTGTGGCCTTGATCGTGCCATTGGGGATGCCAATGAAAGCTTGGGCGAAGTTGAAAACATCATTCCAGAGACGGGCCTCTTGGTAGTTTTCAATCTTCGGCAGATAATAAAATGGCCCCCGGCCACTCTCAGCTAACAACTTACCATTATGGAAAATATGCAGGCCGAAATCGACAAGGCTGGCTGACATAGCTTTGCCATCGACCGTGATATTAGCCTCTTCCAAATGCCAACCACGTGGGCGTACCAACATTGTCGCCGTATCTTTGTTCAAGCTGTAGGATTTTTTCTCTGTCTTTAAAGACAGGGTCTCACGCGCATAATCATACATGTTAATCTGGCCATTGATCATATTGTCAAAGGTCGGGGAGGATGCGTCTTCGAAATCCGCCATGAACATTTTTGCACCGGAGTTTAGTGCGTTGATCATCATCTTGCGGTCAACCGGGCCCGTAATTTCAACACGGCGGTCTTGGAGCGCAGGTGGACAAGGGTCAACTTCCCAGCTGCCATTTCGTATATGTGATGTCTCAAGCGGCTGTGTCGGTAATTCGCCATCGTCAAAACGGCCTTGCTGTAACTTCCGGTTTTCTAGCAGGATACGGCGTTGCGGCCCGAAACGACGCTCAAGGTCTGCCAGGAACAGCAAAGCATCCGGCGTTAGAATTTCATCATAACGCTCGCCCTGCTGACGTACCACTTTGGCCAAGACGCGGTGACGCGGAACGGGTTGACCGGGATTTGCTATTGGCGCATTCATCGTAAACTCCATATTCTTATTTACTTGAACACGTTATTTACAAATCTTGCTTTATGTCTATAAACTTCTGTAAATTATAGGTATTTTTGTAAAATCTGTAGTGTTAATACTGAGCATTTTGTAAACATTGTAAAATATGGCTATTAAAGACGAAAAATTACTGGTTGGGCCGCGTTTGCGGCGGTTTCGACAAACATTAGGGCTGACGCAGGCCCGGATGGCTGAAGATTTAGGCATATCAACATCCTATCTGAACCTGATGGAACGCAATCAGCGGGCTTTGTCGGCCAAAGTTTTGTTGAAGATGGCTGAGATATATGACTTTGACATTGCTGGGTTTACCGGGGCGGGTGACGCCCATTTGGTGGCAGAGGTTTATGAGGCATTACGTGACCCTATGTTCAAAGGACAAACCCTGTCTAAAAGCGAGGCCGAGGATCTCGTCGGGGTCAGTCCGAATGCCGCAAAAGCCTTGTTAAAGCTGTACAGCAAACACAGGGACATGGCCCGCCGAACGACCGATATAACAGTTGATCGCGATCGCGTTGAATTGCTGGAACAATCAGCCGAAGCCGTGGAGGCCGTCAGGCGGTTTATCCATAAGCAAAAAAACTTTTTCCCCCGATTGGACGCGGCGGCGGAGACGCTGTCAGATGAGCTAGGTTTGACCAAAAGAGAACCCCATGCCGCACTGACAGAGCGGTTGAAAGACAAGCACGATCTTTCCGTTCGGATCGTACCCATCGATATCATGCCGCAAATGCTGCGTTATTATGACCGGCATTCAAAACGCATCAATCTGTCCGAATTGCTCCGGCAGTCCGGCCGCCGGTTCCAGCTGGCCTTTCAAATCGGCATGTTGGAACAGCGGGACTTGATCGACGAGATCATCCAATCGGCACAACTCCCCGGGCGTGAAGCCGAGGGGCTGATGCGCACGAGCCTCGCCAATTATTTTGCCGCGGCGACCATCATGCCTTATACGCGGTTTTTGAAAGAAGCGGAGAACAGCAAATATGATGTTGATTTGCTCTCTCATCGTTTCGGCACAAGTTGGGAGCAAACGGCGCATCGTTTGACGACTTTGCAAAAACCCGAAGCGCGAGGCATTCCTTTCTTTTTTGTGCGCATTGACGTTGCGGGCAATGTGTCCAAGCGTTTCTCGGCCGGGCGGTTTCATTTCTCTCAATTTGGCGGGGCCTGCCCGCTTTGGAATATCCATGAATGTTTCCTGACGCCGGACCGCACGATCAGCCAGATGATCCAAATGCCCGATGAGACAACTTATTTTTCTATCGCCCGCATGGTCAGCCGCAGCGACGGAACCTATAATGCGCCCGCGCAAAAACTGGCCATCGGGCTTGGTTGTGACATCGCCTATGCGCCGCGCTTGATTTATGCCCAGCAATATAATTTGGAAACACCGCGCCCCACACCGATCGGGATAAACTGCTATCTTTGCGAGCGCCCGCATTGCCGGCAGCGGGCCCATGCGCCTCTGAACAAAACCCTTAGCTTTGATGAGCGCGCCCGCGGCATGTCAATTTTCAGCTTTGATGACAGCTAATTTTCAGTCTTCTTAATTTCCGAAAATTTGACCCCATGCCAGCGATCAATATCCCGCGCGACCGCCTGCGGGATTTCTTCCATCGGCAGATGCGCTGCATTAGGATAGATAATCTTTTCACTTTCAGGCAGCGCCTCATCAAAGGCTTGCGCATAAGAGAGCGGCGTCGTCACATCATGCTGCCCCCACAAAATCAAAACCGGGACCTCGATCTGTCCAATTCGGGCATAATAGTCCGGTTCACGCGGCGTGTTCATGCGGTCATTCCCCGCCTGCCGATTGCCGGGAAACCGCGCCAGATCATAATAGCGATTTATGAGTTGATCCGTAATTTGCGTGTCGTCAAACATGACTTGTGACAAGGTCTTTTTGACAATGGGTTTTGGCATCATTTTGGTCGCCAGCATCTGACCAAGTTTTGTATTTTGAATTTTCGCCGCCAAATATAAATCCGGCTCTTCCACACCGACCACGCCGGAAGCATCAATCAAAACAAGGCCGGAAACGCGCTCCGGATGCGACAAAGCCATCCTCCAAGACAGC
This sequence comes from Hellea sp., assembly GCA_020631215.1. Taxonomy (GTDB): domain Bacteria; phylum Pseudomonadota; class Alphaproteobacteria; order Caulobacterales; family Maricaulaceae; genus Litorimonas. The sequence goes on along the minus strand of JAHDHS010000047.1, from coordinate 3,193 downwards.
CAGCCGCCCATGGAATTACCCGTTATCACGGCCTTCTCGACACCCGCCTGATCCATCACAGCGATCACCGCATCAATCATCGACGCGGCCGAATAATCCCGCTCCGGGTCCGGCCCCGTGAGGCCATGACCGGGGAAGTCCAGAGAGATCAGCCGGTAATCCGCTTTCAATTCTCGGATCATATCCTCCCAAGTATGCAGAGACGCATTGCTGCCGTGAAGTAAAACCAAGACCTGCCCGTCAGCATTGCCCTGATCCCGGAAATGTATCTTGGCCCCATCCGGCGCCGTGACGAATTCTGACTCGGCATTGCTATATTTGGCGATGATTTCATCGCGGTCTGCATCCGGCGTCCAAAGCAAGACTGTGCCTATAACCATCAAGGCCGCCAGCCCAATTAAACCCCATTTTAAAAACCGTTTCATCGGGCGCTCCTTATGGCCTGTTCCGTCCATGTTTATCATGGCTTTCCACCCACTCATCCGACACCACCGCAGAGGAGAGCGAGATTTCCCCGGCCAGCACGGCCCCGGCAATGATCTCAATCAGTTTCTCGACTTTACCAGTCCCGTAACAGCCCATCATCTCCAGACATTCGCGCTGAGTCGCCAGACCTGTGCCGCCGCCATATGTCGCCACGATCAGGCTCGGCAAGGTCAGCGCCCAATAGAGATCATGATTGTCCAGTAATTCAACATAGCTAATGCCGGTAATGGCTTCGGCGACATTGGCTTCGTCTTGGCCCGTGGCAATGAAGATTGAGGCAATACCATTGCCCGGATGGACGCAATTATTACTGGCCCCGGTCAACCAAGCCCCGACGGTGGAGACCTGCCGCGCCCGGTACATGTCGCGCGTATCGGCCCGTGTCATATGTTTAACCAGATCATGCGGCAGGACGGCCTCGGCCACGACCCGCGCGCCCCGCGAATGCAGGCTGTTAATCGCGGAATGTTTCTTCTCGGTTTCAATCGCGCCGGAGAGGGTGAAGCGTAATTTCCCCGGATAGGTTTTTTCAATCCATTTACAGGCGGCCTGTGTGGCCTTGCCAGACATGTTCTGTCCGGCGGCATCACCCGTGGTGTAGTTAAAGCGGGTATACCACATTTTCGCGACGCCATATTGTTCGATATGGGACAGCTTTCCGACTGATGTCGTCGATTCCGCTTGGGCTTTCACCGCATCAAAATTGGCGTTCAACCAATCCCGGAAATCTCGGGCCTGACGCGCATCATCAAAGTGAAAGACGGGTGCACGCTGCATATAACGTTCAATGATGGTTGTCTTTACCCCGCCCGCTGCAGAAAGCAGGCGCATGCCCCGCGAATAGCTCGCAACCAAAGTCCCTTCGGTCGTCGCCATAGGCACATAGAAATGCCCGCTGGCATGTTCACCATTCACCCAAAGCGGCCCGGCCAGCCCCAGCGGCATCTGCGTCACGCCAATCGGATTTTCGACATTCCCGGCCAGAGTTTCCGGATCGATAGACATATGGGCGATATGCGGCACGGCTGTGCCGGTTTGCTGCTCTATGAAGTCCTGCCGGGCTTTGATGATTTCAGGCTGAAAATTATTACCTGAAATGCGCGGAATGGAGGGCGGTCGTTGGTCTGTCATTTACAGGTCTCTATACTATTACAGGTCTCTATTCTATCTCTGGCAATTTCTACGTAAGGCCTTGGGCGGCATGAGTGCGCCTCAGCCAATGGATTTTTCGATCCGCTCCGCAATCTTGTCAAATCGCTCAGCGACATCTTCCAAGGCTGAATTCGCGGCGGATTTCGGCACCAGCATCATCGCCATTAATCCGTCCACCACGGCGGAGAAATTATCGGTTCGCTCATGCATCATCATCGTTCGGGATGCATAATCAAGCCCGCCATAAAACACATCGCGCAAGACCCATGGCGCAAGGTCCCGCTTGATCACACCGCTCTTGACCCCGGACTTTGCGACCCGGTCGAAAACGCGGGCATAGGATTTATTCAGCGTGAACAGCTTGCTGTCTTTGTAATTATCCAGCGACACCCCAATAATGGGCAGTAATTCCAATATACGGCGCTCCTGATTGACTTTGGTCAGGTGGTGTTCCGCCAAAAACCGGAGCTGTTCTTCGGTTGAATCCAGCGCGTCAACACCGTCTTGCGCGGTTTCTTTCAGGTCGCGATAAAAGGCTTCAAGAACGGCTTGCGCCAAGGCTTCTTTATTTTTGAAATAGAGGTAAACCGTCCCGTCCGCGACGCCGCATCCTTTGGCAATGCCGGATATGGTTGTCTTTCCAAATCCTTTTTCATTGAACAGGCGGCGGGCGGTTTCAACAATCGCCTCTTCTTTCAATTCGACGCGCTGACGCCGTGTTTTATTCAGTGATGTCGCATTCGCCTGACTCACAATCCGGCCTTCCCCTGATAAATGACCCTCATTCATTTTTTCTGAACCTTACTCACACACCCAACCCTGTCAAGCCAGCCCCTCACCATAAGCCCAGTCCATCGCATTTGACGTAAGTTTCGTATGATGTGCTGAGTCTTGTCTCAAATAAATTCCCTTCGTGAATTTACATCACGGTACCAGCCCTCTCCCCCTCCCGACCACCCACAGGGTCAGACTTATGGGTGGTCGGGAGGGGAGAGGGCCTTTCTATGACTGTCATCCCGGAGGAGGCGCTTAACGCCGACATCCGGGACCTCTTAACTGTTTGTGGGTTAAGAGGTCCCGCATCTTCGCGGCAAGCCGCTGCGTGCGGGATGACAGAGAAGAGATAGACATGCGATTTCTCCTGCTGGCGATCTGGCGCTCAGCATTGAAGCGATAAGCGGGGCTGCCCGCGAAGCTTAGGCCCCCGATGGAACACCAAAAGGGGAAAATATTTTTCGAAGGCATAAGCTTCGCGGCGACGTCTTCTACCAGCGGCCGAACTGGGCAGTCTTTGTCCCAATCAGCTCGCGCTGAACCGGCCGCCCTCGGGATCATTACCCCCGAAGCTACACCGGCAAACGCCGTCCCTTCACCAGCGAAGCAATGTGCACTTGCCTGCCCCTGTGAGAGGAACGGGGTCAATATAGACCAGCTTTGATAGGTGAGGATTCAAATGGGTGATTATTTTCCGTTTCGTAATTAAACCAAGGCGTTAGATATAGCAGGATTTGAAGAAAACGAGGATTCAATTAAACTTTCCCTCTCCCTAAAGGTA
>JAHDHS010000046.1:1106-17610 GCA_020631215.1 Hellea sp. | reverse complement strand
GTTTACGCGGTACTCACTGGCTGGATGATACGTCATGGTTAACCTCTTTTCAGGGAGGGTTAGACGAAAAAATGGCTGCATTGCAAGCTGTCCGGGCCATTTGGCCTGTGTTTTAAACCCGCATTAACCCTGTTTCTTATTTTGATAAAAATATCTGTGGACTAATCGTTCAGCTTATATTCAGGAGATTTAACCGGTGATGAAGTTAAATACATTGCGTGCATATAGCCGCGAAAGCTCCGGCCAGGTTGCCGTGTTCTTCGCGCTTGTCGCGCTGCCTTTGCTCATCTGCATATCTGCCGCGCTGGATTATACCAATGCAGTTTCGCAGAAGACCAAAGTGAAAAATGCTCTGGACGCGGCTGTCTTGGCAGCCATGAACAATAATGCGTTAAAGCCCAGTGAGAAAGAAGATTACGCGCTGAAATATTTCACGGATAATTATAGCGGTAAAGTTCCGGTGAAACTGAACGCCACTGCCACCGAAAATGATGTCACACTCAGCGGCGAAGCGGCTGCGGAGCTGTCTATCGGCAAAGCTTTGGGCATGAAAGAAATCGTCATCAGATCGACAAGCCGGGCTGAAATTGCCAGCGAAAACACGATATGTGTCTTGGCCTTGGGAACGTCAGGCACCGGCGTTAGCTTTAGCGGTGGTTTGGCATATGATTCTCCGACTTGCTCAGTCCATTCAAACTCCCGAGATGCCAAGGCAATAGTCTCTACATCTTCAGCGAAGCCATCAGCGAAATCATTCTGTGCCGTAGGTGGCACGAGAGGGAATTACGAACCATACGCTAAGGGTGAATGTAAGCAGATTGAAGACCCCTATAAAGACGTCATCCCACCCATGGAAAGTTGGTGTTCCCCTATCGCAGCTTTACAGGGCGCATCATCGAACAGCTCAAATCCTTATGCAAATAGTCAATTGGTAAATGACATTGGTGGGTTTGTCGGTGGCATTCAGGACAATGTAATCCTTATCCCGGGGACATATTGTGGCGGTGTGAGTATCACTGGTAAAAACATTGTGTTCTTGCCAGGAGATTACATAATGTTGGATGGACCTTTGCGGGTTGTGGCTGGGGCGCAGGCGACAGCAGAGAACGTTACCATCGCCTTCAAAGGCACTGGCGCACAATTGCAGATTGATGAAGGGTCTGATTTCGTCATCAAAGCCCCCGCAACTGGCCCGCGCGCAGGTCTAGCTTTCATGGAAGTTATTGAAGGCAGTGCCAGTAATGACAGTGCCGTCAATTATATACGCGGCGGCTCGGCTCTATCCGTAACAGGCACGGTTTATTTCCCGACACAGGAAATTGAAGTCAAAGGCGGTGTGAATACGGTTGGCTCCAAAGCACCGGCAACATCCTTCATTGCGAGAAGCCTGACGTTCACGGGTGATAAGGGCTCCAAGATTGATGTCAAAGTTGATCATGTTTCTGCCGGTATACCGCCCATCATGCCGCGCGCAGAAGATGGGGTGCGCCTTGCGCAATAATTAACGGCCTGCCGCCTCGCGCAGGATTTCAAGCTCCAGCCATTCTTCCTCACAGGCGTCCAATTGGGTTTGCGCGTCTGTGAGCTGTTGGCTGACCTGCGAAAATCTGTCAGGATCGCGGCTGTAAAATTCCGGATCGGACATTTGCCTCTCAAGAGTTTTGATGTGCGCTTCTAACTTCGTCATCTCTTCCGGGAGTTGCTCCAGCCGGAATTTATGTTTGTAGGAAAGTTTTGCGCCGCCGCCGGGTTTGGGCTCTTCCGCGCTTTTTTGTTTGGGTTTTACGGCTTTTGATGTCTTGGATTTGACGCCGGTTCCGCGTTGCCGGACCATGTCGCTATATCCGCCGGCATAAATCTGCCACTGACCTGGCGCTTCATAGGCGAGGGTGCGCGTGACGGTGCGGTCAAGGAAATCGCGATCATGGGAGACGACGATGACTGTGCCGTCATAATCCGCGACGATCTCTTGCAGCAAATCCAGCGTCTCTAAGTCCAGATCATTGGTTGGCTCATCCAGGATCAGCAGATTGGACGGCAGGCGAAAGCCGCGCGCGAGTTGCAGCCGTGCCCGTTCTCCGCCGGAGAGCACGTGAATGGGCGTGCGGGCCTGTTCGGGCAGGAACAAATAATCTTTCATATATCGCTGTACATGGATGGAATTGCCTCCGACAATCACTGTATCGCCGCCGCCATCGGTCAGGGCCTCAGAGAGGTTCCAATCCGGATTTAAAGCCTCGCGTTTTTGGTCGATCACCAGCGGCTCCAGATTTTGTCCAAGCTCTATCGTGCCCTCATCAGGCGTTAATTGCCCCATAATCAATTTCAGCAAGCTGGTTTTGCCCGACCCGTTTGGGCCGACCAGTCCAAGCCGTTCGCCCCGATTAATCCGAAGGCTGAGATCTTTGACAATGGGCTGTTCGCCAAAAGCTTTCGAGACATCTTTCATCTCGACGACGCGCTTGCCGGATTTCTGCGCGCCAGTGACACTGACAGAGGCGCTGCCTTGTACGGATTGATGCTCTTTCAGCTGTTTTCGCAGCTGTCCCAACTCTTTAAGGCGCCTGACATTGCGTTTGCGGCGGCCAGAGACGCCATGCACGACCCAATGCTGTTCGCGGTGGATTTGCCGCGCCAGTTTGTGTTGCTCCAGCGCTTCTTGCTCTAATGTTTCATCGCGCCAATCTTCAAAGGCGCCGAATCCTTGATCCAGCAGGCGCGTTTGACCGCGATCCATCCAGACGGTCTGCCGGGACAGGTTTTCCAGAAACCGCCGGTCATGGGAAATAAGGACAATCGCGGACTGGATGCGGCGAAGCTCTTCTTCCAGCCATTCAATGGCGGGCAGGTCCAGATGGTTGGTCGGCTCATCCAATAATAAAATATCCGGCTGTGGCGCGAGGGTTCGGGCCAGGGCCGCCCGGCGGGACTCACCGCCGCTCATGACCTTCGGGTCTTCGCGGCCTGTCAAGCCCAGCGCGTCCAAAAGATAAGGAATGCGCCCGCCATCATCCGCCCCGACCAATCCGTCCCGGACATAGGCTTCGCTGGTTTCAAACGCGGTCAAATCCGGATTTTGCGGCAGGTAACGCCAGGCCGTTCCGGGTTTAACGAACCGCTCCCCGCCATCCGGCTCGACCAGCCCCGCCGCTATTTTTAAAAGCGTCGATTTCCCGGAGCCATTTCGCCCAACCAAGCATATGCGGCTATCATCATAAACCGCCAGATCCGCCGCCGTCAGCAAGGGCGTGCTGCCAAAGGTCAGGGCAATCTCTCGTAAGGTTAAAAGCGGCGGGCTCATGGCCGCGCTATAGCAAACGGGATATTTTTAGAAAGGTAATTGTATCGTCAGCCACTTTTTTATTGAAACCCAAGAGCAATAGTCGCAACATTACATCATGACTGTCATTCGGACGATAGAATTCCATGTGATTTTAGGCTGGTTGTTATCCGCCATGATTTGCATATGTCTGGCAGTCGCCCCATCAGCTCTGGCGCAGGACGCTGAATATCAGCCGCCTGATATGACTGAGCGGTCGCTATCTCTTCGAGTGGAGGCGCTGGAAGCCAATAAAGAGCTTAGCGAGGAGCAGAAAGCTCAAATCAAATCATCCTTGGAAACTGCGATTGCGCGGCTCTCAGATGTGACCCGTCTCAAGGAACTGGCCGCACAATATCAAAATGACCTAGAGCGCGGCGAGGCTATATTGGAAGCGCTGCAAAATGATATTGCGACGGAGCGGGATAATTTATCCAAAGAGCCGGAGCCTTTGGGAGAGATGATTGGCGAAGCGGCGCTTTATCAATTGGAACAGCAGCTGATTCAAAAAGAAAGCCGCCTGCGCGCTCTACAGGCCGAGGCGGAAGGTTTTACAACCAGCCTTCAGACATTAGGGGCGCGGCAAGTGACCGCCCCGACCGAGTTAAGCGAAGCGCGACAGAAACTGGCAGAGGTCACAAAAACTATTTCAGAGTTGGGCGAAACCAATCTGGATGATGTCAGCGCCGCGCGCCGTTCGGCCTTATCGGCCCGGCAATATTACCGGCATGAACAAATTAAAACGCTCGAAGCGGAAATTACCAGCCTGCCTCAGCGGCAGGAAATTATTGGGGGCCGGCGGGCGCTGGCAAATTTACGCGCAGAGATTTTGTCCCGTGATGTGACGGCGCTGCAAGAGCAAACCGGACAGCGCCGGGTCAATGAAGCAGCCCAAATAGAGGCCCAAGCCGAAAACCGGGTCAGGAGTCTGGACGGCGCACATCCTGCGGTCATTGAAATGGCGCAGGGAAATCTGAACATCGCACAGCAAATCACCGAAATCGCACAAAAAGAAAACCGGGTTTCCAAACAGGCCGCCGTCATTCGAGGGCAGCAGGCCTTTTTAAATGAAGACGTTGCAGCGGCATCCGAGATTGTCTCATTGGGGCAGCTGGACCGCGAAGCCGGGGCGACACTGCGGAGCCTGGAAGATCAATTTGTTCCGCCGCGTGAAATTAGAGCCAATATTTCCAAAACACGAAAAGACCTGGCCAGAGCCACCCAACAAAGAATTCTTGCGCAGGAAAATTTGCGCGACTTGCCGCTTGGCCGGGTAGATCAGGCCGATGTACAATTAATGTCGCAAAAGACCTATCCCGATGCCGGTGACATCAGTCCGGCGGATTTGGAAATCATTCAAACTTTGACAGATGACCGGCGGCTTTTGTTGCGGCAGTTATCACAATCAGCGACCACCCGGATCAATCATGTCTCTGAACTTCTAACAGCACAACAGGCCTTATTGACCAAAACCGAGGAGCTTCAAAGCCTGCTGGATGAAAATTTGCTTTGGGTGCCCAGCGTGCCTGCCATTGGCCTAAGCTGGCCCGCCAAAGTTTTCCAAGGGGGCGCTGAAATCTTGTCACCTAAAAATCTGGCGACGGCATTTCAAGCCTCACTCAATGTTTTGCGGAGCTTGTGGCCGGTATTTTTATTAATGGGTGCTTTCATATTTTTAACCTATCGCGCGCGTCCTAAAATCTGGGAGGAAGTGCTTAAGCGCGCCGCCGAAGTTGGCCGCGTAACCGATGACAGTGCCTGGCACACGCCTAGCGTTGTTTTGGCAGGCATTATAATCGCCCTGCCTTTTCCACTGCTGTTCTTAACCATTGCGACAATTTTTGGCTTGAGCAGTAACCCGGCCCCAATCGTCGCGGGCCTGACCCAGGGATTTGCATCTTTGGCTCTATTTGTTTTGATCTTCATGTCTTGGCGGGTTTGGGATCGCGATAAGTCATTATTTGCCGCACATTTTAAGCTACCGAAATCTATTCGAGAAACGGTCAATAAAAATTTACGTTGGTTTATGCCGATTGCCGGTACGGGTATATTACTTATGGGGATTGCGTCTGAGTTCTCATCTGCCGTGATCGAAGAAGGGTTTTCGCTATTTATCTTTATTGGCATAGCGCTCAGCATGGCTTGGTTCGGCTACCGAACATTATGGGCCCGTAGACATCAATGGGCGGAATTGCTGTCTAAGGATAGTTTTTTCATGCGTCATCGGGGGTGGATTTCAATATTTGTTGTCGGGGCCCCGCTGATTGTCGCCCTGCTGGCGGGTATGGGTTATTTGGATAGTGCGGATGCGTTATTAAACCGCTTGTTCCAATCCGGGCTTTTACTGTTACTCGCCTATGTCGTTTACGGGACCATCAAACGCGCCATTACAGTGGCCCAGCGCCAGATCAAATACCGTCAAGCCGTCGAGCGCCGGGACGCGGCATTGAAGGCGCGGGAGGAAAAGTTGGCGGCAGAGGAACGGGGCGAGGAAATTCCAACGCCTCCGCCGATTGACACAAGTGCTATTGATGTGACGGCTGTGACCAAACAATCAAGGCAATTACTGGGCCTGATCACCATAACAGGTTTAGCCATTTTATTCTGGATGATCTGGTCTGACCTTCTGCCGGCCTTGTCATTTTTCGACGGGTTCCAGGTTTGGGAATATGATACCGGGAAATTAACCGAAGACAGCTTGCCAATCGTCCAATCTGTGACCGTTTGGAATATCATTCAATCTCTCGCCATATTAGCGCTGACAATTATTGCCGCGAAAAACTTGCCGGGCTTTTTGGAGGTTTTTGTTCTCAACCGCGTGGGTGTCGATGCCGGCATGCGCTATGCCGCCACAACGATTTTGGGATATTTGATTGTGGGCGGCGGCTTGGTCATTGCGGTCAACCGCCTTGGGCTTCAATGGTCTCAGTTAAAATGGATTGCGACGGGCTTATCTGTGGGCATTGGTTTTGGTTTGCAGAAAATTATCGCGAATTTCGTCTCCGGTTTGATCATCCTGTTTGAGCGCCCGGTTCGCATTGGCGATTATGTGACTATTGGCGATAAAAGTGGAATCGTGAACCGGATTCAAATTCGTGCGACAACACTCGCCGATCTTGATAATCGTGAAATCCTGATTCCAAATGAGGAATTAATTTCGCAAAGGGTCATGAACTGGACTCTGACGAATTCAGTGACCCGGCTGATGGTGCCGGTCGGGATTGCCTATGGGTCTGATACGGATAAGGCGCGCGAGGTGATGCTTGAGACGTTGAAGTCTATCCCGAAAGTTTTGGAGACGCCGCCGCCACAAGTATTATTCTTTGGCTTCGGGGCCAGCTCTCTGGATTTTGAATTACGCGTCTTTTTGAAAAACTTCGATGAGCGGGTACCGATGCGCCACACAATTCATAGCGAGATTAACAAAGCTTTGGCCGCCGCCGGGTTCACTATTCCGTTCCCGCAAACCGATTTGAATATTGTTTCGCAGGATGTGCCGCTGCAAATTTCATCCCCACCGAAACCGCGCGCCAAATCTTCGTCGAAAAAATCACCACCCAAAAATAAGAAAGAAATTTAGGCAGCATTTTATGCGGGTTTCCGGTTTGTCTTTCGTTTTTGCGGCTGTTTTTGTTGTGCCTGTCTGGGCGCAAGACGATACCGATATTGTGATGGTCACGGATCAACGCCGAAGTCAATTGGGCAGCGTCGAATCTATCAGTCAGATGTTTTCAGAGGAAATAGAGCTGATTGTCCATCCCGCTGAAGCGCTAAACCGCGCGGCAGGGGTGAATATTCATCGCGGCTCCGGTCAGGAACATTTAACCGCCATTCGCTCGCCTGTCCTGACGGGCGGCGCAGGGGCGGGGAGCTTTCTGTATTTACAGGACGGCGTGCCGCTACGTGCCGCCAGTTTTGCCAATGTGAACGGGTTGTTCGAGGCCGCGTCTGAATTTGCCCAAACCGCCGAAATTCTCAAAGGGCCGGGCCCGGCGCAATATGGCTCCAATGCGGTGCATGGCTTGGTCAATTTCGTCAGCCGGGATATCGGCAGCGGGGATGAAATAACTGTTCTGGGCAATACCCGTGGCTATGGGCGTATGACGGCAGGCGCGGATTTCAGCGATAAGCTAAGAGCCTCGCTCAGCTTGTCTCATGATGACGGCTTTCGAGATGACAGCGGCTTTGATCAACAAAAGGCGCAGCTCCGTTATCAAGGCCAGCTAGGGGCATGGGATTTAGATTGGATCAGCGGTTTTACCAATCTCAATCAGGAAACCGCCGGCTTTATTCAAGGCGATGATGCCTATTTGAATGACGAAACTCGGTTGACGAACCCCAATCCCGAAGCTTTTCGCGACGGTAAAACCTATCGTAGTCAAGCCAGGTTTTCACGTGATTATGGCGAAAAGGAGCTCGTTCTAACACCCTATGCGCGGCGGGCCGAGCTACGCTTTCTGCGCCATTTTGTGCCGGGTCAAGCCCTGGAGAAAAACGCTCATAGCTCAGCCGGTTTACAGTCAAAATTAATCGCAGATGATTGGAGCGTCGGCGCGGACTTGGAATATACCAAAGGTTCTCTCTATGAATTTCAGGCCAATCCATCCCGCTTTTCTTTCGTGCAGGGACTGCATTATGATTACGATGTCGAGGCTCTGGTCGGGGCGGCTTATCTGGCCAAGGATTGGCAGCTGACAAAGCGGCTGCGTCTCGATACGGGCCTGCGGGCGGAATATACCTATTATGATTATGACAATCAGGCCGATGACGGGCCCGATGGCGGACAAAGCGGTCGTTTCATTCGCAGCGCCGACCGGACAGATGACTTCCTGACAGTAACGCCCAAATTGGGGCTGATCTATGAAGGACAGCATGCTTCGGTCTTTGCCCGTGCTGCCCGCGGTGCCCGGGCGCCGCAAGTGACCGATCTCTATTCCGCGCAAATCAACCAAGTCCCCGGTCAGGCCAAGGTTGAGACATTAGACAGCCTCGAAGCCGGGTTTCGCTTTGGACCGTCATTTTCAGTCACGGCCTATTCGATGTGGAAGGACAATTTCTTCTTCCGCAATGCCAATGGCTTTAATGTCGTCAATGGCAAGACCCGCCATAGCGGTGTGGAGTTATCATTTGAGCGCGATCTGACCGAGAGTGTTTATGTTTCCGGGGAGGGGACTCTCACCAAACACAGCTATGATTTCACGGAAATGGTTGGCTCGCCCGCTAATGACATAATCAAAGGTAACCGCGTGGACACGGCCCCCGACACGCTCGCGACCTTCCGACTGGGATATCGCCCTGTGAGCAATTTGGACGCGCAAATTGAATGGCGGCATGTCGGGGCGTATTTCACCAATCCCGGTAACACGCAAAGCTATCCCGGACATGATATTTTCGTCCTGCGCAGTTCATGGGATATCAACAGCCATGTCCGCCTGTTTGGCCGGATCGACAATCTTTTTGATGCGCGATATGCGGACCGCGCTGATTTTGCTTTTGGCAATGAACGATATTTCCCCGGGCGGCCCCGCACTTTGTTTTTAGGCTTGTCGGCCCGCCTGTAAAACCTTATCCCGCCCTCATGCATATTCCGGATATCAAACTTGCCCAAGTCGTCGATCGTTTCGAACAGATCGAAGCGCGTATGGGCGCGACGACGGATAGTGATGAAATCGTCCAGCTGGGGAAGGATTATGCCGAGCTTAGACCCGTCGCTGAGGGCGTTCGTAAATTACAGGCTGTGCGCGCTGAGATGGCGGATTTGGAAGCCATGCTGGATGATCCGGAAATGGGCCCGATGGCCAAGGAAGAGTTGCAGGCCTTAAAAGAGACATTGCCGGAATTGGAAAAGGATGTGTCCATCTTGCTCCTGCCCAAGGACAAGGATGATAATGCCTCCATCGTGCTGGAAATCCGCGCAGGCACGGGCGGGGATGAAGCCGCGATCTTTGCGGGCGATTTATATGCCATGTATGCGCGCTATGCCTCGACCCAAGGCTGGAAAGTCGAAATTGAAAGCGAATCCGAGGCCGATATGGGCGGCTTTAAAGAAATCGTAGCGTCCGTTTCCGGGGCCGGTGTCTATGGGAAAATGAAATTCGAATCCGGCGTGCACCGCGTGCAGCGCGTCCCGGTGACAGAAACTCAAGGGCGCATTCATACCTCCGCCGCCACGGTCGCCGTCCTGCCGGAACCCGAAGATGTTGATATTGGCTTTTCGATGAATGATGTGCGCGTCGATACAATGCGGGCTTCCGGCGCAGGCGGGCAGCATGTCAATAAAACAGACTCGGCTGTGCGTATGACCCACATTCCAACAGGAGTCGTCGTGGTTTGTGACGCCAAGTCCCAACACATGAACCGCGCCAATGCCGAACGGCTTTTGAAGATGAAGCTCTATGATATGGAGAAACAACGCATGGATGCTGAGCGCGCAGAGGAACGCGCGGGTCAGGTGGGCTCGGGCGATCGCTCTGAACGTATTCGCACCTATAATTACCCCCAAGGCCGGGTCACAGATCACCGGATTAATCTGACCCTCTATAATCTGGATAAGATTGTTGCGGGTGACGCGCTGGGCGAAGTCGTGGACGCGCTGATCGCCGAAGATCAAGCCGCCAAGCTTGCCGCGATGGAGTCAGAATAAATGTATGCGGTTTGTTATAAGTTCAAATTGATCTCTCCCTCAGAAGACAGCCAAGCCGAATTTACTGCCCTGTGGTCCGGCGTGACGGAGTATTTCAAAACCCATTGCGGCGCGCTTGGCTCCCGGTTGCACCAAACTGAAGAGGGTGAATTTTTTGCCTATGCGCAATGGCCGTCCCAAGACGTCCATAAGGCCGTTTCAGATCATGACTTTAGCGAAGAATTCATGCGTCTGCGTGTGCGCTGGGCAGAAATTGCCCATCCGACAGAGATCGTGTTCTCAGGGAATGTCATCGCAAATTTATTTGTATGACCCTTACCAAGACCGGCATGATTTATTGCCTTGCAGCATTTTTCATCATTACCGGAATTTTCCATTCTCCGGCTTGATGATTATTCGCGTATCGTTCCGCCGCTCTTGTCACTCCCTTTAATTACACCCATCCTCTGGGCGGCATGGGATTAAGTTTTACGGCGCCTTTTGGGTGGATGGTTTCCGCCGCCCTTATGATTGACGGTGTCTTTTTTTTTGCCGCGCTGATGAGGTGATTTGCGCGGCTTGCGTTTAAACCCGGCACCGCCGGAGGATGCCCGTGCTGGATCTTGGGCTGTTTTGGGTTTGGCTTCACCTGATTTTCTTTTCTTATTTTGGTTTTTATTTTTCCGCTTAGGTCTATCAGTTTTGCCCGCGGCTTTTGAGGCCTCCTCTACCGGCTTTTTACGTCGATGTGTGGCTCCGGAATCACTTGGCGCTTGGCCGCTCATTTTTTGAGGGCGCCGGGAGTTGGGCTTGGTCTTTTTAGGGCTCGGCGCATCCGGATTATAGCCTGACTTGGCTTCGCGTTCTCCCGGTTCGTTTTCATGTCGTGACTTCACGGATTTATTGGCCTGATATTTCGAGAAGCGCGCTTTTTTCTTTTTGGTCGATTTCCCGCGCCCCTTTCGCCGCTCCGGCACCCGGTCATTAATCGGTTCGACCGCAGGTCGCGCTTTTAAAACTTTCGCCGCTTCATCCAGATCTTTGGGCTGCTTTTCTTCGGGTATTTTTTCGCCCAATAGTTTTTCGATCTCGCGCAGATATTTACGCTCATCTTTGGCGACCAGTGAAATGGCGCGCCCTGATTTCCTGGCCCGCGCTGTGCGGCCAATCCGGTGCACATATTGTTCCGGAACATTGGGGATTTCGTAATTAAAGACATGGGTAATGTCATCAATATCAATCCCGCGTGCGGCAATATCTGTGGCGACCAAAATATTGACGACCCCGTTTTTAAAGGCGTCAAGCGCCCTCTGCCTTTGGCCTTGGGATTTATTGCCGTGAATGGCCAAAGCCTGAAGCCCATTTGCGGCCAAACGTTTGACCACGCGGTCAGCGCCATGTTTGGTGCGGGTAAAGACCAGGGCGCGTTCGACCTCTGGTTTGATTAATTCAAGACCCAGGAGTGTCTGTTTCTGCGGGCTTTCTGCAAAAATTTTGATCTGGGAAACGCGCTCTGCGGTCGTGTTGGCGGGCGTGACCGAGACTTTGACCGGATCGGTCAAATACTCGCTCGCCAGTGTCTGAATTTTTGGGGCCATGGTGGCTGAGAAAAACAGGGTCTGACGTTTTTTCGGCAGCATAGGGATGATTTTACGCAGAGCATGAATGAACCCCATATCCATCATCTGATCGGCTTCGTCCAAAATCAGGATTTCAATATCTTTCAGCGTCACGGCTTTGCGGTCGATTAAATCAATCAAGCGGCCCGGCGTTGCGACCAAAACATCATTGCCGCCAACAAGGCGTTTGATCTGACGTTGAATAGGGACGCCGCCATAAATCGACGTCACAGACATATGCATGATGTGCCGCCCATATTGGCGCACAGATTCCGTGATCTGCCCCGCCAGTTCCCGCGTCGGAGCCAGGATAAGCGCCCGGGCACCGCGCTTGGGCGGTTCTCTGTCATGGGCGAAAATATGGTGCAGGGTCGGCAGAGTAAAAGCTGCCGTTTTGCCTGTTCCGGTTTGGGCAATGCCCATTAAATCCCGGCCTTTTAGCAAGTGCGGAATGGCCTGACTTTGTATCTCTGTCGGATCATCATAGCCCAACTCTCGCAGGGCCTTATCCAGCGGCTCGGCCAGATTCAAATCAGTAAATTTTGTCATGCTTTGAGGCTTTCATCAGGCTCAGGGGAGGTGAGCCAATCTGCGCGAAGGTCATCCTTGCCCGCCAAGCCCTTTTCAAAGCGCCCCTAGGTGTAACCTTCATAAATGTCAAACGGCTTTCTATGTATAATTCTGGCGGTTGCTGACACCTCTTACCAAATCCCGCAAAAAATATTGGCGGCGGGCATATAAACCCCGCGCGATATTACATGTTCCCTGCGGGGTGAATTCGCGCGGAAGGTTACTAAGGGTCAGTCACTACGGGGCCGAAAATACGCGTGAAATGACGTTTTAACGCGATATCCAGCTCCGCCATCGTAATGGTTTTGCCAAGGCTTTCAAGGCTGGCCACACCGTGCTCGCTGATCCCGCAGGGGACGATGCCGCTAAAGTGGGAGAGGTCGGGGTTTAAATTGATGCTGATCCCGTGAAAGCTGACCCATTTTTTTAATCTGACACCAATCGCGGCGATCTTTTCCTCGCGCCCGTCCGGATGCGCCACCCACACACCTACGCGGCCGCAGCGCCGCTCGGCTGTGATCTCAAACTCGGCCAGCGTGTCAATGATCCACTGTTCCAGCCCTCGCACAAAGGCCGACACATCCCGCCCGCGCTTTCGCAAGTCCAGCATCACATAGCCGACACGCTGCCCCGGCCCGTGATAAGTATATTGCCCGCCGCGTCCGGTTTCAAAAACGTCGAACCGTTTCGGATCTACAAGGTCGTCGGTATTGGCATTCGTCCCCGCTGTATAAAGCGGGGGATGCTCCAACAGCCAGACCATTTCCTGAGCGCCCTCTAAGGCGATTTCCAAAGCCCGCGCCTGCATGAAATCATGGGCGGCGGGGTAGGCGGTCAAGCCGCCGCTGATCCGCCACAGGACAGGGGTGTCTGACAGTAATTTGGACGCGTCGTTCATGATCTGCATATGGGCCATATTGCGTTAAATTTAAAGCTTCACAAAGGGGGCAGGGCTGGTTATATCGCGGCCACCTTAATGTGCGGCCGTGGCGGAATTGGTAGACGCGCAGCGTTGAGGTCGCTGTGGGGTAAAACCCGTGGAAGTTCGAGTCTTCTCGGCCGCACCAAATTTCTTCCGATATCGGACGTGTAAGTTTTTGTAATTGCTTTATTTTCCTGCGGTAGCCGTAGCTTCTTTTACTTGTTTGCGTGACCTGATGCACAAATTGGTCCACAATCTGTACCACAAATGAGTGCACCCAACTTCTAACGCAGAGGTGCGACCATCGGAAGGAACGCCTAGGAAATTAACAGGACCAGAGCTTATTGGTATACTGTGTTTAATGTGGTAGCTCACATATCAAGATGGATACGCCGATAACGCATAACTTCTTCAGCAAGATTGAAACGAACCGGGAATATCAGTTCTGGGGCCTTCAACTATTAGGTTGGGGCGGGCTTTGCGTTATCACCTTTTTATCTCTGACAGTTTGGTATGGCACGCCGAATTGGCGTCATGTCAGCCACACCTTGATTCAAGCTGCGCTTGGCGTGGGTCTGACAATTCCTTTGCGCTATATTTATCGGCGCATTTGGAACCGGCGATTACTCCTTCAATTCGTTACACTTGTACTGCTCATTACTGTGGTCAGCGCGATTTGGACAGCTCTACGTATGCAGACCTTTTTGTGGTTGGGGGAAGAATATGACATTTGGAAAGATTTTGGCGGCTGGTATTTCGGCTCCTTCATGGTCTTTCTGAGCTGGTCAGCACTTTATTTCGGGGTCAAATTTTATCTGCTTTTGCAACAAGAGCAGAATGAGAGGATGCTCGCAACGCAGCGCGTTCAGGAAGAGCAGCTAAAGCGGCTGTCAGCGGAGACCGGATCCCGCGAGGCGCAGATTAAAATGCTGCGCTATCAGCTTAACCCGCATTTCCTGTTCAATACGCTCAATTCGATTTCGGCGCTTATTAAAACCAAACGCCCCGATCAGGCCAGGCAGATGGTGTCCCAACTTGGCGATTTCCTGCGGTTTTCATTGGATAATGATGCCAGCCAAATGGTGACTGTGTCAGAAGAAATTGAGGCAATAAACCTGTATTTAGACATTGAAAAAGTCAGGTATGGAGAGCGTTTGAAGCTTATATATGACATAGACTCTGCGGCTAATCAGGCTTTGATTCCCAGCCTGTTGCTTCAGCCGCTCTTGGAAAATGCTTTGAAATATGCTGTTGCGGGCCGTGTGGATGGGGGCACGATTAAAATATCTACCCGGGCGAATGATAACAGACTCTGTGTTATGATAGATGATAACGGGGCCGGCTTGCCGAATGAGATGAATTATGAGGACAGTCATGAAATTTTAAAACGGGGTGTCGGGCTGCGTAATATTTATGAAAGATTACAATCACACTATTCTGAAAGTGCCGAGCTTAAGTTTTTCAAATCAGATTTAGGCGGTTTGAAAGTTAAAATTGTTATGCCGTTAAAGTTCGGCTCAGTTTCAGAAGATTATAATGTAGTGGAGATCGTGTCGTGACAATGCGTGTTGTTGTTGTTGATGATGAGCCTCTTGCACTCAGCCTCATGACCTCTTTACTTGATGAGATAGAGGACATCGAGATTGTAGCTAGATGCAGGAATGGCCGGGAGGTCATTGCAGCCGTTCAGGAACACGCGCCTGATATTTTATTTCTGGATATTCAGATGCCTGAAATGAACGGTTTCGATGTCGTAGCAGCCATTCAGGATGATATCATGCCCCTAGTGGTTTTTACGACGGCCTATGCTGAATATGCCGTTGACGCGTTTAAAGTTCAGGCGCTTGATTATATATTAAAGCCTTTGAAAGAAAGCGATCTTGAAAAATCCGTTGAGCGGGCGCGATCTGCGCTGGCGACAAAAGAGCGATCTCAAGACAAGGCGAGCCTTTTGATGGCCTTGCAGGACATATCAACTCGCGTGCCTCAAGAGCCTAAACAAAGAGATTCCTCTCTTGTTTTGAAGGATTCAGACCGTATCGCGGTTATGAAATCAGAAGATATTGACTGGCTTGAGGCCGCCGGTGATTATGTGTGTGTGCACAGTCAGGGTAAAACCCGAATAACGCGAACGACCCTGAAATCTGTCGAGGGGCGTTTGGACAAGGAAATCTTTCACAGAATACATCGCTCAACCATTATCAACATGTCTCGCGTGAAAGAGATCATACCGGCACAAAAAGGCGAAGCCTTTGCAATTATGTCTGATGGCAAACAGTTGAAAGTCAGTCGCAGTTACAGTGCGGACTTCAAAGCGCGATTTACTGCCGTGTAAAGAAAATACTGTAACAATCCTATTCATCTTGCGGAAAGTCCATTTCACCGATTTCAGCTTGCTTGTGATTAATTTGGGTTCCTAAGCGAAGCTATAAAAATGTTTGCAGGGGATTCCAATGACAGAAGTTATTCGCAAAAAAAGCTTAAATTTGAAAGCAAGCAGCGTCTCTGCTTTCGCCATCTTGGCGGCGCTTGCGCCTGCGCAGGCTTTGGCGCAACAAACAAGCGAAATCATAGACAACGAAGATGGCTCGTCAGAAGTTATCGTAACGGTTGAGCGCCGAACGCAATCCCTACAGGATTACGCAGGTACAGCTGCCGCCATTTCAGGTGAGGAACTAGATCTCCTTGGAATTAAGAATCTGGATGACATCGACAGTCAAATTCCGGGTCTTCAAATCGCCAATAATCAGGGCAATTACGAGGTCTATATTCGCGGTGTTGGTAGCTCAAACAATACAGAACTTGGTGACCCTGCGGCGGCAACTCACATGGATGGTATATACGTCCCGCGTCCGGCCGGTATCGGTGCAGGGTTCTTTGATATAGAACGTGTCGAGGTGAATATTGGTCCTCAAGGTACGTTGCGAGGCCGGAATGCCACGGCCGGTTCTGTAAATATTATTCCTTGGAAGCCGTGGATTGGTAATTTTGACGCCATGGCAGAAGCTTCTGTCGGTAACTATGGAGAAATCGGTTTAGAGGGCATGATCAATGTTCCAATTGGTGAGAATGCAGCATTGCGAGTAGCCGGTTATCATCTGGAGCATGACAGTTATCTAAAGAATGTAACACCCTGTAGCGAAGATTTGCCGGGCGTAGATGTTCCAAGTTGTGAAGATGAAGGTGTTGGCGTTGCCGAAGCTGCGGATGATTTGGGTCTGCGGGGGTCTTTGTTGTTTGAACCGACAGATCGTCTTTCTATTCAACTCACAGGTGATTATTTAGAGCAAAAAGGGACAGGCTACACGGGCGTCAATTACGCGAATGCGCTGGGTAACGGCGTTGATCCGGATGATATTGATGATCCGCGGGAAGTTATTGGTCGTGCCTTTACGCCCAAAGAGGACACAGAGCATTATGGTGGTCGTTTGGCGGTAAAATATGATTTTGGC
>JAHDHS010000046.1:227-1096 GCA_020631215.1 Hellea sp. | reverse complement strand
GAAAAAATCATCAATCAAGGCGGCGGGATTTTGGCGACGTGAATTTTGAGTATTTCGGCGGATATCGTGATCTGGTTTACGATTATGAGTTCGTGACGCCGGCATCCGTCAATTACGATGGCGTGCTTGATACGCTAGGGCCGCTCGATATAGATAATTTCTCACGTGTCAGATTTATCACAGACTCAGAATCAACAACCCATGAATTCCGTCTTGTTTCAGATGAGGAAGAGGATTTTTACTGGAGTGTTGGTGCTTTCCTGTTCAACGAAGATCAGCGCACTTTCCTGGGCACGACGGGCGACCGTAACCCGTTCTTTACAGGGGTCGAGTTTAATCAGACCACGAACACTGACAGCATTTCCTTCTATGGGGATGCGACATACGAAGTTACCGATAAACTCAGCCTTACAGGCGGCCTGCGTTACACTGAAGATGAAAAAGAACGTTTCGGTGTTAACGCCCGTTATCAATTTATCGTTGGCGGAGCGGGCTTTAGTTGTTGTTTCGGAACAGGTGTTGGGACAGAGGGTTTTGAGTTTGCGGCCCTTGATCGTTCTATCTTTAATCCGGATACAAATGGCGATGGAGTCGTTTCCGAAGATGAAACACTTGCTTTCTATTTTGACGGCATTGCGCAAGATGGTGCGCGTGATGGTCTTTCGACTATTTTTGCTAATGGTGTGATTTTGGGTGATGCGCCGCCGGATGCACGTCCATTCTGTAGCCAATTTGCCTTCACAGATCCAAATGGGTGCTTTGGACCACAATTCTACACGGACTTAGGTTTGGATGGTCGCGTCGCTTTCGCGGTGTTGGGGGGTAATAACATTGCCTTGCAAAATGGCCGTTTCAAGAATGATTTCGTC
>JAHDHS010000046.1:0-217 GCA_020631215.1 Hellea sp. | reverse complement strand
GCGCTTGTGTCTACCGGTCACAAGTCAGGTGGTTTTAATGATAATATCGCAGGTACCGAAGGATTGGGTATTGCCAATCCGTCTACGAGTGCGCCGACCGCATTTGATTCAGATACGCTGGCTCCAGTGTATGGCGAAGAAAAGCTGACTCTGTTCGAAGTCGGTTCAAAGAAGAGCTTTGATTTCCCCGATGGAACCACAGGCACATTCAATGCGT
>JAHDHS010000045.1 GCA_020631215.1 Hellea sp. | reverse complement strand
TTATAAACCTGCCGCTGGATATGATCTGGTTTTATCCAGCGATATGTTGGTCGAAAGCGTTCATTTTCCCAAGGGTCAGTATGGTGAAAACACGGCGCAAAAGGCTTTGCGTGTGAATTTATCAGATTTGGCAGCCAAGGGCGCAGAGCCCAAAGGGTATTTGTTATCAATCGCTTGGCCCAAAAACCTAACCAATGAAACGCTTAAGCTTGCGGGTAGCGATTTTGCGGAGGGTCTTCGTAAGGTACAGGAAGAATTTTCTTTGACATTATTTGGCGGCGACACAGTGCGGACGGACGGCCCTATGGTCGTAAATTTGACCGTTATCGGAATTGTTCCTGCCGGGGAAATGGTCACGCGATCTGGGGCAAAACCGGGCGATGAGATTTGGGTGACAGGCACGATAGGCGACGCATATTTAGGCCTTCAGTCTGTGCTGCAATCCGATGGCTTTGAGGCCTCCACAGATGAATGGGTGCAGGCCTATCATCGACCGACTCCACGATTGAAATTTGCTAAGCCGCTTAGGCGTTTTGCAACATCCAGCATAGATATTTCCGATGGGTTGCTATCTGATGCGGGGCATATTGCGAGGGCAAGTTCTTGCGGTCTTCAGATCGATATCTACAAAGTCCCGCTCTCAACGGCGTCCTCCGGATGGGTTGGCTGTGATCTGGAGCGTCTAAAAACGCTCGTCACAGCAGGTGATGATTATGAGTTGCTCTTCACGGCATGTCCTAAGGACTCCAGCCGCCTGGTGGATTACGCCGAGAAGGCGGGGTTGCAACTCACAAAAATTGGGATTTGCGAAAGAGGAAAAGGGGTGACGCCATTGGGCTCAAATGGTCAAAGGATCGAATTTTCAGAAACAGGTTACAATCACTTTCTCAAATAGAATGCAGCCTATTCAGAGCTCTAACGACCGCCTCCTGGGCCGCCGCTGCCGCCTGGCACATTTTGCTGATTACCTCCAATTCGGTCGGTCGGGATCCGGCCAATGGTACCGAAAATTTGCTCCAAGACAGAAAGTTCCCGGCCACGTGTAGGGGTTTTCCGGTCTACATAATTTACATAGCGGCCATCCTCAATACCATATTCGGCGACTTTGGTGACTTGTCCATCTTGGTTGAACGTGATGGCCGTGATCGTGCGTTCCTCGATCTTGGGACGCAAATATGCATAACGTTGCCTGACAGAGTTTATGTAGAACCATGTATCATCATCAAGCTCTTCTTCAAAAGTCGATTTTACAGACGGGTTACCAAGGCGTGCTAAAACGCTGGACTTCGTGTCAGTATCAGGGTTGACGGCTTGAGGCTTGTTATCTTCAACCGGAATATAACCATGTGTCCTGAGGACTGGATTACAGCCGGAAATGATAGCAGCGGCGCTGATTATTAGAGCAGATTTCAAAAGCAATTTAGTCATAAGAACTTTGTCTTGAAGGTTGGTTTGATTTCCCCTAGCCAAAGCCGCATTGAAGAGCAAGTAAGAAGCTGTGAAAAGGCTGTAACGTCAACAGCGATAATGCCAATAGCGAGTTGTTTATGGGATTTTTCTCAAAGTTATTTAGGCAAAAAAACACAGTCAAAGATGACGGTGAAAAACTCTATCTTTACTTGCTGGAGCAAGCTCGAAATCCCATATTTTACGGCAATACAGCTGTCCCTGACAGCTATGAAGGGCGGATAGATCTGTTGACGCTTCACATTGCGCCGGTTCTGAAACGATTGAACAGCTTTGGAGAGACTGGCAGTCACTTGGGGCAGGCGCTGTTTGATGCGATGAAAGATGATTTTGAAATTGCGCTCCGTGAAGAAGGCCTGACCGATTCTGGCGTTGCCAAACGGATCAAGCCGATGATTCGGCTCTTTTATTCTCGCGTAAAACTATACTCAGAAGCCTTGAGCGCTGAAGAGAGGCAGGGAAGCTTGATAAAGGCAATGAAGGGATTTTTCCCTGATGAATCCAGAGATGAGTTTTGGCCGGCCTTATCCGATTATACCCTGGAGTTTGATTTGTTGCTTTCCGGCAAGACTTTGGGTGAACTAGCCCAAACGGATTTCGAATTTCCTGAAATTTCACAATAGTCTTTCCGGGAATTAACCGGAAAAGGCCTAGGTTTATCGCTCTGGGAGGCTTATAGCGGCATTATGTTAGAGGGCTTAATTGTATCAATAGACGCTATGGGCGGAGATAATGCGCCTGATATCGTCATCAAAGGACTTGAGCACTTCCTGACCCATGAAGGGGAGGGTCGCCGTGCCCGGTTTCTTCTGCATGGCAATGAGGCGGAACTCAAAGCTTTACTGGCCAAATGTCCCCGTACCCGGGAACGTAGTGAAATTTGTCATACAGACATGAAAATCAGCATGGACGAAAAGCCATCCCAAGCCTTACGGCGAGGCAAAGGCTCATCCATGTGGAATGCTATCGCTGATGTGAAGGGCGGACGTGCGGGAATTGCTGTCTCTGCAGGTAATACAGGCGCTTTGATGGCGATGTCGCTTGTGCAGCTTCGCCCCAAACAAGGCGTTCGCCGTCCCGCTATTGCAGCGCAGTGGCCGCGCAAAGATGGCATGGCCGTGGTTTTGGATGTCGGCGCAAATGTCGAGGCCGATGCGGCCCAATTAACTGAATTTGCAATTTTAGGGGAGGCGTTCTTCAGAGCGCTATACAGTAAAGAAAGCCCTTCCGTCGGACTTCTAAATGTCGGTTCGGAGGAAGGCAAAGGTCATGCAACTTTGCAACTGGCTCATGAAAGGCTGTCACAGTCACAGCTAGACCTGAACTATACAGGTTTCGTTGAAGGGAATGACATTTCATATGGAGATGCTGATGTCATTGTTACGGATGGTTTCACAGGTAATATTGCTCTTAAAACAGCAGAAGGCACCGCTAAGCTTATTGAAGTTTTTTTCAAAGAGGCGCTCAGCGGGTCAATTTGGTCGAAATTTACAACGGGGCTCAATGCGTTAGCCCTAAGGCGGCTTAAAAAACAAATTGACCCACGCAGGGCCAATGGTGGCGTGTTTCTGGGTTTGAACGGGATTGTCGTCAAAAGTCATGGCGGTACAGATGCCATCGGATTTTCCAATGCGGTGAATATAGCCATTGGGTTGGCCGAAAGTGATTTTCAAACGGTTATATCTGAGCGCCTCGAAGCTTTGCATGACGAAGATGATAATATCGGATTTATCGCCTGATGATTGTTCGCAATGCCATCGCCGGAATCGGGATCTATCTGCCAGATCGGGTGATGCCCAATATGGAACTTGCGGACATGGTCGATACGTCCGACGTTTGGATCAAAGAGCGCACCGGGATAAGCCAGCGCCATATCGCGGCCGAAGGGCAAACTACATCGGATCTGGGCTATCGTGCCGCTTTGGCGGCCCTGGATGACGCAGGCCTTGAGCCATCTGACATCGACCTGATTGTATGCGCCACTTCAACGCCGGACCTAACATTTCCCGCGACAGCGACGATCATACAAGAACGTCTTGGCATACATCATGGTGCGGCGTTTGACTTACAGGCTGTATGCAGTGGGTTTCTCTATGGTGTGAATGTCACAGACGCGCTCTTAAAGGCTGGCGGTCCTAAGCGGGCTTTGCTCATCGGGGCAGAAACATTTTCCCGGATTTTGGACTGGGAAGACCGGGGCACGTGCGTGCTCTTTGGTGATGGAGCCGGGGCTGTAGTGATTGAGCGGTCAGACGATGCAGAGTCTGATGCGCCGGGTATCTTGCATAGCTATATTCGCTCTGATGGTCGCTACCGTGATATGCTTTATGTTGATGGCGGCCCGTCTCAGACCCAGACTGTGGGACATTTGCGTATGCAGGGCAATGCCGTGTTCAAACACGCTGTGACCGAAATCGCTCAGGTCATGCGTGATTGTGCAGAGCAAGCAGGCGTTCCTATTGAAGACATTGACTGGTTTGTCCCGCATCAGGCCAATCAGCGTATCTTACAGGCCGTTGCCAAGAAGCTGAAAATTGATCCTGATACAGTTATCTCCACGGTTGCTATGCACGCCAATACGTCCTCGGCATCTGTGCCATTAGCGATGCATCAGGCCATTCAGGACGGCCGTATCGAGCGCGGTGACATGGTTATGCTGGAGGCTTTCGGAGGCGGATTTACCTGGGGCGCAGCTCTGCTTCGCTATTAAAGGCCTTGTAAAGTAACGCTTTTTCAAGATTCGCCCTTGCTTATCGCCGCGTTTTTTAGTTTAACCCTGTACATGAATCATGGTGAGGGAAATCCCGGCACGGTAACACGTGCTGATCTGGCTGAGGCGGTCTACCGCGAAATTGGTCTGTCACGTTCCGAAAGCGCGACCCTAGTCGAAAACATGATTGGCCATATCAGCAAGTCCTTGGTCAATGGCGAGCATGTGAAGCTGGCCGGGTTTGGAACATTTTCTCTTCGTGACAAAAAAGAGCGTATGGGCCGCAACCCTAAAACAGGTGAGGATGTGCCAATCACCTCTCGCCGGGTCTTGGTGTTCAAGCCCTCTCAAGTCCTAAAAGAGCGCGTCGATTCGTCTTTAAGCCCAAAAAAGTGATAGACTGTGATTCGCGGCACAGGAAATAACGCGAGACACAATGCAAGCTAAGACAACCAGAGCCTTTCGAACGATCAGTGAAGCCGGAGACGAGCTTGATTTGCAGCCGCATGTTTTGCGCTTTTGGGAGTCCAAATTTCCACAGATCAAGCCCATCAAGCGAGGCGGTGGCCGCCGTTTCTATCGCCCGGAGGATATTGAATTCCTGAGGGGTATTAAGAAGCTCCTTCATGATGAGGGTCATCCGATCAAGGATGTGCAAAAGCTGATCCGCGTAAAGGGCGCAAGCAGCGTGATTGATCTCGGGCGATCGGTCGAAAAAGCCGCGCTGGAAAAAGACATTACCGAAACAGTTCTCGTCCCAGAGCGAATTAAGAAAAGCACTCCTAGAAAGAGCAAAGCTAAGCCTTCCATTTTCAAGCGCTCGCCTGAACCTATGCCTGAGCCAGTTACTGATAATACGGTCGTCGAAATGCCATCGGCCCTTGATCAACCCGTAGCTGTGACTGGCCTGCGGGACGATGACAGGCAAGCTTTGGAAGACGCGCTGGCCAGATTGCTGAATTTGAAACAGCGTTGGCTCGAATTCAAATCCAAATCCCAAAGCGGCGCGGCGGCATAGAATTGCGCAGTTTTGCTTGCGGGACTTGGAACGAGGCCCTATAGAGCGCATCCCAAGAAGTCGGAGTGTGGCGCAGTCTGGTAGCGCACTAAGCTGGGGGCTTAGGGGTCGCTGGTTCGAGTCCAGTCACTCCGACCATTTCTTGTTTCCATTGATAATGTTGCAAACGTAATTATGCCGAGGCCGGGATGGTATTTAGCTCCGGGGCGTGGCCTTTGTGACCGCCTTCCTCAACGCAGGCGGTTCCGCCGGGTGTGTACATTAAGGTGACACAGTGATTACAGGCCGTGCAGCCGGAATTCCGGATCGAGCCGGATTTCAAGGCGTTGATCAGATTAGGGTCATAAATCAAGGCGCGTCCTAGACCGAGCGCATCAAAGCCTTCCGACATGATCGTATTGACATTGTCCATGGTCTGCGCCCCGCCCAGATAGCAAAGCGGCATATCAACGGCTTCGCGGATTTGCCGGGCTGGTTCCATGGAATAAAGCTGCGTAAATTCGCGGTCAGGCTCTTTGCTCTTGGGCTGCAACATCATGCCCAGTCGGACAATCAGGTTTTTGGGCTTGACTCCCGTGGTGGGCAGGGGATTTCCGAACATGGTGTCGATGCTCTCCACGTTCAGACCGTTAGAGAGCTGCGCCATATGCGCTCCGGTGCTTTGCAGGATTTTGGCAATTTCAATTCCCTCGGTTACCGTATTGCCGCCGTCCTTGCCATCCGTCTGGCTATATTTGACAGTGACGGCCATATCCTTGCCGACAGCGTCCAGAACCTTGGAGAGAACTTCCGCCGGAAATTTCATTCGGTTTTGGATATTGCCGCCATATTCGTCTTTGCGCGTGTTGTAGAAAGGCGTGATAAATTGCGCGAGTAGATAGCCGTGACCCATATGAATTTCGACGGCATCAAATCCGGCCTCTTTGGCGTGGATGGCCGCGCGGACAAATTCATCGGCGATATCGTCCATATCGTTTCGGTCCATCTTCTTTTTCATATAGCGTCCGGTCATGACGCCGAATTTGTTAAAACCGCCATTGGCCGATATCGGCTTCATGGACGAAAAATCTTTGGGTAGAAAAGTGAAAGACCCGGCATGAGTAATCTGCGCCTGCGCCGCCGCGCCATGTTTATGAACCGCATCCGTCAGAGCCTTGAAGTCCTGAACCGTCTCAGTCGACAAATGCGCCTGATCGACAAAAGTCTGCCCGTCTTTGGAGGTTGCGCAATAGGCCACCGTCGTCATGGCCGCCCCGCCTTCGGCGACCCGTTCATGGAAAGCGGCGAGGCCTTTGGAGATAACGCCGCCTTTGCACATGCCTTCATTGGTCGCGGCCTTAATGAAACGGTTCTTCAGTTTCAGTGGGCCGATGGTCAGAGGCGTGAAGGCTATGGATGTGTTCTGAGGCATAAATTGTTGATAAAACTGAATGCGAAGAAAATCACGTGAAAAATAATGAAAACTCGCAAATGTAAGCAAAAATATGTATGAATGCGTATTAAATCGTGGAAGTAACTACGCATTCGTGATGCGCGGGCGACCGCCCAATGGACAGAATTATGACCGATATAACTGACCCAACCCCCAACAGCCGGAAATATGCCTGGTTCGTTCTGGTGATGATGGTGCTGCTTTATTTGGTCAATTATGCAGACCGATATGTGGCCGTTGGCCTGCTGGAAGAAATCAAGAAAACCTTTGATGTCTCCGACAGCTATATGGGGTTTTTGGTCGGCCCAGCATTTGCAATCATTTATACCTTGCTCGCCATCCCGATTGCCCGATTTGCTGATGAGTACAATCGGGTGCGGATTATCGTTTGCGGCGCGATTGTCTGGAGCGCCTTTACAGTGTTGTCCGGCTTGACCAATACACCCGCCACTTTTGCCCTTGCGCGCTTAGGGGTAGGGGTAGGTGAGGCCGCATTTCTGGCGCCAGCTTTCTCAATTCTATCAGACTATTTTGCCCCCAAGAAACGGGCGCTCGCTTTTGCGATCTTGAATTTCGGGGTTTATTTTGGACAGATATTCGGGCTTGTGGGCGGTGCGGCCATCGCCGAAGCCTTTCACTGGCGCACGGCTTTTCTGGCGCTGGGCGCGCCGAGTATCTTGCTGGCGATTGTTACGATCCTTTTTGTTAAGGAACCCAAACGAGGACGGCTTGATCCGGGCGTCCAGACTAAGAGCGAATTCCGGCTTGGCTTTGGCGCGACGATCTCTGCGCTCTGGCGGAAACGAAGCTTTCGGATGATGACGATGGGGACGGCACTTGGCGGCTTTGCCAGCTATGGGTTCGGCTATTGGGCGCCGACATTATTCGCCCGGGCTTTTGATTTGAAACTCGTCGAAGCCAATAGCCGTTATGGTGGGCCGAGTTTTATTGCAGGGATCACCGGTGCAGTTGTCCTAGGTGTTTTATGTGACCGCCTGACCAGCCGCGATACGCGCTGGCCGTTTCGCTTGGCAGGCATCGGTCTGACAGGTTTCATGCTGACCATGCTTGTCCTGTGTTTTACGCAAAGTGTGACCACTGCGACCCTTCTGACTTTACCCGCAGGCCTATTGGCCGGAGGCTGGGTTATTGCCATGCAGGCGGCTTTGCAGGATTTATTACCGGCCAAGGCCCGCGCAACTGGGACGGCATTATGGGCGTTTGCCTTGACCTTTACAGGCCTGGCAATTGGCGTACAGCTGGCCGGGATCCTGACCGATATGTTCGCGGCGCAATATGGCAAAGAGGCGATCCGTTATGCTTTGGCGCTGATCTTGCTCGTGAATATTCCTGCGGTGATCTTGCTCTTACTGGCAGGCCGCACCATTGACGCCGACCGTCTCGCGCTTCAGGAAGAGTTTAACTAGGAGGCTTTTATGCACAAATGGCTCATTCGGATTGGGCTGGTCATATTGGCCTTAGCGGTGGTCGCTTTTCTGTTTCGGGGGAAAATTGGTCAGGCCATGATGAAGGCGTTCATGGCCCCGACAGACGCTTATGAAGCCTACAAGCCTCCATCTGCGCCGGATTATGCCAATGACAGCAGTTGGGCGGCTTTGCCCTCAACAGAAGACAATGCTGATTATGTGCCCGTGCCGGATCAAATGCCGGTGCGTCAGACTGAAGTCGCAACCTTCTTCATTCACCCGACGACTTATTACAGAAAGGCCGCTTGGAATGCGGCGATTGATCATGAGGAGTCGGCAGGTTTCGTGAATGACGGCGTTATGCCATGGCAGGCCAGCGTCTTTAATGGCTGCTGCGATGTTTATGCGCCGAGATATCGCCAAGGCGCGCTTTGGTCCTTCTATGATGACAGTGGATCCGGTGAGAAAGCTCTCGAATTTGCTTATAAGGATGTTGAGCGGGCCTTTGACGCTTTTCTGGATCGCATAGATGGCAGGCCTTTTATTTTGGCAGGGCACAGCCAGGGGGCGCTGCATGCGCAGTGGCTGTTGGAGCGGCGTATTTCCGGCGCGCCCGTTTTGGAGCGTATGGTCGCGGCTTATCCAGTTGGTATGGGCATTCAGCCGGATGCCATTCCGGCCGATATTCCGGTTTGCCAGAGCGCAGAGCAAACAGGCTGCTATGTGACCTGGAACGCGCTGGGACCCAAGGCCGAAGCATGGGAGGATTATCCCGGCGCAGTTTGCGTCAATCCGCTGAGCTGGCGTCAGGACGGGAAGGTCGTAACAGCCAGTCAAAATCCGGGATCTCTGGGTGCATCAGGGACTGTCCCGCATACGGAGCTGCCCTTCGAGGCAGGGGTGACTGGCGCGCAATGCTTGAATGATCGTTTACTCGTCGGGCCGTTCAGCTCTGATATTTATGACAAATTGCCGATCAATATGGGCAAGGAAAATTATCACGGAATTGATTTCAACTTGTTCTATGCCAGCCTCCGCCAAAACGCTGTGGATCGGGCGAAGGTTTTTGAGAGTCGGTAAAGCATATACGGAGACTAACGAATGTTTTCCTGTGAATGCCGTTTTGGAATAAATTAAGCCTTTTCGCCTACATAGCTGACAGGGAGTGTCTCTGGTGGAAACGGCTTATGGTCATAATTTTGAAAGCGCAGGGCTAACCAGCCCCGTTCTTATTGCCCGCTACACGAAACGGTTTCGTCACTTTTTTAGTTATGTGATGATCTGGGGCTTGTTCGCAGGGGTAGCCTACTTGTTTCTATATAGCGGCATGATGGAACGTCACGCTATGACCGAAAGCGTTGCCGAATTTCTAGAGAAAGAACGCAAAGGTCTGATGATACTGGCTGGCGTTATATTGGGCGCTCTAATCTTAGATGTGTTGTTAGTGGTGCTGGTTCTGTTGTCCGGCAAACCCGCATTGAGGATCGATCAGGCCGGTGTGCATGGTTTTACGGGCGGTGTGTGGCGCTCAATAAAATGGGATTTAGTTCAATCAATTGAATCCGGGCCAGTTCATGTGACTTTCGCGCGTGCACCGCGCAATAAGTTCGAAGCCTACATTAAACGTGTCAATGCCGCTCGAGGCGGAAAATTTCTCGGCCATTATGAGATTATCATACCCATCCATCGCATTGATAAAAGTGAATATGAAATTCATCAAATGGTTGAGATGTATCGTCCATCTCTCATGCAGAGTGCTTGGCAGGTTTAGGAGCCAAATAGGCGTCTAAAAATCTACTCCCAATGTAGGAGCCGTTCATGTAAATGCCGACCGTAGGCTCCCAATAAAGTGCGGGGTTGATCGTCACGCCGCCGCGGATAGAAATTTGCGCGGCTGTTGTATTGCCCGGCGTATCTTCGATCTTCAGGTTGGGGGCCAAGCTGGAGAGAGAGCTGATATCTGTGATGTTCCGGCTTTCAATATATTCGCTGTCTATGGCCGTGACGGCGATCGGTACGTCCTGAATACTTTGTTCGCGTTTCTGCGCGGTCACGACGATTTCATCCAGCTGGGCGAGGGCAGATGCCCCCGTTAAAGCCTTATATGTCATATCACTCTCCTTTTAAAAACAATAACTTCCACCATTTGCTACGAGGACAGAGCCGGTCACAAAGCTTGCATCATCTGACAAGAGGTAAGCCACAGCGCCGGCGACTTCGGCTGGATCGGCCATACGGCCCAAAGGCACGGATTGCTCCATAGATGTGATCCACTCTTGCGGAATACCAGCCATGATCGGCGTGTTTGTCGGGCCGGGCGCGACGGCATTGACGCGTATCTTTCGCGGTGCGAGTTCTCTGGCAAGCTGTCGGGACAGGCCGATAAGTGCGGATTTAGAAGTCACATAATGCGGCGAGCCTTCACCGGATTGTGCGGAGGTCGAAGATATGTTGACGATGGAACCACCATGACCATCTTCGGCCATGATACGGACGGCTTCGCGGCAAACATAGAAAGCGCCGTTCAGGTTGACGGCCATGACGCCGGCCCAGCCTTCGTCCTCCATGTGGATGAGGTGATCGACGAAGATATCGGATTTGCCGTCTTTGGCGAGCTCTTCATTGCGCGCGCCCATGGCGGCGTAGAATTTATCCGAGCCGTCACCCGCTGCCTGACCAATCCCCGCATTGTTCACGGCAAAATCCAGTCGTCCCAATGACTTACGCGCCTCGCGCATCGCTGAAATCACGCTTTGGCTGTCGGCGACATTGCATTTGATCGCCAGATGCTTTCCGTCCAGTTCGGAAATGACCGCTTTGGCATTGTCCGGATTAAGGTCCAAAGCGGCCACAGAGGCCCCCTCAGATGCCAATTTTCGCACAACTGCCGCGCCAATGCCTTGTCCAGCCCCTGTAACTACCGCTACTTTTCCGTCTAATTTCATCGATTTTCGTCCATTTTCGAGCGTTTTATGGTTAATTTTTTCAGATTATAACATCTGACAGCTATGTCGGCACATAGAGCTCATTGCCCTTACCGCCATCGACCGGAATGCTGACACCGGTCACATAAGAGGCTGCATTCGAAGCGAGGAAAAGAACGACCTGCGCTACTTCTTCGGGCGTGCCCAGCCGTCCCATCGGATTGGCCTCGGCAATGGCATCGACCGCCGATGGGTCGGCATCGGCCCAGGCCTGTGTGCCGGGCGTCATGATCGGGCCGGGCGTCACGGCATTGACGCGAATGCCGGCGCGCGCGCCTTCCATGGCTGCGTTGCGCGTAAAATGAATAAGCGCGGCCTTGGAGGCCGCATAGCCGGACATGCCCTGCATGGCGCGCGTCCCGTTCAATGATGAGATATTGATGATCGACCCGCCATCCGTCATGGCTTCCATGGCTGCCCGCGTACCCATATAAGGGGCGTCCATATTAACTTTGAAATTCTGCTGGAAGCTTTCCAGATCCGTATCAGAAATCATACCCATACCCACATGCGGCGCGTTATTGACCAGAATATCCAGATCTTTGTCTTTGGCGATAGTGCTGATGAAATCGGCATAGGCTGCGGCATCAGACACATCGAGCGACTTGCCTTCCGCCGATCCGCCGCTTTTTTGGATAGCTGAGACAGCCGCGTCAATCTTATCCTGCGTCCGGGCCACAATGACCACATGCGCCCCTTCTTCGGCAAAACTTTGCGCAATCGCCCGGCCAATACCATCGCTGCCGCCACTGATTATGGCCGTCTTATTCTTCAAAACCGGCATTTTTTGGTCTCCTCGTTCATTTCCTGCCTGAATAAAGTAGTTGAAATTTCAATTAGTTTGTTGATATATCAACAATATCGCAAAATGCGTAATATATGCAGGGTAAAATTACGCATTTTGTGCCTTTCTGTACTAACTACGCTTATTTTGCGTAATGTCTAGGTGAAAAAATTAACGTTTTGAGACTGCGATGACAATGATTGATCAAAATGTAACAGCCCTCACGGCCCTCGGCGCCGATTATGAAATCGTCACGAAGACTGTCAGGGGGCAGCCTATGCGGGTGTATAAACGCTCGCCCAAAAATATCGCGATTGTCATTCATCAAGCCAGAGCTTTTGGCGCGGCCGAATGTATTGTCTATAAAGATCAACGCCTGACTTATAATGATTTCTTCGATCGCGCAGACCGTCTATCGGGCTGGCTGCAAAAAGAAGCCGGTATCAAGCCGGGGCAATCTGTAGCCATCTGTATGAAAAATAATCCCGAATGGATGATCAGTTTTGCCGCCATTGCCAATATCGGAGCCGTCTCTGTCTTGGTGAATAGTCGCGGGCAGGGCTCGGTCATGCAAATGGCAATCGAAGATACCGACAGCGTGTTCCTGATCGCGGATAATAAACGCCTTCATAAATTAAGAGACGCGGGCTCTGAATTACCGGCTTTGTGTCCTGATTGTGACGGCACGCTGGCCGGGGTTACAGCCTTTACGGATGTTATGAAACATCCAGCAGAGTTTGAAAAAGTCAAACGCCAGTCCGAAGATCCCGCCGCCATGTTTTTTACCTCAGGTACAACAGGACGGGCAAAGGCCGCGGTCATGACACATCGCAACATTATCACGGGTGTGGCGAATACACGGCTGGCCATCAACACCATGTATTTGAAAATGGCGCGTCAATATGGAATGGAGTTTGAGGCGTTCAAAGCGCATATTCCCCAAACTGTTGCGATGATGGTCTTTCCGCTGTTCCATGTCAGCGGCTGCACGGCCACATTTCTGGCAACATTAAAATCCGGCGGCAAAATGGTGATGATGGATCGCTGGAGCGGGGAAGAGGCGGCGCGTTTAATCGATGTAGAGAAGGTCAGCAGTTTTGGGGGCGTGCCGACCATGCATTGGGATTTGGTCAGAGCCGCCAAAGAGACATCTTATGATTTGTCATCGATACAGGCGATTTCCTGTGGCGGGCAGGCTTTGCCTCTGGGACTGCTTCATGAAATCCGCGAGACATTCCCGAATGTCATCATCGGGGCAGGATATGGCATGACTGAAACCAGCGGCGCGGTTTCTCAATCCACAGGCGAGGCTTTCGTGGCCCGGCCCGAAGCCTCCGGACAAAAACTGACTTTGGTCGATGTGAAAGTCACGGATGAAGACGGCAATGAGTTGCCGCAGGGCGCAATTGGCGAGTTTTGGGTGCGCGGCCCAACTGTGATGAAAGAATATTACAAACGTCCGGACGCCAATGCCAAAGCCTTCAAAGACGGTTGGTTCCGCACAGGCGATATAGGAAAGGTCGATGAAGATGGTTATCTGACCGTGGTCGACCGGAAAACCGATATGGTCATTTCCGGCGGGGAGAATATTTACTGCGCCGAAGTCGAACAGGTTCTGGGCAAGCATCCAGCCGTCAGACAGGTCGTAACTTTCGGCGTTCCGGATGACAGGCTCGGGGAACGTCTGGTCGCCAGCTTTGTTGTGGACGGCCAGGTGAGCGCAAGTGACTTGATGGCATATGCCAAAGAAAACCTAGCGGCCTATAAAGTTCCGACAGATATTACCGTGCAAACATCATTGTTTGAACTCAATGCCATGGGTAAGGTAGAGAAACACAAAGTCCGCGAGACATACAAAAACAAAAAAGCCGCTTAATGCCATACCCCAAAGACATTCCAATTATCGATACCATGTTGGGTATCCCAACCCATGCGGATCGGTCAGGATGGTATGACAGTTTCAAACCTTTGCTGAATGATCAGCAAAGCCGGGACATGTTCAAAATGCCCGCGCAATATATGTTCAAGGATATCCCTGAGGCGGGAGAGGATGTGTCCAATTTTGTGGCTTGGACGGTTGAGCAAATGGACAAACATAATATCCAGCGCGCCATGGTCGGCTTTAACGAAGACGACACATCCCGGCAGGCGGCCAAGGACTATCCGAACCGGTTCTTTTTTGATATGCCGATCAATCCAAATCTTGGCATGGACGAAGTGCGGCGTATCAAACGCCTGCATCAGGAATACGGCATTAAATCCGTCTCGGTCTTTCCGGCCGGAACCTGCCCGCAAGTCGCGATCAATGACGCCCGCATGTATCCATTCTATGCGTGTTGTGTCGAACTGGATATCCCGATTGTTCTTAATGTCGGTGTTCCGGGGCCGCGTATCCCGATGGAGACGCAAAAGGTTGAACATCTGGACCCGGTTTGCTGGTTTTTCCCGGAGCTAAAAATTGTTATGCGCCACGGGGCGGAGCCTTGGGAGGCACTGGCCGTTAAGCTGATGATCAAATACCCAAACCTTTATTATTCGACCAGCGCCTTTGCGCCGAAACATTACCCCAAGGCGATTATCGATTACGCCAATACACGCGGCGCGGATAAAATTATCTATGCCGGATATTTCCCAATGGGGCTCAGCCTCGACCGGATTTTCAAGGATATGGAAAATGTTCCGTTGAAAGATGAGGTCTGGCCCAAATTTCTGCGCGAAAACGCGCTGAAAATTTTTAATCTGGAGGATTAGTCATGGCAGAACCTGTTGCTGTCTGGAAAGAACTTGAAGGCCTTCGTGGTGACGCGCTGAATGAATGGCGCGTATCTGATGTTCGTAACAATGCCTCCTATGAAGAGCGCAATTTGCATACGCTGCCTTTACCCTTTGGCTGGTTCATGGTGGCCTATTCAGATGAGCTCGAAGTCGGGCAGGTCAAGCCGCTTTATTATTTCGGGCAGGACTTGGCGCTGTGGCGCGGTGAAGACGGACAGCCTCGTATGATCGAGGCCTTTTGTAAACATTTGGGCGCGCATATGGGGTATGGCGGACGCGTTTCCGGCAATGCTCTGGAATGCCCCTTCCATGCCTGGGAATATGACGGGCAGGGGGCTGTAACCAAGGTGCCCTATGCCAAGAAAATCCCGCCAAGTGCAGCCCGGCCCTGCAAGCAGCAATGGCACATCACCGAAGTGAACAAGCAAATCCTCGTCTGGTATCATCCCTTTAACGAAGAGCCCAAATGGCAGCCGGACAGTTTTGATCAAGTCCATGATCCGGATTGGACGGAATATGATAAATATGAATGGATCGTCCACGGCCCGGTTCAAAACATGGCTGAAAATGGCGTTGATGCGGCGCATTTCAAATATATTCACGGGACAAAGTCTTTCCCGGAATATGATTTTGAATTTGACGGTCACAAACGCACAGCCAGCGTCGATGCCAAAATGCAAACGCCCAAAGGTGAGGTGGACGGCACCATTGCTTACGGGACAGTCGGGCCCGGCCAAAGCTGGACGAAATTTACAGGCATATCTGAAACTTTGATGGTGGCGGGCATTACCCCGATTGATCAGGGCAAGACGCATATTCGATTTGCGTTTACTCAACCCAAGAAAGAGGCCGAGGGGCCAATGGCCAATCTGGCCAAGGCGATGCGGCGGGAAATCTGTCGGCAGCTCGATCAGGACAAGGTCGTCTGGGATCGCCAGAAGTACAAACCCAAGCCCTCCATTTGTGACGGCGACGGGCCGATATTACCCTTTCGGAAATTCTTCGCCCAATTCTACGCCGAATGGGGTGATGACGGAAAGAATATCACCAAGCTGAAGATCGACAAAAAAGCGGGTTAAGGCTCAATGGCTGAAATTGAGGTTTCCCGCGACGGTGCGGTCACGCATATATTGCTGAACCGTCCGGCGCAGATGAATGCGCTTACCAATGCTATGCATGTGCGTTTGGATAAGGTCTTTGATGAATTTTCCGCCGATGAGACCCAACGTGTCGCCGTCATAAAGGGAGCAGGGGAGAAGGCCTTTTGCGCGGGCAGTGACCTGAAAGACGGGATTGGCAAACATTATCCACGCGGCGGCTATGCGGGGCTCATTGAGCGGTTCGATCTGGCTAAACCGGTGATCGCCGCAATTGACGGATTTGCGCTGGGCGGCGGGTTTGAACTCGCACTGGCCAGTGATTTGATTATCGCGACGGACAGGTCCAGTTTTGGCCTGCCGGAGCCTTTGGTCGGGGCCGTGGCGCTGGGCGGCGGTCTGCATCGCCTGACCAGGCAAATCGGACAAAAACAGGCGATGGATCTGATCCTGACCTCCCGCCGGGTCAGCGCTGAGGAAGGCTATCGCATGGGATTTGTCAATCAAGTCGTGACACTCGAGACGCTCGATGAGGTCGTGGCCGGATATTGCCGCGATATTCTGAAAGGCGCGCCTCTGGCAATTGAAGCCTCGAAAATGACGGTGCAGCGCGGTCTGGCTGAACCGACCTTGGAGGCCGCCATGAAAGCGCAGGAAGGCTATCCCGAATTTTCCAAATGGCGTTCCAGCGATGACGCTATGGAAGGGATCACGGCCTTTGCCGAAAAACGCAAACCCAAATGGACGGGCAAATAATCCAAGATCGTTCGCCGGAATTTATCCAGCTGTGAATGATTATCACCGCGCTCAATGCTCTTTCCAATTGACCGCTCTATGGTTAAGCCAGTGAAATGAGAGAAACGGTTTCACGGCTGGAGAGTTTTTACGCCGGGCCTTTGGGGCGGGCGGCGCAGCTTATGGTGGCGCGGCGGCTGCAGACTTTGTGGCCGGATATGGCGGGCCGGAATGTGCTGGGCTTTGGCTATGGCTGGCCCTATCTGAAACCTTATCTGAAAAGCGCGAACCGGGTTGTGCTCGCCATGCCCGAAGAGCAAGGCGCTCTGGCTCATGAAAATGCGCGGGGCGTGATGACCTGCTTGACCGAGGAAGGGCGCCTGCCATTTTCCGATGCCACTTTTGATCATGTGCTTTGCATTCACGCATTAGAGGAAGCCCCGGATCTGCGCGTCCTGCTGAGGGAGCTGTGGCGCGTGACCCGGCCCGAGGGCCGTATCGTTGCGATTGCCGCCAATCGCGCGGGGCTATGGGCGCGCTCGGATCGCGTGCCATTTGGCGCAGGCCGCCCCTTTAGCCGGACGCAGCTTCGCACAGCTCTGTCCCAAGCGGGCTTTCAGCCAACAGTTTGGTCGGGCGCGCTTTATACGCCGCCCTGGGCGCGGCTTACCGGGCCCAAGCTTATGCCCGGTTTTGAACGGTTCGGCGAAACGGTCTGGCCGACATTTTCCGGACTGGTGCTTGTCGAAGCGATGAAGCGTCTTTATGCCGAACCCAAAGGGCCGGACGGACATTTGGTGCGGCGGCCGAAATTTGGCGGCAATCCCGTTGCCAATCGCGAAGGTCTGAACCGTGACGGATAAACCGCTCAAAGATATTGCCGATATTCGCCAAGAGATCGACCGCGTCGACAAGGCGCTGCTGGCCCTGATCGCAGAGCGGCTGGAGCTGGCAGGGGCCGTGCGCCGT
The DNA here is from genome assembly GCA_020631215.1 of Hellea sp. Taxonomy (GTDB): domain Bacteria; phylum Pseudomonadota; class Alphaproteobacteria; order Caulobacterales; family Maricaulaceae; genus Litorimonas. The sequence goes on along the minus strand of JAHDHS010000045.1, from coordinate 614 downwards.
GCCAAATCCGGCATGCGCGTCTGGCGGCCATCGCGCGAGGAGTCCCATGTGCGCGAGCTTGCTGCTGCGACCGAAGACACGCCCACCGCGCTGGTCTCGACCATCTGGGCAGAGCTGATGAGCGCGTCGCTGGCCATGCAGGGCCCGATGCGCCTACATATCGCGCTGGAAGGTGACGCGCTGGATGTCTGGTCACTGGTGCGCGACCGTTTTGGCGCGGCGCTGCCTGTGATTTCTTACCCGACCAGCAGTTCTGCCCTAGCCGCCGCCTATGCCGAAGATGAAGGCGTGGCTGTGCTGCCCGCTCCGGCGGTCATGCAAAGCTGGTGGACGGCGCTGGGCCCGGGCGGCGCTATGCCGGATATGCATATCCTCTCCGGCCTGCCGCGCACGGGCACGCGCGACTGGCCCAAAGCCGTCGCCGTTGCGACCGCAGACCTACAGCCTTCCGGCGCCGATCAAACCCTGATCATGGCCCCCAAAGGCGTTCAAAAAGGCACAGCCATTCAAAGAACCGAATCCAGAGATCATGTCCTGTTATCCATAGATGGATTCTATGAGACATGCCCGATTGAGGACGGCACAATCATAGGCTGCCTGCCCATGCCGCTGGG
>JAHDHS010000044.1 GCA_020631215.1 Hellea sp. | reverse complement strand
ACGCCTAGCTTTCTAGGCTTTCATTGTCTCTATCATTGTCATCCCGGAGGAGGCCAAAGGCCGACATCCGGGACCTCTTGACTGTTTGTGGGTCAAGAGGTCCCGCATCAGCTCAGCCGTAAACGACTGCTTGTCCGGGATGACATATGAGAGACAGCCGAGTTTTTCCTCCCGCTGGCGATCCGGCGCTCAGCCTTTGGATTATGTCCTAAGTTATAGGACTGCCCGCAGGGTCAGTGTCCGCGACGGACACCGTGTGGGTTAAATCATATTTTACGCGGGGTCACTGACCCTGCGGCGATGCGTTTTATGCTGGCGGCCCAAGGTTACCTCGCAGTCGTGGCAAGTGGGGCTCTCGCCAGCAGGCCCGGCACAACCGAATGTGTCACCACCCGGCGCTCAACCCGCACCGTCTCTTGATCAGGCAAGTGACGTCTCACCCGTCCCGTGACCAAAAGAACGAGTTCAATATAGGGCGGTTTTCAAAGGTGCGGATTCAAATGGAGAATTATTTTACAAGCCTATGAAACCAATCAGGAAAATTTAGAGAAAACGTGAATTCAATTAAATCCTCCTTCTCCCTTGAGGGAGAAGGTGTCTAGAGCGTTTTGAAAAAACGCGGAAGACGGATGAGGGTGTACCAATTTGGCTTGGGTACACCCTCACCCACCGCTGCGCGGTTCCCCCTCTCCCTCAAAGGAGAGGGAAGTGAACCCTTTTAACCGAGGGCGCAAACAAGGCTTTGAATGCTCTTGTGCCGCCTTACTTTAAAGCGAAGTTGATATGGGTGATGAGGTCGTTTTCCGGCGTGTCTTGCGGGGAGTTTCCGTAGGTCTCGAAGGGGTGATAGCCCTTGGCGACTTTGATCTCCTTGGAGCGCATCAGATTTTGCATGGTCATCCAGCCATTGCCCAGATGACGGTAAGGCCCGACATGTTCCAGTGTGTAAATCCGGGCAGGCGGTTGGGAGCCCGTGATATAACCCTCCGGCAGGGTGTCCGGCCTGTCTTGATAACAGACCGCCGCCGTATAGGCGCAACTGCCCTTAACGGGATTGTATTTGTGATAAATTGAAAACATCTCATCCGGGTTCAGGCCGTTCTCTGCGGCCCATGCGCCCAGCGCCTCAAAATCGGCCTGCATCAGAGCGGGCATGTCCTCTATTGAGCAGCTGCGCTTGATCCCGACATAATCGCAGCCGGGATAGTCCCGCTCGCCGATGAAATTCAGCTTGGAATGGATCTGCCCGTCTTCGACATAATCCTTTAGCAGGTTCAGTCCGCGCTCATAATCCATGCCGACAAAGGTCTCCATCATCTTCTTCATAAAGAACATGAAAAAGGGCAGGGATGAATCCATTGTCCAGGTCACTTCCGTTCCGTCACTGACTTCGCGTAAATCCATGCCGACCTTGGCTTTGGATTTAAAGGGTTTGAGGAAGGTCAGGTCATATCGGGCGCTGTGCGGCGCGCTTGCGCTTGTGATCGCCATTTCGCCTTCGCCGACGCGCTTTCCTTCCCAGTGATAGGATTTCCCGTCAGCCGCCACCGTGACTTTGGCCTCCGGCTCCATAATCAGCCAAGGCGACCAAGCCTCCCATTCCTCCAGATTGGCCACAGCCTTATAGGCCGCCTCTATCGGGGCATTGATGGTGATGGAACGGGTGACATGAATTTTAGGCATGGGGATGTCCTCCTTGGCAGGTGTTTATCAGAATATTCGCATTTTGGGTAGGGGGCGCTAGTGTAACAGTATTTAGCTGTCCATACCCCCCTTCAACTTCTGCATTTCATCGCGCAGCCTCGCCGCTTCTTCAAATTCCAAATTCTCCGCCGCTTCGAACATGCGTTTTTCGAGGTCGGCGAGGATGGCGGTGATGTTGCCGCCCAGATAGGGCTCCTGGCCCGGTTCGGCGGCTTCGAGATATTTCTTTTTGACTTGGCCTGTCGGGGTGTAGCGACCCGCCTCATCTTTGATTTTGGCGGCGGCCTCTGAGTCGCCGACCATATCGGCCACGCCGCGTAAGACCGTTTGCGGCGTAATATTATGCTTTTTGTTATGCGCGATTTGGCGTTTCCGGCGGCGTTCGGTTTCGTCCATGGCGCGCTGCATGGAGCCTGTGATCTTATCGGCATAGAGCACGACGCGGGCCTCAGAGTTTCGGGCGGCGCGGCCAATGGTTTGCACGAGCGAGGTCTCAGAGCGCAAAAAACCTTCCTTATCGGCGTCCAAAATGCCGACAAAGGCGCATTCGGGAATGTCGAGCCCTTCGCGCAGCAAATTAATCCCGATCAGCACATCAAATTTGCCGAGGCGCAGATCCCGGATGATTTCGATCCGCTCCAGCGTGTCGACATCGCTATGCATATATCTGACCCGGATGCCTTGCTCATTCATATATTCAGTCAGAGCCTCGGCCATTTTCTTGGTCAGGGTTGTGACCAAAGAGCGATATCCGGCGGCGGCGACTTTCTGGACTTCGTCAATGACGTCATCGACCTGGTTATGATCCTTACCGGAGACAGGCCGCACTTCGACTGGCGGATCGATCAAGCCGGTCGGGCGAATGACCTGTTCGACAAAGATACCGCCCGTGCGTTCCATTTCCCAATCGGCAGGGGTGGCGGAGACATGGATGCTTTGTGGGCGCATGGCGTCCCATTCCTCGAATTTCAGCGGACGGTTATCAAGGCAGGAGGGCAGGCGGAAGCCATGCTCGGCCAGCGTGCCTTTGCGGTTGGCGTCGCCTTTACTCATCGCGCCGATTTGCGGGATAGAGACATGGCTCTCATCCATAAAAAGCAGGGCGTTTTCCGGGAGATATTCGAAAAGCGTTGGAGGCGGCTCGCCCGGTTTGCGGCCTGTCAGATAGCGAGAGTAGTTTTCAATCCCGGTGCAAAATCCCTGCGCGGCCATCATCTCCAGATCAAATTCCGTGCGCTGAGACAGGCGCTGCGCTTCGAGCAGCATGCCTTCTTTATCATAATAAGCGAGGCGGTTTTTCAGCTCTTTTTTTATGCCTTTCATGGCCGACTGAATGGTCGGGCGCGGCGTGACATAATGGGAATTGGCATAGACACGCACGGCGTCAATACTTCGGCCTGTGCGGCCCGTCAGGGGATCAAATTCTGTGATAGAGTCAATCTCATCGCCAAAGAAATCAAAGCGCCAGGCCGTGTCATCATAATGGGCGGGGAACAACTCGACCGTATCGCCGCGCACGCGAAAAGCGCCGCGGGCAAAGGCCAGGTCGTTGCGCATATATTGCAGCTCCACCAGCTGCGCCATCAAATCGCGCTGATCAATCTGCTGACCCTTGGCCAAATCAATTGTCATCGCCGTATAGGTCTCGACCGAGCCGATGCCGTAAATACAGGAGACCGAGGCGACGATGATACAATCATCGCGCTCCAGAATGGCGCGCGTGGCTGCATGGCGCATGCGGTCAATTTGCTCATTCACGCTTGAGTCTTTTTCGATGAATGTATCCGTGCGCGGGACATAGGCTTCGGGCTGATAATAATCGTAATAGGAGACGAAATATTCCACCGCATTATCCGGGAAGAAGGCCTTGAATTCCGAATAAAGCTGCGCGGCGAGGGTTTTATTGGGGGCCATGATCAGGGCCGGGCGCTGCGTGGCCTCGATGACTTTGGCCATGGTGAAGGTCTTGCCGGAACCGGTCACGCCAAGCAGAACCTGATCGCGTTCTATTGAGTTTAGGCCCGCGACGAGTTCTTCAATCGCCTGGGGCTGGTCACCTTTAGGCTCAAACTCGCTGACGAGGCGGAATTTCTTCCCGCCCTCGGATTTGGCAGGCTTGGCCGGGCGGTGCGGCTGCCACATCGAGGATATAGGCTGCGCTGTGATATTTGCGGGCTCTGGCATGGGTTAAAGATAGGCGATGGGCGGCAGAATACAAGCGCGTTTGTTCAGGCTTTGTTTACCATGCTTCTTGAAGAAATTTTGTTGAAGTTTCAATAAAAGCATTAGGCTTGGGAAGCATTACGACGTTTAGCTTTGTGGATAAGCTTTCTGGCATGTGTTTATAATGGGGAATTTTAGTAAGCACATGCCGGCGTTGTGATCGTCAATTTCAATCAATATCTCTTTGGGCATCATCTCTTTGGGCATTGTGAAGCGGCGCGCACCGCGCTATGGGCGCGTTATGAGCCAAACCAAGACCGAAATATATCAGGAAACAGCGAAAGAAATCGCGGCTGTGCTGGACGGGGAGCGCAATCTCACCGCGCGTATGGTGACGATGATTTGCCTGTTGCATCAGGCCTTTGAGGATTATTTCTGGACAGGGTTTTATCTGGTCGACCCCGAAAAACCTGAGGAGCTTGTAATTGGGCCCTATCAGGGGACGCTTGGGTGCCTGCGGATTCCTTTCGGTAAAGGCGTGTGCGGCGCGGCGGCGGCGAGCGGGGAAACGGTCATTGTTGAGGATGTCCACGCCTTTCCCGGCCATATTGCCTGTGACGCGCGCTCGGAATCCGAAATCGTTGTGCCGGTCTTTCGGCCGGATGGGACGCTCTTTGCTGTGCTGGATGTGGACTCAACCCGGCTCGCGGCCTTTGATGAAACGGATAAAACACATCTGGAGGCGATCACCCAAAGGCTGTTTTCTGCCGCCTAGCTGTGCTCTTCGACCGAGAGCCTCAGGTCTTTGCGCGGCACAGGGTTTTCAATCCGTAGGCGCAGCGCGTCGATGGCGTCTTTCGCGGTCTCTGACATTTGCACATCCGCCGTAAAGGCGTCCGGTACAAAGCCTTCGGCAATCATGTCATTGAACAAGCTGCCCAATTTGTCCCAATAGCCGATGTCAGACAGAAAGACGACGGGTTTCTGGTGCAGGTTGAGGCGTAGCCAGGACAAGATTTCTATCACTTCTTCCAGCGTTCCAATCCCTCCCGGCAAGACGATGAACCCGTCCGCCTCTTCATACATACGGATTTTGCGGGCATGCATATCGGGTACGAAGACATGTTCTACCTCGGTGAGGGTCTTTTCTATTTCACTGAGGAAGTCGGGCATAACGCCCAACACTTCGCCGCCTGCTTCATGGGCCGCGCGGGCCACGGCGCCCATCAGGCCCAGCCCGCCGCCGCCATAAATCAGGCGGTGTTTTTGCTCTGCCATAAGCTGCCCCAGCTTACCGGCCAGAGCCATATGTTTCGGGTTCTCGCCGGGGCTCGATCCGCAAAACACACAAATATTCAGACCCATGATAATTCCCGCTGTATTTATTCGCTGTATATATTCTCAGACTCAGGCTTGCATTGTTGCCTGCGGCGCTTAACCTTAGCCGTAACAGGAGACGGAACGCCAATGAAATTACGCGTGATATGGATGATTATTGGCGCTTTGGCGATTGCGGGCGCGCTGTATTTTATTGTGCAACTTTCCGGCAGTCCGGACGCGCCGGATAGCGCCAAGAGCGCCGAAAATTCTGACACGATGGAGTCCGGCGGAATTAAGCCGCTGAGCTTTTCTAATGTGTCTGAATTTGTGGAAAATGGCCGCCGCCGCCTTCGGGTGTCGGGACAGGCCGAACCCGGCAGTGTGGTGGCATTTCAGGATCGCGGCGAAAGATTGCGACAGGTCAGAACCAATGAGCAAGGCGAGTGGGGCGTTACAATCGATTCTGACAATAAGGCCATGGTGATCGAAGCCATGATGTATAACGGTCAGGAAACCGTGACGCACAGAGCCGAAGAAACGATTTTTCGTATTCCGACACCCAATTCACCGGAGGTTGCCGCCTCTGAATTTATCACGCCCGCCCTGATCATGGTCAGCGCGCCCGGCAGCCCGACCCGCATCATACAATCGCCCTTTGGCGGATCTCCAACCAGCGGCCCTTTGACAATCGGTGCGGTGGATTATGATGATACAGGCGGGCTTATTATTTCCGGCACAACCTCTGAAGCCGGGCGGGTCAGGCTATATGCTGGGCGCGCCGCGATTGGCGAAACCCGCGTGGGTGTGAAAGGCCGCTGGAACTACATCGCCGGAAATATGCTGCCCTTTGGCGAATATCCATTGCGGGCGGAACTTATCCGAAGCAGTGAGAACCGGGTGCAGGTGGCCGTGCCATTTGAACGCTTACCGCCTCTGGCAGATGCATCGGGCAATGAAGGCGCGTTATCCGTTAATTTTGAGCCTTATCGTTGGCAGGTCAGGCGAACCCTGATTGGCGGCGGCACACAAAGCACGGTTATATTCTCTCCCAATGTTGTCATGCCCGAAGATACCCCGGAGCCTGACACGGAAGAGTAGATTTATTTATCAGCATTATTCTGCGGCTTCCGGCGCGGGGTTGGGCGCGGGCTCGGCGGCTTTTTTCGGGAGCCTGCCAAATAATTTCAATATGCGCCGCTTTATCACCGCTGGCGCGGCCAGCAGGACGGGCGTGATGATCAAAGTGAGGATGGTCGCAAAACCAAGCCCGCAGGCGACTACATAAGAGATCGGCGCCCAGATATCAGATGTGCTGGAGCCGGCCGTTGAGAACTCGCCGCTGAAAATATTGGCCTGCCATCCAAGAATAAGCGGCATTAGGCCGACAACAGTTGTCAGCGTGGTCAGAATTACGGGCCGCAAGCGCTGGGCGGCTGTCCTTAAGGCGGCATCTTCACTGGTAAAGCCATGTTCTTTTAAGCGCTGATAAGTATCAATCAAAACAATATTATTATTCACAACAATACCAGCCAGGGCGATGACGCCCGTCAGAACCAGTATCATGGAAATATAGCTGTAAAATGTCAGTCCTAGCATCACGCCAAAAACAGAGAGCACGACGGCCATTAAAGTCAAAAAGACATGATAGAAGCTGTTAAACTGCAAGAGTAAAATGACGCCCATCATGAATAATATGGCCAAGGCAGCGGTCTGACCGAACTGGGCTGTCTCAGCATTTTCCTCTTCCTGACCAAGAAATTTAATTTTGGTTCCGGGCGGTAAATCGGCCTCTTCATCAAACCATTTTTGCATTTCCGCCACTTGGACATTGGTCGCATATTCAGGGCGCGTATTGGCCTGCACGATATAATAGGGCGAGAGATCCCGTCGCTCAATTTTGTCCTCGCGGGGCTTGGGCACACGGGTCACGACAGATGAGAGCGGCAAGGCGCCCGAAGGTGTCTGAATACGCAGCCGGTCAAGCTGGGAAAGATCGCGGGCACTGTCGGGGTACCTTATTCTGATATCGACTTCTTCTTCGACATCCAGCGGGCGGTATTGTCCGACAAGCGCCCCTTCGGTCACAAATTGAATGGCCGCGCCAATCCGTCTGACATCCAGCCCCAAGCGTCCGGCCTCGGCCCGGTCCACCTGAAGCTCCCAATCCACGCCGGGCAAAGGAAGGCTGTCTTCCAGATCATATGTACCTTCGACGGACGCTAATTTCGCGCGGACAATTTGCGTAACTTCACGCAGTTCATCCCGGTTTTCAGAGGAAATTTGTATCCCGATATCCTTACCTACGGGCGGGCCCTGATCGATGGCGGTTACTTCAGTGATGACCCCGGGAATGCCTGTTGTAACCTCTTCCAGATCGCGGACAATCTCTGTCACGCTCTGACTGCGCTGATCAAAAGGCTCAAGTTCTGTATAAATGCGCACTGTGGAATCCAGCGGAACATTGGACGGGCCGTTAAAGGCAAAGCCCCCGCCGCCCGCCGCGCCTGGCCCGGCTATGGTATAGATGGAAGAAACGCCATCAACCGTCAGGATGCGCTCTTCCAATTCTTTTGCAAGGTCTAGACTTTGCTGCGCCGTGGAATTGCCGCGCGTTCTGGCGAGCACGAAAAGCTGATCACTGGGGGACTGCGTGAAAAATTCCACCGGCTTTGGCGGCGGGCCTTTCATACTTGCGCCAAAAGCGCCCATGATAAGAAAACCCGCAACAGCCATGGCGATGAGAACCAATTCCGGAAAACGGATAAGCTGCCGTATCAGCCTGACATAGACTCCGGTAAAACCCCGAACCTTGGATGGATCGCCGTCCGCTCCGGCCAGCAGCGCCGCATTGGAATTGGTTTTCTTTTTAGGTTTAAACCCGATCTTGGCGCCCATGGTCGGCAGAAATATCAAGGCCATCAGCATAGAGGCTGTCAGGACATAAATCATGGTGCGCGGGAAATATGACATGAATTTCCCGGGAATGGTTTCCCAGAACAGTAGAGGCACAAAGGCCACCAATGTTGTGGCTGTAGACGATACGATCGGCCAAAACATTCGTTCGCCCGCCATTTGAAAGGCCTCTTTGCGGGCCAGCCCTTCATCCATTTTCCGGTCAGCATATTCGACAATGACAATGGCGCTATCGACCAGAACCCCCACTGATAAAATCAGGCCAAACAGGATCATCATATTGATGGTTTCGCCCTGCACAAAGAATAGGAAAAAGGCGATCAGAAAGCTGGACGGGATAGCCCATCCAACAAAGAGCGCCGAGCGCCAGCCAAGGGCTGCGATACAGACGATGAAAACAAGAATAACAGCATTGACGATAGAGCTGGATAAATCCCCCATCATGTCATTGATATATTGGGCGCTGGACTGACTGTAGGTCACTTTAATGTTGTCGGGCCAGTCCGGCCGTGACGTAATTTCATTGACCAGTTCCTTGGCAATCCGTTCTGTATCCAGAATATTTTCGCCCTGACGCTTGGAGATTTCCAGTGAGACAGAAGACCGGCGGTTAAAGCGGGCTATATTTTCAACATCTTTATAGCCGCTTCGCACAAGGGAAATGTCGCTCATACGCACGATCGCCCCGTTTTCGCCCCGGCGGACGACCAGATCCCCAAGATCATCTGTGCTTTCGATCAAGCCGGGCAGTTTGACATTGAACTTGCCGGTTTCAGTTTCAATCGCCCCGGCCGGGATCAGGCTGTTATTCCGGCCAACAGCAGCGGCGATTTCATCATAAGTAATCCCGAGACTATCCACCTTGGCCGGGTCTAAAACCGCTTCTAAGACATCAATTCTTTCGCCCGAAATGTTGGCCTCCAGAATTTGCGGTTGGCTCTCAAGGCGGGATTTCAAATCCTTGGCGCGCTTTTGCAATTCCCGCTCCGGCACGTCGCCCCACAGATTAACCGTGACAATGGGCAGGGCCGATAAGGAGATTTCCTCGACAATGGGCTCACGCGCTTCGCGGGGAAATTCTGCGCGTGCACGGTCCACTTTTTCCAAGACATCGCTTAAGGCTTTGTCCTGATCGTGGGAAATATCAAATTCTATGGTGACATAGGCCACATTGGTTGCGGCCACGGCATCAATGCGTTCAATGCCCTCAATGGATTTAATCTCGGTTTCCAGCGGACGGACAATCAGCCGTTCGGCATCTTCCGGTGAAATGCCGGGCACAACCACGCGGACATTAACAAAGGGAACCGGTACATCTGGCTCAGCATCCAGCGGCAGACGTGATATGGCCAGAAAGCCCATAATCACCGCGAAAAGCATAATACCCAGCGTCATCCGCCAATTGCGGATAGAGAACCCAACAATGCCGACCAGACCGCTCATTGACTAAGGCCGCTCATGTTACTGTGTTGCGCTGGATAGCGGGGTGTAGCTTGGCTTGACCTTCACGCCTTTTGCCACAAAGCTCTGCCCTTCAATGATGATCAGGGCACGTTCCGGCAGGCCGGTGACCCAGACTCCGCCCGCATCTTCATCGATGATATTGATATTGGCAAAGCGCACATGATCTGTCTCATCGACATATCTGACGCCGACCAAGCCTTCCTCATCTAATGCGAGGATTTTCCCGGGGATTTGTTGCGCGCGGGTCATGCCGGCCACCAGAGAGGCATTGGCCGTGACGCCCGCCTTAATTGTGTAATCAGGATTGGGCACGTGAATTTCCGCGCCAAAGGTCCGTGTCGACGCTTTGGCTGAGGCTTGGATAAACTTTAATTTGCCCTGTAGCCTTTCTCCGGTCACCAATTCGATATTGGCCGCCTGACCCAGCGTGACCTGCCCCACCTGTGTCTCGGTCAGATCGACCGCTACGATGATAGGATTTAATTCAACCAGCCTGCCGCAAGGCTGGCCCGGCGCAAGGTAATCGCCGACTTCGGCCATTTGTTGATCAAATACGCCGCCAAAGGGTGCGCGCATATTCACATTGTCCAGCTCGATCTCGGCCTGTTTCACGGCGGCCTTGGCTCCGTCCACAGCCGCTTTGAGCGACTCCAGCTGGATTGCGGATTTAAAGCCCTTATCCACCAATGTCTGCGTCGAGTTGAAATCATATTCGCGGGCTTTCAGATTGGCGCGGGCCTGATCCAGATTGGCCTGCCGCGCATCAATATCCTGACGGCAGATGACGGTGCCTTTGCCGATGCGCCGCCCTTCGGCGATGGGCGTGGCGACGACCAAGCCGGGCGTTTCCGCCTTCACGGCGACTTCGCGGTTGGGCTCCGTGCGCCCAAATAAATTAAAGGTCTGTGGGTGTTCGCTGGCGACAAACTCACGCACGACAACGACCGGCAGGCTTTGCTCTTGCCGCGCGTCATTTTGCAGCGCGGCCGTCTCCGGCTCATCCGATTTGCCGGAATTGATCAAAAACCAAGCCGCAATCAGCAGGACAAGCAGACCCGCAATCAGATAGGATGTGTTAAATTTCATGGCTAGAACGCCTCTTAATTGACCGTTTTGGGGCCCAACCCGCTTTTGAACGCAGTCCGCCCATTATGCAAGCCGCATTCCTGCAAGGGCGCGGTGCAGGAATGTATGAGGGTTTTGCCGGATCTTTAACGCGTCATCCTCCTTCCAATTGACCTAAATCAGGGTTGAAATCCTGATTATCGGCGGTAGTGTCGATGGTTAGGTTTTGGAGGGGGTTCTTTTGAGCGATATTTTAGGGCAATTGGATGAACGCCGGGCACAGGCGCGCCTGGGCGGCGGCGAGAAACGGATCGAAAGCCAGCACGCCAAGGGCAAACTGACCGCGCGGGAGCGGTTGGAGCTCTTGCTTGATCCCGGTTCATTCGAAGAGTTCGACATGTTCGTCAAACATCGCTCGACCGATTTCGGCATGGAAAAGAACCATATCGCCGGAGACGGCGTCGTCACGGGTTGGGGCACAATCAATGGCCGCAAGACCTTTGTGTTTGCGCAGGATTTTACCGTCTTCGGCGGCTCGCTGTCCGAGACCCACGCCCGTAAAATCTGCAAAGTGCAGGAAATGGCTATGAAACAAGGCGCGCCGATTATCGGCCTGCAGGATTCCGGCGGCGCGCGCATTCAAGAAGGCGTCGCGGCGCTGGCGGGTTATACGGACGTCTTTCAGAACAATATCCTGGCCAGCGGCGTCGTCCCGCAGATCAGTGTCATTATGGGCCCGTCGGCGGGCGGGGCGGTTTACTCCCCCGCGCTGACGGATTTTATCTTCATGGTTCGGGATAGTTCCTACATGTTCCTGACGGGGCCGGATGTCCTCAAAACCGTGACGAATGAAATCGTCACCGCAGAGGAACTGGGCGGGGCCAAGACCCACACGACCAAATCCTCTGTCGCGGATGGGGCCTTTGACAATGACATGGAAGCCCTCGCGGAAATCCGCCGCCTGTTTGACTTCCTGCCGCTCAATAACCGCGAAGGCTCTCCGGAGCGGCCCTTCTTTGATAAACATGACCGGCTGGACGAAAGCCTCGATACGCTTGTCCCGGATAATCCGAACATACCCTATGACATGAAAGAGCTGGTCGAGAAGATCGGCGATGAAGGCGACTTTTTCGAAATTCAACGCGATTTCGCCAAAAATATGCTGACCGGTTTTATCCGCCTCGAAGGGCGCACGGTCGGGGTGATCGGGAACCAGCCTATGGTGCTGGCGGGCTGTATCGACAGCGATGCCTCGCGCAAGGCCGCGCGCTTTGTGCGCTTTTGTGATTGTTTCGAAATCCCGATCTTAACGCTGGTGGATGTGCCGGGCTTTTTGCCGGGCACGTCACAGGAATTTGGCGGCGTGATCAAACATGGCGCGAAACTGCTCTATGCTTATGGCGAAGCGACCGTGCCGAAAGTTACCGTCATCACCCGCAAAGCTTATGGGGGCGCCTATTGTGTCATGGCGCCGAAACATCTGCGCGGCGATATCAATTATGCTTGGCCGACGGCGCAGATCGCCGTGATGGGGGCCAAAGGCGCGGTGGAAATCCTGCACCGCAAAGATTTAGGCGACGCCGATAAAATCGCCGAACATACGGCCGATTACGAAGAGAAGTTTTTATCGCCCTTCCGCGCCGCCGAACGCGGCTATATCGATGAGGTCATCCAGCCCCGCTCCACTCGAAAACGGGTCGCGAGGGCCTTCGCGCTTACACGGGATAAGCAACTCTCAAACCCATGGAAGAAACACGGGAACTTGCCGTTGTGAGTGAGGCGGAAGTTGATAATGACTTTTTAATCGAAAATGAAATGGCAATCACTTTCCATGTGAGAAAAATTGCCGATTATGTTTCTGATTTTAATTTTGCGCACGATCAATTGATAGACCTAAGAGAAGTGGACGTGTCAAGCCAGAGGCAAAGAGATGAAGTATGGGATAGCGTCGAGTTAGCAGCAGCATCAGCATGGAAACTTGCCCAAACGTTTCTACCCGAGACGAGGGGAAATAAAAATTCTAAAAAAAATACGTTTATTAGGCGCAGAGGTGAACAGCTTAGAGCTCTGTTTGCAATTACAATCAAGGACAAGAAGGTAATAGGAAGCTTCAGAAATAGAATAGTCCATATTGATGAGGACTTTGATGAGTGGTTCGTAGACTCGTCCAATGATCGGCAGGTAGTTTGGAGAAAACTAGCAAATGGAATATCTCCTTTAAGCTCTAACTCTTATGGGGTTGCTCAATGGTATGACTATGGATGGGGGGTGTTACATTCCTTTGGCAATAGATTTTCTATAAGAGCATTTAAAAATGGAATTTCATTGATAGAAGAACGCCTGCCCGTTGTAGAAAAAATCCTGGACGACTTAATCCCAAATAGAACCCAAGTGTTATTTGAAGGGCCGTATTAATGATAAAAAAAATACTCATAGCAAACCGGGGTGAAATTGCCTGCCGCGTCATAAAAACAGCCCGCAAGATGGGTATTAAGACGGTCGCGGTGTATTCCGACGCGGATAAGAACGGGCTGCATGTGTCTATGGCGGATGAGGCGATTCATATCGGCCCGCCGGCGGCGAACCAGTCTTATCTGGTGATGGATAAGATCATGGACGCGATCGAGCTAAGCGGCGCGGACGCCGTGCATCCGGGCTATGGTTTCCTGTCGGAAAATCCAGAATTTGCCAAATTGCTCAAGAAAAAGAAGATCGCTTTTATCGGGCCCAACCCCAAAGCGATTGAGGCGATGGGGGATAAAATCACCTCCAAGGAACTCGCCAAGAAAGCGGGCGTGTCCACCGTGCCGGGCCATATGGGCCTGATTGAAGACGCCGAAGAAGCGGTCAAAATCTCTCAAAAGGTCGGCTATCCCGTCATGATCAAGGCCTCGGCCGGCGGCGGCGGGAAGGGCATGCGCATTGCCTGGAATGACGAAGAAGCCCGCGAAGGTTTCCAAGCCTCCAAAAATGAAGCCGCCAATAGCTTCGGTGATGACCGTATCTTTATCGAAAAATTCGTCGAACAGCCTCGCCATATCGAAATCCAAGTGCTGGGCGACAAACATGGCAATGTGATTTACCTCAATGAACGCGAATGCTCCATTCAGCGCCGCAATCAAAAAGTCATCGAAGAAGCGCCAAGCCCGTTTCTGGACGAAAAAACGCGCGCCGCCATGGGCGCAGAATCTGTCGCGCTCGCCAAGGCGGTGGATTACGACTCCGCCGGGACGGTGGAATTCATCGTCGATAAGGACAAGAATTTCTACTTTCTGGAAATGAATACCCGCTTGCAGGTGGAACATCCTGTGACTGAATTGATTACGGGTATTGATCTGGTCGAGCAGATGATCCGCTCCGCGCAGGGTGAAAAACTCAACATCAAACAAAAAGATGTCGGCATTGATGGCTGGGCGATTGAAAGCCGGATCTATGCCGAAGACCCGTTCCGTAATTTCCTGCCCTCCATTGGGCGTCTTGTTCGCTACCGCCCGCCTGCCGAAGGCACGCTGGATAATGGGGCCATCATCCGCAACGATACGGGCGTGTTCGAAGGCGGCGAGATTTCCATGTATTACGATCCCATGATCGCCAAGCTTTGCACATGGGGTGAAGATCGCGGACAGGCGATAGAGGCGATGAAAGACGCGCTGGACACATTTGAGCTGGAAGGGATTGGTCACAACATCCCCTTCCTGCAAGCCGTCTATGATCATGACCGCTTTGAACGCGGGGACATCACAACCGCCTTCATCGCCGATGAATATCCCGAAGGTTTTGAAGGCGCGGATGTCAATACCGGCCACGTCCGCAAAATCGCCGCCGTTTGCGCGTTGATGCATGATATTTCCGAAAACCGCGCCGCCGAGATTTCCGGCAGCCTGCCCAATCACGAACGGCACGTCCCTGATAAATGGGGCGTTCAGGTCAAGATGGCCGATGGCGACAGCTTGCATTATACCGCCGAGATCAAGGGTGAGCGCGGCCTGCGCACGATCGTGGTCGATAATCCGGAAGAGGATAAAGCCGCCATTGAAATGGAAGTTCTGAGCAGCTGGAAACCTGGCCGCAGCCTTGTCAGGGCCTATGTTGATAATAAGCCCTTTAATTTCCGCGCCGAGAAATGCGCCGAAGGCTATCATGTCTGGCACCGGGGATGCGAGTTCAAGGTTGCTGTACGGACGCCGCGCGGGGCGGAGTTGGCGCGGCTAATGCCCGTTAAAGTGCCGCCCGATACATCTAATTTGCTGCTTTGCCCAATGCCCGGCGTGATCGTGTCCGTGCTGGTCGAGGAAGGGCAGGAGGTACAGGACGGGCAGGCGCTGGCCATTGTCGAAGCCATGAAAATGGAAAACACATTGCGGGCGGAAAAGAAATCTATTGTGGCAAAAATTAATTGCGCCGCGGGCGATAATCTGGCCGTGGATGACGTGATCATGGAGTTTGAGACTAAATAAGCTTGAAATTTCAATGGATTAACGGGCTGTAATTTGCATATTTAATTAACGTCTGTTAAGGAATAGACATGCAAGCAAACGCACAGACGTCTATTTTCGCCTTCTTTTAATTGACCCCTCATGCCGCCGCGCGACCTGTGTCTGCGCGGTTTTTGCTTTTCCCCCACACCATATTTCCAAGGACATTATGCTTTATATTAACAGCCCATCGACCGCGCTTCACACAACACAAATTTCGCCCAGCGCCATGCAACCCATCACCCACACAAAGCGCACAGGCCCTGAAAAATTTTACCAATGGCGGAACTTTTTTGACCACAGCCCCGAAGCGATTGAAACAATCAAAGACAGCTATCAGCCCGTGAAAGAAGAAACGCGCTTGGATAAATATTTTTTGCTGCCGGGCCGAATGAATACAATCACCCGCATGATGGATGATGAGGTGGTCGAGGTTCGGCGCATGATTGGCACGGAAGGGCCGCTGGAGGAATGGGAGCGGTCGATCCGCAGCACATTCCCAATCAAGCGCAGCTTTGGCGCGATGATCGGGCAATATATTCCTCGGCTTCGCGGCTCTATCAGCAGCGCAGCAGATGCCGAGAGTTTGACAGAAAGCTGGTCGCGCAAAAGCCGGTTTTTCAAAACGATTAAAGATCGAAAGCTGTTTAAACGGCAATCGGTACAGGCAGAAATTTCCCGTGTGAAAGTCGGTGGCGAGAAACATATTTCCGTGGCGCTGATCTCTGATCGGCCTGAACCTTTGCTCAAGGAAATTAAGCGTCTCGGCCTGAAACCCAAGGCCAATACACATTTCGGCGCGTTTTTGCTGGACGCCTGATAGAAGGAAATTCCGAGACAAAACTCGGGGGAGTATACGCACCCGGCCAAAACCGGTTCTAAAGCCATTATTTAGGATTGAGTTTCTAGGGCGGGTGCGTATTTTTCTGCCATGGACATGCTTGTCACAGATAGGGATATAAAACCCTTTGACCCGCCCTTCTGGCTGCGGCCTTCTATCGTGCAGACGGCTTTGGCAAGTTTCAAGTTCCGTAAGCGCGGGGCCAATCCGATGGTGGACGCGGCCGAAGACCGGATTCTTTACTGCGAGGATAATGCGCGGCTTTTGGGCAGTTTTTCGAAACATCCGCAAAACAAAGCGCTGGTGATTTTTCTCCATGGCTGGGAAGGTTCCCAAGACAGCACCTATGTCGTGGCCTGCGGTCGGCATATGTATAATCAAGGGGCGTCGGTCTTTCGCCTGAATTACCGGGATCATGGCGGCAGCCATCATTTGAATGAGGGTATATTCTACTCCACCTTGTTCAACGAAGTCTTTGATGCGGTGAAGCAGGCCGCTGAATTGGCCGAGGGCGCGCCGGTTTATATTGTCGGCTTTTCTCTGGGCGGTAATTTCTCGCTCCGCATCGCGCGATCTTTGCGGGATCTGACGATCAAAAATCTGAAACATATTTTCGCGATCAGCCCCGTCGTCGACCCTTGGGGGGCGGCGCCTTTGGTGGATGCCAACCCGCTTTATAAACGCTATTTTTTGAAAAAATGGACCCGCAGCCTGCGGGAAAAACACAGGCTCTACCCGCATCTTTATCCGCGCATCCCGGAGCTGCTGAAGGAAAAACGGGTTTTGGGCATTACTGAAAAACTGCTGCCGATGTATTCCGATTATGACTCGATGGAATCCTATTTCAATGCTTACCGCGTCGACCCGCATGATCTGAAAACCTGTCCGGTGCCGATCAGTATCATCACCGCCGCCGATGACGGCATGATCCCGGAAGAAGATATTGAGAAACTGGAACTGAACAGCAATGCAAGACGTATCATTCATGACCATGGCGGGCATAATGGTTTCTTTCAAAGCTTGCGCGGGCCGACATGGTATGATGAATATATCTCCGGGATAATCTTTGGATAGGCTATGAAACTCATTCTGTTTTTTGTTGCGGGGTTTGCCATGATCTTCACGCTGTTGGGTTTGAAATCTCAAAAGGGCAAAGCGCCGGGTCTGGTCGGGGGGCATCTGGCCCCGCCTAAGGCCGCGCCGAATTGCGTCTCGTCGGAGATTGACGTGCAACCGGAAAAGAAAGTTGCGCCGCTGCATGGCACGCGCGCTGACATCATCGCGGCCATCAAAGCCACAGGCGGCACGGTCACGTCCGAATCGGACAGCTATATCTCCGCCACCTATATGAGCCGTATTTTCAAATTCGTCGATGATGTGGAACTGCGTCATGACAAAGAAGACATCTGGCATATTCGTTCGGCCTCTCGCGTGGGTTATTCGGATCGGGGCGTGAACCGAAAGCGGGTGGAGGCCATTCGGGCCATTTTGACAAAATAGCCTCTCGCCAAGGCGTTCTATCGTCTGTAAGAGACGGCCATGACCAAGAAAATCGACCACGCCAAAGTCAAATCCCTCGTGCGGGAGCTGCTCGTCGCTCTGGGCGAAGACCCGGACCGGGAGGGCCTGATCGAAACCCCGCGCCGGATTGCCAATTTCTGGCGCGAATTTATCGAATATGATCCGGGCAAGCTCGATACGACCTTCTCGGCGGTCAAACATAATCAGATGGTCGCTGTGACGGGCATGCGCGTCTGGTCCATGTGTGAACATCATATGCTGCCTTTTTGGTGCGACGTCTCCATCGCCTATATCGCCGATGATAAGGTGCTCGGCCTGTCCAAATTTGCCCGCATCGCCCATAAGCATGCCCATAATCTGACGCTTCAAGAGCAGCTGGTGTCCGATATTGCCAATGAGTTGAAAAACGCCCTTGGCACGGATGATGTCGCGGTTATGGCTAAGGGGGAGCATCTCTGCATGACCATGCGCGGGATCAAAACACCCCACCGCATGATCAGTTCGGCCCTGTCGGGGCAGTTCCATCAGGCCGAGCAGCGCGCCGAATTTTTTCGGTTGGTTGACTAAATAAATTGAAATGGAGAGCAACATGACAAAACTAACCGGACAGTGCCTTTGCGGGCAAGTGAGCTTTAAAGCGGAAGGCGATATCGCCATGCAGGGCAATTGCCACTGTACGGATTGTCAACAAGTCTCCGGCTCGGCCTTTGCGACGATCGTTTTTATGAAAGATGATGATGTGAATATCAGTGGTAATCTGAAAGCCTTTGATCACACGGTTGATAGCGGCAACTCCTTGCGTAAGAAATTTTGCCCGGATTGCGGTTCGCAAATGTTCACCTATAATCTTGGACGTCCGGGTATGACCGGGTTGCGCGCGGGATCGATCAATGAAAAGGATCAGATCAAGCCGCAATTTAATGTTTACGCCAGTTCGAAACTGCCCTGCACCATCCTAGATGAGAGCATCCCCGCCTTCGCCAAAATGCCGCCTCAAAACTAGGTGGAAATTCGGCATACGCTGCCCCGCCCAAACCGCCTTGGAGCAAAGCCAGACAACAGACGAGTAATTGCCTTTGACGGCTGCCGTTCAAGCCTTCGCATATTCACAATGTCAAATAGCTGATTATTTTGCCGACGCGGCCCTTCCTTTAATGTCATCCCGGAAAAGCCGCATAGCGGCGCGATCCGGGACCTCTTGACCCACAAACAGTCAAGAGGTCCCGCATCTTCGCGGCGGCGTCTTCTACCAGCGGCCGAACTAGAGAGTCGTGCTCTAATCAGCTCGCGCTGAACCAGCCGCCCTTGGGATCATTAGGCCCAAAGCTACACAGGCAAACGCCGTCCCTTCACCAGCCAGCCAACGATCACTTGCCTGCCCCTGTGAGAGGAACAGCTTTAATATACGCGAATTTCGAAAGGTGAGGATTCAAATGCGTGATTATTTTAAAAGTGTTTGAAGCTGCCTCAGAAAACCCAAGGATAAACGGGGATTTAATCACATATCTCCTCCCCCGTTTACGGGGGAGGTGGTCACGCAGTGACCGGAGGGGGGGAGCGGCTATCGAGGATGTAACGTTTTAGCCTTCGGTCTTTCCGGCTGGTTTCTGTAGCTCTCCCCATTCCCCGCCACGCGGCGGGTACCATTCGCGTCGCCGTTCCACTGGAACGGCTTTGGCTCAAACCCG
>JAHDHS010000043.1 GCA_020631215.1 Hellea sp. | reverse complement strand
CGGCAAAGCCATCCCCTGATATTTTTGTCGCGACATCCCACGTCTTTCCGCCGGATTTTGATCGCGCCAATCTTCAGCCGCAGACATTTCCGCAAAGCCGTCACGCCATATGGCGGCTTCAGCGAGATGGCGGTCTGGCGCAAGGGGGATATGAAGTATTCTATAAATTCCCGTCAACGAATACAGGATCAAGTCTGGGTCAGATCGCCTATGACCCATCCAAATCCGTCCTATATGTCTCCAATACAGATGACGGCACAATCACCGCCCTTTCTGACCCGGCGGCGACCGTGATTGACAGCTATGATCACGGCACGTCCAGAAGTCTGGCGACACCCGCCATGTCATCTCTGACTGATAATCCTGCATCTGATGAAACATCTATCGGACGGCGGGTCTATGCGGTTCAGGTCAATTCAAATGAAAATCGGCTTTACTATTCCGTTTATGAATCGGGCCGAAATAACACAATATGGTCAGTCGAATTAACGCCGTCAGGCGGCTTCATCCCGGGTTCAATAAAAAGAGAATTCACGACGCCGGGGTCTATTGATGGCGGACCTGTCCGTGATATCGCTTTTAACGCAGCCGGAACGCACATGGTGCTGTCCGAAGCCGCAGACCCACAAGAATCCCGGGCCTGGCAATATACGGGATCACATTCGGGCGGGTGGAGTGCCACCTCCCCCGCTTTGCACTTGGTCGGCGCGTCCATCACCCATCGCAACACAGCGGGCGGCGTGGATTTCGCGCCGGATTATCTGCCCCCGGCCAGCGGGTCGAGCCTGCCATCCGCAGTTGATTCCACGGCTTTGGACGGCCGAATTTTAGCCACTGGATATGGGCTGAGCTATAATTCATCCGGCATAACAGCAACCAATGGGGTTCAATCAACCGCCGTAAATGTCAGTTTGAACTCGACGTTCAACACAAGCGATCACTTCTTTATTGACGTCAATGGCAATCTAAGTCCGGACTCAACATCCATAGGTGATGTGGAGGCCCTCACCCGAACCGTGACAACATCTGAACCCTGCTGTGATTTCGTTATTCGTCCTGTCGCCTGCACGGCCAATGGACGTGCCAGAATACGCGTATCAGTGACCCCGGATAGCCCTGCCAGCGGTTTATTCAGAGTGGGCATTGCCCAAAAACCCGCCAACACCAGAATTCGCTACAGAAGCAATGGGAATACCCAAATATCGGTCATCACCCTGCCTGCGGGCCACACAGGAGATGTAAGAATCAATGCCAGGTATTACGACACACCTAATAGGGACAATCTAGTCTGTCGTTTGCGGGCCACAATGCCTGTGGAGCCCTGCTCACCTTAAGCCGCCTTTAGCACTTTAAGCCTGATCACAACGCCGGACGCGTTCTCTGCGTTATTGCACGAATTCGTTCTAATATAATGCAAATATAGCATAGTCTTGCCCCTCAAACAGGTCTATGGACGTCAAAATGTTTCATCCAGGCAGGGGAGTTTGGTATGTCCAAATCATCCACGAAAGAGCTGAATTTCCGTCAATCCGTTGATTTGATGTTCAACCGCGCGGCCAGCTTTACAGATATCTCACCGAAAATGATCGAAAAGATCCGGGTATGTAACGCGACCTACACCGTGCGATTTGGGGTCAAGCTGCGCGGGGACATCCACACATTTGTCGGCTACCGCTCTGTGCATTCCGAACACCGGGAGCCTGTTAAGGGCGGCATTCGCTACTCGCTTGATGTCAATCAGGACGAGGTCGAGGCTTTGGCGGCCTTGATGACGTTTAAGACCGCCCTGGTCGAAGTGCCTTTCGGGGGCTCCAAGGGCGGTTTATGTATCAATCCAAAGGACTGGAGTGAAGAAGAACTGGAACGCATTACGCGCCGTTTTACCTTTGAGCTCGCCCGTCGTGACCTGATCCATCCATCGCTAAACGTTCCGGCCCCGGATATGGGGACAGGCGAGCGCGAAATGGCGTGGATGATGGATGAATATCGCCGCCTGAATAATACAGATATCAACGTTATTGCCTGTGTGACCGGTAAGCCGGTTCACCTGTCCGGCATTCGCGGCCGCGTGGAGGCAACCGGCCGCGGCGTCCAATATGCATTGCGAGAGTTTTTCCGCCACGCCGATGATAAAAAGAAAGCCGGATTGCGCGGAGATCTCGACGGTAAGAAAGTCATCGTCCAAGGCCTTGGCAATGTGGGCTATCACGCCGCAAAATTCGTCGCTGAGGAAGATGGCGCGAAAGTTATCACAGTCATTGAACGCGAAGGCGTGGTGCACAATCCCAAAGGCATTAAGATCGAAGATCTGAAACAACATATGCTCTCCGGAGAGCCATTGTCAGACTTTAAAGGCGGTAAAGTTACCGATCCAGACCCCAAAGCCATTGAGGGTGCTTGCGACATCCTGATCCCCGCCGCGATGGAAGGGGTCATCAATGTCGAAAACGCCCATAATATCAAAGCCAAGCTGATTATCGAGGCCGCCAACGGCCCGGTCACAGCTAAGGCGGATAAAATTCTGCGCGATAAAGGCGTGTTTATTATCCCCGATCTTTATGCCAATGCCGGCGGCGTGACCGTGTCTTATTTCGAATGGGTCAAAAATATCGGCCATATCCGTTTCGGCCGTATGCAACGTCGCAACCAGGAAGCCAAGAACCGCGAATTGGTCGACGCTTTGGAAGCCCAAGGCGGCATTAAGTTTTCCCGCAAATTCAAGTCAGAGTTTATTGAAGGCGCGAGCGAAGTTGATCTGGTCCGCGCAGGTCTGGATGACACCATGCGCTTTGCCTATGGCTCGATCAAAGAGGCACTGGATAATAAACCCGAACTGGAAGACATGCGAACAGCCGCCTTCTACCGCTCCATTTCAGCGGTCGCGCTCAGCTATCAAAGCATCGGACTATAGCCATCTGGTAGAGTAGAAAAGCTTGGTACGGATGGTCGGAATCGAACCGACACTCCCAAAGGAACGGGATTTTGAATCCCGCGCGTCTACCAGTTCCGCCACACCCGCGAACCAAGCGAGAGCCCTATAGGGCAGCGCGAGATAAAACGCCACCCGCTTTTTTCATCAAATCGCCTTAAACGCGCCATTAATCACTGGCTGATAGGCGGAGGTTATGAAAGGTAAACTCGCATTTCTCGAAGATTGGTATGAGTGGGTCAAAGCTTTGGCGCGTCACCCCAAAGCGGAACCTGCATTGTTTGGCGTGTCCTTTATAGAAAGTTCGTTTTTTCCGATCCCGCCCGACTTAATGCTGATACCTATGGTGCAGGCCGATAACGCCAGAGCTTGGCGTTATGCTTTTATATGTTCCGTCGCCTCTGTTCTCGGCGGTATATTTGGCTATTTTTTAGGCCTCTGGTTTTTTGACCTCCTCGCGCAGCCCGTCCTGGAGAGCATGGGCAAGGCCGAAAAAATGGAGAGCTTTAAACTCCGGATCACAGAGCATGGCGCGATTGGCGTCTTTGGCGCGGCGCTGACGCCTTTTCCCTATAAAGTGATCACCATTATGAGCGGGGCGTTGAAAATCAATTTTGCGCTCTTTGTGATGGCCAGCGTGCTGGGCCGTTCGCTTCGCTTTTTTCTCGTGGCCGGGATTGTAAAGAAATTCGGCCCGCAAGCAGAGCGCATAATGAAGGAAAATTTCGCGCTTTTCACGATTGGTCTATTCGCGCTGCTGGCGGCGCTTTACTATGCCTATAAATATTTCCTAGGGCATTAACCCGACAACTTTTTCAAAACCGAATTTGGCAAAGGCCCGCTTTCGCATATCTGAGGCGTCCGGCCCAATCAGAAAGGCCGTGTCTATGACAGGCGGCTTGGCGCGTTTCGTCAAAACCATATCCGCCAGAACGGATTCAACCCGCTTGGCAATGGCCTCGCCGCTATCAATCCAAAACACGGTCTGATTGACACAGGATTTCAGCTCATCTTTTAACAGCGGGAAATGTGTGCAGGCCAGCACGACCGCATCCACATCCATGCCCCTGCGCCCGGCAAAAATCGGCGCAATCTCGCCCTTTACCATTTCAAGGCTTACGGGCTGACCCCCTAATTTACGCTCCGCTTCATCCACTAAATTGACAGAGCCCTGTAAGATGACATGACAATCAGACGCGAATTTATCTATCAAATCATCAACATATTTGCGGCGCACCGTACCCGGCGTGCCCAGCACAGCGATGGTTTTAGTCCGGGATAAGCCGGCCGCCGGTTTAATGGCCGGGACAACGCCGATAACTGGCACGTCCAGCGCAGCGCGTATCTCCGATAATGCCGTGGTTGAGGCGGTGTTACAGGCGATGACAATAATATCCGGGTCCAGCATCAAAGACAGTTCGGTTAGAAGCCGCGGCAATCTGGCCCGCAATGCGGCTTCGGGTTTTTCGCCATAAGGCCGGAATGCATCATCTGCGACATAGGACAGGCGCAACTCCGGCAAGAGCTTGCGTATCTCCTCGGCGACCGACAGACCGCCAACGCCCGAATCGAATATGAGTGCATGTGCCATAGGTGCCTTGATTGCTCTATTTTCTAACTAAAGCGTTAGTGTCATCATCTTCTCTGGTAAATAAGGTTTATTTTCGGCAGGCTTGGCCCCATAGAGACACAGATGTTACGCAGCCTGACATATGCTCAAAAGACATTAGCGCTCATTTTGGGCTTGCTGGTTTTTCGGATTTTAGCGTTGATCGTCTCGCCACTGGAATTACATGGCGATGAAGCGCAATATTGGGCTTGGGCGCAGGATTTGGATTTTGGCTATTACTCCAAACCCCCCATGGTGGCCTGGGTTATCGCGACGACAACGGCGGTTTTTGGGGATGCGGAATGGGCGGTCCGGCTCGGCTCCCCGATTATTCATTCTATCACGGCTTGGCTGTTATTTCTCACAGGGCGAAAGCTGCGGGACGGGCAGGCCGGGTTTTGGGCGGCGGCGATTTACATATTAATGCCGGCCGTGTGGTTGTCCTCAGCCATCATCTCGACGGATGTGACCCTTATGATGTTCTGGGTTTTGGCGATCAATGCCTGGGTGCATTTGCGTCATGGCCCCAGCTGGCCCCGCGCGGCCCAGCTGGGAATCGCTCTTGGGCTTGGGTTTATGTCCAAATATGCGATGATGTTTTTCGGCCCTGCTCTGATTTTGGCGATCCTCTTTGATGCCCCGACGCGCCGGGCCTTATTCCATTTACGGGGCTTATTCGCCGCCACCATTGCCGGTCTGTGTATCGCGCCGAATATTTGGTGGAACGCCCGGAATGATTTCGCCACCGTGGCCCATACCGCCGAGAACGCCAATCTAAATGAAGACATGTTCCACCCGGCGGAACTTTTGACATTTTGGGTGGATCAATTTGGCGTGTTTGGCCCGGTTACTTTGGGGCTGCTGGGGTTTGCGCTTTGGGCCGCTGTGAAGCGCCGTATGGCGCCGCCTGCTTTTTGGCTCGCGCTTTTGTCATTAACGCCGCTGCTGGTTATTTCTCTGGAAGCTTTGCTGTCCCGCGCCAATGCCAATTGGGCCGTGACCGCTTATGGCGCCGCACCGCTGCTGATTGTGCTGTGGGCCATGGGATATCGCAAACCCGAGGCCTGGCTGAAATGGGGCATCATCGGCCAAAGTCTCATTGCGCTCACTTTGGGTTTGATCATGCTCTATCCGGCAGCGACCAATTCACTGGGCGCGGCCAATGCGGTCAAGCGCATGCGCGGCTGGACAGACACTGTCGCCGCCATTGAAGCCCGTTTCAAAGCCGGACATGAAGGCCAGCCATATCAAGCCATTGCCATGGATAATCGTCTCGTCTTTTATGACGCCCAATATTACGGCCTGCGCGAGACCGCGCCATTTTATATGTGGATGCTGCAAAAGGGACCGCTCCACCATGCAGAGATGACATATCCGCTTACCCCGCAATCGGGCTCACCTGTTTTGATCATTAATTATTACAACAACAATATCCCCTTCCTTCAGGAAGACTTCGCAAGGCTCGACCGCCTACCGGATATTGATCTGGATTTAGGGGGCGGCAAGCGCCGTAGGCTCAATGTTTGGGCAGGCTATGACTATAGTCCAACAGAGGACCCAAATCGTAAACCGTAACTATTTATCGCCCCACAGCTCTCTAATGCGTGCATCACGGCGGCATCCATTGCGGTAATATTTATATTTCCGTGGATTCTTTTTATAATAATCCTGATGGTAGTCTTCTGCATCCCAAAAGGTTTTGGCAGGCAGGACAGGCGTGACAATAGGCGCGTCAAACGGCTTGGTTTTTGAAATTTCCGCCTTGGACGCTTTGGCCGCCTCTATTTGATCGGGCCTTGCATAAATCGCCGTTTTATAGGCATTGCCGCGATCACAAAATTGCCCGTCCGGGTCTGTCGGGTCAACATGACGCCAATAATAATCGAGCAGATCATCATACGTGATGAGCGTAGGGTCAAAGATAATCTTCGCTACCTCTAAATGCATGCCGTGATTGCGGTAAGTCGGATTAGGCATATCCGCACCGGAATAGCCCGACACAGCCTCAATCACGCCCGGTAATTTTTCAAAATCTGACTCGACACACCAGAAACACCCGCCTGCAAATATCGCCGTATCCGTCTGTCCGGAGTAGACGACTGCTGCCTTGTTTTGAGGCGCATCTGTACTCTGCGCAGAGGAGCAAGCAGCCAGTAAAAACATAATAGGAAATAATTTTTTCATGCCACCATAATGCGAAAACTTTTGACCTGACACCAATCAAGCTTCCGTGAGCTTTTCAATCCGCAATGCCTCCCAGACTCTGCGGCATTATCGGGCCTTGGCGGAGACGACCCAGGGCATTAGGTAATACCCATGAGCCAGAGATATGACATATTAATCATTGGCGGGGGCTTGAGCGGGCTTTGCGCGGCATTGGCGGGAGCAAGTGCCGGGTTGAGCGTGGCTGTGATCGACGGCCGGGATATAGCACAAATCCCAAATGACGGGCGGGCTTCGGCTCTGGCGGCCTCCTCTATGCGGATGCTGACGCGCTTGGGCGTGAATATTCTGGAACAGGTGCAGCCTTTCCATGACATGCTGATTACCGAAGGCCTAAGCTCATCACCTTGGCGATTACATTTTGACAGCCGGGATCACGGCGAGCCGACAGCCTTTATGATCGAAAACCCGCTGCTTTATGCGGCCCTGCTGCGGCAGGCACAATACAGCGCCAATATCGATTTGCTGTCACCACGCCGCGTGAGATCATGGGATTTTAATATCACATCCGCCGCTGTCACGCTGGATGACGGAAAACGGCTCTCGGCGGATTTGCTCATTGCGGCGGATGGGCGAAACTCGCCCAGCCGAAAAGCTGCGCAAATCTCTGTGAATAGCAAAGCCTATGAGCAATCCGCCCTCGTCACAACTATCGCCCACAGCCTGCCCCATGAAGGTCTGGCGTTACAACGATTCCTGCCGGGCGGACCCTTGGCTGTCTTGCCGCTATTGGGGCAAAAATGCCAAATTGTCTGGTCGGATGGAACAACCGCAATTCAAGCGGCCATGTCACTCGATGAGCCATCCTTCACGGCATTATTATCAGAACGCATTGGCGATTATCTGGGCGAGATATCCCTGGCGGCGCCCCGCCAAAGCTATCCTTTAAGCCTGCAAATCGCCAGCCGCTTTACGGCGATGCGCATGGCCTTAATTGGAGACGCCGCCCATGTCATTCACCCTCTGGCGGGACAAGGGCTAAATTTGGGCCTGCGCGATGTGGCGGCGCTGATGGACGGCGTGAGCGAGGCCCGCTCTAACGGACAAGATATCGGCGTCGCTGGCCTGCAAAGTTATGAGCTTTGGCGAACATCAGAGACCCGCCTAATGGGCGGCATGACAGACGGGCTGTCCATGCTGTTTGGCACAAAATCCCGCCTGCTGGGACACGTCAGGCGAAGCGGCCTTGCGGCCCTAAACGCATTCGCGCCTGCCAAAAAGATACTGATGCAGGAAGCCGCCGGTGAGAGCGCAGAATTACCTATATTAATGCGTCGATAAGGCCGCATCATAGGGCTACACTCGGCTATTCATATGGCGTTCAGGAAAGGTCTCCTACAAAAAATCTAACGTTCTTCGGGGGGAGAACGCCAAAACTCGATGTCGGACATTTGCGCCCCGTTTCGGCATCGACGCCCCGCCACTTCGGTGGTGGGGCACATTTTTTTGAGGGTCAGACAGACTTCAAGTTTCCATCTATCACTTCAAAAATTTGGGCTTGTCCGGCGTATTCTGAGAAGAGATGTTGATCCGTACCCGTCAAAAAAACCTGCATATTCAAATCAAATAATTCGCGCGCCAGCGCCGCGCGGCGTTCAGCATCCAGATGAGCCGCAATTTCATCGAGCAGTAAAATCGGCTGACGGTCTTTCAAGGCCCGTGCCTGTGACAGGACAAGGCCGATCAGAAGCGCCTTTTGTTCTCCGGTCGAACAGAGCCCGGCGGGCATGGCCTTACCGCTATGGGTCAGTTCGAAATCGCTTTTATGGGGACCGGTCAGCGTACGCCCTGCCCGGCGGTCCACGGGCCGGGTTTCGGCTAGATGCTCGCGGAAATGAATCTCCGCTTCATCGCGGCTGGCCCCGCCCAAAATCAGGGCTTCGACAAAACCGTCTACTGCCATTTTAAATTTAGGGAAGGCACTTTGGCGGGAATCGACCTCTGCCTGCAAAGCCTTGGCTGTGATCACGCGCGCTTCGGCGATTTCGGCCCCGCGTATAGCCATATCGGTCTCTAAAGCTTCGTACCAGCCAATGTCATTAATGCCGTCGGATAGCAGGCGGTTGCGTTCTGAGCGCGCTTTTTCATAGCGCAAAGTGGCTATGCCATGGCCGGGCCGATGGGCCAGCGCGAAACGGTCCAGAAATTTACGCCTGTCCGAAGCCGGGCCGGTAAAGAGTCTGTCCTGCGCCGGGGTCAGCCACATGACCGACAGTAATTTGGCAAGCTGCCCGCCCGTGGCCGTCTTGCCGTCAATGCGAAGCTGGCGGCGGCGGGGCTGTTCCGGAATTTGCCCGACACTGATCCGGGTGGCATCTGTCAGCTCTGCGTTAATGCCCCAAGCGGGCGCTGTGACGCCGCCCTCTGTGCGAGCGAGCTTATCCGGCCCCGCCCGGCGCAGGCCGCGCCCGGGGGAAAGCAATGAGATAGCTTCGAGAAGATTGGTTTTACCGGCTCCGTTGGGACCAAAGAAAATGACCGCGCCCGGTGACAGGGTCACATCCAGCGCCCCATATGACCGAAAATCCGTTAAGCGTAATTGCGCAATGTCTGTCACTAAACCCGCAGCGGCATCAACACAAAGAGCGCCTTATCATCCTCACTGTCCTTGACCAAAGCCGGGCTGGCAGGGCTGTCCAGGAAGAAGGTCGCATCGCGCCCCTCAATTTGACCCGTGACATCGAGAAGATATTTAGCGTTAAAGCCGATTTCCAGCGGATCGGAACTGTAATCCACCGGAAGGTCTTCATTGGCCTGACCGGATTCGGGATTATTGACAACCAAAGCGAGGTTGTCCTGCGACAAGGTCAGTTTGATACTGCGGGATTTCTCTGCCGAAATCGTTGCGACGCGATCAACGGCGCTGGCGAAGATTTTATTATCAATGGTCATTTCCTTTTGATTACTCTTGGGAATGACTCGTTCATAATCGGGGAACGTCCCGTCAATCAGCTTTGAGGTCAAAACCGCAGATCCGACAGAGAAGCGAATTTTGGCCTCGGAGACAGAAATATTCACGGAACCGTCGGAGCCATCAATCAAACGGCGGATTTCAGCCACTGTCTTGCGCGGAATAATGATGCCCGGCAGGCCTTTGGCGCCATTGGGCAAGTCTTGCTCTGCCATGGCCAGACGGTGACCATCTGTAGCGACGCAGCGCAGGGCCCCCGCATTGTCATGCATATAAATGCCGTTCAAATAATAACGCGTCTCTTCGGTGGAGATCGCAAAGCGGGTCTTATCGATCAGGCGGCGGAGCTCTTCTGTGCTAAGATCAAAATTATGCGAAAAATCATCTGCGGTCATGATCGGGAAGTCCCCGGCAGGCAGAAGCGGTAGCGTAAAATGCGATCGCCCGGCATCGACATCCAAACGGTCATCCGCGTTAATCTGCAATACGACTTGAGCGCCGTCGGGCAGTTTGCGGGCGATATCATAAAGCGTATGGGCAGGTGCGGTCACCTGGCCCGGCGCGGTGATATCGGCCTCGGCGCTTTCGGAGACTTCAATATCCAAATCTGTGGCGACCATCGTCAAGCCAGCCTCATCACCGCTGAGCAGGACATTGGACAGGATTGGTATCGTGTTACGACGCTCCACGACGTTTTGCACATGGCCAAGCGCTTTCATCAGGGCGTTGCGTTCAATTGAGAGTTTCATGCCTTTAGCCTATTATTCGGAGCCTATCATTCGGGCAGCCTGGCCCGCATAAGATTCTTTGGCGATATACATACCCCAATGGCGCGAAAAGCCAAGGGGTCGGATGACGCCTTTTCACGGCGGCTTTGTGGATGGATTTAAGCCTTTAACAGTTGCTCAACCGCTTCGATTTGGGCGTCAAAAGTAGCATCATCCGCCCGCAATTCATCAATCCGTTTGACGGCATGCATCACCGTCGTGTGATCCCGCCCGCCAAAGCGCCGCCCGATATCAGGCAAAGAGCGTTTGGTCATTTTTTTACATAGATACATGGCCACCTGCCGCGGACGTGCAATGACGCGGGCCCGGCGCTTGGAAACAAGGTCTGTCATACTGACTTTAAAGACCTCGCAGGTCGCGCGCTGTATGCGATCTACAGTCAAACGCTGTCCGGACATATAGCGGCTGTCTGACAGGGTTTCCTGAACGGTCTCCAGCGTGATCGGCGTGCCCAGAAATTCGCTTTGCGCCACGATTTGGTTAAAGGCGCCCTCCAGATCACGCGGCGTGGCATTCATTCGCGCGGCCAGATGGTCACGTGCGTTTTGCGGAATGGCCAGCATGGCATTGCCATTGGCGCGGCGGCGGGCAATCAGGCGGTCCAGAATGCGTAGGCGGAGCTCATAATCCGCCGGACCGATTTTACAGACCAGGCCGGACGACAAATAAGACTTTAAGCGTTCACTGGCTTTTTCAATCTTGTCAGGATGACGATCCGCGGCGATCAAAATCTGACGGCCCGCATCCACCAAACTGACCAGAGTGTGCAGCAGCTCTTCCTGGGAGCTGGGCTTGTCGGCGATAAAGTGCGCATCATCAATGATCAAAACGTCCACATCGCGCAAAGATGACTTAAAGGCGGTAATCGCGTCGCGCCCCTGACCGCGCACCGATGTGACAAAGGCCGAGACAAAATCCTCGGAGCTGATGAATTTTACACGGCTTTCAGGCTGTTTTGTCTTCAGCTCGTTTTCAATGGCGTAGAGTAAATGCGTTTTGCCCAGCCCGTTTGCGCCGTGCAAAACGATCGGATTATATTGGGCTTGGGTGCCATTGGCGATTTGGCGCGCAACGGCGACGGCCAGTTCATTGGATGCCCCCACGACAAAATTATCGAAGGTAAAACGGTCGCGTGTATTTTCTGTTTGCACGGGCAATTTTGGCGTCGTCATGATTGGCGTGCGTGCAGCCTGTTTGGTTGGCGCAGATGGGATACGGCTTGCGCCCGGCTTGACTGAGCCACGCTTCGTAATGGCCGCAAAGATAACCTGACGCGGCGGGTCAACACGATCATGCTTCTTCCAGAGGCGGCGCACCGTATCGGCGTAATTGCTTTCAATCTTTGAGCTGATGAACTTGCTGGGCGCGGATAATGTGACAATCGCGGCATCCGCTTGGGTGACGCGCAGACGGCCCGTCCAGGAACGGTGAATATTGGGCCCCAAAGCGTAAGAGAGATCCGTCTTGACCTGCCCCCAGGTGTTGTGCGCGCTCTGCAAGGGTGGCTCACCCGTATAGAGATCGGGCGTCTTATGCTCAGGTTGTTTCTTGCCGGGTTTAGATGGATCGACAAAATCGTTCATTGAACTTTACTCCAAGCGATACCCGAGGGCTTTAGGTGGCTAAAACCCTGAAAAACAACAATAATTGATGGATGTAAGCCCCGTAGCTCGCGCTTAGGCCTCACCTTCCCCGACTGAAAATCTGCCCCCGCAGATGAATTCCGTAAGCCTTATAAACCGAGTCTTTTCGGCTTCGTCAACGGGCAAAATTTACAATGTCGATGCCTTTTTTTATTGACTCAAAAAAAGCTAGGAATCGCGCCTACTTAGCACTGAAAAAAATTCATACTTTTTTAATATTTTTTTCACAGCCAGGCTCGTCCTCATTTTGTTCCGATGCCTCAAGGCGGCATCCCCGCGCTGATTTATTCTTATACGATAAACTCATCAAAAAATTCTGCGCATAAAAAAACCGGAGCTAAGCCCCGGCAATTAAAATTCTCAATTTTTCAGCTTGTGGCGGCGTATTAGCCAATGGCTTTGACCCGTTTGTTCAGACGGGAAATTTTACGCGCCGCCGTGTTTTTGTGAAATACACCTTTTGACACAGCGCGCATCATAGCCGGCTCAGCCGCCTTCAGGGCTGCATTGGCTTCGTCTTTATTGCCCGCCGTGATGGCATCTTCGACTTTGCGCAGAGTTGAACGCACCATTGTGCGGCGTGATTTGTTCACAGCCGTTTTACGGGCCATTTTACGAACGTTTTTCTTGGCTGATGATGTATTCGCCATGTTTTCCTCAGATAGTCAGCAGCCACATTGGGCTGATTCAAATTTCAAGCGCCGCCTATAGCTATGTGACAAGGCGGCGTCAACAGTTCTTCTTCACGCTGTATCAAGCCTATTTGTTCTTAAAATGCGGCTTACGTTTCTCTATAAAGGCCGCCATGCCTTCTTTTTGATCCTGCGTGGTGAACATGGCTTGGAACATACGGCGTTCAAAGTTGATGCCTTGCTCCAGGCTCATCTCATAGCCTGCATTGATCGCCTCTTTGGTCATCATGGAAATCGGCTGGCTTTGCGCCCCGATTTTGGCGGCGGCCTCTTTGGCCGTTTCCATCAGATCATCCAGCGGCACAACACGTGAGACGAGACCTGAGCGCTCTGCCTCTTCAGCGTCCATCATCCGGCCCGTCAGGCACAAATCCATGGCTTTCGCCTTACCCACAGCACGGGCAAGCCGCTGCGTGCCGCCAATCCCGGGCATAACGCCCAGATTAATCTCCGGCTGACCGAATTTGGCGTTATCCGCCGCAATAATGAAATCACACATCATGGCAATCTCGCACCCGCCGCCCAGCGCATAGCCGGCGACTGCGGCGATAATCGGCTTACGAAACTCTGAAATAGCCTCGTGGTAATCAAATATGCCGCCTTTATATATGTCCAGATATTGCAGATCGGCCATTTCTTTAATGTCCGCCCCTGCGGCGAAGGCTTTTTCCGAGCCCGTCAGGATAACACAGCCAATGGCATCATCTTTTTCCAGCTTGGTCAGCGCAGTGGCCACTTCTTTCATCATATTGCTGTTGAGCGCATTGAGCGCTTTGGGTCTGTCCAGCTGTATGGTCGCGACGCTGCCATCTTTGGTCAGCTCAATCATGTCATAGCCCATTTGCGGCTCCTGTTGTATTATTTGGGCGGCGTTTACACGCGCAAATTTGACAGGGCAAGGGGCGTCTAGCTCTGACAGACCCCACAAAAGAAGCTGGAGCGCCCGGACTGTACAATGCGTTTGATCGGGGCGGCGCAAGCCGGACATGGCTCGCCCTCGCGGCCATAGACGTCAAAACGGTGCTGAAAATAGCCCAGATCACCATCTGTATTGGCGAAATCGCGTAGCGAAGAGCCGCCTGCTTCGATCGCTTCATGAATGACATCTTTTATATGGCCCACCAGATTTTCCGTCTGGGCCACCGTTAACCGCCCAGCCGCTCGGCGTGGAGAAATCCCGGTTCGAAACAAGGCCTCGCAGACATATATATTGCCCAGCCCAGCTACCACGCGCTGATCGAGCAGGGCCGCTTTGATTTTGCTCTTTTTGCCGCGCAGGCGTTCTCGTAAATCAGGAGCATTGAACTGATTGGAGAGCGGCTCCGGGCCGATATGGTCGAGCCTGTAAGGCTCATTAAGCCCGACCAATTCCATAAAACCAAAACGGCGAGGGTCATTAAAGGTAATGCGCGCGCCGCTGCTCATATGGAATATCACATGATCATGTTTGGGATTTGTATTGTGGTTATGGACGAAATCGGCGGTTGGGTCTTGATCTATGGTGAACCGCCCGCTCATGCCCAAATGCATAAACAGCCGCTCACCTGAGGACAGCTCGGCCTTTAGGAATTTCGCCCTGCGGGTCAGTGAGGTCAGTTCCTGCCCCTTAATACGCGATGCAAAATCCGGCGCAAAAGGAAATCGTAAGTTAGGGCGATTTAAAATGACTTTGTCAAAAACAAACCCCTCCATCACAGGCGCCAATCCGCGCCTGACAGTTTCAACTTCCGGAAGTTCAGGCACGTTTTATTTTGCGGGGCCTGTGGAGACGGCGACCATGGCGGCGCGGAGGGTTCGGTTGCCGATTGTGAAACCGTGTTGCATGACCGTGGCGATATGGCCCTTTTC
Source organism: Hellea sp. (assembly GCA_020631215.1). Classification (GTDB taxonomy): domain Bacteria; phylum Pseudomonadota; class Alphaproteobacteria; order Caulobacterales; family Maricaulaceae; genus Litorimonas. The sequence goes on along the minus strand of JAHDHS010000043.1, from coordinate 5,513 downwards.
CTCATCAGAGGGGATTTGCGCGACGGCCTGATGCACATTGGGATCGAATTTACTGCCGACACCCGGCACGGCTTTGACATCATGGCGGGCCAGAACGGCCATCAAATCTTTTTCTGTCAACTCAATCCCGTCGACCAGGTTTTTGGCATTTTCACCCAGCTCGCTTTTATCCGTACCATCCAGAACCGAAAGCGCGCGGGAGAGATTGTCATAGACGGATAATATGTCATTGGCGAAACGCTCAATCCCGAAAATCCGGGCGGCGGCCACTTCGCGTTCGGCGCGTTTTTTAACATTTTCCGCATCCGCCATAGCGCGCAAAGCCTGATCTTTTAATGTCGCCAGCTCCAGTTCCAACTCTTTGACGCGGTCTTCGGCGGTGGGCTCACCGGCCTCCTCCTTGGCGGCTTCATCTGCCACTTTTTCCGCGCGCTCCGCCATGCCATCTTTTTCGGCGTCAATCATGGCCTGTAATGCGTCCAGTTCAGCATCCGTCGGCAGACCGTCTGCATCCATTTCCATTTCCGGAATATCTGTGCCTTTGTTTTTCTTGGGCATAATCTCTACCTATTTAACCATCGTCCTACGAGCTGCGCCGTGTAATCCACCATTGGAATGACCCGCGCATAATTTAACCGTGTCGGGCCAATCACGCCCAGCGCCCCTACGACATTTTGCGCCTTGTCATGATAAGGGGCAATCACAACAGAGCTGCCGGATAAAGAGAACAACGGATTCTCTGTTCCGATAAATATTTTCACACCATCTGCGGTTTCTGTGCGGTCCAGCAGGGCGATTAACTCCTCTTTGCGCTCCAGATCCTCGAATAGCAGCCGGATGCGCTCCAAATCGGTTTGCGCTTGCAAATTGTCAAGGAGTCGCGCCTGTCCGCGGACAATTAATGTTCGGTTTTCTGCGTTTTTCTTGCCGCCCGCCCAATCCGCCAGACCTTGTTCAATAAGTGCCTGCGCCGCGGCATCTATTTGCGCCCGTCCTTGCGCCATCTCACTTAGGATATCATCCCTCGCTTCGGACAGGCGGCGACCTCTGAGCCGGGCTGAGAGAAAATTTCCCGCGCGCTCCAGCGAGGCCGGCAAAAGTCCGTCCGGCCTCGGCATTAACCGGTTTTCCACATGACCGTCTGAGTAAACAAGAACCACCAAAGCCTGCCCATCATCCAGCGCGACAAATTCCACATGTTTTAAGGGCTGTTGTTGATCCATAGAGGGCGTCAGAACCAAGCCTGCGCCGCCTGCCAGACCTGCCAACATGCCGGAAGCCTGGGTCATTAACTGCTCCGGGTCATCACTGTCAGATGAAAGGCGCTTTTCCAGACGATCCCTATCCCGTTTGGACAAATCCCCGACTTGCAAAAGGCCGTCCACAAAGAGGCGCAAACCCGCCTGCGTGGGGATACGGCCAGCACTCACATGCGGGGCTTCGACCAGACCGTAACGCGCCAGCTCTGCCATTGTGTTGCGGATCGTCGCCGGAGACAGGCTGTCTCCGGATGATAATGCCAGAGTTTTTGACCCGACGGGCTGTCCGGTCTCCAGATAAGATTCGACTATACCCCGAAATATATCCCGCGCGCGACTGTCCAGATCAGACAGGGAAAAATATGGCAATGGCGCCGCCACGCCTAGCCGATTCCGCTGCTATTGTGGGCCGTCGTGCCGATAATGTCATCGGCGACGAAAGCATTATCTTTGCGTTCCTGCCCAAAGGTGCTCATGGGGCCGTGGCCCGGTACAAAGCGCATGTCATTTCCCAGCGGCCAAAGCTTTTTTGTGATAGAGTCCAGCAAATCCTGATGATTGCCTTTGGGAAAATCCGTCCGGCCGATGGAGCCGCGAAACAAGACATCTCCGACAAAAGCGATTTTCATATCCTGATTATGGATCACGACATGACCGGGCGTATGGCCCGGTGTATGGGTGACATTGAATTTGACCCCGGCCAGTTCCAGCACATCGCCATCTTCGAGATAGCGATCCGGCACGACATTCTTACCCATGCCCGCATGACCATATTGTGACCAGCTTTGTTCGATTGTGTCCATCCAGAACTGGTCATCCTTATGCGGGCCAATCACGTCGACGCCCAGCGCCTCGCGCAAATCCTGCGCGCCGCCTGCATGATCTAAATGGCCGTGGGTCAGCCAGATTTCTTTCAGCTTAACGCCCAGCTGTTCCAGCGCGGATTTCAGTTTCTCTGCCTCTCCGCCAGGATCGATCAATACGCCCTCTTTGCTCTCTGTATCATAGAGCAGGCTGCAATTTTGCGCGAAAGGGGTAACGGGGATAAGTTTTAAGTCTAATTTTGCCATGGGCCGTATGTGTGGTCTACGGGCGCGTCCGTCAAGCGTTCAGCCGTGGTTCAGGGATTTATGTCTATGAAATGCATGACTTAGAAAACTCTCTCCTTTTAAGTCACCCTTTTTGAACTGGCCCTCCTTTTCGGAGGGCCGTTTTTTTAGCTCAGCACAAAAGATTACGATCCGTTCACATGACGGAAATGTTAGATGAATGTCATCACACTGCAATGAAATCATCCCTATATAGGATGTGTTCCAGTCCTCTCCCCTTAGGATTTTTGGAACATCCCCTTCGAACTGGCGGCTTCACTTCGGTGAGCCGTCTTTTTTCGTTAGCCCAGCATATCCTGGATTTTGGCCACTATATTGGCTCGGGCGATCGTTTCCTGCGCGGGACGGCTCTCTTTCCATTCTTCGTTGGACTCGATAGCCTTGGCCATTTCCGCGCCGAGATAGAGGTCCTTGATTGTAACCTCGCCCTTTTCCATTTCATCACTGCCCATCAGAATAGCGATCTGAGCGTCGCGGCGATCGGCATATTTCATTTGCTTCGTGACGTTTCCGGCGCCGACAAAGACCTCGGCGCGAATACCCGCCGCACGGAGTTCTGCCGCCATGTTAAAATAATCCCCCATCAGGCTGCGGTCAAAAGCGCAAATTATTACGGGCGGTTTGGCGGCAACTTCCAGCGCGTCCATACGTTCCAGCGCAGATAAGAAACGCGAGACGCCGAAGCTGAAACCTGTTGCCGGGACTGGCTGACCGCGAAATCGCGAGACCAAATCATCATAACGGCCGCCGCCGCCAATGGAGCCTATCCGAACGGGGCGGCCTTTGCGGTCTTTGATGTCAGCCAGCAATTCCGCCTCAAAAACCGGGCCCGTATAATAGCCCAGCCCGCGCACAATGGAGGTGTCATAGGCCACGCGGTCATCGCCAAAACCTGTTGCATTCAGAATGGTGTCAATTTGCATCAATTCCTGGACGCCTGCCCCGCCGCGTTCACTTTGCCCGACCAGTTTTTCCAAAGACCGAATGGTCGCGGCGCGGTCTTCGGTCGGAGCAGTCGCAAAGCCGAGCACGGATTTGATCGCGGCGGCACTCAGGCCCGCACCTTCGGTGTAGTCACCGCTCTCATCCTCGCGGCCCTTACCAAGCAAGTCTTCAACACCCTCAGCGCCCAGACGATCCAGCTTGTCGATGGCCCGCAATACTCTCAGGCGCTGCTCAGCGCCTTCATCCGTATTGGGTACACCGGAGGCTTCCAAAATACCGTCGAGCAATTTGCGGTTATTGACCCGCACCGCATATTGACCGTCTTTCAGGCCTGCAGAGCGCATAACTTCGGCGGCGAGCATGATCATTTCGGCATCGGCCGCCGCTGAGGCTGCGCCGACACTGTCCGCGTCGCATTGCACGAATTCCCGGAAGCGGCCCGGCCCAGGCTTTTCATTGCGGAACACACTGCCTGCCTGATAGCGGCGGAAGGGTTTGGCGAGCGCGTCATAATTTTCGGCGACATAGCGGGCCAGCGGCGCGGTCAGATCATAGCGCAGGGACATCCATTGTTCGTCATCATCGCGCAGCGCAAAGACACCCGTATTGGGCCGGTCTTCATCCGGCAGAAACTTCCCCAGCGCATCGGCATATTCAAAGGCCGGTGTTTGCAAGGGCTCAAAACCGAAACTGTCATAGACCGCAAAGGCGGCATTAATTAATCGCCGCTCCGCCCGCAAAATATCCGCGCCGCGATCTTCAAAACCGCGGGGCCGTCTTGCCTTAGGTCTCTGGGGTTTATTCTTTTTAGCCATCATCTTTCCTCTGAGCGCGGCTTACGAGGTCTGGGCAATAATTGGAAGATGTAAATCCGGTATTCAGACAGTATTCAGCCCGAATATCCTAACTAGTTATTAAGCCAGAGATCGGGGGGTCTTTGGCAGGGCCGGGTTTGCCCTCTAAGCACCCGGCCCAACTAGGCTAGCTTAGGCTGGCCAGCGCCTTGGCGTCATAATCCTGTAATTGATCGAATTGACCGCCTTTGACTTTGGACACCCATTCCGGGTCTTGCAGCAGGGCCCGGCCCACGGCCACCAGATCAAATTCACCTTTATCCAGACGGGTGAATAAATCATCCAGTGACGCGGTTTGCGAGCTTTCCCCTTTGGTTAACGCGCCGATGAAATCAGATGACAGGCCGACAGAGCCAACGGTTATGGTTGGCAAGCACGTCAGTTTTTTCGCCCATCCGGCCAAGTTCAAATCCGAACCTTCAAATTCCGGTTCCCAGAAACGGCGCTGCGAGCAATGCAGTATATCAACACCGGCTTCGACAAAGACGCTTAGAAAGGCTTTGAGCTCTTCGGGGGTTTCCGCCAAGCGCGCGCCATAATCCTGTTGCTTCCATTGCGAAAAACGCAGGATGATCGGCATATCATCCCCAACCGCATTCCGGCATTCCTTAATAACATCGGCGGCAAAGGTCGCACGATCCTGCAGGCCGCCGCCATATTTGCCTTCACGGCGGTTCATAACCTCCCAGAAAAACTGATCGATCAGATAACCATGCGCGCCGTGAATTTCGATGGCGTCAAACCCCAGCGCCTTGGCGTATCCTGCGGAGCGGGCGAAGCTGCTGACCATATCGGCCACCTCTTCATCCGACGGGCTGCTTGCGACCTGTTTGCCGGTATGGGTCACGCCCGAGGGGCTGTCTGAGGGGGCGTCAGGGAAATTACCTGTGCCGGGTTTACGGACCATGCCCTGATGCCAAAGCTGCGGCGCAATTTTGCCGCCTTCCGCTTTGACTTGCCGCACAACCTCTTGCCAGCCGGCCAGTGACGCTTTGCCGTGGAAATGAGGCACTTTGGTGTCATTGGACGCACCGCCCCGATCAACAACTGTTCCCTCTGTGACAATCAGGCCGACATCCGCCGCCGCGCGCCGCGCATAATATGCGGCCACATCCGGCCCGGGCACGCCGTCAGGAGAATGGCTGCGCGTCATCGGGGCCATGACAAAACGGTTTGGCAGGGTCAGCCCCCGGCAGGCGAAGGGCGTGAAGGCGGTATTGGACATAAAAGCTCTCTGGTTTAAGTGAGCCTAGCTTTTGCCGAGATATGTCCAGCCGCGCAAGAGATACTCAAAGGGCCCGCGCTTAAATTTCATCCGCCACAGGCTGGAAAATGATAATGTGATA
>JAHDHS010000042.1 GCA_020631215.1 Hellea sp. | reverse complement strand
ACCGCGCAGGGAGTTGGCGGCAAATGTGTACGCTGATCGGACATCAAGCCGTGCGGGGTTATGGATTTTGGGCGGTGGTTGAAAAAGCCAGCGGGAAATTTATTGGCCGTGTCGGGCCATGGTTCCCGGAAGGGTGGCCCGAGCCGGAAGTCGGCTGGACTATCCATCGCGATTTCACGCGCAAGGGCTACGCCAAGGAGGCGGGGGCCGCCTGTGTTGATTATGTCTTTAATACGCTGGGCTGGAGCCGCGTGATCCATGTGATTGCCGAAGACAATATCGGCTCAATCAAAACCGCCGAAGCCATTGGATCAAAGCGCATGTATAAGATCGACAAGCTCCCGCCCTTCGGCGATGTGCAATGCTGGGCTTATGGACAGACCAGAAGCTGAAGTATAAGCCTACAATCTCGTAACATAGAGTATGTATGTCAAAATTTCTTAGATATTTATATTCGGTTAGCTCCATAATCGTCATAACCGCCTGTACGCCTGCAAGCCCGCCGCCAGAGACCACGCTATCAAATGTCGCAGAGAACTATGCAGCTACAGGCTGGATAAATAAAAGCTTGCCAGAGCTTGCCGAGGCACTTGCAGAGGGGGAGGTGACGTCCGAAGCCCTGACGCAAGATTATCTCGCGCGGATTGAAAAGATTGATCGTGCGGGTCCGAAATTACAAAGCATTCTGACGCTGAATCCAAATGCGCTCGATCAGGCCCGCGCCGTGGATCAACGACGCGCGGAGGGCGAAACTTTGCCGCCTTTGGCTGGTATTCCGGTGCTTTTGAAGGATAATATCGAAAGCCTCGACCCGATGCCAACGACGGCTGGCGCGTTAGTGCTGGCCAGTAATATCACAGAACGAGACTCACCTCTGGTGGCGGGTTTGCGCGCGCAGGGCGCGATCATTCTGGGCAAAACCAACCTGTCCCAATGGGCAAATTTTCGTTCCAATGACTCCGTTTCGGGCTGGTCGGCTCTGGGCGGGCAAGTACGCAACCCACATATGCTGGATCGAAGCCCCTGTGGTTCAAGCTCCGGTACAGGCGCAGCCATCGCCGCGTCATTGGCTGCAGGCGGTGTTGGGACTGAAACCAATGGCTCCATTATTTGCCCCTCAAATGTAAATGGTGTGGTTGGCTTTAAACCTACAGTCGGCTTGGTGTCTCAAAAATATATTGTGCCAATTTCCGCTTCGCAAGATACGGCCGGGCCGATGACTAAAACCGTGCGCGGGGCCGCTATGATGCTGTCTGCCATGGCAACGGATGAACAGGGTGTGTCTGATGGTATGGATTATGTAGCCGGGCTGAGTGAGACAGCCCTAAATGGTAAGCGCATCGGCGTGCTGCGTTTTTCGGAAGGCTCCAACAAAGACATCATCGCCCGGTTCAACGGGGCGCTTGATGTGCTGAAAGCAGAGGGCGCGGAACTGGTTGAGATCACTGAGTTTGATCTGGAGTCTGAGGGTTATAGCGGCAAATCGCTAAATGTTCTGCTTTATGAGTTCAAGGATGGCCTTGATAAATATCTGGCTGAATCTTCGCCAAATGTACCAGCTAGAACTTTAGCTGAGGTTATAAAGTTTAATAACGAAAATGCTGAAATCGAGCAGGCGATATTTGATCAAAGCCTGTTTGACCTCGCCCAATCCAAAGGCCCGTTGTCCGATCAAGAATATATTACTGCGCGAGATAATGTGCAGCGCGCGACGGGAGAGTTCGGCATAGACAAGTTAATGGCTGATTACAATGTTGATCTGCTGGTTAGTCCCTCCGGGCCAGTATCGCCAAGGGTTGATCCAATTAATGGCGATGTATGGCCAAACTGGGCAGGGGCAGGCTATCTGGCGGCTGTCGCAGGCTATCCGCACCTCTCTATTCCGATGGGAGAAGTGCATGGCGTGCCTGTTGGAGTCTCATTCATAAGTGGCGCCGGGCAGGACGCAGAAATCCTATCTTATGGTTATGATTATGAACAGGCTAGCCAGATGCGCATTGAGCCACAATATCTAAGATCTGCAGAAGACCGGTCAGAAATCAAGAAAGCGATGCAGAAATGATTCCTGCATTTAAACCTGTGACTATCCAAGAGGGCGAGTTTGCCGGCTGGCATAGCTGGGACATTGACCAATATGAGCATAGCACGGTCGGCCCGTTTTATCACAATGTCGATGAGCGGGGGCCGGTGTCTGCGTTCCGCGTGCAGGCCAAGCATTTAAATGGCGGTCATGCCGTTCATGGCGGCGCGCTGATGAGCTTCGCCGACAGTTCGCTCTTCACCATTGCCGGGCCGGAATTGGAAGGCGGTTATTACGGCGTGACCGTGGCCTTTAATTGCGAATTTCTGGCGGCGGGGTTTGAAGGGCAGTTGATGGAATCGCGCGGCGAGATTTTGCGCGCGGGCAAATCATTGGTCTTTATCCGCGGCCTCGTGACCGCCGATGGCAAACCCTGCCTGAATTTCTCAGGGACCATAAAGAAAGTCCCGCCCACCAAGCATCCGGGCGCCAAGTCATTAACTGGCAAGCCATGAACTGGAAAGCCTTTACCGAAGCGTCTCTGGTGATCCAGATTCATTGGGTTGCGGCGATGCTGGCGCTGGTCTTTGGTATTGTCATGCTCATTCGCCGCAAAGGTACGGCCAGTCACAAAATGATCGGGCGGGTGTTTATTGGTTTAATGTTGGTGACCGCCTTTAGCTCTTTCTTCATTCGAGAGATCAATCGCGGCAGCTTTAGCTGGATACATATCTTTATTCCGATTACGCTTTTTGCGAGTTGGGAAGCGATTTATTACATTCGCAAAGGTAACCTAAGACGTCACAAACGGGCTGTGATTGGTATGTTTTTTGGAGCGCTGCTCATTCCCGGCCTGTTTACATTGCTGCCCGGGCGGCGCATGTGGATGCTGTTTTTCGAGTAAAATCTCCCTATCGCCTGTTGCGAGTCGCATCAGCGCCCCTTATAAACCGGATAAGTGACGAGGCTCCGCCATATGGGGCCTCTTTTAGTGAGTGAATAACGGGACCCATATCCATGAACATACACGAATATCAGGGCAAAGCAGTCCTTAAGGAAATCGGCGCGCCAGTGTCCAAAGGCATCGCGATTTTTGATGCCTCCGAGGCCAAAGCCGCCGCCGAAGAACTGGGCGGGCCGCTTTGGGTGGTCAAATCGCAAATTCATGCAGGTGGCCGGGGTAAGGGTAAATTCGTGGAAGAGAGCGCGGGCGAAGCGGGCGGCGTGCGTCTGGCCTGGTCTGTCGATGAGGTTGTCGAAAACGCCAAGCAAATGCTGGGCGCACATCTGGTGACGGCGCAAACAGGTGAGGGCGGCAAACAGGTCAACCGTCTTTACATCGAGCATGGCTCTGACATTGAAAAAGAGTTTTACCTTTCCATCATCATCAACCGCGAGACATCCCGCGTGTCATTCATTGCCTCGACCGAGGGCGGCATGGACATTGAGGAAGTGGCCCATGACACGCCGGAAAAAGTGATCAATTTTGACGTTGATCCGGCCACGGGTTTTATGCCGCATCACGGGCGCACGCTCGCCAAGGCGCTGGGTCTGTCAGGTGATTTGGCCAAACAGGCACGTAATCTGGGTAAGACACTCTATGAAGGGTTTCTAGCCAAGGACATGTCCATGCTGGAAATCAACCCGCTGATCGTGACCGAAGATCAGCGCCTGCATTGTCTGGACGCCAAGATCAGCTTTGACGGCAATGCGTTGTTCCGCCACCCTGATGTCTTGGAGATGAAAGACGAAACCGAGTCTGACTCCAAGGAAATCGAAGCGCAGAAATATGATCTGTCTTATGTGGCACTGGACGGCAATATTGGCTGTATGGTGAATGGGGCGGGTCTGGCCATGTCGACCATGGACATCATCAAGCTTTACGGCGCAGAGCCCGCCAACTTCCTGGATGTGGGCGGCGGCGCGTCAAAGGAAAACATTGTGGCTGCCTTTAAGATTTTGACATCTGATGACGCGGTCGAGGGCATTCTGATCAATATCTTTGGCGGGATTATGAAATGTGACGTCATCGCCCAAGGCACGGTCGATGCGGTCAAGGAAGTCGGCCTGAAAGTCCCGCTCGTTGTCCGCCTCGAAGGCACCAATGTCGAGCAAGGCAAAGAGATCATCAATAATTCCGGCCTGAACGTGATTGCCGCCGATGATCTGGATGATGCGGCACAGAAAATTGTCGCGGCTGTGAAGGGTTAGTCTAATGTCAGTATTAATCAACAAAGATACCAAAGTTATCACACAGGGCATGACGGGTAAGACCGGCACGTTCCATACGGAACAGGCTATGGCTTATGGCACGAAATGTGTTGGCGGCGTCACGCCGGGCAAAGGTGGGACAGAGCATCTGGGTCTGCCGAATTTTGACACGGTTGCCGAGGCTAAACACGCGACGGGCGCGACGGCGTCTGTGGTCTATGTGCCGCCGCCCTTTGCGGCTGATTCTATCCTTGAGGCGATTGACGCCGAGATGGAACTCATCATCGCGATCACCGAAGGTATTCCCGTGCGCGATATGATCCCGGTCAAGCGCGCGCTGCAAGGGTCAAAATCCCGCCTGATCGGGCCAAACTGCCCGGGCGTGCTGACGCCGGAAGAATGTAAGATCGGCATCATGCCGGGCAAAATCTTCAAAAAAGGCACATGCGGTGTGGTGTCCCGCTCAGGCACGCTGACCTATGAAGCGGTCTATCAGACCACACAGGTGGGCCTCGGTCAGACCACGGCGATTGGGATTGGCGGTGACCCGATCAACGGCACTAACTTCATCGATTGCCTTGAGCTGTTTTTGAACGATGATGACACCAAGCAAATCATTATGATCGGCGAAATTGGCGGCAGCGCCGAAGAGGAAGCCGCGGAATATGTTGCCCATATGACCAAGAAGGGCATTAAGAAACCTATGGTCGGCTTCATTGCGGGCCGCACCGCGCCTCCGGGCCGGACAATGGGTCATGCCGGCGCGATTGTGTCCGGCGGCAAAGGCGGGGCGGAAGATAAGATTGCAGCGATGGAAAAAGCTGGTATTCGAGTATCTAGCAGCCCGGCCAAGCTGGGCGTGACAATGATGGAGGTTTTGAACGGATAACCCGTTCAAAAGCGGATGGATGTCCCAAGCGGGTAATCCGAAAGGTCAGTGAATATGGCAGACAAAGCCAGATCCGAGCAAAACCAGGCCATGCTCGACACCCTGTTTCTCGACGGGGCGAATGCCTATTACATCGAGCAGATGCAGGCCCGCTATTTCGAAAACCCGAATAGCGTCGATGCCAGTTGGCGCGCTTATTTCGCCTCTATTGGCGAAGAAGCGGCCATCGCCAAAAAGAACGCGGCGGGCCCGGTCTGGAAGAAAAGCAATTGGCCGCTGGAGCCCAATGGTGAGCTGACCTCTGCCCTGACCGGGGATTGGGGCGTCGATGAAGCGGCGGTTTCCAAACGCGTCGCAGAAGTGGTTGGCGGCAGCGCCGAGGATATCCAGCGCGCCACAAAGGACTCGCTACGGGCGCTGATGCTGATCCGGGCCTATCGCATTCGCGGCCATTTGATTGCCGATCTGGACCCGCTGGGTTTGCAGAAAAAAGACCCGCACCCCGAGCTGGAACCGGCCACATATGGGTTTACCGAAGCCGATATGGACCGCGAGATTTTTATCGATGGTGTGTTGGGGTTGGAAACAGCCACGCTGAACCAGATCATCGAAATCCTACGCCGAACTTATTGTTCCACCTTTGGCGTCCAGTTCATGCAGGTCTCTGATCCGGATGAAAAACGCTGGATACAACAGCGCATTGAAGGGCCGGATAAGGAAATCAGCTTCTCCAAGGAAGGCCGCCGCGCGATCCTGCAAAAGCTGATTGAAGGCGAAAGCTTTGAGCAGCTTTTGCACAAACGTTATCCGGGCACGAAACGTTTCGGGATTGACGGGGCGGAAAGCCTGCTACCCGCATTGGAGCAGATTATCAAACGTGGCGGGGCTCTGGGCCTGAAGGACATTAATTTCGGTATGCCGCATCGCGGGCGCCTGAATGTCATGGCCTCCGTTATGCAAAAGCCATACTCGGCTATCTTTTATGAATTTTTGGGCGGCGTCGCTTCGGGCGGCGAAGATTTCGGCTCTGGCGATGTGAAATATCATTTGGGTGTCTCTGATGACCGTGAATTTGACGGCAATAAGGTGCATTTATCACTCGCGCCCAACCCGTCCCATTTGGAAGTCGTTGCGCCGGTTGTCATGGGCAAAACCCGGGCCAAACAACAAATGGCCTCCGGCTCTTACCGGACATATAATCCCGAACAGGCTATGGCGGTGATCCTGCATGGCGACAGCGCCTTTGCCGGGCAGGGCGTGGTCATGGAAAGCTTTCAGCTCTCGCAGCTGGTCGGCTACCGCACGGGCGGCACCATCCATGTCGTGGTCAATAACCAGATCGGCTTTACCACGCCGCCGGAAGAATACCGTTCCGGTCAATATTGTTCTGACGTGGCCTTTATGGTCGAAGCCCCGGTCTTTCACGTGAATGGGGATGACCCCGAAGCCGTTGTCTTCGCTGCGCGTGTGGCGACGGAATATCGCCAGAAATTCGGTAAAGACGTCGTTTTGGATATTATTTGCTATCGCCGTTACGGCCATAATGAAGGGGATGATCCGTCCTTCACGCAGCCGCTCATGTATCAGGCGATTGATGGCAAGCCGACCACACGCCAAATTTATGCAGAGCGCCTGATCGCAAAGGGTGACCTAACCGCAGAAGATCACCAAAAAGATGTCGATGATTTCTATGCGTTTTTGGATGCCGAATTTGATAAGGCCAAGAATTTCGAAACCAAAGAACCGGATTGGCTGCAAGGCGTCTGGCAGGGTCTGTCATTGCCGACCGATAAAGACGGTAAGCGCACGGGTGATACCTCCGTGGATATTGGCCTGCTAAAATCCATTGGGCAGCGCATTACGACCGTGCCAAATTCGGTCAATATTCACCGCACGCTGAAACGCATTATCAAAGCCCGGGCTGATAAAATCGAAGCGGGTGAGGACATTGATTGGGGCCTAGCCGAACATTTGGCCTTTGGCACGCTTGTGTCAGAGGGCCATCCGGTGCGTCTGTCTGGGCAGGATTCTGAGCGCGGCACCTTCTCTCAGCGGCAATCGCATTTCGTCGATCAGGTCAATGAAGAGAAATATACGCCGCTGAATAATCTCTCCCCGGATCAGGAATATTATCAGGCGCTCAATTCCCATCTTTCCGAAGAAGCGGTCTTGGGGTTTGAATATGGATTTTCGACCGCCGCCCCGCATGCGCTGACGATTTGGGAAGCGCAATTTGGCGATTTTGCCAATGGCGCGCAGGTCATGGTGGATCAGTTTATTTCCAGCGCCGAGCAGAAATGGCTGCGCATGTCGGGCCTCGTGATGCTGCTGCCGCATGGCTATGAAGGGCAGGGGCCGGAGCATAGCTCCGCCCGTCTTGAGCGTTATCTGCAAATGTGCGCCGAGGATAATATGCAGGTGACGAATATTTCAACACCCGCCAATTATTTCCATGCCTTGCGCCGCCAGATCAAACGGGGCTTCCGCAAACCGCTCATCAATATGAGTCCGAAAAGTCTGCTGCGTCATAAATTATGTGTCTCGACTCTCGAAGAAATGGCGACAGGCGAGTTTCACCGTATCCTGTGGGATGACGCGGAATATAGGCCTGAGTCGACCGAGATTAAACTGGCCGCCGACAGCAAGATTAAACGTGTCATCATGTGTTCGGGGAAGGTCTATTACGATCTATTTGAAGAACGTCAAAAGCTGGGGCGCAATGATGTCTATCTTTTGCGGCTGGAGCAGTTTTACCCCTATCCCGGTGACGCCATGGCGGCAGAGCTTAAGCGGTTTAAAAATGCTGAAATGTTCTGGGTTCAGGAAGAGCCGAAAAATATGGGGGCGTGGGCTTTCGTCAATCCTTTGATTGAAGACACGTTACTGGAAATCAAAGCCAAGCATACACGGCCCGTCTATGTCGGCCGCCCGGCTGCGGCCTCGACGGCGACCGGGATTGCCGCTAAACATAAGAAAGAACAGCAGGCCGTGATGGACGCGGCATTTGCGAAGTAGGAAATATGACTGATATCAAAATACCCAATGTAGGCGAATCCGTCTCCGAAGTAACCATTGCGCAGTGGTTCAAACAGCCAGGCGATGCTGTGAAGAAAGACGAGGCTCTGGTAGAGCTGGAAACCGATAAGGCGGCGCAGGAGCTGGTCTCGCCTGAAGATGGCGTACTGGAAGAGATTCTGGTCGCGGAGGGCGATAATGCCACAATCGGCACGGTGATTGCCAAATTGGGCAGCGGTAATGGCGCAGCCAAACCTGCCGCGGCGAAACCAGAATCGTCTAAAGCCGAGGCTCCTAAATCTGAGGCTCCAAAGGCATCTTCTGGCGGAGGTTCGCTGGATATCAATGTGCCCAATGTCGGCGAGTCTGTGTCTGAGGTCACAGTGGCCAGCTGGATGGTCAAAGCCGGGGATGCGGTTGAAAAAGATCAAGCGATCGTCGAGCTGGAAACAGATAAGGCGGCTCAGGAATTGGTCGCCCCGCGCTCGGGCGTCATCACAGATATTTTGGTGGCTGAAGGCGATGTCGCCAAAGTCGGCGATACGCTGGCGCGCATGGGCGAGAGTGCGTCTGCGCCCGCCTCATCACAGCCGCCCGCTAAATCCGCCGGAGATGAAGGCGGCGCGGTCGTGGATGTGCCGTCCACCAATACAGGGTCTATTCCGTCTGATGCCAAAGTCATGCCCGCCGCTGCGCGCGTGATTGCAGAACATGGACTTGATGCCTCTTTGATTGAAGGCACGGGCAAAGATGGCCGCATTCTGAAAGCCGATGCCTTAAAGGCCAAAGACAACCCGCCTGCCGCTAAGCCCGCCTCTGCACCGGTCGCGCCGTCTGCTCCGGCAGCGCCCAAAGCCCCGCGCGCCGATGATCCTCGCGAAGAGCGCGTCCGCATGTCCCGCATTCGCCAGACGATTGCCCGCCGCCTGAAAGATGCGCAAAACACGGCGGCCATGCTGACCACCTATAATGAGGCGGATATGAGCCACATTATGGGCATGCGCAGCCAGTATAAGGAAATGTTCCTGAAAAAGCATGGTGTGAAGCTTGGCTTTATGTCGTTCTTCGTCAAAGCCTGTGTGCAGGCGCTTAAGGATGTCCCGGCGGTCAATGCGGAAATTGACGGCACGGATATCATCTACAAAAACTACTATGATATTTCCATTGCCGTGGGCACGGATAAAGGTCTCGTGGTGCCTGTCTTGCGCAATTGTGATGAGTTATCACTGGGCGGCATTGAAAAAGGCATCGGCGAGCTCGGTGCCAAGGCCCGTGAGGGCGCGCTGTCTATCGCGGATATGTCCGGCGGCACATTCACCATCTCCAATGGCGGCGTCTATGGTTCGCTGATGAGCTCCCCCATCCTAAACCCGCCTCAAGTCGGCATTTTGGGTATGCATAAGATCGAGAAACGCCCCGTTGTCATTGATGATGAGATTGTTATTCGCCCGATGATGTATCTGGCATTATCTTATGACCACCGGATCGTGGACGGTAAAGAGGCCGTGACGTTCCTCGTGCGTGTGAAGGAATGCCTGGAGGACCCAGAGCGTTTATTGCTTGATCTCTAGGGCACAATTTACCTGCCATTAACTCTTTGCTTTCACGGCTCTGAAAGACCTGTCTGATAGCTAGTCCCGAACATATGTATAAATATGAGCGGGATTAGAGGGAATATCATGTCCGAGGGCTTTACACACGATGCGGGTCAGACAGATGCCAATGCGGCGTATGGAAAAATGGCCGATCAACTGACTCCAGAGGTAAATGATCGCTGGCTGGGAATACTCGCCTGTTTTGCTGTAACCTGGGGATTGTTGGGTTTATTCTCATTTGTGTTTTTTATCGGGGCAGACCCCCTTGTTTTGGCTGAAACTTACACCTCCAAGCAAGTGACCTATATAACCGAAACGCCATTTTGGGTCAGAGCCTGTCAGGCCTTATCCGTTCTAGGGATGTTAACGGGCTCTGTTTATTTGTTGCTGCGCCGTAGATCCGCCTATCAATGGTTTATGTGGTCACTGGTTGGGACGCTAGGCGTTCTGGCTGACACAATCATGCGCAATGGTTTCCGTATCATGGGCGGGATGGATTCCGGCGTAAATATCGGCGTCACAATCGTCGGTATCTTTATGTTCTGGGCGACTTACAGCGCCTATCAGGAAGGCCAGCTGGGCGCAGAGGCCCGGGCCCGTATTAGAGCGATCAAAGCCGCCGCCTAGACAGACTTGCTAAATTCTGCCAGTCTCCCCGCCATAAAAAGGGGAGATTTTTACATGAATGAGAATGTTTTAAAGCCTGCCACGCCGTGGTGGTTTTGGCTGGTCAGTGCGGTTGCTTTGCTTTGGAACCTAATGGGGGTCGGGGCCTATATCAGTGACGCAACCATGAGCCATGAAGACATGGTCAAAAATTACGGACAGGTTCTGGCAGATGCCGCGGCGGCTCAGCCCGCTTGGGTCACGGGCGCCTATGCCATTGCCGTCTTTGGGGGCGCGCTGGGTTGCTTGCTCTTACTACTTAGAAAAAAAATCGCCGTTTGGCCGCTTTTGCTGTCATTGATCGCTGTTATCTTGCAGCAAGGCTATATGTGGCTGGGGAGCGGGGTTATGTCAGAAGTGCCGACCAGCAATAAGGTGATGTATATCAGCATTCCAATCGTGGCTATTTTCTTAGTGTGGTTTGCAAAGAAGATGACCGCCAAGGGTATTCTTACCTAGCTGGCTGTTGACCCGATAGGGCTCTAGGCGTAAGTCAGGCGCGACTTAACGCTTGGAGCTTTTTCATGTCAGAACAATATGATGTCGTCATCATTGGCGGTGGTCCCGGAGGTTATAATTGCGCGATCCGCTGCGGTCAGCTGGGCCTGAAAGTGGCTTGTATCGAAACCCGCAAAACGCTGGGCGGCACCTGCCTGAATGTGGGCTGTATTCCCTCCAAAGCCTTGCTACACGCCTCTGAGCTTTACGAATCCGCTGAGAAGGAATTCGAAGCCATGGGCATGGAAGCCAAGGTCAAAGCCGATATTCCCAAAATGATCGCGGCCAAGGCCAAGACGGTTGACGGTCTGACCCAAGGCATTGAGTTTTTGTTCAAAAAGAACAAGGTCGAGCGCATAGACGGCTTCGGGAAAATTACAGGCCCCGGCAAAGTCGAGGTGGACGGCAAGGAAATCACGGCCAAAAACATTGTCATCGCGACGGGCTCTGAGGTCGCGAATCTGCCGTTCCTTGAAATCGATGAAAAGACCATTGTGTCTTCGACCGGGGCGCTGGAGCTAAAATCCGTGCCTAAGAAAATGATCGTCATTGGCGGCGGCGTGATCGGCCTTGAGCTTGGCTCTGTCTGGCGGCGCTTGGGCGCGGAAGTGACCGTGATTGAATATCTGCCGCATATTCTGCCCGGCATGGACGGTGAAGTGCAAAAACAGGCGCTTCGTACATTCAAAAAACAGAAAATGAAATTTGAACTGGGCCGCAAGGCGACAGGGGTTGAAAAATCCGGCAAGATCATGACGCTGAAAACCGAAGCGGCGGATGGCGGTAAACCCAAAGATTTTGAAGCCGATGTCATACTCGTCTCTATTGGCCGCCGTCCCTATACTAAAGGGCTGGGTCTGGAGAGTGTTGGCGCGAAAACCAATGATCGCGGCTTTATTGAAACCGACCACTTCAAAGCCGCAAACGGTGTTTATGCCATTGGCGATTGCACGCCCGGCCCGATGCTGGCCCATAAGGCCGAAGAAGAAGGCGTGGCTGTGGCTGAAATCATCGCGGGCAAGCCGGGCCACATGAATTACGACGTCATTCCCGGTGTGGTTTACACTTACCCCGAAGTGGCCGCCGTAGGCAAAACCGAAGAAGAGCTGAAAGAAGCTGGCGTGCCCTATAAGAAAGGCAAATTTCCTTTCACGGCCAATTCCCGTGCACGCTGTAATCACCAGGCAGAGGGCTTCGTCAAAATCCTGGCCCATGAAGAGACGGACGAAATTCTCGGGGCGCATATGATCGGCCCAATGGTCGGTGAAATGATTGCCGAAGTCGTTCTGGCCATGGAGTTCAAAGCGAGCTCTGAAGATATCGCCCGCACCATCCACGCTCATCCAACCCTGTCCGAAGCCGTCCGTCAGGCGGCGATGGATGTCGAAGGCTGGGCCATGCAAATGTAAGGATTGGCGATCTTTTCCGCCCTGCGTCGTTGTCAATACGCGTCGGTAGTAACCTACCGCCTTGCGCTTGACGTCTAACAGGACGAAAAACCTCATCCAATCCAAGTAAAGGAGTCTGATAATGCACTATCTGCACACCATGATTCGGATCAGCGATGTTGATGAGAGTTTGAAGTTTTTCTGTGACGGCTTGGGGCTGGAGGAAGCTTACCGCATGGACAATGAGAAAGGGCGTTTCACGCTGATCTTTCTAAATGCGCCGGAAGACAAAGACCGTGTTTCGGAAAATAAAGCCCCTCTGATCGAGTTGACCTATAACTGGCCGGACAAAGACGGAAATGTCGAGGATTATGGCGGTGGCCGTAATTTCGGGCATCTGGCCTACCGGGTCGAGAATGTCTATGAGGCCTGTCAGCGTCTTGCCGATTTGGGCGTCACCATCAACCGCCCGCCGCGTGATGGTCACATGGCGTTTGTTCGCAGCCCGGACGGTATCTCCATCGAACTTTTACAGGCCGGAGATCACCTCCCACCGCAAGAGCCTTGGGCGAGTATGGAGAATATTGGGAGTTGGTAGCTAAGCTTTCCTTGCGCGCGCCTTTAGCCACCCATCCAGACGCCCGTCCATAATAATCAGGCCTGTGAAAATCACCGCCATGCCAAGGATCTGTAGCGGTGTGAAAACCTCGTCCAGGAATGTGACCCCCAGAACAATGGCAGAAATCGGGATCAGGAAAGTCACCAGCGCAGCATTGGTTGCGCCCGCGCTTTCGATCAGGCGGAAATAGAGAATATAGGCGATGACCGTGCTGAAAAAAGCCAGACCCAGCAGGGCAGCGATAACAGGCGCGGAGGGGACCGGGGCCGTCCAAGGCTGCTCGAACCACAGTGTTAAGGGCAAAAGCATAATGGCCGCCATGGTCACTTGTCCGGTCGCGATAAGCAGGGGCGACAACCCCCATTCTTTGAACCTTCGGGCATAGACCGCCGCGAGGGCATAAGAGAAAGCCGCACTAATGACGGCGAGTTGTCCCAGAGCCGGGCCGGTCAAACCATTCAAGGCTTCGGGGCCGATCAGAATGATGGCGCCGATTAAACCCGTCACGACGCCGAAAATTTTTCGCGGCGTAATACGCTCATCGCTGAGCAAGGCTCCTGCGACCAAAACCGTGAAAAAGGGTGCCATGGCATTAAAGATAGATGCCAGGCCTGAATTAATTTGTGTTTGCCCCCATGTGATTAAGGAAAAGGGCAGAGCGTTATTGATCAAACCAATGATGACCAAAGAAAGCCAGACCTTGCGCGTTTTTGGAATGGGCACTTTACGCGCCAGGATAATGATCCAGAGCGCGATCGCGGCCAGCGCCACCCTTGCATTGACGATGGTGAGCGGGGGCAGGTGCTCGACCAAGACCTCAATAAAGAAAAAAGACCCGCCCCAAAGGATCGATAAAATAATCAATATGACCCAATCACTGAAAGTCATTTGCTGGTGGATCTTGGCTGTCATATCTTTACCTTACTCGGGACTACTCATTATGCCGCCGATAATCAGGCAGCGCATCAAAATTAAATCTGAACCTGTTTTTCTAAATGCAAGACCTTGGCGACAATCTTCCAGCCATCTTCCGTATCCAAGAAAGAGAGATGATCTACAAAGACATTTTCATGGGCGCGCAGACGTATCTTGACGACCGCGCTGATCGGGGAGAGCATATCGACCATCAGGATTTCATCTTCGCGTGCCTGAACTTTACTGGCGGGCGAGGTTCGGCCGCCGACATCGCGGCTAAAGCTGTCAATCGGTTCGACGAATAATTAGCCTTCATCCGCGTCAAACAGGCTGGAGCTTTCATGGAACACAGAATTTAACAGCTCCGTGTCACAATAATAAAGCGAATCGAAATAAGTCTGAACGGCGTCTAATAGCTTTGGGTTGAGTGTCATCTTTTCCTCTCTGGCTGTTTGGCATAATTTATGCTATCAAATAAAAAGTGCCATATTGGTTTCGGCCAAATTTCGAGGAAAAAATGACAAAAGCTGTAAAACCGCCAGCCCAGACCCGCCGCCCACATCAGGTTGTCACCCTGATCTATGATCAGCTTTGCAGCTTTGAATTTGGTATTATTGCCGAAATTTTTGGACAGAAACGTCCGGAATTGGGCGCGCCCCTATATGAGTTGCGGTCTGTGTCTTTGGAAGGGACGTCCTTACGCGCATCCGGCGGGCTGCAGGTTTCGCCGACAAGCCCGCCTGAAGCTTTGGATGAAGCGGACATCATCATTATTCCAGGCTGGCGGGATTTGGATGATCCGGTTCCGGAAGGCTATATCAAAGCGGTGCAGGACGCCCATGCGCGCGGCGTTCGGATTATGACGATCTGTACGGGGGTCTATGTGCTTGCTGCGGCCGGGCTTCTCGCTGGTAAAACCGCGACGACCCATTGGCGATATGCGTGTCATCTCTCAGATAAATATCCGGACATCAAGGTCGATTGTAATGCGCTCTATGTTCAGGAGGGTAATATACTGACATCCGCCGGAAGCGCCGCCGGTATAGACGCTTGCCTGCATCTTGTAAGATCTGATTACGGTGCAAAGATTGTCAATTCGGTGGCCCGCCGCTTGGTCATGCATGCCCATCGTCAGGGCGATCAGGCGCAATATATAGAGCAGCCCATCTTGAAAAACGGGCAAACACACCGGCTCTCTGCCCTGATGGAACATGTGCGGGAAAATCTGGCGGCCAATCACAATATTGAAAGCTTGGCGGCGGAGGCCGGGATGAGCGTGCGAACCTTCCAGAGACGCTTTGCGGATCAAACGGGGCTGCCTGCGATGAAATGGG
Source organism: Hellea sp. (assembly GCA_020631215.1). GTDB lineage: Bacteria > Pseudomonadota > Alphaproteobacteria > Caulobacterales > Maricaulaceae > Litorimonas. The sequence goes on along the minus strand of JAHDHS010000042.1, from coordinate 5,485 downwards.
TGACGCAGGAGCGCGTCAGACAAGCCCAGATATTGCTCGAAACCACAGAGCGTTCCGTGAATGAAATCAGCGAAGAGGTGGGTTTCGGCAACCCCGAAGCCCTGCGGTATCATTTCCGCCAAAGCCTCTCCATCAGCCCGGCCAGTTTCCGTAAACGCTTCCTCAGGGATGCTGCCTAATCGCCGCTTGCGACAGTTTAGGCGCTATTCACGGCTGTTAAACCCATTAAATCCATCGGCGTGACACGGATCGTTTTGCACATATTGCGCGGGATATTATCCGCAGCCCTCATCTGGCAAAGCCTGATGCCGGCCGCCTATGCGGCGGCGGATGATGCCGGGCTGAATGTCTCGGCCTATATCTGTAACCCCAGTGAGCGCGCTGTATCGGGTGACGCCAGAGCCGCGATGGAAAGCCTGCTCATAGAGCTGGGTGAAATCGAACCAAAGCCGGATGTCGATGCCGGGAGTCATTGCGATAATTGCATTATTGGCTTGGCGGCCTTAACGCGGCGCGCCAAATTACCTGCGTCTGTGCTGTATGAAATCACACAACATAGGCGCATAGATATAACCGCAGGCTTTTTCTATCAGGCCCAAGGCCCGCCTTTGGGCGGCCGCGCCCCGCCAACCCTCTAATTAAATCCAATTCCCTGTGAGCCCTCGGGCTCGTCCATTTGATTTAATTAGAAAGCTTGTCTCATGACACAAAAATATTTACTGGCCGCCGCTGCGCTGGCCACACTCACGGCTATGCCGAGCTATGCCCATGACGGCGATGGCGGCACCGTCACCTACGCGACAGATCACGCGCCGATTGGCGTCATGGCTGATCATCGCCACAAGAGGGGGGAGTGGATGCTCTCCTATCGTTACATGTATATGGATATGAACGGCAATCGGAACGGCACAGATAGCCTAACACCCGAAGATGTCACGACCTTTGCTAATCCATTCGCAAATCCGCCTATGATGCCGCCAAGCCTGCGCGTTGTGCCCGTCAAAATGCCGATGCAAATGCATATGGTGGGCGGTATGTATGGTCTGTCGGACCGGGTTACCGTGATGGCGATGGGCCATTATATGTCCAATGAAATGGACCATATCACATTTCAAGGGCCGATGGGCACAACCCGTCTGGGGGAATTCACAACGAAATCCAGCGGCTTTGGTGATACGGTCATTGGCGCAATTATCGGGCTGGATGATGGCAGCTATGACCATCGTCAGATCAATCTGGGCCTGGCTCTGTCCTTGCCGACCGGTTCAAATTCACAGACAGATGATGTGCTCACGCCGATGAACACGCGGCCGACATTGCGCCTGCCCTATCCCATGCAGCTTGGTTCCGGGACATTTGATTTCAAGCCGTCTCTAACGGCTCACACGCGCAAAGGCCGCTGGAGTTTGGGCGGGCAGACCTCCGCGACGATCCGTTTGGAGGAGAATAAAGAAGGCTATAAATTCGGGGATGTCTTCGGCGCGACCGCCTGGGCAGCCTTTGAGCCGAAACCCTCGCTCTCATTTTCCGCGCGTATCAAGGCGGAAACCAAAGGCGATATTTCCGGCGATGACGCGCTTGTGCGCGCGCCCGTGCAAACAGCGGATCCGGCCAATCATGGCGGTGAGGTTGTTGAAGCTCTGTTCGGGGTGAACCTCGCCGGACAGTCGGGCTGGCAGAAGGGCCACCGCCTTGCGCTGGAAATCGGCGTTCCGATCTATCGCGATCTCAACGGCCCGCAGCTTGAAACCGACATGACCCTGACCTTTGGGTGGCAGAAAGCATTTAAATAAAAAAAGCCCGCTCGAATGAGCGGGCAAACCTACCAAGCATGTGGCGTGAGACTGCCTAATAGGCTCATACTGTGATATATCTTTGACATAATGTTCTAATTATCACATTGGCAGTGAATTAGAACTGGGAGGTGTTATGTACAAAACTTTATTAATTGCGGTTGCACTTAGTTTTACAACCGTTGTCGTTTCAGAACCTGTTATGGCCGCAGATAAGGCAGAGAAAAAATTAAGTAAAAAAGAACGCAAAGCCCTGGCCGCGAAACATAACAAGATGGGCCGAATGGCCTCCATGTGTATCGGCTCTTTGGCGATGTCGACTTTGAAAGATGAGTCGATAAGGGAAACTCCAAAGTTTAAAGCTTCCGAAGACTTTTGGACGGCGAAACTGGAGGAGTCAGTCAGCCATGTTAAGGAAAAAAAGCGCGAGAAATTACGGGGCAAGTATCGTGATGAAGGTAGCGCAGCCCTGACGAAATATGGAAATGGCAATATTGTTCTGGGGGGTAAGAAAGCCGCTGTAATTTGCAATTTGGTAGAGGCCGAAAATTTTGAAGGCCCAACAACGACGATGTTGATGAGCCAATAGCTCTGTTACCTTGCCACAAAAAAAGCCCGCTCGGATGAGCGGGCTTTTTTATTTTGATTCTGGCGCGGCTTAGTATCCCGCCTTTTCCAGCTCTGCTTCAAACTCGGGCAGGGCCTTGAACAGGTCAGCCACGAGGCCGTAATCGGCGACTTGGAAGATCGGGGCTTCTTCGTCTTTGTTGATGGCGACGATGACTTTGGAGTCTTTCATACCGGCCAAATGCTGGATCGCGCCGGAAATACCGACGGCGATATAAAGTTCCGGCGCAACGGCCTTACCCGTTTGGCCGACCTGCCAGTCATTGGGCACAAAGCCCGCATCTACGGCGGCACGTGATGCGCCCATCGCGGCGTTGAGCTTATCAGCGATGCCTTCAAGCAGCTTGAAGTTATCGCCGCTGCCCATGCCGCGTCCGCCGGAAATAACGACTTTGGCGGCCGTCAATTCAGGGCGATCGGATTTGGACAGCTCTTCGCCGACATATTCGGATTTAAACGGCCCGGATGGATCGGCCAGCATCTTGTCAGAGGCGCTGCCGCTATCGCCAGCCGCGTTAAAGGCCGTCGTCCGGACTGTAATGACTTTCTTGGCGTCCGTGGACTGCACGGTTGCCATGGCGTTACCGGCATAGATCGGGCGCACAAATGTGTCAGCCGACTCAACCCCTGTGATGGAGCTGATTTGCTGCACGTCCAGCTTGGCGGCCACGCGCGGCATGTAGTTTTTATGCGTGGTTGTGTCCGGTGCCAATACGGCGTCATAATCGCCCATCAAAGGCACGATGACAGTTTCCATGGATTCGGCGAGCTGACGTGTCAGGGAGACGTGATCGACTCCCAGAACGGCACGAACGCCATCGATTTTGACGGCTTGGCCCATGACGTCTTTGACGCCTTTACCTGCGACCAGCACATCTACATCACCGCCCATCGCCTTGGCGGCTGTGACGGTTTTATGGGTTGCGTCTTTGAGGTCTTTATTATCGTGTTCTGCAATTACGAGAATGGCCATTAGATCACTCCTGCTTCGTTTTTCAGTTTATCGACGAGCTGCGCAGCATCTTCGACTTTGATACCGGCTTCGCGCTTGGGCGGCTCGGTGACTTTCAGCGTTTTCAGGCGTGGGGCCGTATCGACGCCGTAATCGGCGGGTGTCTTTGCATCGATCGGCTTTTTCTTCGCCTTCATGATGTTGGGCAGGGATGCATAGCGCGGCTCATTGAGGCGCAAATCTGTGGTCACAATCGCAGGAGTCTGCAATTTGACAGTCTGCAATCCGCCATCCACTTCTTTGACCACCGTCAGATCGCTGCCGGAAAGTTCCATGGAATTTGCCGCTGAGCCAATAGGCCAGTCCATCAGCGCCGCGAGCATGCCGCCCGTGGCGCCGTAATCATTATCAATCGCCTGTTTGCCGAGGATAACCAGTTCGGGGCCTTCGGCTTCGCAAATGGCTTTGAGGATTTTCGCAACCGCCAGCGGCTCGAGATCATCATCTGTCTGCACATGAATGCCGCGGTCCATACCCATCGCCAGACCTGTGCGGATGGTTTCCTGCGCCTTGGCTGGCCCGATAGAGACAACAACAGTCTCTGTGGCTGTGCCGGCTTCTTGCATCTTCACAGCTTGTTCGACGGAAATTTCGTCAAAGGGGTTCATGGACATTTTCACATTGGCAAGGTCAACGCCGCTTTGGTCAGATTTGACCTTGGCTTTGACATTATAGTCAAGCACGCGCTTGACAGGGACGAGTACTTTCATCTTACGGTCTCCAGTTAGGTTGGACGCAATTTAGCGATAAATCGTGAGGCTCATATGCGGGAGTCTGTCGCAGAAAACAAGCATATGACCCGTATTTATTCAGGACATTAGAAAATATATTCTAGTCGGATTTGGACAGCTTTTCAGGGCTGTATTTCCGGTCAACCCAAACACCAAAGGGCCAGTTGAGGATAAGCAGCCACCCTCCAAAGCCGTAAAGCGGCGTTAATCCGCACACAATCGCGGTCAGGATGCAAAGGGCCGTCATAAAGGCGAACATCACCCGGGAGCCTTTGGCGATGATGATTTCCGCTTCGGACAAATCCAGAAGCTGTGCTTTGCTCAGCGCATGACGATACATCAGGTAATAGCAGAAATTGATAATCCCATATCCGATGGCGAAATAGGCTAGAATATAGCCGGAGCGCGGAAAGCTGAGCCGCATCGCTCGCGCTCGTTCCCAATTATCGTAATAGCCATAGAGAAAATTGAAAAACCCTTCAAAAGCGAAACGCAGCGGATAGGCTGCGAAGAGTACGAAGAAGAGTAGGATGACATTGTAAAAAATGATCCGCTTATCTGCGACACCAAAACGCCGGAAAAACGTAAAATGCGCATGCCATATTTGCAGGAGCAGAATGAATGACAAAAATGCCGGAATGATATTCAGCAGAAACCCCTGCAATTCCTCAAATGTTTGAGGAATGTCCGATGACAGAATCGCCATACCCATGGCCAGGGCAAAGACTATATCGGACAGGTTTTCGATCCGTGTGACGGAGGTTCCCCGCCAGCGGAAATGCGGATCATGATCCAGGGCCGGTGTGACCGCATCCCGGATCATAGGGCTTAGTTGCTTTGGCTGGCAGAAAAGCCGATCGCTTTCAGCGAGCCTTTGTTTTTCTGTAGTTCCATTAATTCTGACATGGGCAGGGGCTGATCTGGATCGATTTCAATCGTCAGAGTGCCGCCTTTTTCCATAAAGGCCAGCAGGGCGCTGCCGCCTTCGGTCATCATTTCGCGCTCCAGGTCATTCTTCGCGCCGAATTGTGCCATGGCCACCGCCGCTTTCATCCCGGCCAGCATGCGCGAGCGAGGCTGCCCGCTCATTTGTTCGGCCAGTTTCATGCCGCGCTCGACAATGGATTGGTCTTCCAGGCTGAATTTCATATCCTCCAACTTGATTTCGCTGAGCACGGATTCCATGGCGCGGGACTCGCTCAGATTTTGGGCCTTGGCCGTTTCGGCGGCGGCTTTCGCGCCCGCCATACCGGTTGCGCCATAAGTATAGTTCAGCTTGAAGCCGTCTTCCATTTCCAGAATACCGTCCTTCAGGCGCACAC
>JAHDHS010000041.1 GCA_020631215.1 Hellea sp. | reverse complement strand
AGCTCAGCGCCGAGGCAGGTGATGAGGTTAGATGACCTGGTTGCGCTGATCCGGGCGGCCCATGGAGAGCAGGACGGGGTCGTCATTTTGGCGGTTGCTGAAATCCTGTTTGGAATGGATATCATACCATCCATTTTGGATGAAGCTTTGCGCGATCGGCGGGCCGAGTGTGGCGCCGGGCCCCGTCAGCACGAAACCATCCGGCGCGAATTCTTTGGCGGCCACGTCTAGGCTTTTCGCAAAGTCATACGTGTCTGTGATCTGTGTCCCCAGCGTATAATCGTAAATAGCCGCCTGATCGGTGGCCTTTGGCCGCCAGATTTGACCGCGCCCGTCAATGATCGGAACAGAGGGTTGGCCCATCATGGCCGGGCCGAGGCGGCCGCGTGCTGTCTCGGCGATATCGCTTAAGAGAGGCGTATGGAAGGCGGCATGTTTCGGCAGGCGCATTGGGAAGCGATTGTCAATTTTCGGTAGCGCCGCCATCATCGCTTTGACCGCTGCGTCATCCCCGGCCAAGACGGCGGTGCCGCATAGATTAATGGAGTAATAAGCGTTCGGCGTGGATTGCAATAAGTCCTGAACCAGTTTGATTTTTTCCGGGTCGAGCTGCCAGGCGTCATTGGTCAGGGGGTATAGGAACTGTCCGCCTGTGGCTTCGTTTTCCATCAGGCCGCCCATCGTGTCGACCAGATGCGCGCCGTCTTCCAGCGACAGGACGCCGCTCGCGGCCAGGGTCAGATACCAGCCCAGAGAATTGCCGCATATCGCGACGATCTCATATTTGCTGCGGTCAATCGCCGCGAAATCCGCCAAAGCACAGGCATAGATCAGATTGGAGGCGTTGCGGCCCGGCAAATGTTTGGCGGGCGAATATTTTTCCAGACGGTCAAGTGTGCTGGCGGCTGTGCCGCCATTGCGCTTAACGACCGCATCGATTTGTTCAATCATCTGGGCGAGGTCAGAATGAAAGCGGTTGAGATAATCCAGCTCAGCCGCCCCGTAAGAGCCGCGGCCCGGCATCACGACGATGATACGTTTTTTGCTCATGCCGCTACGCCTTTGCTTTCGTCAGGGATAAAATGGTGGCTTCTATTTGTGCTTCGGATATCAGCACTTCATTCGCGGCCGGGCCGAGCGGGATGAAACTATCCTCTCCGTTTAGGCGCATCATAGGCTGCGATATGCCGGCCTCATATAGCCGCGCCATGAGTTCCTCCGCGATGGAGCCAGTTTCGCGGCACTCATCTAAAACCAAAATGCTCTTCGCGCCTTTCACATGGTTTAAAACGGCTTCCATAGGCAAGGGCAGCAACCATCTAAGGTCAATGGTTCGAATTTTCAGGCCTTGGTCTTTTAAACGTTCGGCGCACCTTCGGGACATATAGGTGCCATTGCCATAAGTAATCACGGCCACATCGCAGGCTATTTCCAGGCCATATACACCGACATCCCCCAGCGATGCCGTGTCTGTCGTTTCAGACAAAGCCGCCGTCATGAGGCCGTCTCCTTCGGTCAATAAGTCTTTGATGCCATAAAGCGCGATTGGTTCGATAAAGACGACCACACGCTGTTCTTCACGGGCAAGACGGATGCTCTCGCGCAGCATCGCCGCCGCATCCGCTGCATGAGACGGGCAGGCGACAATAAGCCCGGGGATGTCGCGGAAAACATTGACGGAATTATCATTGTGGAAATGTCCCCCAAATCCTTTCTGATAACCCAGCCCGGCAATCCGGATCACCATGGGGTTGGTATATTGGCCATTGGAGAAGAAGGGGAGGGTCGCCGCTTCGCCGCGAATTTGATCCTCAGCATTGTGGACATAGGCCAGAAACTGTATTTCCGGGATCGGCAGGAAGCCATTATGCGCCAGGCCAATGCCCATGCCAAGGATAGTCTGTTCGTCCAGAAGTGTGTCGAATACCCGCGCCGGGCCGAAGCTTTGTTGCAGTTTGGTCGTCGCTCCGTAAACGCCGCCTTTCTTGCCGACATCTTCTCCGAAAACAACAATCTCGGGATATTGATGCATTTGCTCGGCCAAGGTCAAAGAGATCATTTTGGACATGTGGACCGGCTTGCCGGCGTCGCGAGATGGTTTACCCGAAGCCACGGCTTTGGGGATGGTAACCCGGCGGGGCGGGATCAGGGGGGCTTTGACTTCCGCGGCGCTTTGCAATCTGGGGCGCTGCGTGGCGGCCTGCATGACATGGCTGACTTGATCGCTCAGGCCGCTATAAATTGAAATGATGTCATCCTTTGACAATCCACCGGATGTCACCAGGTGGCGGGCCGTATGGAGGAGGGGGTCCTGTATCAGGTCCTGCTCTATCGAGGCTCTGTCACGATAGACCGTTTCAGTGTCTGAACCGGCATGCCCCATTAGCCTGACGGTTTTCAGATGTAGGAAGACGGGCTGTCTGCGGTTGCGGGCGATGGTTTCCGCTTCGGCGGCGGCTCTGGCTGCATCCAGTATGTCTCGGCCATCGCCGTAAATATAATTCAGTCCCGGCCGGTTGGAATAATTCTGCCCAATCCAGTCCTGCGGTGTCGGCACTGAAATCCCGAGCCCGTTATCTTCGCAAATAAACACCAGGGGCAGAGGTAGATTGCGATAGGCTGTCCAGGCGGCGGCATTAATCGCGCCTTGGGCGGTTGAGTGATTGGAGGACGCGTCCCCGAAGCTGCAAAGAACCACACTGTCCGGTGGCAGCTCAGCTTTTTCCGATTTTAAAGTCCGCGCGAGCGATATGGCAAACGCCGCTCCAACCGCCTTGGGTAAGTGGGAGGCAATCGTACTGGTCTGAGGGGGTATGTAAAGATCACGAGACCCGATGACTTTATGCCGGCCGCCTGAGATAGGGTCTTCTGAACTGGCGGCGAAGGACAAGGCCATGTCCCAAATCGGTGTTGATCCGGGGTTCTGGCGGGCGCGCTCGATCAGGAAGGCTCCGCTGCGGTAATGCAAGAAAGCCATATCCGTTTTGCGAAAGGTTCGGGCGATGGCGGCGCTGCCCTCGTGACCAGAACTGCCAATAGAATAGAAGGTCTTGCGTTCTTTGGCGAGTTTCCGGGTTGTCAGATCAAGCAGGCGGCTGGTGGCTTGGGTTTCGAAAAGCTGAACGAGATCCTCGCGGCTCAAGCCTAAAGAGTCCGGTGTGACTTGTACGACCGGTTCTGGGAGATTGCCATCATGGAGATGCTGTAAAAAGCTGTCAGACATAGGGGTCTAGCTATTCCTGCTTTAGAAAGGGCGTTAAGAAAAAGCCTGTATGCCCGTCATGGCCCGGCCCAGTATCAGCGCGTGTATATCATGCGTCCCCTCATAGGTGTTGACGGTCTCCAGGTTCATGGCATGCCGTAAAATGTGATATTCTTCTGCGATACCGTTGCCGCCATGAATGTCCCGCGCGATGCGGGCAATTTCCAAAGCTTTGCCGCAATTATTACGTTTCATCATGGAGATCGCTTCGGGGATATAGGCGCCTTGATCCAGAAGACGCCCCAGCTGTAACGCGCCCTGAAGGCCCAAGGCGATATCGGTTTGCATATCGGCGAGCTTTTTCTGCACCAGCTGAGTGGCAGCTATCGGTTTGCCAAAGACAATCCGGTCCATGGCATAACCGAGGGCAGCTTGCCAGCAGGCCTCCGCCGCGCCCATAGCGCCCCATGAGATACCGTAGCGCGCCTTGTTCAGACAAGAAAACGGCCCGCGTAGGCCCTGCACATTCGGCAGGAGGTTCTCTTCAGGTATAACGGCATCATCCAAAGCGATTTCGCCGGTAATGGATGCCCGCAAGGAGAGTTTGTTTTTAATTTCCGGCGTGGAAAAGCCTTTCGTGTCGCGATCGACAATAAACCCGCGAATGGCCCCATCCAGTTTAGCCCAGACTATGGCGATGTCAGAGATCGGCGAGTTTGTGATCCACATTTTTGACCCGTTCAGTTTATAGCCGCCGGAGACTATCTCGGCGCGGGTCCGCATAGCGCCCGGATCAGAGCCCCCGTCGGCCTCTGTCAGGCCGAAGCAACCAACAAACTCTCCGCTGGCCAGTTTGGGTAGATATTTTTTCTTTTGTTCTTCCGTCCCAAAAGCTTCGATTGGGTACATGACCAGAGAGGATTGAACAGACATGGCAGAGCGATAGCCGCTATCTACGGCTTCGATTTCCTTCGCGACCAACCCATAAACCACATGGCTCGCGCCTACGCCGCCATATTCCGGCGCGACCATACAACCGAGTAAGCCTAGCTCGCCCAGTTCAGTCATGATCTCTCTATGAAATTTGCCCTCGCGATTGGCTTCAATCACGCGCGGCATCAATTTGTCTTGTGCATAGGTTCTGGCCGTGTCCCGGATCATGCGCTCTTCTTCAGAGAGCTGGCTGTTGAGCAAAAGCGGATCTTGTGCATCGAAACGGATATCTGAATATTCTGCCATGGTAAAATTCCTTGTAGGGGGTATCTATGCGCAAATCTTAATCTATTTAGGCATATAGGTTGATAGGGGTCTGAACATCAAATGAAATACTGAATCCATGTAGTGTTTGTGTTGAATGGAGTGGCTTTGATTGGTGCCCTAATTTGAGGGCATGTCATTTTGGTTTGAGGGGTGGGCAGCAACGAATGCGGGGTGGTATTTTACTATTTCATCAAGATGTAACAAATTTGGAAAGCTGTTCATATTCACACCAAAGCGACGTGCATTATAAATTTGCGGGATTAAGCAACATTCAAAATATCCGGGTTCATCACGGAGGAAGAAAGTTTGATTTGACTTCGAGGCTAAGCTTTCCAGTGCGCGAAACCCTTCGGCAATCCAATGAGCTGCCCAAGCTTTCACGCCTTCATCACCCTGACCATGTTCGGCGCGGATATATTTCAAAACACGCAAATTTTGTATCGGGGCTATGTCCGCGGCAATAATTTGTGATGCCGCACGTATTTGGGCGCATTTGACTGGATCAGATGGCAGCAAGGAAGGCTTTGGATAAGCCTCTTCCAGATAATCCAATATAGCCAAGGATTGCGTCAGCCTGCTGCCGTCTTCCAATTCAAGGACCGGAACGAGGGCTTGTGCGTTCAGCTCCGTGTGGGAAGGCAAAAGCTGCTCCCCGGCTTTAAGATTGACCGGCTTATGAATAACGTCAATGCCTTTCAGTCCAAGCGCAATACGCACCCGGTAGCTGGCCGAAGAGCGCCAATAGCCGTAAAGTGTCATCATGGGCTAAGCCTTGTATTTTTGGACCTTGTTCTCAATCCGGCCAAAGATGGATTTGCCGGCCGCATCGTTCATTTCGATACCCACAGTATCGCCGAAAGACATGAAAGGTGTGATAAAGTCTCCGGTCTGGATTTTTTCGATCATGCGGATTTCAGCAATACAGCTATAGCCGACACCGCCGTCTTCGATCTTCTTTCCCTCACTGCCTTCAAATTTATTGGACACGGTTCCCGAACCAATGATCGATCCGGCGCAAAGCTCGCGTGTCTTGGCCGCATGCGCCACAAGCTCTGCCATGTTAAACGTCATATCCGTTTTGACATTGGCTTTCCCGAAAGGCTTTCCATTGTAATCCACCAGCAATGGCAGGTCGATTGTGCCGCCATCCCAGGCGCCGCCCAATTCGTCCGGTGTCACTGCAACGGGAGAAAAAGCCGAGGACGCTTTGCCATGAACGAAACCAAATCCTTTACGAAGCTCATTCGGGATTAGGCCTCGCAGAGACACATCATTGACGAGCATGATCAGTTTAATATGATCAGCTGCGTCTTGAACTGAAACACCCATGGGCACGTCATCCGTGATGACTGTCAATTCAGCTTCCATATCGATGCCATGGGACTCATCCAGCGCCAGAATGGGGTCGCGCGGCCCGATGAAAGTGTCGGATCCGCCCTGATACATCAGAGGGTCAGAGTAAAAGCTTTCAGGCACTTCCACACCGCGCGCTTTCCGTACAAGCTCCACATGGTTGAGATAGGCCGAGCCATCCATCCATGTATAGGCACGCGGCAAAGGGGAGTCGCAAGCCGACTGATCAAAAGCAAAAATTTCAACCTGTCCGGCATGGAGCATTTCCGAACGAGCTGCCAATTGCGGGGCGACAGCGTCCCAATCATCCAGTGCAGCTTGCAAAGTCGGGGCAATGTCACTGGCATCCGTGGCCTTTGTCAAATCGCGGCTTACGACCACGAGTTTACCGTCGCGGCCATGTTTCAAGGATGCAAGTTTCATAATGTGTCTTTCGTTTCAAATAGTGTCTTAGAGTCTCAAATCCGGGCAAAGGCCTTGAAGGTCTGGGAAATGCCCTGTTAGCTTTCCGCGGCAATTTTCTCATGCAACCACGCGGCATGGCGAGGGGCCTTTTTCGTTTTAGCCCATTCATCCAGCATGTCGGGAGCAACTTCATGAAGCTGTTTCATTTGGTCTGGCGTGCTGATATCTGCGGCAAGTTCCAAGCGATGTCCATTTGGGTCAAAGAAATAGATGGATTTGAAAATACCGTGATGTGTCGGGCCCAGCACATCAATGCCAGCCGCTTCGAGGCTGGCTTTGGCGCTGAGCAATTTATCCAGATTTTCGACGCGCAAGGCTATATGTTGCACCCATTCGGGGGTGTTGCGGTCACGATCCATTTCCGGCTGTTCAGGTAGTTCAAAAAACGCGAGAACATTATTGTTACCGGCGTCCAGAAAAATATGCATATAGGGGTCATAGGCCCCTGTGGACGGGACATAATCCTCAGCAATGGCGAGCTGAAAATCCATCCCCAAATGCGTTTGGTAAAATTCAACCGTTTCTTTGGCATCCTTGCAGCGATAGGCAACGTGGTGAAATCCTTGGGTTGTGACCATGATTTACGCCCTCGCTTTTGGGTGAGGGATTGCGTCCAAAACGCCTCGGTTGATCTGGTCGCGCTCAATGGATTTAAACAAAGCCTTGAAATTACCTTCGCCGAAGCCCTCATCGCCTTTGCGTTGTATGAACTCGAAAAAGACAGGGCCGATTTGCGGAACCGCAAATATCTGCAAAAGCAGGCGCGGGTCATTGTCTTCTGTGCTGCCGTCCAAAAGTATACCGCGCGTTTTAAGTTCGCTGGCATTTTCGCCATGATTGGGTAAACGTTCATCGAGCATTTCGTAATAGGTGTTGGGCGGTGCGGTCATCAATTCTACGCCAGCAGACCGCAGCTTATCCACGGCGCTGTAAAGGTCGTCGCAGGACAGGGCGATGTGCTGTATGCCTTCGCCGCGATGCTCCAGCAGATATTCCTCAATTTGCCCTTTGCCGTCCTCACCCTCTTCATTCAAAGGGATGCGGATTTTGCCATCAGGCGCCGTTAGGGCGCGGGATTTCAAACCTGTGTACTCGCCCTTAATGTCGAAAAAGCGGATTTCGCGGAAATTGAAAAGGCGTTCGTAATATTCTGCCCAGTAATCCATCCGGCCTCGGTAGACATTATGCGTCAGATGGTCGACGATTTTAAAACCGTATCCTTTCGGCTGTTGATCGACACCTTCAATGTATTCGAAATCAATGTCATAAATGGACAAGTCATCCCCATAGCGGTCGATAAAATATATCAAGCCTCCGCCAATCCCGCGAATGGCTGGTATGGATAACTCCATGGGGCCAACACTCATTTCGACCGTCTCAGCCCCGAGTTCTATTGCACGCTCATATGCCTGTTTGGCGTCTTTAACGCGAAAGCCCATTCCGCAGGCGGAGGGTCCATGTTCGCGGCAAAAATGTCCGGCGGGGGATTTCGATTCGTAGTTTGTAATCAGGTTGATCCCGCCCTGACGCCAAAGCTCGACGTCTTTGGAGCGGTGACGGGCAATCTTTGTAAAGCCCATGGCTAGGAATTGTTTTTCAAGCAAGCCTTTTTCCGGTGCAGAAAATTCGACAAATTCAAACCCATCTAAGCCCATAGGGTTTTCAAACAAATCAGTCATAATATTTCCTCTCAGAGGGTGAAGTCACAGGGTGAAATTATTTGTTGCGATAGCAACTATCACATACTTGTTGCAATCGCAACCATTATTTGTCATTAATAATCATGGACAAAAAATTGCCTGATCATATCAGTCTGGATATATTCTGGCCGTATCATTCGGTAGTGCTGGCCAATAAGGTCAGCCGTTACATATCGCATGTTGTTAGATCTGAAGCAGATTTGAACTCCAGCCAGTGGCGCGTTTTGGCGGCGGTCATGGATCAGCCGGGCCGTAGTGCGGCGGATGTCACATCGGTGACGCCAATGGACAAGACGATCGTCAGCCGCGCAGTCAAGTCACTGCTTGAGAAGAAAGTCATCAAGAAAACTCAAAATACATCTGACAAACGCTTGCATGCCTTGGAGGCCACTGAAATGGGCGTGGACATCTACAAAAGGATCGCGATGAAACTTAATGCCAGCTTCATCGGCGAATTGACGGACCGAGAAGAAAACGACCGCATCACACGGCGGCTCAAGGAATTTGCGGAAAAAGTTCCGCCTATTCCATAAGATCATACTAACGGCTGTCAGCCATTATTTTACCCAAATAGGGGAGCTCCATGCACGGTCTTGCAGGGTGGTGTGCATACGAGGATTGGGCGGTGTGCCATTGCGAATGGCGTCCCATGTGCTCCAGCGGCATTTCGGATTTTCCAGCACACGCACATAATAGGCGGCGGCTTGTCCCGGCTCGAAATTTGGGTCTTGCCAGCGGGCTTTTAGTTCCGCCTTGCCTTGCCCGGAAGACGTTGCGCATGTGGTAATGTCCACGGACGAGCCATTATCTGCGCAGCGATAAGTTGCCGGATCGGGGGCGGCGCCGTTTGAACAGGCCACGTCATAGACTTGCTCTTTTTCGCCGCCATCATGCCAGACCTTGACGATTTGCAAGCGATCCAAAGGTACGCCATCTGGGTCTTGGATGGCCCAAGTGATAAAATCAGGCGATGTGTCATTGCCTATTTCGCTGCCCATGGGGAAGCCTTTGGCATAGGCGCGAGTGACCATATCCCCGGCGGTCAAATCTTCGTCACTATAATCTCCGGCGAAGAAGCGAACTTTCAGCCGTGGTCCAGATGTGGCGAAGGTTTCCCTGGCGCGCATGCTGGCATATATATCCTCACGAGTGTTAGCTTCCGCCCAGACGCCCGCCAATCCCGAAGCACCGTATTGAGCCGAGGCAATGATGAAAGCCGGATCGTCAGAGTCGATACCATCCCAGTTTTTCTTGCCCTTGGGCGGGACAGAGCCACGGGCTTCAAGATCCAGATCTGTCGAAAACTTCCCAAAGAAATTCTCTTCGGACAAAGAAGATGAACTGACATGGGCATCCGTCGAGCCTATGAAACCAAAAGCATAGGGGTTCGCACCCAGTTCCTTTTCAAGTCCCAGGCCGCGTGCCAGCGACTGCCGGACAAAGCTGCCCGTGACTTTTTTGGCAGGTGCATGAAAGCCGACCAGGACCTCATAAAGTTCATGGTCTGCCCATTCATCTTTGGGTGAGAGCGTTGGGTGGGTTTCAGAAGTGCCTTTGACTTGGGTCATCTCGACGATGGGCTCATTGATCAAGCGATTGACGGCATAGTCTTTGGTCAATGGTGATCCATTGTCTGTTACCAAATCGAACATGCCTCCATTTGACGCGTTAGAGTTATGCGGAATAGACATCACATCCATACCATTAGCGCGCTGCGTGTTCATCCACTCCCACAAGTCTTCGGGGTTTGGGCTGTCCAGAGTTGAGAAGAGTCGTTTCGGGGCCTTGTCCTTGAAGATAACATTCCGGTGCAGATTGGTCGCGCCGAGTTGGTCCTCAATCTCGCCAATCACCCGCATCGTGGTGAACTCATATCCGGCGAAAGTCGTGAACTTGCCGGGTTGGTTATGTTTCTCTGCGGCGGCGACATTCTCTGCCCATGCGCTGTCGATAAAATCGCGATCATAAATGTCTTCTTTTGGCTCGCCGGTGACAACACTTGTCCCGATTTCCATGAAAGCATTCATACGGTCTTCTCGAGAACCGGCGGTGAGGCCAAATATGGCTTTGGCCGTCGGGGTTTTGGACAGTTCAGAGCCACGGGTCTGCATAGACATGATGACGCCCATATATTCGCCGTGATCGGTTACGCCATAGAAGTCCAGTGGCGGACCGGAGAGCTTGATCTTTTTTCCAGCGCCATTGTCTATCGTCGCGCCTTGCGCAAAGCGGTAAGCGTCATCGGCGCTTGTGCGTGTGCCGACGATTGATGCGTCGAATGAGTTTTTCGTATGGACGTGCAAATCGCCGAAATAGGCATTCTTCGTGGCAGTTCGTACGACGTCAGCTGCGTCTACCTTGGCGATAGGCGTCTCTTCCGTCTTTCTATCGGTTTCTGATTGGCAGGCTGTCAATCCAGCAAGCGTTAATACGCTGACGCTAAGCAGTTTAATGGCGCGCATGATGTTCCCCTTTTGCTTTTCCGAACGTTAATCGGAAAGTAGGGTTGCTGCCAAGAGGTTTTACTTATTTTTTGAGATCATGTTTTCTGAGTAAGCCTCGAAATTGATGATATGTCAGTTCCAAATAGTCTGCGGCCCGCCCTTGATGGTTCTTGTGTCGTGTCATGGCTTCATCAATAAGGCGGCGCTCGAAAGCCATAACGCGAGCCTCAAGGCTATTCGTTTCAGGGGCGTTTTCTGTCTCAAGTTCAGGCTGCACCGGAGGCGTTTCTGGCGCTGAAGAGCCCGCGCGACGTAAATTTTGAGGTGGTAATGAGCTTGTATTTGGCAGAGGGCGTGAACTTCTCAGACGATGCGGGCCTTCAAAGGGGTCTAACTGTAAGTCCGAGAGGGGGGTGGAGAGCGTTTCATCTAGCAGCCAAGCCTTCGCCGTATTACGCTCCACAACAGATTTAAGCTCCCTAACATTGCCAAGCCATGTCTGTGTCAGCAGCAATTCCGCCATTTCAGCGGTGAAACCCGGGAATCTGTCAGCGCCTAAATCGGCTGCCATTTTTCGCCCAAAATGCTCGGCAAGGGGCAGAATGTCATCTTTACGGCTGCGCAAAGGCGGTACAGCTAAGACGTCAAAAGCAAGCCTATACAATAAGTCACCTCGAAATTCACCTCTTGCGACGGCAGCCGGTAAGTCCATGGAGGTGGCGGCAATGACCCTTACATCTACATCCTGTGTCTGAGCTTCGCCCCTGGCTTCATATTGACCATATTCTACGGCTCGCATGAGTTTTTCCTGCAATCGAGGCGAAACATATTCAATATTATCCAAAAACAGTGTGCCGCCATCCGCATGATAAAAACGGCCATTTGTGTCATCACGTCCATCCAAAAAACTCTGCCCAAACAGTTCTTCGTCCAAAGCTTGATCCGTAAAGGCGGCGCAATTCACAGATATAAAGACCTGTTCCCATCGCGGTGAGAGGAAATGAAGCCTTGAGGCAACCATTTCTTTGCCCGTTCCGTGTTCGCCCGTCACAAGGGCGGGCTTATCCAGTGCAGCTGTATCAGAGACCTTGTCCATAAGTGACATAAAGGAATCAGACTGCCCAATGGGTTGTGGTGGTAAAGTTGCCATAATTGGCTTTATACACTAAATATATTTGGTGTATATAACTAAAAATAAGCAAAATATACCATTCATATGATGTTCAAAATTCACTGAAACTGAAAAAATCAATAATATCAATGATTTATAAAAAATAGACATTCTTAGTTTGGTGAGCAATATTTTGATTGTCGAAAGGGACATCCCTAAAGACGCAAGGAGACGAAAGCAAAGAAAGTCAGAGACAAAGGAGAGAGATCATGACGTTCCGTACTATCGATATAGACACAAAAACATTGGGTGCCACCGATGTTTCACCATCTATCCCCGCCCGCCACAGCCGGTCACGCCGCCGCTCATCCGTATTGACCCCAACACGTGTTGGCGGCCGGATCGCCGGATTTGGTTTTTAGGGTAGGGGACGGTTGATGAGTAATTATACCGAACACACCGAAAGCTGGCGCCGCAAAGGTGCCCGCTTCGTTCGCTACGTAACCACGCGCCACCCGGAAGTTTGGGGCTTTTTCGCCGCCGGCTTCCTGGTCGCGAAAATATTTTAACCCCGAAGCCCACACACAAGAGGGCAAAGTTTTAGGAGACGAAAATGGGAATTTTTTCACGCATGGGCGACATCATCAATTCAAACCTGAATGCGATGATTGATAAAGCCGAAGACCCTGAGAAGATCGCGCGATTGATCATTCAGGAAATGGAAGACACACTTGTTGAAGTGCGCACCGATGCCGCGCGTAATATCGCGGAACGTAAAGAGCTTTCACGCAAAGCCGAAGAGTATAAAGCTCGCGCTGGTGACTGGGAAGCCAAAGCCGAACTTGCTTTAACTAAAGATCGCGAGGATTTGGCCCGCGGCGCTCTGTCTGCCAAGCAACAAGCGCAAGCTATGCATGATGTCGTCTTGAAAGAGATAGATATTCTGGATGAAGCTGTCGCGAAAGCCGATGCCGATTTGTCCAAGCTACAAACCAAACTTGATGAGGCCAAGGCTAAACACAAAGCCCTTATGATGCGCGGCCAAGTGGCTCGCGGCCAAATCAAGGTTCGCACGCAGCTAAAGGGCACGAAAGTCGAGGATGCACTGGCCCGCTATGAGCGAATGGAGCGCAAAGTCGATGAGTTGGAAGCCCATGTCGAAGCGTTTGATCTTGGCTCCGGCGAAAGCTTGGAAAGCCAGTTCGCCGCCCTCGAAGCCGATGAAGCAGTCGAGTCTGAACTGGCCGCTCTTAAAGCCAAAGTGAAGACGCCAAAAGCTGCAAATGGTTCCAAAAAGAAAGCCGGTTAATTCCCCTTCGAACTGAATTGACCTGCAAAGCCCGGAAGGTAGGCACTGTCCTCCCCCATCCCAGGCCCCTTCCGGGCACAACTAAAAAGAGAGAGACAAAAGATGGAAATCTTTCACCCAGCCGTACTGGTTTTTATGATCCCGATTGTGGCGATCATTGGCGGCATAGCCTCCGGAATGCTGAAAATGCATTATCAGCACAAAGAGAAAATGATGCATCACATGAGCGGAGACCAAATGGCCGAGCTCGAGCAAATGTCTAAAATTGCCGACACATTGGATCAACGTGTCGCTGTCCTGGAGAAAATCCTGGATGATGAAGTTCCAGATTGGAGAGAGAAGAAAAATGCCTAGACGTTACAAGAACAAATCCCACCGCATGATGTATGATATGGAATGGGACGGGTCAGATGATGGCTATGATTATGCCGGCCCGCACAAGTTACGCCGGAATAAAATTGACGGCGTTCTTGGCGGAGTTTGCTCCGGGTTCGGAGATTACTTCGGAATAGATCACACGGTGATGCGTATTCTGTTCGTTTTATCTGTGATTTTCCTAGGGTTTCCATTACTGGCCTACTTTATCCTCTGGCTCTTTATCCCGAGTGACAAGCGTGCCCCTTATCGCCGCGAGTACCGCGAAGCCAGACGGGCCCGCCGCAAAGGCCGTGGAAAGAAAAATGATACCGAGTTTACGCCTTCGCCGATCCTTCAGACAACCAGCTTCCGGGATGTGCAGTCTAAGTATCGTTCGCTAGAGACTCGGCTGCAGGATTTGGAAAAATCAGTTACCAGCCGGGAATGGAAATTGCGCCGCGATTTCCGTGATCTGGAAGGATAGGCTAAATCTTATGAACACCGGGCCGTGCCAAGCCCGGAAATTATAACAAATCTGCAGAAAGGAGAGACTGCCATGATCAAAACAACGATAACATTAATTGGTATAGCCGGAGTAGGATTGGGTGCCACCACTGCCCCGGCTGTCACAGGAAAATATAACCCGGTAACAGCTGTAGATATGCAAATCTCACATTTGGATATTGCGGCGAAGACTGAAGAAGGTTTGTCCCTAAATGTGACTGAAGACTCGGATTTCGCGATACGCTTGAAATTACGCAATGGTCACACAATCAAAGTTGGATTTTAGGCATGAGAAAGTTCATTTTTGCAATGCTTATGTCGGGTTTAATGTCGACAACAGCCTTGGCCAATGACGGCCAAGTATTAGAGATTAAAAACTTTATCGGTACGATTGAGTGGTCAAATGGGCCCGAGTTAGAAGCCGATATCGTCAGAGAAAACGACACGCTGGATCTTACGATGTCTGATAATAAACTCGTTGTCGATGGCGGGCTTGAGGAGGTTGATACCACCAATTGTCGCGGCTATTCGGGCAAATATTCCTTTAGCTGGAGTTGGGGTAAGAAAGAGGACGGCAAGAAGTCCCAGGGACGCTTTGGCGGATATAAAGACTTGGATGAATTCCCAAAGCTTAAACTTACTATTCCAGCGGATGTAGATGTAATTATCAATGAGTCGATTCCATTCACGTACGGAGCCCCGGATGTCGGCAGTCTGTCGAGTGAAACGCGTGGATGCGGTGACATAGAAATCGGTAATGCCCAAGATTTTATCAAAATTAAATCAAGTGGATCAGGTGATTTTACTGCCGCTAATGTGCCCGAAGCCGAGATTTCCCTCAGAGGCTCAGGTGATATTGAGTTAGGAGATATAGACTCATTGGTTTTAAATCTCTCTGGCTCTGGCGACGGGTCTGTGGTTTCAGCCGGGAGTGCAGAAATTTCCATTAAGGGCTCTGGTGATGTAGAAATCGGGGACGTGTCAGGTGATTTATTTGCTGACAGCCATGGTTCCGGTGATATGAATTTCGGGTCGGTTCGGGGTGACTTGGCTTATAAAGGGCGAGGGTCAGGTGATTTTTATGCGGACAGTGCATATGGCCGCGTGTCTCTTGAACTGAAAGGATCAGGAGATGCCGAAATTGATGCTGGCGATGTGAGCGAGCTCTACATAACTGCGTCAGGCTCATCGAATGTCGAGTTTGGTGGCACAGCTGCAACGGCAAATCTTCGGGTAAGCGGAGCCGCTGACATTGAAGTTGAGCGCGTGACCGGTGAACTGGTCCAATCAGACTCGGGCGCTGCTGATATCGACGTGAAACACACGAAATAACCCAATCGAAAAGCCTCAACTGACGTGAGGCCTTACGGGCGCGCTTGTTAGTGCCGGTGAGGGATCGAACTCTCTCTCGGTCGCTTACTAACTGGACAGGCGCGCCCACATTTTCCTCTCAATAGGGGACGGCTCCCCCAAAATTTCACTGACGATGGCTTCGGCCAATAAGGGCGCGAAGACAAAGCCCCGCGAGCCTAACCCCGTCAGAAGCCATATTTTATCCTGAAGACTTAAAACCCGGGGGATTGTATCAATCGTGTTGACACGGACACTTGCACGAGACGGTCGTTTTGACTGTGATAGTGTTTGCCCAGTTTTAGTCATATAGCCGGATAAATTCTTTTCGTCATCTTTGGGGCGAAGTTGAAAGGGGCTCTCAGGGCCAAGTCTGTCATGTGTCGTCCCGACTAGAATATCTTCCGCAAGAGGAATGGCGTAGCCGCCATAAGTCAACGGTTCTGGCACGCTTCCTTTAGCCCATGTAAGCTGGCCTCTTGAAAACCGTAAACCAAGATCAGGTAACAGCGCCTTAACTCCAAAACCTGGGGACAATATTACAGGGCCATCTGAAACTATCTCATCCAGGCTTTCAATATCGCGTTTGAGAATATCACAGCCTGAAAGCACGTAATCCCTCATAATTTTCGGATCTACAATCAGTCCGCTTTGGTAAATCAAGTCGCCTTGATCTATGCCTAAATGCCCATGAGGCAGGGGGGCTTGGTTAAGCAATTTTTGATAACGTCTGAGTTCGGAATCGTCTTTGGGGGTGTGACGAATACCGCGATGTATGACGGCCCCAGCAGCTTCATAAAGTTCTTGGTCATAGAGAAAGGCAGAGAGGTAAAACCGGCTCTCTGGACGATCCTGCAAGTCCAGCCGCGGCTTGATAATCGCCGCTGGATTTCCGCTCGCCGCTTTTTCCAAGCCGCGTGAAATAATCTTTGGAGTGATACCCCGCCGTTTAAACGCGAGTGCCAAGCTGGCGCCGCCAATGCCGGCCCCCAAAATTGTCGGCGCTGGGATTGTTCTCACGTCCGGCATTGTTCCGGGTAAGAATGCTTCCAGTCTTTCGCGTTTCCTGCCAAAGCCTGGCTTTTTCTCAACTAAAAACCCGGCTTCTGATAATGCCTGCCGGACAGACCCTGCGACGGTAAACGTCGCCACTTTTGCTCCAGGACTGGATTTACTGGCCAGCTGTTTTATGTTCTTCGCAGACCACATGCCGGGGTTTTTCGCCGGGCTGAACCCGTCAAGGAACCATGCATTTACGGAGGCTTTTAAACCGTCCAACCCCGCTTCAATATCATCATGGATTAGGGTCAATGTCACATTACCGAAATGCAGACGATGAAACCCTTTCACCCGTCCGGGCCATGCTGAGATTAATTGATCTGCGTATAGTTTTAACTCAGGCCAAGCCTGCAAAGCCTGTTTCAACTGCGCCGCATCAAAGGGATATTTTTCAAAGCTAACAAAATGAAGGCGGTCTGCGGCCTGTTTAGTTTTGTCCCACATCTGCCAGGTTGTCAGAAAGTTCAGCCCGGTTCCAAATCCTAACTCCCCGATCGTATAAACTGGTTTGTCTTGCCATCCTTGGGGTAGGCCGCAACCGGCCAGAAAGACGGTTTTGCATTCTTCTAGCCCGCCCTCAACAGAGAAATAAATATCGTCAAAATCTTTGGCGGCGGGAGCGCCGGGCCGCGACCAGTCCAGTTTCGGCGCTTCGCATAATGTGAGCGGTTTAGGAGACGGCATCGTAGAAATTAAGCCCCGCGAAAATTAGCATATATACGCTATGAAAAAACCCCGGAACTAGCCGGGGTTTTGTTTGGTTCAAAGTTAAGCAACTTACTGCTCTGTGTCCTCGACCATATCTTTACCGGCTTCGACCATCGCGTCAGCCTTATCTTTAGCGGCCTGAATCATTTTCTCAGCCTCTTCCGCAGAAACCTTACCCTCGGCTTGAAGACGTTTGGCATTGGCGATGGTAGCATCTTTGACGCTGTCAGCTTGAGCTTTTAGCTCTGCCTGTGTGCGTTCGGCTGCATTGGCCGCCTCAGTTTTCATAGCGTCCATTTTGTCTCCGGCGGCGTCCATAGCCTCTCCGGCTTTCTCGCCAGCTTTGTCCATCGCATCGCCGGCCTTATCCATAGCGTCAGCCGCGCCATCTTTCATTTCAGCGGCCGCATCACCAGCTTTGTCAGCAGCTTCGCTGGCAGCAGCTTTGGTTTTCTCAGCCGCTTCTTCAGCTTTACCGCAAGCAGTAAAAAGCAAAGCTGTTCCGGCAAGACCGGCAATCAATAATTTCTTAGACATGGTTTCCCTCCATATGTGTCTGATGTCCTCCACCTTGTAGCGGAATGAGGCCGAAACATGGCACTAGATTACAATTTGTAAAGGTAATATGACAGGAACATGACATAAAATTCGCTTATTTTGACGCCATTATCCGCGCAAAAATGCGTTTCTCAACGTAGCCATCGGCGGGCAAGCCATTTGCAGCCTGCCAGGCCCGAATCGCGCGGCGTGTATTCGGTCCAATCTGGCCGTCCACACCCTTCGTATCAAAGCCCAGGGCAGTCAGTTTTTTCTGCATGGCCTCTTTATCCGTGCGTGACAAAGGTTCATCACTGCGCGGCCATGGCGTTGTGAGTGCGCTTTTTCCTCTTAAGGCCTCACCCAATACGGTGACGCCCATGACATAGCTGGTAGAGTTGTTGTATTTTTTGATGACATCGAAATTCTTGAAAGTCAGCAATTTTGGCCCTCTGTGACCGGCGGGCGCGAGTAATTTAGCCCGCAGGAACCCGGCTTCTGCGCTCCAGCGTTGTCCTGAAATAGGCGAGACCCCCAAAGCTGTCCATTCATTGACCGTCTTGGCAGGGCCTTCAACGACTGAATAGTCAAAGCCGTCGACCAATTTCACTTCGGCCATGACAGGTTCGCCGGCCTGCCAGCCGGACCGCGCCAGATAATGCGCGGCAGAGCCCAGCGCATCCCGCTCACTTTCCCACAAATTCTTATTGCCATCCCGGTCAAAATCTACCGCATAATCGCGGAACGTGCTGGGGATGAATTGGGTCATGCCCATGGCCCCGGCCCAGGACCCGATCAGCTGACTTTCGCGGACATCTCCGGCGGCTAGCATATCTAGCAAGGCAAAGAGCTGCGTTTCGCCGAATTTTTTGCGGCGACCATCAAAGGCAAAAGTCGCCAGAGCCGACGGCACATCATGATTGCCCATGATACGGCCATAAGCCGTTTCCAGCCCCCAAATGGCTGTTAGGATGTGGCGCGGAACAGGGTATCGATCCTCCACTTCGCCAAATGTGGCGGCGTGGTCGGCCAGTTTCTGCCGCCCCGTATTTAATCGGTCGGCGCTGACCGCCCCGTCAATATAAGACCAGACGGGCTTGGTAAATTCCGGCTGTGCCTTATCCCGGTCCAGGGCAAGATCATTGATCTCAGTCGGCAAGATTAATCGTTTGACGAGCGTCTCATCATAACCTTTGGCGATAGCCCGCCGTATGAAATCCTGCTTCCATGCGGCAAATTTCTCAGCCTGCGTCATGGCAGACCCCCGCAACTCAGTCGAAGTGGAGCCCGTTTGCGCCGCTTCGGCAGAGGCCACCGGCGCGCTGGCGCAGGCGGACATTAAGGTGAAAGCAGAAATACAGGCCGTGGAGAGAATAAAATATCGCATGAATCGCTGATACCAAGCTTGCCCGCGGGCCGCCAGAGGCTTTAACATGACAAAACAGCCAAATTCCTTAATAGAATAGGCGTTCAAACATATAGTATTGGCCGTTGACTTCATGAATGTCGCTCCTTATATCGCGGCTTCAATTTAACATTTGAGTAGAAAGTCAGCGCCATGAAAGTTCGTAGCTCGCTT
Organism: Hellea sp.; assembly: GCA_020631215.1. Classification (GTDB taxonomy): domain Bacteria; phylum Pseudomonadota; class Alphaproteobacteria; order Caulobacterales; family Maricaulaceae; genus Litorimonas. The sequence goes on along the minus strand of JAHDHS010000041.1, from coordinate 2,127 downwards.
AGATCTCTGAAGAACCGTCACCGCGACTGCCAAATCGTGCGCCGGAAAGGTCGTCTTTACGTTATCAACAAGACAGACCCACGCTTCAAGGCCCGCCAAGGGTAATCTGATTTCCGCAGGGCCGATGCCTTGCGCATTAAACTGAATACGCCTCTTGCCAGACATGGCGGGAGGCGTCAGTGTATTTGCATGATGAGATACATCACATCCGGTCTGATTCTGGCGGCTTTGATGGGCGGCACGGCCTATGCCCAGACTTTGCCGCCGCCCGAACCACTGCCAGTGCCGCAACCACCCGTCACAACACCCGGTGCGGATAAAGCGGATCAGGCCCAAGAGGCAGACAAACCGGATCAGCCTGATTATTCCAAACTCAGCAAGTCGGCCGAGCGAACCGCCCGGCTGGATGAAATGTTTGAGCGCCTGGCTGCTGCGCCCGATGCCGAATCTGCCAATTTGGTCGCCGAGGAAATCTGGGCGATCTGGCTGGATAGCGGCTCTCCCTCGATCAATCTGGTTTTGCGCCGTGGTTCTGATGCTCAGAGCAAAGGCAAAAACGCCAAGGCCCGCCGCTTTTATGACAGCGTCACAGGTCTGTCTCCGGATTACGCCGAAGGCTGGGCGCGCAGCGCCAGACTGGCTTTGGAAGAAAAGGATTTCTCCCGCGCCCTGACCGAAGCCGCGCAGGCCTTGATTATCGAACCCCGACATTTCTATGCCCTTTGGACTATGGGCAATGTCTTTGAACAGCTCGGCCGCACAGAAGAGGCCCTCGAAGCCTACCGCGAAGCCAATAAGCTCTATCCGGAACTCAAAGCCGTCAAAGACCGCAAAGAGGCCTTGGAGCAACAGCTCGAAGGCGCGGTTCTGTAAGTTGATGAACGGTATCATTTAATGCCTTTCCGGCTTAATTTTCTTGTTTCAAATAAATTCCCTTCGTGAATTTATATCACAGCACCAGCCCACTTTCCCTGTCATCCCAGAGGAGGCGCTCAGCGCCGACATCCGGGACCTCTTGACCCACAAACAGTTAAGAGGTCCCGGATCGCGCCGCTACGCGGCTTGTCCGGGATGACATGTAAGATGCAGACAAGTTTTTCCTCCTACTGGCGATCTGGCGCTCAGCCTTTGGGTTAAATCCTTGAGGTAAGGACAGCCCGCGAACCCTGGCGTTCATGATGGACACCATAGGGTTAGAATCATATTTTACACGAACGCCAAGGTTCGCGGCGATGCGTTTTCGCTGACGGCCGGTATATACGCAGACAGTCAATGCAGATGTTGTAAAGATCTGCACGTCTGGTCAGCTCTCGCCAGCAGGCCCGGCACACCCGAATGTGTCACCACCCGGCGCTCAACCCGCACCGTCCTCTGATCGGGTAAGTGACGTCTCACCCGTCCCGTGACCAAAAGAACGATTCTAAAATAGGGCAATTTTCGAGATTGAGGATTCAAATGGATGATTATTTTACAAGCGATTGAAACAGCTATGGAAAATTCAGGGAAAAACGCGGATTCAATTATACCTTCCTTCTCCCTTGAGGGAGAAGGTGTCACGAAGTGACGGATGAGGGTGTACTAATCTAGGTTGGGTACACCCTCACCCACCGCTTCGCGGTCCCCCCTCTCCCTCAAGGGAGAGGGAAGTTGCATTTTCCTCACCCATGTCGTCTGCGGGCAAACAAATGGGCGGCGTCTCGAAGGGTCGATAGGGCCTCTACGTTGTGCGCGAGATCAGGTTAATCGCGTGCTTTATTCCGTCTCTATCGGGTGATGCTTAGCTAAAAAGGCCAGCACGGCTTCGGCGACGGCTTCAGGTTGTTCCGGCAGCAGAGCGTGACCGGCATTTTGAACCTCCACGATCTCGACCTCTTGCGGGCATTTATCGCGTAGGGCGTAGGCATTTTCAATCGGAGCGATACGGTCTTGCATAGGCTGCACGATCAACATGGGCACGCCGCCCGCGCAGTGCCAGCTATCATCATCGGCGCTCGCCGCAACCGCCTCGGCTTGAGCCATGGCGGTTTTGGTATGCCAGCCGCGCGTCCAGTGATCGGGGATCTCATTACCCTCCGCGAAGAAGGCATAGCGCACATCTTCCATCCGGGCTTTGTGCGATTTCATCGG
>JAHDHS010000040.1 GCA_020631215.1 Hellea sp. | reverse complement strand
GCAAACAAGAGCAACCTCGCTCACCAACAACCCCTAAAACATAGGGCAAGATCAAAGGGTGAGGATTCAAATGAGTGATTATTTTTATTTTATGATTAAAAACAATAAATTAGGGAGTATTGACGCTTTAGAAAATGTGGAAATAAAACCATAAACCCAGCCTCTATTGAATTTTTTCTCGATGTGTGCGTATCCAAAAAACGATCAAGAATATAATCACCACGCCCTCATAGGGGCATATGTTTTGAAATCTGTAAAATGGCAAAAATTCATGCCATCCATATCGGTCGATGATAAATTCTGCGAATAAAACCCATGCCATGAAGATACTGGCACAGGTCATGAATTTAACAATGAATGGTAATTGAGCAAATTTTATCTTATTCATATTGGACTCCTATTGTGGTGTTCAAAGGGTCTACGGCTTCAAGTGAACTTTAAGGCAAGCTAAAAATGCGATATTCGATTGGTCAATTTGCTGAAATCTTGGGTGTGTCCGCTTCTACTGTGCGGTATTATGAGTCTGAAGGCTTGATACCCACAGCAGAACGCCGCCATGGTTGTCGGGTTTATTATAATCAGGATGTCGACATATTTCGCTTGGTTCAAGCTGCGCGAAATCTGGGCTACTCCATTTCTGAAATCAAACACTTAGCTGATGCCCGGAAAGATCAATCTATCCTCAAGCGGGCGATTACTGAAACAGCAGGTGACAAATATAATTTGGTCACCAAAAAAATAGAAAAGCTGCAACTGCAAAAGAAAGCATTTGAGCAAATTCGCGCCTGTGGCTGTGATAACATTTTGACATGCCAAGCTCTTTGACAAGCAAGGCTTTAATTTGAAATTTCAGCGGTCGGTATTTGCTAGATAGATCGCCAAAATAACCAAGCCAATGAGGCCCAGCCAACCGAGCCACGCCCATTTGGCAAATTTAGGGTTTTGGTGGTTCCAGGGACCCAGCACGCCGAACGCGTCCGCTGCGCCCGCCCCCGGAATCCAGAAGCCTGAAAACCCTAAAAGCCCCAGCAGTCCGAGCAAGCGAATGCCCATACCGCTGCGGGTTTTCTCAACGGGGTGTTTTAGACCGATCAGGCCCAGAAGCCCGATAAGACCCAGTAATCCCAACCATGGCAGAACGGTCTCTATCATCCGGTGAAAACCTGTCCGCCATCCAGCGCGATTGTCTGCCCCGACAGATAACGCGCCCCGTCGCTGCACATCATGGCCACAAATGCCCCGATATCGTCTTCGCACTCGCCGATATAGCCGAGCGGAATGGACGCCTGAAAAGCGGCGGCCTCGATGGGATTATTATCAATCCACCATTTCAGCGCCGGAGATTTGGCGTGAGGCATAATCGCATTCACGCGTATACCGTCCTTGCCCCATTCATTGGCGGCGGCGCGGGTCAGCTGCTGTATGGCGGCTTTGACGGCGGCATAAACACCATAGGTTCCGTTGTCCCAGCGTTTCATCGTGGAGCTGCATAGATTGAGGATATGACCCCGGGTCTCTTTTAAATGCGGATGCGCCATTTGCATCAAGCGCAATGTCGCGAGCGGCCCGGAACTCCAGTTTGAATTCATATCTTCATCTGTCATGGATAGGAGCGGGCCGCGCGAGACTTGCTGCGCGTTATTGACCAATATATCGAGGCGGCCAAAGCTATTGATTGTGGCGTCCAGTGCGCTTTGCAAATCCTCTTTGTTATTCACATCGCAATGCAAAGGCAGGGCTTTGACGCCGCGCTCTGTTATCATGGCGGCGGTTGTTTCGCATTTGGACAATGTGCGTCCGGCAATGGCCACATTCGCGCCCTGTTTGGCCAGCGCCAGCGCAATGCCTTGGCCGACGCCTTGCCCGCCCCCTGTGATGAGTGCAACTTTCCCTGACAGCATTACCATAACTCCGGTATGTCCGATCCGGTGATTTGGATCAGTTTTTGTAAAAATGTCTGAGCGCCGAGCAGTTCATCATCGGTGAAATGTTTCAGCAGTTGTTCTTCCAGAGCTTTGGAATGGGCGAGCAGGCCGATAAAGGTTTCCCGGCCCTTATCTGAAATTGAAATCTCATCATCCGTGCCTTTAATCCAACCTTTGCGTTGCAGGCGTGCGAAAATTTCGGCGTCCGGGTGATGACCGGTGTGTTCAAGGCGCGAGACGATTTCATCTGCGGGCAGGGGCCCGCTCATGGACAGCAGTGACAGGCAGAAATATTCCGGCTCACTCATGCCGATTTTCGCGCAGGCTTTTCGGGTGGGATAGCTTGTTTGAAAATGTGCGCGGCTGATCAGGTAGAGCAGAAAATCATGGGTGAATTGTCCGCTTTCTATGTCGATGGCGGGCCGGGCGGGATCAGCGGGGGCTGCCTTGATTTTCGCATCGGCATATTTGCCGCCCTGAAAGACCAGCACCGGAAAATCGTGATGTTGATAATCGACGACTTCGCCGACGAAAATGATGTGATCGCCGCCTTCATATTGGTAATGGGTTTTGCAGCGAAACAGCGCGGCAAATTCCGGCAGGACAGGAAAGCCATTTTCGCAAGGGGCCCAGCTAACGCCTTTAAATTTGTCCTCACTCGGGCGGGCAAATTGATTGGACAGATCGCTTTGATGACTGGCCAGCACATGGACATTAAAGCCCCCAGAGGTCTGATAGGCGGGCATAGAGTGGGCGGTTTTGGCAAGCGACCAGAGCACAAGCGGCGGATCAAGCGAGACTGAGTTAAAGCTGCTGGCGGTTACACCGACGGGTATGCCCTCATTGTCCATAGTGGTGACAACCGTGACGCCTGTCGCGAATTGTCCCAGCGCATTTCGAAACTCCCGAGGATCGGACATAGGCTGCCTTTGCGTAAAAATTGTGACTTAAAACTACGCAAACGGGCTTGAAAGTCAAAAGAATTGCTAGAAATGCGTAAATATTGTGCCATATTGCCGATTAAAGGAGTGAGCTGTGAGTGATTTAGAAGCGCGAATAGACCGGCTGGAAAGTCTGGACGCAATCCGGCAGCTCGTGTCCAAATATGCTTTGTCCCTCGATATGCGTGATGTGGATGCACATGTGAATCTCTTTGCCCCGGATATACGGGTCAGCCGGGATGAGACCGGCCGGCCTGCGCTGAAGATTTGGCTCGATGCGATGATGCGCGATCAATTTACCGGCACGTCACATCATATCGGCAATCACATCATTGAATTTGACGATCCTGATCACGCCCATGGTGTGGTCTATTCCAAGAATGAGCATGAAACTCCGCGCGAAGATGGCGGCACCGATTGGGTGATTATGCAGATGATGTATTGGGATAATTATGAGCGTATGGACGGCGTGTGGTATTTCCGGCGGCGCTTGCCTTGCTATTGGTATGCGGCGGATTTGAACCAGCCGCCCGTGGGCGAGCTTAAAATGCGCTGGCCGGATCGGGAGCCTTATGACGGGGCCTATCATGAGCTTTTCCCGAGTTGGGAAGCCTTCTGGAAAAACCCGCCCAAGGACGGCGCGACCCCCGAAGTCGCCGCGCCAGCGCCGATTGGGGAGTTTCTGAAAACCATGCGCGCCGGTGCGCCCGACCCCAAAATCAGAGTGCGCTAATGCCCACATTGTTTGATCCTGTGACGCTTGGCGATATCCGCTGTGCCAACCGTATCATCATGGCGCCGATGACGCGGTCTCGGGCCAATGAAGAGGATGCCCCAACGGAAATGAACGCGCTTTATTACGGGCAGAGGGCCAGCGCCGGGATGATCATCACCGAAGGGGTCTATCCGAATTTTGACGGCAAGGGCTATGTCCGCACGCCGGGGATTGTCACGGAGGCGCAGATTGCCGGGTGGAAATTGGTGGCGGATGCTGTTCATGCCAAGGGCGGAAAGATCGTCATGCAAATTATGCATTGCGGACGGATTACATCGCGTCACAATAAGCCCGAAGACTCTCGAACTTTGGCGCCGTCAACCATCCAGGCCAAAGGTGAAATGATGACGGATGCTGCGGGCATGGTGGCTTTTGAGGTGCCGGAAGCCATGACTATGGCTGAGATCAAACAATCCATTGCCGATTACGGGCAGGCGACCAAAAATGCGCTCGCGGCCGGCTGTGACGGGGTGGAGCTGCATTGCACGAGCGGTTATTTGCCGGCACAGTTTCTCTCGACCGGCACCAACCAGCGTGACGATGACTATGGCGGCTCGCTCGATAACCGCCTGCGCTTCGTCATCGAAGTTTTGAATGCCATGACAGAGGCTGCGGGGGCCGGACGCGTCGGCATTCGTATCTGTCCGGGCAATCCTTTTAATGACCTATCAGATGAAAACCCTGAAGAGACTTTCCGCGCGCTGATTGACCGGATCAATCCCATGGGACTGGCCTATTTGCATGTCATCCGCGCCAAGGCAGGGGTCGATAATATAGAATTGTCCAAAAGCTTTGACGGGCCTGTGATCTTAAATGAAAGCTATGTACTGGATAATGGAAACCGCGCCATTGCCAAGGGATTGGCGGACGCGATCAGCTTCGGCAAGCCCTTCATCGCCAATCCTGACTTGCCGGAAAAATTCAGGGCGGGCGCAGAGCTGAAAGCCCCGGACTTTGCCACAATGTATGTGCCGGGCCCGAAAGGATATGTCGATTATGATTGAAGGACAGCCCAGCCGGACCGCACTGATGACCGCTGTGCAGCGCGCGCATCATTACCTGACCGCGCCCGAGCCGAAAATACTGCGCGATGATCTGGCCTTTGCCTTGACTGGGCTGGAATCGACTGAGGTTTTGCAGTCTTATCTGGATGCGATCACGGCGCAGTTTGCGGCCCTAAGCGACGCAGAAACCGCCAAAACCTTTGTCTCCCGTATTGACGGCGCCGTGTGCATGCGCAGCCGCGTGGTGGAAGAAAAACTCGCCGAGGCGGACGTAGAACAATTGGTTATTTTGGGCGCGGGGCTGGACAGTCTGGCCTATCGCCGCCCGGATTTGACGGCGAATTTACAGGTCTTTGAGGTGGATCACCCCGCCACGCAACAATGGAAGAAAGACCAAATCACGGCGGCCAATATCACGGTGCCTGACAATGTGGCATTCACCGCCTTTGATTTTGAAAACCAGACTTTGGCTGAGGCTTTGAAAGCGGGCGGGGTGCGCCAGGACAAGCCGACTTTTTTCACATGGCTTGGCGTGCATATGTATCTGACCGATGAGGCCGTGAAGTCGACCCTGAATGTCATGGGCGCGCACGCGCCGGGCAGTGAAATGGTCATGGATTTCATCAGCCCGTCCTATGTGCTGGCAGGCGGTGTGGCCGAGGATTCAGTCGAGCAACTGAAAGAGGTCGTCATGAAAATGGGCGAGCCGATTAAAAGCCAATATTACGAACCGGAGCTGGAGGAGCGGCTGAATACAGCCGGGTTCGACCGCGTCGATTTTCTCAATGCGCGCTGGCTAATCGATCATTATCTGGACGGCGTGAAGGCGGCCTTTGACATGCCGGATGAGGCGACCTCTATTCTTTGGGCAAAGAGGAGTTAGGGGGCGAAGAAGGAGCAGGCTTAGTTTTCACGAAATACATGATGATCATGGCGAGTACGACTTGCGGGATGAAGATCTTAAAGGCCAGACTGTAATCGCCCGTGATTTTATGCGTGTAGCCCGTTATAATGAGGGCGATCAGAATGAAGCTGACCGTGATTAAATTCATCGCGCCAATGGCCGGAGCGAAATGTTCGCGCCCAAAAACATCGGCTGTAATACTCGTCCAAACCGGATAAATCCCGCCAATCGCCATGCCGACAATCCCGCCAAGAAATAAAAGCATGCCATAGCTCGGCGTGGCCAGCACCGTGAACAGGAAGGCGATATTGGACAGGCAGACGAGGGCAAAAAGTGCGCGCTTGTCATATTTTTCCGCCAGTGCCCCGATAACCAATTTTCCGGCAATGGCAGATATTGTGATGACGCTCATGATAAAGGCGGCTTGCCGGCGGGAGAAGCCTTGCTCTTGGCCGTAAGGAATGATGGAGGTTAGCAGCGCCTGATCACTGCCAAACAATAATCCACAGGCCAGCCCGATTAGCCAAAAATTCTTGTTTCGAAAAATATGAGGCGCGGGTGCGGTCTCTGTGGCCTCCGCGATAGATGTAGCTTCACCATCCGGTGTCTGGCCGATGTCTTCGGGTTTTGAGACGACTAAGAAATGAGTGCAGAGCAGCGCAAGTACGCCCGCGCCGATCCCCATATAAAGCGTGGCGCTGCGCCAGCCAAACATATCCATCAGATAGGCAAAGAGCGGCACCATAACAAACCCGCCCGCAGATGTCGCGATTGCCGCGATCCCTAGCGCGCGACCGCGCATACGTGAAAACCAATTGGTCGCCAGCGCATTGGCCATGAACGGCCCGGCAGCCGTGAAGCCAAAGCCGATTAGGATAAATGTGACCAGCAGATCAAATTTCGCGCTTTGGCTAAGGGAAATTAAAGCGAATCCTAATGCGAAGGCGAGCGCTCCCAAATAGGAAAATTTGCGCGCGGAGACTTTTGAGAGTAGCTTCCCGACCGTGACGGCCCAAAACGCCATGCTGAGGTAAAAGACGATTATGCCGAGATAGCTCTGCTCCCGCGTCAAGCCAAACTCGGTCTCAAGAGGCTCTACAAATAAGCCAAAGGAATAAATACTCGCTCCGGCCAATAACATAGCATTGACAAAGCCGCCCCCCAAAACATGCCAGCCTTTAAAACTCATCGAGGCTCTCCTTTAGTAAATCCTGCGCGGCCTCTTCGCCCACAACGCGGGACTCGCGGCGGGCGATTTTCCAGCCGCCTTGTTTGCGCATGTCCCAGCGGTTGATGGCAATACGCATGAGCTTTTGAGCGTGGTAGACGCGGGAATAGCCTAGCACGGTAGCTTTGTCGCCGTGCAGCTTCACGACCAGCGGCCCGACCGTATGTGCACTATCGGGCAGCAGGCTTTGGTGCATGTCTGAGTTCAGCATATCGGCGATGGCTTGATGGCCAGAGAGTTCAAGATCATCCGAGGCGTTCCCCCGCCCGGCATTGGGGTTGCTCACGACATAGACAGCCTCTTCGGTGTGGCAGGCCAGAGCGGTCTCCACATCCCCGCAATCGGCGGCCATGCCGTAAAGCGCAATGACATTGCGAATAGCCAGTTCGTCGTCTGCACTCATCCTAATTTATGCGCTTCTTCAGCGATTTTTAGGAAGCTGGGCGGCTCACCGCCGCCAAAGACTTCAAGGCATGCGCCGGAGACGTAAGAGTTGGTATTGTCAGCCAGAAACAGGCAGGCTTTGGCAATGTCTTCGGGCTGGCCCATACGTTTCATCGGCAGGTTATCAGCCAGATGTTTCATGCCTTTTTCGCCGCCATAATGATCGGCGCTGGCTTCGGTTTTCACAAGGCCGACAATGATGGCATTGACCCGAATGTCTGGGGCCCATTCCATGGCGAGTGACGTAGTGACATTGAGCAGGCCCGCTTTGGCTGCGCCATACGCAACCGATCCGGGGGAGCTGCGCGTGGCCGAAACCGATGAGATATTGATAATGGAACCGCCGCTGTTTTTCAGGGGCTCATAGGCCGCCTGCGCCAGATTAATGGGCGCAAGCAGGTTCAGCGCGACGACTTTTTGGGTCAAGTTCGGGCTCGCATCTTTGGAGGCCACAGGCGGGCCGCCGCCCGCATTATTGATGAGGCAGTCCACCCGGCCCGTTTTGTCCAAGGCAAAGTTGATCAGCGTTTTTGCGGCTTCGGCTTCGCGAATGTCTAGCGCTATAAATTGGGTTTTGTCAGGCAGGGTTTCAGGCTCCCGCCGTCCGCAAATAATCACATTCGCCCCCGCCTGAACAAAGGCTTGCGTGATACCGCGGCCAATACCGCGGCCTCCGCCGGTGACAATGATCGTTTTATCCTGAAAGCTCATAGCTTGCCTGCGTAGTGATTTAGCGCTTATCTTGCGCAAAATGAAAGGTTTGTATAGTCGAACTCTTCGGTTGCGTATTAAAAGGCCTGTCATGACAACGATTCCACAGCTGCTATTCGGCCAAGCCGCGCGCAGCCCCGACGCCTTGGCGATTAAGGATGGCCCGCTCTCTCTGAACTACAGCGAGTTGGCCGAGCAGGTCAAAATAGCGGCCGGCATCATGGTTGAGGCGGGGCTGAGTCATGGCGATAAATTTGGTATTTGGGCGCCGAATTGCGCCGAATGGATTATTGTGGCTTTGGCGGGGCAATCCCTTGGGGCGGTTATGGTGACGCTGAATACGCGGTATAAAGGGGCCGAAGCGGCAGATATTTTGCGGCGGTCGCATTGCAAAATGCTTTTTACGGTGCAGGGCTTTTTGGGCCATGATTATCCGGCGATGCTGTCGGGTGAAGACCTGCCGGAACTTAGGGAAATTATTATTTTAAGAGATGCGGACAGCGCGGCGCCTTTTGCTGATTTCATGGCACGCCCCGGCACGCCTATCTCGGCGCCGATGGTCAATGACGCAGATGTCTCTGATATTATCTTTACCTCCGGGACGACGGGTGCGCCCAAAGGCGCGATGACCAGCCATGGGCAGAATGTGAAAGTCTTTGAGAGTTTCACATCGGCGATCGGGATGAACGAAGCGGATCGTTATTTGATCGTCAATCCGTTCTTTCACAGTTTTGGCTATAAGGCCGGTTGGCTGGCCTGTTTGGTCGTTGGTGCTGCGATTTATCCTCTGGCGGTCTATGATCCCAAAGCTGTTTTAGAGCAAATTGAGCGCGATAAGATCACGGTCATGCCGGGCGCGCCGACCATCTTTCAGACGCTTCTGTCTCATGAGGATTTGGGTAAACATGATATCTCTTCCCTGCGTGTGGCCACAACTGGGGCAACGACCATTCCGGTTGATCTGATCCGGCGTATGCATGAAGATTTGGGTATTGATGATGTCTTTTCGGCTTACGGGATGACGGAAAGCTGCGGTGTGATCACGCTGTGTCAGAAAGGCGATGATTTCGAGACGATTGCGACGACCTGCGGACGGCCTTTGCCCGGGACAGAACTGCGTCTGGTCGATGATGGCGGGCGGGATGTGGCCGCTGGCGAAGAGGGCGAGATCTGGGTAAGGGGCTTTAACGTCATGCAGGGCTATCTGGACATGCCCGAAGCCACGGCGGAGACCATTACCGAAGATGGCTGGCTGAAAACCGGCGATATTGGGCGGGCCGATGAGCGTGGCTATATCAAGATCACAGACCGAAAAAAAGACATGGTGATTGTCGGCGGTTTCAATGTTTATCCGGCAGAGATCGAAAAAACGCTGCTACAGCACCCTAATGTGACGGATGCCGCCGTCACAGGCGCGCCGGATGAGCGTCTGGGCGAGGTCACGCATGCTCATATCGTCGCCAAGGAAGGCCTGACGGAAGAGGGCTTCATTGCATGGTGCCGGGAGGCAATGGCCAATTACAAGGTGCCGCGCGGGGTGAGTTTTCACGACTCTTTGCCGCGTAATGCCTCCGGCAAAGTGCAGAAATTCCGGTTATGAGCTAAAAACCGCGACAAAACGCGCCTATTTCTACGCAATTTGCCACATTTGGCCCATAATTGGTATGAAATGCGTAAAGAATGCCTTTAAAATTTGCGCACCGGCTGTTATAGCTACTACAAGATTTGGAATTTTAAGCCAAGCAGAATGAGGAGTGTGTTATGGGCCAGACAGTTGTCAAGTTAGAAGCAAATGAGACCTTGGACATAACGCCAGCCTTGGATGTGGTCAGCGCGGAGGCTGCGCAGGGCCGTAAAGACAGACAGGTCACGAAAAAAGCCGTTGAGGCCATCCGCAAAACGGGGTTTTACCGGTCATTCCTGCCCAAGCAATATGGCGGTTTGGAATGCCCGCCCCAAGAGATTTTCAAGGCTGCCATAGAGCTGGCGGAGCGCGATATGGCGACCAGCTGGATTTCCGGCATCATCGCGGTCCATGCCTATCAGCTCTCCCTCATGGATCCGCAAGCGGCCAAGGATGTCTATGCCTCCGGGCCGGACACATTGATCAGTTCATCTTATAATCCCGCGGGCGCGAAGGTCGAAACGGTTGAGGGCGGATTTAATCTGTCCGGGCGTTGGGGCTGGTCATCCGGATCCGGTCATTGTGAATGGGTGCTACTCGGCGGTTTGATCTTTGATCAAGGGAAGGAAAAAATTCACTACCGGACTTTCCTGCTGCCGCGCAAAGATTATGAAATTGAGGATACGTGGGATGCGATGGGCCTCCAAGCGACGGGCTCCAATGACGTCGTCATTGACAAGCCTGTCTTCGTGCCGACCTACCGGACACATCATCAGATGGACGGCTTTGCCTGTAAACACTATCAGGACAATCCGATGTATGCGATACCATGGGCGCAGATGTTTGTCCGCGTGGTCTGCACACCGGCGATCGGAGCCGCCAAACACGCGCTCAAGCTGTTTATCGAAAACGCAACGGGCAGTTCAACCGACCCGACCCGCTTGGCGGGCGATCCCGATGTGACGCGCCGCGTGGCGGAGTGTGCCAACCTGATCGATGAGACCGAAGCCATCATGTACCGCAATTTTGACGAGATGATGGAGGCTGTGAATAATGGCCGTGAAATCCCGATGGAAGACCGCGTGAAATACCGCTATCAGGCCAGCCTTGTGATTGAGCGCATGATGAAGGCCGTCGACATGATCTTTGATATAGCGGGCGGGCGCAGCGTCTTTAAGGGCTCGCCAATTCAGGACATCTGGCATGACATCCACATTGCCCGCGCACATGTTGCCAATAACCCAATCGGCTTTGCCCGTAATTTCGGCGCAATGCAGCTTGGCGCAGACAGCACTGACGTCTTTGTCTAATGAGCATTCCCGAGGGAGGCCCGCCGGAAGGTCGCTTTGTGCAGGCCGGGCCAATCCGCATGCATTATCTGGAATTTGGAGACCGGAGTGGTCATCCAGTTGTCTTTCTGCATGGCTCCGGGCCCGGCAATAGTGCCTGGGCTAATTTTCGACTAAATAAGGACGCCTTTGCCAAAGAGGGCTATCGTGTTTTGATGCCCGACATGATCGGTTTCGGCTATTCGGATAAGCCACTGGATCAAGGCGATTATACGCTAAAGCTGTTTTGCGACACATTAATGGCGGGCCTGAAGGCCATGGGCGTTGAAAAATGCAGTTTTGTGGGCAACTCACTTGGCGGCGGCGTGGCGATACAGATCGCGCTGGATCATCCCGAGTTTGTCGAAAAGCTGATCCTGATGGGCCCGGGTTGTTTGGAAGAGCAGGCTGAATATTGGCCGATGCCGGGCATAAAACGCATGATGGAAATCAATGCGGGCGGCGTGACCAAAGAGACCCAAGCCGAGGTTTTGAAGCTATTCACCTATGATGATAAGCACGTCACTGATGAGCTGGTGAATATGCGCTGGGCCGTCGCCCAGACACAGCCAAAGGAAGTGCTGACGACGATGAAGACACCGGAATTGGGCTCCCGCATGTCGGAGCTCACATGTCCTATTCTGACCTTTTGGGGGGCGAATGATGATTTCATGCCCCCGCAAGGCAAGGAAAAATGCTTGCGCGCCAATGAGCAATCCATACTCATTGAGGTTAATGCCTGCGGCCATTGGGTCATGATCGAACACACAAGGCTGTTCAATACGGTCAGCCTGGATTTTTTAAAACACGGATAAAGGGGAGAGTTATGGGTGTTGCCAATTTAGGATATGTCATTTTGGAAATGCAGGATCCCGGCGCTTGGGCGAAATTCGCCAAGGACGTTCTAGGCTTCGGTGCGGCCAAATCCTTTGGGGAAAAGGGCGCAAAATATCTGCGCATGGATAATGCACCCTTCCGCTATATGATCCGCAAAGGGGACGCGGATCGTTTTATTTGCGGCGGCTATCAGATGTCTTCCAAAAAGGCCTTTGAAGATCAAATCAAAACCTTTCAGAAGGCAAAAATTTCCGTGTGTCGGGGTGATGCCAAAGGCGCAAAGCGCCGTGCTGTAAAAGAATTTGCGTCTGTAACCGACCCGTCCGGCAATGTCGTAGAGTTTTTCTGGGGCCGTGATAAAGGCTCTCCTTTTACGCCGGGTCACGGCATAAAGTCCTTTAAAACAGGCAAGATGGGGCTCGGTCATATGGTGCTGCCCGCGCCTGAGAATAAAAAGACCATTGATTTTTACCGCAAGCTTATGGGCTTTGGTGTGTCAGATGATTTAACTCTGCCCGCTTTTGCCGAGGGCCTGCCGAAGCAGCGTATTTATTTCATGCACGCCGATAATCCGCGCCACCATACGCTAGGGCTGTATAATTTCCCGAATCCGACAGGCGTCATTCACCTGATGGCAGAAATGGGCAGCATTGACGAGGTCGGCATGTGTATGGACCGCGTCAAAGAAGCGGGACTGCATATCTTTGCGAGCCTTGGCCGTCATGCCAATGATGAAATGATCAGCTTTTATTTCTTTGCCCCCGGCGGTATCGGTTTTGAAGTCGGATATGAAGGCAAGCAAATCAAGGACTGGTCAAAATATAAGCCGACGAAATCAAAAATCGGCGATTTATGGGGCCATGAATATGACTTCCCGGTTGTTGGATGATTTATGAGCTCTTCTGTTTTGGATAAACGCATGAGTTTGGCTGACATTGTCGATCAGCTGAGCGATGGCATGACCATCGGGATTGGCGGTTGGGGCGCGCGGCAAAAGCCCATGGCGCTGATCCGTGAGATCGTGAAGTCTGATTTGAAAGACCTTACCATCGTGTCTTATGGCGGCTGTGATGTCGGAATGCTGGCCAGCAGCTGCAAGATTAAGAAACTCATTTTCAGCTTTGTGACGCTCGACGCCATCCCACTGGAGGCGCATTTCCGCCGCGCGAGAAGTGCAGGCGAATTTGAGGTGATGGAAATTGATGAAGGTATGTTTCAGCTGGGCCTGAAAGCCGCCGCGCAACGCCTTGATTTCCTGCCCTGTATCGCAGGACTCGGCACAGATGTGATGACCCATAATCCTGATATTCAAATGATCAAAAGCCCTTATTCAGATGACCACTATGTTGCCATGCCAGCGCTTAATCTTGATGTCGCTTTGTGTCATGTGACCGAGGCGGATCAGCGCGGAAATAGCTGGATCGGCGGGCCGGATATGTTCTTTGATGAATGGTTCTGTCGCGCGGCGGAGAAATCCTATCTGACTTGTGAGCGGATCGTTGAAAGCAGCGCCTTTAATGATGACCACAAAATACTGCGCATGCCAATTGAACGTAATCTCGTCGCAGGCGTGGCAGAAGCCCCATTCGGCGCGCATCCGACATCTTGCGGGCCGGATTATGGTTTCGACGTGCCGCATTTAAAGGCCTATAATGACACCGCGAAAGAAGGCTGGGACGGCTATGTTACCGAGTTCGTCGAGGCGGATGATTATGTTAAAGCCGTGGGCGGTGCAGATCACATTCGCAGCCTGCCACTGCCGGCATTTTAGGAGGGGACGATGACTGACTTTACGCTCGCCGAACTCGTCATCGCCGCCGCCTCCGAAATCTTTCGAGATGAAGAGCCGGAAGTTTTTGCAACGCTGATCGGTACATTGCCTAAACTGGCTGGCTATGTTGCGCGTGAAACCTTCTTGCCAGGCATGATGATGAGCGATGGTATCTACTATCTGGCCGCTGAACCAGTACCTGTCGGCCCGCGTCCAGGATTTGAACCTAAAAAAGAAGGCCATATCGGCTATGAACGCGTCTTTACGATCGTTGCCAAAGGGAAGCGCCACGCCTTTGTCGGGCCGGTTCAGGTTGATAAATATGGGCAGATGAACCTGTCCTGCATTGGGGATTATGATAAACCCAAAGTGACCATGCTGGGCGTGCGAGGCTTGCCGGGCAATACAGTCAATAACCGGACATCCATGTTCTTCGCCAACCACAATAAACGCGCCTTGGTCGAAGGCGAAGTTTCTATGGTCAGCGGGGCGGGGTATAACCCGAAGCGTTACCCTAATGGCAAATATCCAATAGGCCTTGATCACCGTCAAATCATCACAAATCTCTGTGTGCTGGATTTCGAGGGGCGCTCTTCTGATGGTCGGAGGCACGCTATTCGCGTTCGCTCTCTCCATCCCGGCGTGACATTCGAAGAGGTGCAGGACAATACAGGCTTCGATCTGGTGAGGCCCAATAATATCCCGGAGACCACCGCGCCAACTGAGGAACAACTCGCGATTATGCGAAAATATGACCCCCACAATTTGCGGGCGCACATATTCAAAGATAATCCACCGGGGAGACGCGCATCATGAGCAGTGAGACAGTCCCAAAAGTTGAAGCTGATATCGTCTATGAGGAAGAGAGCCCTGTCCTCTATGAGGTCGATGGGGCCATCGCCTATCTGACGCTTAATCGCGTCAAATATCACAACAGCCAGAACAGCCAGATGCTCTATGCGCTCGATGATGCCTTTTTTAAAGCGACGGGTGATGATGATGTGAAGGTCATTGTGCTGCGGGCCAATGGCAAACATTTCTCGGCTGGCCATGATATTGGCACGCCGGGGCGCGATTTCCATCAGGGCCGAGATGATCGCCGGAGCATGAACTACAATCATGATAATAAACCCGGCGCAGAAAAAGCCTATGTGCGGGAGCAGGAGGTCTATCTGGAATTTTGCCGCCGCTGGCGAGCCGTCCCAAAGCCAACGATTGCGCAGGTACATAAGGGCTGTATTGCGGGCGGCTTGATGCTGGCCTGGGTGTGCGATTTGATCGTCGCCTCTGATGATGCTTTTTTCCAAGACCCGGTTGTGCAGATGGGGTTTCCGGGCGTGGAATATTTCGCTCATCCCTATGAGCTAAATGTGCGTCAGGCGAAGGAGTTTTTGTTGCTGGGCGAACGTTGGTCAGCGGATCGCGTCTTAGCGGCGGGCATGATCAATAAGGTTGTTCCGCGCGAAGATCTGGAGAGCGCCGTCAAAGACTGGGCTGACAAACTCGCGGCGCAGCCTCGCCTTGCCATGGCTCTGACCAAACAGGCCTGCAACCAAGCCGAAGACATGATGGGTAAACGCAACACAATGGATGCCGTCTATGGCTACCATCATTTTGCGCATGCCAATAACACCATCGTCAAAGGCGATTATATTGCCGGATTTGACGGCAAGAAAATGTCAGCCAGCAATAAGAAGAAAGAGGGCTAAGTGCATAAGGCGCTGAAAACGCCGCTGACGGAGGCTTTGGGCTGTGACTATCCTGTCATCCAAACGGCCATGGGCTGGGTGTCGACCGGCCAGCTCGTGACGGCGAGTATATCGGCAGGTGCTTTCGGCTTTCTCGCTGCTGCCGTCATGACCCCGGAAGAATGCGAAGCCGAAATAAAATTAATTAAATCCAAGACGGATAAACCCTTCGGCGTGAACATTCATGCCTTTCAGCAAGGCATTGATAAAATTATAGATATTTGCATCGATTATGATGTGGCTGCGCTGTCTTATGGGCGCGGGCCTTCGCCGAAAATAGTCGCGAAAGTCAAAGCGGCCGGTCTGAAATGCGTGCCGACAATTGGTGCGAGCAAACACGCCGCCAAAGCGGTGAAAATGGGCGCGGATATTTTGGTTTGCCAAGGACAGGAAGGCGGCGGGCATACAGGTTACACGCCGACATGGCTCTTGCTGGCGCAGGTCATTGATCAGGATTTAGGCGTGCCGGTTGTGGCGTGCGGTGGTTTCAAAGATGGCCGGGGCCTTGCCGCCGCGCTCACCTTTGGGGCGGACGGTATCGCCATGGGCACGCGCTTTATGATGACATCAGATAGTCCCACGCCGGACGCGACTAAAGCGGAATATCTGAAATCCGACGTGACGAAAATCCCTGTCTCCACCAAGCTCGATGGCCTGCCACAGCGCATGGTGATGAATGATTTGCTGGCTGACTTGGAGAAGTCATCCAAGCTCGGCATGTTGGTTCGAGCCATGCAAAACGGATTTAAATATAAATCCCAAACAGGCATGAGCATGGCTCAGACAATCAAGACTGCTTGGGGTATGGCCGGCAAGACCGACATGACTTTGGGGCAAACTATGATGGCGGGCAATGCGCCGATCATCATTCAGAAAGCCATGGTCGATGGTAAGCCCGATGAAGGCGTTCTGCCGAGCGGGCAGGTTGCGGGGCTGATTGACGATTTGCCCAATTGCGCGGAGCTTATCGCGTCGATTGTTGCCGGTGCCGAGGCCAGTTTGAAAAGAGTAGGGGCATAGGATGCCAATTCATACAAATGTCAAAAATCACATAGCGGAAGTCGTTTTCGACTTCCCGCCCGTCAATGCGTTTAACGGTGAGACTTGGAATGAGATTCCGAAAACCATCACGGAGCTGGGTCAGCGCGAAGACGTCAAAGTCATCCTTATCCGCTCTGAAGGCAAAGGCTTTTGCGCAGGCGTGGATATCAAGGAACTCGCCCATGACGGTTCGGCCATTATCGGCGTGAATAAGGGCAATTACTTGACCGGCAAAGCCATTCATCATTGCGAAGTGCCTGTGATCGTCGCGGCGCATAAATTTATTATTGGCGGCGGAGTCATCATGTGTGGGGCGGCAGATATCGTAATTTGCTCCGATGATGCTTATTTCTCCCTGCCGGAAATTGATCGCGGGGCCATGGGCGGCGCGGCGCATTTGCAGCGTATGTTACCACTTGCCAAAGTTCGCGCGGCTTTCTTGACGGGCGGTAAAATCCCGGCGCAGGAAGCGTATCGTCTGGGCGGCATAGAGAAAGTCGTCCCTCAGGCCGATATGGTCACAACCGCGATGGGATACGCCGAAACTCTGGCAGCAAAGTCGCGTGACGCGCTGCGGATCGCGAAACAAGCACTAAACGGGATTGAGCCCTTTGACGTGGAGGCCGCTTACCGGTGGGAGCAGGGCTTCACCTTTGAAATGTATATGCATGAGGACAGCCAAAAGGCGCGTGATGCCTTTGTTGAAACCGGCAAGGCGGCGGATTACGGGAAAGCGTAAAGTTGGATATTGAGTTCACATCCGCGCAAAAGGCGTTTCGCGAAGAGGTTCGCGAATGGCTAAGCGCGCATGTGCCTAAAACCCGTCTGCCGAGCTTTGATACTCAGGAAGGCTTTGATTTTCACCGGGAGTGGGAACGTACGCTAGCCAAGGATAAATGGGGGAATGTCAATTGGCCCGAAGAATATGGCGGGCGCGGGCTGGATCTGATTTCCTGGCTGATATTCGAAGAAGAATATTACCGCGCCGACGCGCCGCTGCGGGTCAGTCAGAACGGGATATTCCTGCTGGCTCCTACCATCATGGAATATGGCACGGAGCAGCAGAAATCCCGATTTCTTCCGCCTATGGCCGCGGGTGATGAGATCTGGGCGCAGGCATGGTCAGAACCGGGCGCAGGGTCTGACATGGCGGCAATTCGCACCAAAGCCGTCAGGGATGGTGACCACTATGTTGTGACAGGCCAGAAGACTTGGTCATCGCGGGCTGTGTTTGCTGACTGGTGCTTTGCGCTGGTGCGGACGGAAGAGGGCAGTCAGCGCCATAATGGCCTGTCGAAACTGCTCATCCCATTGGATAGTAAAGGTCTGACCCGCCGCCCCATCGCGCAGCTGGATGGTGATCCCGGATTTGCGGAATTATTCTTTGATGAGGTCAGGGTGCCGGCGGAAAACCTCCTCGGCCCGGAACATGGCGGCTGGGGCGTGGCTATGGCGACAGCAGGGTTTGAACGTGGATTACTCCTGCGCTCACCTGCACGGTTCCAAGCTGCCGCCGCGCGTCTGGTGAGCCTTTATAAACAACACAAAGACCGTCTCTCTTCTGGTGTTGGTGAACAGGTTATTCAGGCGTGGATGAACACGGAACGTTTCTGCGCCGCGACCTATCAATTGGTTGCGCGGGTCGAGGCGGGCGCGTCAATCACATCTGAGAGCAGCGCGAACAAACTCTTCTGGTCGGAAATGGATCGCCATCTGCACCGCACAGCCATGACGATCATGGGCGCGCAAGCAGAGCTGGAAGAGGGGTTAGACGCCATTGATAATGGCCGCTGGCTCGATGGTTATATGTTCTCCCTCGCCGGGCCGATCTATGCGGGGACCAATGAAATTCAGCGCAATATTCTGGCTGAGCGCGTGCTCGGACTTCCGAGGAAGTAGCCATGGATTTCCGTTTTACAGAAGACCAGCAAGACCTGATTGACGCGGCCAAAACCTTCTTTGACGGCGAATATACCGTCGAGCGATTGCGAGCCATGGCGGCGGGCGAGGAGGTTGAGAACCTCTGGCCGCAAATGGGTCAGCTGGGATTGCTCGGCATCATGGCACCGGAAAGCGTAGGCGGGCTAGAGCAGCCCCTCGTCGTCATGGCCGCTGTCGCCGAAGCCGCAGGCTATGCCGGATTGCCGGAGCCTTATATCGAGATCGCCGGGATCAGTGTGCCTCATGCCACCGCAGAACAATTATCCGGCTTCATCCAACATGCCATGCGGAGCGAGTTACGCCCCTATATCGATGCCGCTCTGGCGAAGAGCGGAGACGCGGTGAAATCCATCGATCCACTGCGTAATCTGATCAAAGCGCAGGGCGGGAATGATGAGGATATTGACAACATCAATCTTCACGGTGCTGTCCTGAGCGCCGCGCAGCTGATCGGGCTGTCGCAGTGCATGGTCGATATGTCGGTCGATTACGCCAAAGACCGCCACCAATTCGGCAAGCCTATTGGTTCGTTCCAAGCGATCAAACATCACCTCGCGACAGTTTACACGCAGATTGAATTCACGCGTCCCATCATTCACCTCGCGGCCATCAAAGGCGGCGCAGCGGTGCATAATGCGAAAGTCGCCGCGATTGATACGGCCATACTGGCGGCCGAGACCGCTATTCAAGTTCATGGTGGGATGGGCTATACATATGAGGTAGATTTGCACCTGTTTATGAAGCGGGCCTGGGCGCTGTGCGGGGAGTGGGGCGACCGGAATTACCATATGAAGAAACTGGAAGATTATATTTTAAACGGGGACGCTGAGCTCGGCCCCGGAGTGACATTTTAAAGGAGACCATCATGGGTGAAGCTTATATTATTGACGCGACACGGACGCCAACGGGCAAGCGGCGGGGCAGCTTGCAAGACATTCACGGCGCTGATCTGGGCGCGCATGTGATCAAGGAAATCGTCGAACGAAACGATGTGCCGGAAACAGAATATGATGATGTCATTTTCGGCTGTCTGGATACGGTTGGCCCGCTGGCGGGGAATATCGCCCGTACGGCATGGCTCGTAGCGGGATATGATTTAATTGTTCCGGGCGTGACGATTGATCGGCAATGCGGGAGCTCTCAACAAGCTGTGCATTTCGCCGCCCAAGCCGTCATGAGCGGCACACAAGACGTTGTCATCGCAGGCGGTGTTCAGACCATGAGCAAAATCCCAATTGGCGCGTCCATGGTGGCGGCGCGGGATCTTGGGTTTGATCACCCGTTCCATACCTCCCCGGGCTGGGTTGACCGCTTCGGCACAGCGCCCGTGAACCAGTTTTACGGCGCATCGAAAATCGCCAAGAAATGGGGCTTTTCTCGTGAAGATCTGGAAGCCTATTCTCTGGCCAGCCATCAGCGCGCGGATAAGGCTCGCAGCGAAGGCTGGTTTGACCGTGAGATCACGCCAATCAATGGCTTGGAGCAGGACGAGACAATCCGCGCCAATACGACGATGGAGCGTATGGCGGAACTCGAGGCTTTTGATGATCATGGGCTTATTACGGCGGGCGTGGCCAGTCAGACCTGTGACGGGTCTTCGGCCATGCTGATTGCGTCGGAAGATGCGGTGAAGCGTTACAATCTAAAGCCTCGTGCGCGCATTCATCATCTGGATGTAATGGGCGATGACCCGATCATGATGCTGACCGGGCCGATTGCGGCGACGAAACGCGCACTGAAACGGTCCGGGCTGAGCGCAAGTGATATTGACATTGCCGAATGTAACGAAGCCTTTGCGCCCGTGCCGATGGCCTGGATGGCCGAGACGGGATTTACCCATGAGCAAACTAACGTCAATGGCGGGGCGATTGCGCTGGGCCATCCGCTCGGCTCTACAGGCACAAAACTAATGACAACGCTGCTGCATGAAATGGAACGCCGTGAGGCCCGCTACGGCCTGCAAACCATGTGCGAAGGCGGCGGCGTTGCCAATGTGACGATTATTGAGAGGCTCTAAATATGGGTGACTTCTGTAAGGGCAGAACTGTTATCATCACCGGCGCAGGTGGGGGTCTCGGCCGGGCCTATGCACTCGCTTTGGGGGCGGAAGGCGCGAATGTCGTGGTCAATGACATCAATGCCGAAACTGCACAGGCGACGGTCGATGAGATAAATAATGCGGGCGGCAAGGCCATCGTCAATCTAGGCAATATCACTAATTACGATGCCGCCTTTGACATCGTAAAATCCGCAATTGATGAATTTGGCGATCTGCATGCCGTGGTCAATAATGCGGGCAATAATCGCGATAGGATGTTTACGTCACTGTCCGAAGATGATTGGGATCAGGTTATCAAGGTTCATCTGAAAGGGCATTTTTGTATCAGCTCACACGCTGCGAAATATTGGCGGCAGCAAAGCAAAGAAGGCAAAGACGTCAAGGCCCGTATCATCAACACGTCCTCCGGCGCGGGGCTGCAGGGCTCGGTCGGACAGACAAATTATTCGGCGGCCAAGGGCGGTATTCTGACCCTGACTCTAAACCAGGCGGCGGAACTCGGCCGCTATGGCATCACGGCCAATGCTGTCGCGCCGCAGGGCCGGACGGGCATGACCGAAGAGGTCTTCGCCGATATGATGAAAATCCCCGAAGATGGCAGTTTTGATAAATTCGATCCAGCCAATGTTGCGCCGTTGATCTGTTATCTCGTGAGTGAAGAGTCCTCTCACATCACAGGACATTGTTTCGAAAGCTTTGGCGGAAAATTATCCATAGCCCAAGGCTGGAAGACAGGCCCGGTCAAGGACAAAGGTGCGCGATATGACGTCAGAGAAATTGCCGATGTGATTTCCGAATTGCAAGAAATCACCCCGCCCGCGCAGAAAGTTTACGGGACATAGATGAACTACCCCTTCACAGATGATCACGACATGATCCGGGAGGCCGCGCGCGGTTTCTTGCAGGATTGGTTTGATGGCGGGAAGGGGCCGGAGGCTGTTTATCAATCGGGCAAAGCCTATCATGCGGCTGCCTGGCAAAGCTTTGCGGGCGAACTTGGCATGGCGGGTATAGCCATTGACGAGGCCTATGGCGGGGCCGGGCTTGGTGATCTGGGCCGCGTGGTTGTGATGGAAGAACTCGGCGCATCTCTTTGCGCCATACCTTTTATGTCAAGCTGCGGGATCGTCACTGATCTGATTGAAGCTGCGGGCACTGATGAGGCGAAAGCCAAATATTTGCCGAAAATTGCCAGCGGCGAAATGCGCGCGACTTATTCCGATGGTCATGACGCGGCGG